>CP070805.1:1130189-1138034 GCA_020343655.1 Promethearchaeota archaeon | reverse complement strand
TAAGAACTTAGAAGGAATTACAATATGGCTTCCCCCCAATAAGGTGTATCCATCTACTTGGAGTATGATGAGACACGGTGGTTTTTATACAATGCGTAAAGTAGGTTTAAAACTAAAAGCAATGAAAAGAACTATGAGAATTTTTAAGTATGAGGAAGAGAGACATAAAGAACTTGCACCCTATGATCATTGGTATTTTCAAAATATTGCTGTTAAACCAGAAGAACAAGGAAAAGGATTTGGGGGATTATTAATAAGTACTATGCTAAAAACAATTGAGAGCGATGAATTACCGATTTATGTGGAAACTAATACTGAAAAGAGTGTGTTAATTTACCAGAAATATGGATTCGAAATACTTGAACATGGAATAATCCCTGAAACCGATGTACCTCTTTGGTGTATGTTAAGAAAAGCAAGATAAGCTTGATATATGAGTTTAGTGAACCTTTTTAATGGAAATAATTAATAGCGTTGAATATCAAAGAATATTAAATACTTAAATAATTCAGGATTTTCTTTTCTTCCAATATAGATGTGAATAATTAGAAAATGGTTTTTAAAATGAAATGGTACATAATTCGACATGCTAATAAAGAACAAGGAGATTTTTATAATCCTGATCTAAGGCATCAGGATCAGCCAATTAATGAAAAAGGACATTTAAAGGCACAAAAATTATTTTCATACTTCTCAGATAAATCGATTGATAAAATTTATGTTAGTGAATATATTCGAACTAAACAAACAATTGAATATGTTGCTGAAAAAAAAAAGATATCACCGATTGTTGATAGTCGCTTGAACGAAATTGATAATGGATTAATTGAAGGATTATCTGAGCAAGTATTACAGCAGAGATATCCTGAGGTTTGGAATGCTTTTATTGATAGGGATCGTGATTTTAAATTTCCCGAAGGAGAGAGTGGAGAAGATGCCCGAAAACGGATCGAGTCGTTTTTTGAAGACAAACAGGCATCTAAGGAGGATCTTATTCTTGTTAGCCATGATGGATTGATTCGACTGCTATTCTGCTATATATTAGGAATTGCTGTGTATCGACGATGGGATTTTCGAGTGGATCCATGTGGGATTATGGAAATTGAATACCAGAGGACATTTAAAAAATGGAGATTAATTCGATTTAATCATATTTATACGTGAAATCGCTTCTTTGAAATAAAGTATAGGAAATTGTCCCAATTTCCAGTGAAATTAGGATGGAAAGGTAAATTCAGCATCTGATTTCAATGAAAATTCCTTTGAAAAATTTCATAAGAAATCTGAAAAAATGGGAGTTTGAATATTTTAATCATTCTTTAAAAAATTTATGATTAGTTGGTTTATTAGTCTAGGTTTCTCCAAAAGAGCTAAATGTGTTCCACCTGGGATAAGTTCGAGTCGCGCATTAGGCATTGCATCAGTCATTTCTCGTATAACTTTTAATGGGTAAAGTTTTTCTTTTTCTCCATCGATTATAAGTGAAGGGCTTTCAATGTTCTTCAATAGTTCTAACGTGAAGTTTGGTTCTCGCATTGCCATATCCATTCCTTTTTTGAGTAAATTTGGCCAATTATCTGGATTAGAAGCTACTTTTTCATACGCTTTCTTAATAAATTTATAACCTTTAGGTAAATTATGCGGATCTACATTACCAAATTGTTCAAAGATCTCTGGATAATAATTAGATATATTATATGGAGTACCAATTAGTACTAGCTTATTTACTAATTCTGGATATTTTAGACCAAGAACTAAGCAAGTACAACCCCCATCACTCCAACCAACAAAACATGCTTTTTTTATATCTAATTTTTCCATTAATTGAGAAATATCTGAAGCAAAGAGCTGATAACTTAGAGGTTTGTCTGAATCTGTTGTCCTTCCATGTGCTCGAGTATCTGGAGCGATTATCCTAAAATATTTTGCTAACTCTTTGATTTGAAAAAACCAACTTGTATAATCCACCATACCACCGTGCAATAAAAAAACAGGGTTTCCACTACCAAACTTAGCATAGTACATTATAATATCTCCGATATCGAGATATTCATCAACAATGGTTTTTTTTTTCCAAGCGTTAAATTTAACCTTACCAATTAACATTTTGATTGCCCACATCGTTATATACCACCATAGTTTTTTTAATTGTTATTGAATTAGGATTTCTAATAAAGTTTTCTTTTCATCAAAAATTAAAGCGTTAGAGGGTAAGATAACGATTGGATGATAGAAGAAGGATGGAGTATCTTTATCTTTCTTTTAATATAAATAAAGAGGTTTGATTATTCGTTCCCAAAAGTTCATTCAACAAAATTCAAAAATTATAAATTAGCATATTTTTATTATGATCAAAAACGAGTAGAGAAAAAAGCTTTTTAGTATATTATTATGTAAGGGAGTTAAAAATGGTATTTTTGTGTAAGAGATGTGGAAGAGTTTTAAAATCATCTAAAAGCATTAAATTAGGGTATGGACCCACTTGTTATAGAATCGTAAAATTTCATGATAATTCTATTAATATACAAGATGAAATCAAGTTCTTAAAGATAGAGATAAATATGTTAAAGAAAGTTATAAGAGAATTAAAATCTAATAAGAGTATACCCTATCAAGCTTCTCCAATAATAAAGATAAGAAACAAAGAGAGGAACCTCGAGAGAGATATAAATAAGGGGCAAATGAAAGAAGTAATTCAAGAATTAAAGAATTGTTTTCAAAATTGTAATGGAGATGTAAAAAGTTTATTAAAACCGATCGATGTTGGACCAAATCTTATTAAGACATCTCAATTAGCTATTGTTTAATTCATTCGAAATATATATTCATACAATTATTATAACCAAATTTTATTCTTTTTCTTATTAGAAATTTTATCCTTTGTATTTATTATCCTATTTTCTCAATTTTTTATGTTGAGAAAGTAAAACATTAGTAAAGAGCAGGTTAAGTGAGTTGGGGTGTACGTAGGGAGCTTTCGGGCGACCTATTTAGCCTGCCACTCTTAAAAGCAGGAGTGCGTGATGTTGAAAGGGGAACCACAAGGTTCAAGCTTTTCTTTTTTATTGGAAACTACGGTTTTAGACTATCCGATAAATTCTTTTTAAATCGTAATTTAACCCGAAATTTTAAATAATTTATGGTTAATTATTGATCAACTTTATAATGTATCAATGAATTTTATAACAATGTCTTTCAAGATAGGATTTAAATCCTTGATCCAAGCCAAACCATCTAATTTTTGATTTTTAAGCGTTCTTTCAAAATTTACTAATATATCAGAAATAAGAATATCTAATGAATCAAACTTATAATTTTCTGGTAATCCAGAATACAGACTATCTGTTAAATTTCTTATTAATTTTTCTTTAAAATCTTTATATTTATAAATTTGACCAAATTTGAGAAAAGAAGATAAAAAACTAGAAATAGAGTTTTCAAGTTCCTTTTCAACTATTTTCTGTTTGTTAAAGCAGTAAGATTTGATTAATCTCTCTAACATTGTCCCATCGAATTTTGTTATTGTCGATAAGACTTTAATGTCATTTTTTTGTTGTTCACTTTTAATTTGAACTTTTGATGGGTGCAATTCATTATAATCTTTCTTGATCATTGATGATAATCCCTCTCGTAATGTAAAGATATTAGTATCTACTTTTTCGTTTTCTTTAATAATTGTGTGTACCCTTAACTCGTTTTTTTTTAAAAAAAAATTCATATTTGTGGAATCTACTTGATTAGGATTAAAAAATATCTCATATAAAGCGCAAATTTCAATTTCACTTATATTTTTTATAAAGAATTCCCTAATATATTTATCATAATCTAAAAAGAAAAGAAAAATAGTGTCATCTATCGCACTATTGGGATCTTCATATGTCCCTAAATTGATAAATTTCTTATATTCAAATCGAATTTTATTTGCTCGAACCCATTCAAATGCGAAATCTAATAATGTTTTATTTTTACTAATTATAGGTTTGTAATAATTGAGAATATCTAATATTCTATTGAGGGAAAATCCTATTGATTGGTTTATTAAGAATTTAGCTATGATCTCTACATGATCAGAATTTTTAAACATACGTGTAATTCTGTTATAATTCCATAATAATCTTTTATCATCAATCTTAAATGCTTGTTTGAATTTGACCTTTTCCAAAAACCTTCCCTCAGTTCTTCTTTTTCTTAATTTTTGTTATCAAGTAATTCTTTAATATTACCAAGGCCTTCATTAGAATTAGCACTCCATTTATCGAATGGATTAATTCTTGAATTTATTTCAATTACAGTTTTTTCAAAATCCCTCTTCTCATCTAAAATGAGCCTTAATTTTTTTTTAAAAAATGAAATTTCATAACAGTCTTCTAATTCTTCGTGGGTTGGAACTAATATTAAACCATAACTCCTTCTGATTTGATTCTTAACTACAAATTCTTCTATGTATAAGACCTCAACATTAGAACAGCTTAATTTTATTGTTCTAATGTTAGGATAAATATCTTTTTTTTCGAATAACTTTAAGGTTTCAAGTATACGTATTTCAAAGTAATCCGGTAATATCGCCATCAAATAGTAGGAGGGAATATCGTTTAGAAATTTAGTTCTTAATGGATCATCAGTATCAAATGTGTATAAGTTAGATTCAACAACATCTCCATCTTTTTTTCTTTCTATTAGCCCTATTGAATAATATTTTTTTTTTTCTTCCCAGTACATCTTTCTTGGAGATCCTAATGAATGCTTAATTAGATTTAGACCTCTTTGTAACTCTCCAATTACAAATATATTATAATTAAAATCAACCCCATAAACCTTTTGGTTTACATACTTCCCTTGAATGATACTTTGATGAACATATTTATTCATTTTTTCATATAATATTTTAGGATCTTCTGCATATGGAGATCCAATGAATGCAAAGAGATAAGTCATATTGTTTTCTATTTCAACTGAAGAATTAAGACATAGGAATGATTGCATAAAACTTTCTTTAGTCTTATATTCCTGATTTGATGATAATGTCGATTCAATAAAGTTAATATTCCACTTTTTTTTATCATCATAAGCTAAGGTCATAAATAAAGGTCCAAGAAACCGCATAGGTAATAATTTTATTTGGTGGATATTACCTTCTGGTAATTTTGTTGATAGTTCAATATTGTCATATACAATATTGTTTTCTGATGAAAAGAATAATCCTAGTAGTAAATCTAAGCTTTCCATTTTTATTTTAGAATTATTATATAAAAATGATCTTAAAACACTCTGATAAATCTTTTCAGTGTAGAAAAATCTAAAATTTTCTAGTAAAATTTTATATCATCCTTGATAAGAAGGCAAGCTTAAAAATTATGTTTAAAAAAGCAGTAAAATGTTCTATGCGTATGGAGTAAGAAATGGAGTAACTTATGTATGAGGGTTGTGAAAAGGATGATAGTAAGGATAGGATGATTTAGGATTTAATTAGCACTGTATCTAGGATTTTTTTCAGCTTATCATAAAATTCAGGTTCAGGGACGAGATATTTTTCCATAAATTGAATATCTCCTATCTCAAATTCTATTTTACTGGGCAATTTAGTCTCTTTTAAGTTCACACCAAAAAAAGGTTTCTCCTTTTTTAAAGCAAAACTGATTTCTTTTTGTACATATTCAGAATCTATTATATGGGGAGAAATGAATACGAGAAATGCACTACATCGATCTAGTTTTTCTACGATGGATCTTTTCCAATTCTCACCTACAGGAATGCCTTCATCATACCATATGTTTATACCGGCTCTATTAAGATAGTCAATTATCGGATAAACTTGGAGTCTGTCTGTGTGAGAATAGCTGACGAAAACAAATGGCCCATCGCCTTCATAAGCCTTAAATGGCATCTGAAACTGTTGAGAGTCCGAAAGAAAACTTTCATAAATTAATTCTTTAAGAGAGGCTATCTCGTTTACATTAATCTCTATGTTTTTATTACTCGCCTCTTTTAGTATTCTAATTATATCATGTTTTTTTTTAGCAGCCTTAGAAAAATGGGTTAATTTCTGCCGGGCGCTATACGATTGTCCTTGGAAGATATAACAAATGGAAAAAGAATCGACTGCTGTAACAAGAACAGTGTGTTGACCGAATTTCATACGATCAAACGATTCAGAAAGAATCTGGTCACAAAATTCATTACAAGATGATAGAAACTCACTAAAATAGGCGCTATCAATTGTTACATCAGCGGTAAATGGATTCGATAATAAAATTTTTCCATCTTTTGACATGATAGTAAGCAGTACTGGTTGTTCAAAATCCAATTTGGGGACTTTCACTATCCCTTTTCTTACCATTCTCTCCATTTGTTCGTTTAGGCGCGATAACTCTATACGTTCAGCCAAAGGTGCTTTCGATTCTCTTAAATTCTCCCAGATTTCTAATTGTTCTAATAATTTATCATTTTCACTTGAAATTGTCCTAGCTAGTAAGTGAAGTCCATGCTCTTCGGCTATACGTTCAGCTTTGGCGAATAGCTGTCTTGCATGTCCTATATTCATTTGCATTAATGCTAGCTTGCCCTGCAAGAGATTAGTCTCTGCTAATAAACGATAGGAGCGTTGAAATTCAGCAAAATCCAACAATCTCTTTATTATGGCATTTATCTCACTCAAAATTTCTGGATTATTGGATATCTGTAGTTCTTTTAAGAAAATTTCACATAAGTGAAGGAGGGCACGTTCAGTGAATTCCCAATTAACAACATCCTCTTTAATAATATCCTTGAGTATCTTTTTAGCTTTTCCTAGATCGAGAGAATTTGAGCTCATTTTGAGCATTAGTGCTTTATTTACACGGCATGCCACATCAACCATATTATCTTGGATTTGTTCGTTGATTTGTTGCATACGCATTAAATACTGTTCTGCCTGCTTAAGAGAATAAGTATCTAGTGAAACAACAAATAGAGAATCTAAACCCGCTAATAATTTCATTTTATTGTCAAATTCTTCAAAAATGGTAAGATTTCGCTCTAGAGCTTCTATAGCACGATCTAAATCCCCTTTTTCTCGATATATTAATGCAGAATTATTAAGACACTCTGCAATGAAAGTTGTATTGCCTATTTCTTCTGCAAGCGTTAAGCTCTGCTTGGTGTATTCTAGAGCAAGATCTAATTCACCTTTTATACCATAAAATACCCCAAGATCTTTAAGGGTCTTCCAATCATCGCGTTTGCGGTAAGTTCTCTGAATTTTTAGACATCGTTCCAAATAAGTTATAGTGCGATTCAAATCTCCATTGGCAAAATAATAGGAGCTATTAAGATGGAGAGCCCAGGTGATTTCCTTGTAATTGCCATTCTCCTCTGATATTTTTAGACTCTCTTCCCCATATTCTAAAGCTTTATCTATGTTATGTCTTTTTAAAAAAAAAAATAAACTTTTAATTAATTTTAAAAGAGCGTCTCTTTTTGCAAAGTCTAACCGCGACATTTTAGTAAGTTGTTTAAGTAAATCTTCTCCTTTTGATAATAAATCTAAAACTCCATTGAAATCTTTTAAATAGCATAAAGTGAAAGCTTTTGATATGAAACTATCAACTAGGAGAGGTTTATTTCCAAGTTCTTGACTTATATTGCGCGCCAGTTCAGCGAATTTGAGAGCATCAGTATATTTACCAAGTTCAAAATAGATATAACTCTTGAGTATATGACAAGATACCTGATCTATATGATTGAGTTCTTCTTTTTGCTCGAAATCATCTAAAGCATCAAGAGCTTTAAAATATAATCCTTGCGTAAAAAGCTGGTTCACATTCTGTAATTTTTCACTAATAATATCTAGCGTTGGAATCAACTTCT
>CP070805.1:1047502-1130089 GCA_020343655.1 Promethearchaeota archaeon | reverse complement strand
ATGCCTACAATTCAATTAAAAAGGCTTACAAACAAGCTCATAAAAAAGGATTATTAAAACTTGAAGGAATGACAAAAGAGAGAGAAAAAATGGCATATCTTCCGCAAGGTTCTGCTCCATTACCTAATACTATAGGTACAGCTCCTGGAGTTAAGGTTAATGAAGGAAATACTATTATTTTTATATTACCAGGAGTACCTGCTGAGATGAAAGCAATGTTTAGAAATCTAATAATACCACTTTTAAAGGAACAAAAGGGTAAATTCATAGAAAAAGGATTTCTTTTCTCAGGGATTGGAGAGAGTCAGATTGCAGCTTATACAAATGAATTAGAAAAAAAATATCCCCAACTTTGGATTAAAACCCATCCCAGAATTGGCCTATCAGTGGAAGTTGAAGTTTCTATTACTGCATTTAATATAGAAAATGGAGAGGAATTAATTGATAGAGCCTTAAATGAAATTAGAGAAATTGTGTTAAACCTTAATGGTAAAATAATAGAACGAGAATAATACTAATTTTTGATGCCACCTTGCAGGTGGAATTTTCAATAAGCCCCCCATTTGAAATGTTTAAGCTTATATCATTAACATCTTTAAATATTTGTAATTTCAATATTTTGAACATTTTCTGAGACTCTGACTATCCCCGGTTGAATCCTATCTATTGTTCCTATAATCCAATTGGAGATTTTATTAATTGTGAGAGCGGTTGTAAATTCCTCTATTTTCGTAGGATCAACGGCAATGAGCATACCTCCCGCGGTTTCATGGCATTTACAATCATCAAAAGCATATCCTAACTCATCAGACAATTCTTTAGAAAGCTTTATTGATGGAAAAATATCGATGGTCGCTGATAAGTCAGAATTCTGAAGCATTTCAGCAGTATGACCCGCTAATCCAAATCCAGTAATATCAGTTAATGCATGAATAAATGAAAAATCTTTGTAAGAATGTATAGTTTTTACAACATTTTGATTAGAAGTAGTCATAATTTTTACAGCAAGATCAATAGATTTTTGGAGTTCATTCTTAGAATAATTCTCTAACATTTCAGGAAAATCCTTAAGAATCCGATATGATGCCATAATTGCTTGGAGGCCTATTGGTTTGGTTAACACTAGTTTATCTCCTTCCTTTACTCCTTGTTTTTTAATTAAAGCACTTTTATTAACATATCCAGAGGCTTCTCCTCCTATCAATGGCCATTCGCTATAAATAGTGTGCCCCCCAACTATTTTAGAATTTACTTTTTCTTCCATAAAATATTTTATACCCTTTAGGATTCCCTCAGCGACTTCCATTGGAGTTCTTATACTAATTGCCAAGAAGACAAGCATACCTGATATCTCAGGTACATTCATTGCAAATATATCATTAGTTACATTACACGCAGCGATTTCGCCCGCTATTTCAGGTTCATCTATAATTGGAGTGAAAACATCAATATTTTTTACAAGAAGCAAATCACTATTGGGTATGGGTATAATCGCAGCGTCTTCGATATCTCCCGCTAATCCTGCATTAGTTAATAAATCATTTAAATCGTTTTGTCCGAGCTTACAGCTTCATCCGTGTATCTTTACATCTGAAGTCAATCGATATTTTAATTCTTTGCTCATACACCTCAACTTTTTATGATTTTCATTAATTTTTAATTTAGAGTTCGTTAATAAATCAAATTCAAACTATCTATAAAAATTTTCGATATTATTTATCACTTTTATCGATAAATAATAATTCTTTTATATTTAATAATAAGAACTAAAAACAACAATTATTTACGATGCTGTTGTGCAACAGTATTCTCAATAAGCTACCACTTTAATGTGTTTTTGCTTACTTCATTGATATCGTTAGATTTTTATTATCTCGATATGCTCAGCATTTTTGGATACACGAACATATTTAGGTTTGCTTTTGTTATCGATTGTGCCTACAATCCAGTTTTTTACTCTGAATTCCTTTTCCAATCTTTGTGAAAATTCTTCTGCGTATTTATGATCAACAGATAGAAGCATCCCACCAGCAGTTTCGGGCATTTCACATTCATCATATTTATACCCAAATTCATAAGCTAGGTCGCTTGTCAGTCTAATACTAGGGATCTTCTCGATTATTGCTGAAAGACGCGAATTTTGAAGCATTTCTCTCAGATGCCCAGCAAGACCAAAACCACTAACATCTGTCATCGAATGAATGAATGAAATATCTTTGTAAGTATGAATAGTCTTTACAATATCTTGAAGTGGTATTGTCATTAATTTCACGGCTATATCGACAGAACTTTCAATTTCAGTTGTTGAATAAGATTCCAAAAGGTCAGAATTATTTTTTTGGAGTCGGTATGCTGCCATTATTGCTTGATTTCCAATTGGTTTGGTCAGAATTATTTTATCCCCTTCTTCCACGTAATTTTTTTTAATAATCTTGTCTTTTTCTACAAATCCAGAAGCTTCACCACCAATAAGCGGCCATTCTGAGTATATTGTATGACCTCCAAGGACTTTCGAATTTAACTTGTTCTCCATGAAGTTTTTTATTCCCTTTAATATTCCTTCTGCAACGTACATAGGCATATTTTTCTTTAATCCCAAGAAAACAAGCATTCCAGATATTTCAGGAACATTTAAAGCGAAAACATCGTTAGTAACATTGGCAGCGGTAATTTCACCCATGGTATCTGGTTCATCTATAATAGGAGTAAATATGTCTATATTTTTAGCCATGACAAGATTAGTGTTTGGTACGGCAATAATTGCGGAATCTTCAATATCACCTTTTAATCCTGCATTTGCTAGTAGTTTCTCTAATTTCTCACTAGAAAGCTTACAGTTTCACCCAAAAAGTTTCGTTTGTAATGTCAATCGATAACTCTCCAACTCTTGCATTCTTCACCTCAAATTTTAATTTTGATTTTAATACTGGTAGAATTAAATAGAATAGATGTATATATTAATCTTTTCCATATATTATATTTAAATTTTTGATAAATCAGATCTATTTATAAATAATTTCGAAAAAAAGACTTTATAAAAATAATATTCTATTCAAATTTCTAAAATCTAAAGGGGCAAATTATGGAAAGTATAGATCAATATGTTTAGTTGTTTTTCTTGCTATATCAAACTGATCACGATAATATAAATCGAGTTTGATCTCATCTGCAGTTGGATCAAATAAATTCTTTTTAAGTTCTTTTTGTCTATCTAATTTAAGCACGTAATTAAATTTAAAGATTTTCCCGGGTTTTAGTTCGTTTATTTGTAGAAATTTCGGAAAACTTTCCTTTCTTTGGAAATTAAGATAAGAAGGTATTTTCAAGGATATTTGTAAATCTTTAAAATCAAAATTTGAGGGATTAGTTAATTTGAAATTTAAATAAATATCGTTTCCTATAGTCTTGATGTTCTTAAAGAAGAGAATTTCTTTTGAATCTGGTATTTCAGATTCAATTTGCTGGAAATAAATTTTATCATTAATAATTTTAGCATCTAACTTATTCTTGTTTATAAATTTGAGAACTAATTCTTTTAATCGCTCAATATCTAATTTAATATAATTTGCGAGTAGATCTAATTTAATAGGATTAATAATTTTAAGATAATACTTGATTTGATTCAAATATAATTTATTATTTGATTTTCTAACAAAATTTTTTGATTTATTTATTAATAACTCTTTTGAAGCATTGAATTTATTAAGATAGGGCCTAACATATAAGTTAAATATATTATTGTCTTCGAAAATCTTTTCTTTTCCAAGAATAGTATCAATTTGTTTTTCTGTATCTTCAATATAATTTTGGATTTGCATCGTATTCATTTCGATCAATCTTTTTGCGTCTGAAAATTCATTTTTTTTTATTAAAAAGTCGAGTTTATTAATTAGTTTATTAAAATCCTCACTGAAATTTTTCATACCTTCAATTCTTTCTGTAATAATAGATTGAATATGTCCTTGAAGTAGTTGAAAACTTAGTTCAGTGCTAATACCATTGATCCTTTTAGAAACAGAACTCGTGGTTATAGGTTCAGCTTGTATAATATAGTCAATCAATTTATCTTTCATTAATTTTATTTGGTAATCCAAATCATTCAAATATTCTTGAATTTCAATTTTAGTAGCAACCCATTTCTGTAAGAGTTCTTTGAATATTTCATCAAATTCTACATTATCTATTAGTAATTCTCTAATATCCCCATCCAATTTAAATAATTTTTTTCTTATTTGGGTTATATAGCCAAGTTTATCATCTGTAAAAGTAGTTGATTCAATATCAGATTCAAGATCATCTAAATTAACCTCAAATTTCTTTTCCTTTGTAAAATCAAACTCAGTTTTTAAAATTCTAATTCGATTTTCTAACAATTTAATTTGGTCTTTTAAATTTAAGGTAAATTCGGTCTTTTTCTCTTCACAGATTTCAGAGATAAAACCTTTAATGATACTTAATTCTTCAATTATTTGCACTCTCGTCTCTTCCCATTCCTCAATTAATTCAAAAGCTAACCTCTTATACTCAAATTTATTAATTATATGATGAAACTTTTTTATTTTTTTCAAAATTTTATTATATTTTTCATTTAGTTGAATTTCAGTATCATTGAATTTGAAATTTTGAATATACGAATTTAGTTTTTCTCTAAATTGAGCTGGAATTTTCTGAAACTCAATAATTCTTTTCTGAAATATTGATAATTCGTTATTTATTCTTTCGATAGCATCATCAATATCAGGAAAATTTGTTTTAATATTTTTCAAGGTATATATGATTTCTTCTTTTACTTCTGGATCTTTTTCAATTTTTAGAGCATTATTCAACTCAATCGTAATCCAAACAGCGATCTTTTTGTTTTCTAGAATAAAGCAAATATGCTGTAGTAGATTGATATTTCTTTTTCTTTCTCGCCAAAAACGTGATTCTAATTGGTATAAAATTTTGGTAATTTCATTTTCTATTTCAATCTGGTATTCTTCGAATAAACGCTTAAATACTAATGCAATGCCTTCCCTAATATTTTCAGATGGATTCTCCAACTCTTCAAACAAATATGGAAAAATTTCAATAATATTTTTACGACATAGATGAAAAATAGCATTTATTAATGAATTTCTATAATTAGAATCGCTGGTTTCTAACATAGAATGTAGTAGGTTTGCCCATATTTGATCAAAATTATTTTCAGCAATATTAACGAGTGCTTCAATAACTTTTAATTGAATTCGATAATCATTTTCTTTTAATAAATTAATTAATTTTGGGATTATTGATATTATTTCTGAGGATTTTTCCTTACCAATTTCTCCGAATAGCCAAATAATGAGTTCTTTAACCCTATTCTCTTCATTATAAAGAAGATTTAATAAAATGTAAAATATGTTTTCTTTCGTTAAGAAATATGTTCCATGAATTTTTAAAAGTTCCGCAGCAGCTCTCGCGACATCGTCATCTTCATCCCTTAGATTGATAATTACCATTGAGAGCAAAGGTTCTAAATCTGGAATTTTTGTATAATCCTGATTTAATATCTTCTGGATTGTTTTTATTACATTAAGTTTTACTTTCCAGTCATTGTCCATTAATTTTTCAGTATATTCTTCAATAATTTCTTGTAATTCGCTTAAATCTATATGTAAAGATAAAATCAGATTACCTATGATTTTTACAGTTAATCTTCTTACAGAAGGATCTTGGTCATATAGACGACCTCGAATTTTATCCAATAATTCAATTAATAAATTTGGTCTAAATAAACTAATTTGATATGATATTTCTAAAGATACTAACCTAATCCAAGAATCAGAATCATTAATAAATTGAATAATGTTCTTTATTACTCTCTCTGAGATCGATGGAGATTTGTCACAGATTAAATTTAATAAACTCAAACTTCGATAAATTAGATCTTTATCTGGATGATTTTGATATTCTTCTATTATGTTAAATATTTCTTCAGCAGCCTTTTCATTATACCCATTTAGAATTAAACTCTCTATTTTTTCAGTATCTAAGGGTTCTTGGCTATCTAAGGGTTCTTGGGTTGTCAATGCGGTAGGTAAAATTGTATTTTTATAAATTAATCCTTCAAATAATTGTTCTATTAAACTAGTATAAAAATCTTTTAAAATAATTATGTGAAGAAGATGAATTTTTATTATCAAATAGTTCAAATAAAGTGTAAACTATTAGTAAAGTTCATTGCTTAAATCTATAAATAATATATTTTATTAAATCTAGTCAGTATTCTATAAGTCTAGTAAGGTTAATTCTACGAATAATTATTATTTATATGTGAGTAATATGCTTGAAAAACTTTTTATCAAATTTATAAATATTGCATGTAAAATCTTTGAGGTTTATCGCCTTGAAGGCAGATTTGATGAAGCAGTGCTATTTTTCGATTCAATTAAACCAATTTTAGATTCAAAAGAATTAAGAAAGGAAGATAAAGCTAAATGTTTAATAAAATTTGCCCATATTAAAGCAGATCAAAAATTTTTTAAAGATTTTAATTATAATGATGAAATGACAATGTTACAAGAGGCTCAAAACTTAGCAGAGTCTTCAAATTCGAAAGATATCCTCGCAAATGCTCTTGATCTTTTTGGAAATTGCATCTATCGTAAAGGAATTCTAGATGGAGATTTTGAAGAAGCATTGACCTATTATAATAAAGCGTTATCTATCAGAACTCAAATAAAAGATAAGCTAGGATTATCCAAATCTTATTTTCATATAGGGCTTTACCATGAAAATAAGAAAGATGCTGATGAAGAAGACTATAAAACATCCTTTGAATATTATCAAAAAGGATTAAAAATTGCACTAGAAGAAGATTTTAAACTGGAGCAATCATATTTTTATCGGCATCTTGCGGGTCATTATCAGTTTCTTAAGAATGACCTTGATAAAGCACTAGAATATCATAAAAAATCAGCAGAATTGAGAGAAGAAATCGGCTTTAATTTTTCGCTTCAATTTCCATATCATGCAATAGGATTTGTTTATTTCATGAAAAACGATTTCGAAAACTCCTTAGTTTATTTTAAAAAAGCATACTCAGCAGCATTAAGTGTTAATCGAATTGAAGCATTTAAAACTCTTATTTTTAGACGTGGTGAAGTAATTGTTAGAGAGAATGGTTTAGAAGCTGCTTTGAATTATTATGATCTTTTGCTCACTGCAGCTAAAAATCTAAATGATTTCGAAGGAATAAAAGAAATTGAACTAAAAGTTAAAGATTTATCAAAAAAAGAATAAGGTATTAAAATTTTAAGAAATTTTTTGAGCTTTATTCAAAGATTTCAATGATGGCTTGTCCAGGTGTGGCAATTCTTTCTCTATAAGTTAGAATACCTTCTGGGATTTCTTTGGTCTTTACTAAACCTCTTTCTATATCTTTTTCAGATATGTAACCTCTTTCACCAGCTTCAAATTGTTTTATAACATTACCATTTCTATCTTTTATATCAGAGTTTGTTATTGTTGTCTGTTTTACGTCAAAATGTACTCTTTTTCCTTCAATCTTTTCAACGGTTGCTTCAGTTATGAGAAGATCCCCACATCTTACCATACCCCTCATTTCTACATCTAGCTCAATAAGATTTCCGTATTTTTCATGTTCCAGAAGATCTTCAAAAAGTTTAGTAATGAATCCAAGTGAAAACAATCCATGTGCGATTACTCCTTTTAAACCTGCTGCTTCAGCTACAGCATCGTTAGTATGGATTGGATTTGTGTCTCCAGAACTCTTAGCATACTGTTTTAATAAATCTCTTGTTATTCCCTCAAATTCAATTTTAAAAACTTGTCCAACCTTTATATCTGATAATTTAACCATTATTTAATAACCCCCTTTTCTTATTCCTGCTGTGACAACAACATTACATACCGTTTCATTATTCTGGTTTTTAACGGTTGTAATAACTTCAGCAAACAACATCATATTTGATTCAACTAACCATACATTCCCCCATTTAGCAGTTACTGTTAATTTATCACCGGGTTTAACATCCACACACCCTTCCCAGTTATACTTATTTCCAGCATGTAACATCATTCTAGGATTTTTTACGAGCATTCGTTCTTCCCCTTCTTGAATTAATTTTGCCCCTGGAGCTAAAGTATAGAGCCCTTTTATAGTATAGGCGTTGGCATATGCATGGCACGCTATAATTCCTTCTTCCTCTGAACCAATATATTTTGGGTCTGTAATATTAAAACATTTTGCGAAATTCACTAAATTTCTATATCGCACGCTAATTTTTACATTACCGGGTAAATCTTTGCCAGGAAGATTTTCTATTAAAAATTGGGCATTTTTTTTCATCTCTTCAATATCCATTTTGATTTCACTATTAAATATGTAAAATTTAAGTTTAATAATTATATTAATTATAAATTAAGTTCAATTTAATTAAAACTTTAATTTTAATAAGAAGAATTAACAAAAATATCATTAAACTCTAATTAAATTACACGGAACGCTTTTCAAATAATTTTAGTATATAACTTTTCTTCTGGTTTAGTCGATTTAAAATATTTTAATATTCTTGTCGTATTTTTAGAACCATTTAAAATAATACAAGGAATATTATATAATTGAATTAGATTTGTTAAATAAGGATCAATCGGCTTCGACATTTCCTTTAATTTTTCACTATCAAATTTAGATTTAGCTATTTTCCCTATTTCTTTCAACTTCTTAAATTCTGAAGCAGAAATTTCTTTAATAACTTGATTTTCATTATTTAAGATACCATCAACATCTTTTATTAAAAAGCATTCATGGAACCCCAATTCTTTTGCTAAAAATAGAGTAATTGAATCAGAAGTTACATCCCAGCTATGTGGTAATTTATCGTTTTCTTTCAGAAATTGGTAGGGTAAAAATATACAAAAAGATTTATTTATTTTTTTCAGTCTATCAAAATCCTCAATAACCTCTAGTTTAGGAAATTTCTTACTTAATTCTAGCCCATTATAGTTCATAGAAATGGTACCCATCCAATGAGCAATCTCTTCAGTAAATTTTAATTCACTGTATACTTTTCTGATAAAATTTGCAAGTGTACCACCTCCAGGGATTAATATTATTTTTTGTATCAAATTTTCATCAAAAATTTGTGTTAATTGAGAGATTGTAGTATTAAGATTTTCAAAATCCTCTAAAATTTTGCCTCCTATTTTAAATATTGCTGTTGTATGCTTCATATTTTCGTTATTTTTTATAATTGATAATAAAATGCTCCTGCTATAGCAAAGGCAGAAGAATTAATGCGGTTTGGAATCTGTGTAATTTCTTCATAAGAAGAAATGTTATTATATCCTAATTTTTCTAAAGATTTTCTTATTAAGAAATCTGCAGATAAACCAGTTATTACGAATTTAGGATTATTCTTAAAATCTCTGAATCTAATGATAAGATTATCAAGGAATAATCTAATTTCTCGTATAATAATACCTATTTGTTTTTGGTAAATATAATTAGCTATGACGTCTAAATCTTCCTTTGAAATTGTTTCAATATCCATACAAATTACCCGAGAAAGTCGAGCATAACAGTTTTCTAAGGATTTTGACCGATTATCGGCAGTGTCGCTGATATAATCTTCCTCTGAAATATTATTTAAAATTCTGTGAACATCAGAAATAAAAGCAAATTTCTCAAAGGAGATACGTAGATATTTACCTTTATAAGGAACATGATGAGTAATGGAAGGAATTGTTGCTCTCAAACCTCCAGTATAGACTAACTCATGATTTATGAGGCGTGAAATATCATCTTTTCCTTGTTGTACTGGAACTGCGTTAATAATTGGAACGATATCTATAGTTGTTGACCCCGCATCAATCAAAATGCATTGAGACATAAATTGTCCTAAAAATATAGCGGTTGATGCCCAATTAGCTGCTGCAATTGAATAATAATCTGATTTAGCTGTCGTGTAATCCACAAATTTAATTTGATTAGTTATGAATTTTAATTTTTCCTCATCAAAGACTTTTTTAAGTGCTTCTAATATTTTTAGAATTCCTTCTCTTTTAGTTTGAAAGGCATCAGAAAGTTCTGCTGTTATTGTTACTACAATAAAATCGATTTTTTCTAAAGTCAGAGCATTCTTTTCAATTATATTTAACACAATTCTATTAAACATCTCTGGTATTTGGCTTAATGATTTTTCCCAGAATGGGAAATATTCAATATAGGAGAATGATTTATAAATCTTAGATTTTCTAAATAGAATTAGAGCAGCTTTGGTGTTTGCTCCTCCAACATCAAGTCCTAAAATATTCATTTCATCCATTTTCGCCATATCTATGTTTCAGAAGAGATATTATTTTTTCTAAATTTTCACCTGTAAGAGCATTAGTTAAAAAAAAATTACCATTACTCAGTTTTAGTTTATTTTTCAAATACTCAATTTCAGCTTTGCTTGCTAAATCTTTTTTATTAAATACTTTTATAATTTCTATTTTTCCTTCTTTAGAAAAACTATCATTTATTTCATTAAACAATTCTAATTGAGAGTCAACTGAGTAACCACATGCCGGCGTAGGATCGAACACATAAATAATTAAATCAGATATCAATCTTAAAGCTAGAATTGCTTGCAATTCTATATTATTTCTTTTAGCCATAGGACGGTCTAAAATCCCAGGAGTATCTAAACACTGTATTTTAATCTTATCAAATCTTCTTTCAATCTCTAGATGCCCCATATTCAGTTTTTTTGTAGTAAATGGATATTCTTTAACTTCAATCTTTTTATTTGTAGAGATATTTTTCACTATACTACTTTTTCCTACATTTGGATACCCCGCAATAACTACACATGGCATTGTGTAATCGATTGAAGGAATTTCTCTTAAACGCCCTCTTATCTTGTTTAAATATTCAAGATTACTGTTTTGTTTATTTATAATTGAAGATATTCTCCCAAAAGCAGCTCTTCGTAATTGATCACCTTCTTTTGGAGCTTCTATCCTATTTAGTTTACCAATATATTCTCTTTCGATTTGACTAAGAATAGGTAAGATTCCATTTAATTTGCCCAAAGTTAATTTTAATTTATCAATATTAACTAAAATAGATGCCAATTCTCTATAAAAATCTGGAAGATCATCTATAATAGGAACCATCTTTATGATATTTAAAATTCTCTTTATAAGCTCCTCAATAGCAACCTTAATTCGCTTAGATTCTTTTTTTTTTGCTTTGATTAGAATAGGTGCGTTTTTTGAAACTTGAGCAGAGCTTTTCATTCCTCTCTTAAAAGCAATATCTAATAATTCTTTTGAGCTTAAAACATGATAAAATTCGTTAAAGGGATTTTTCATAAAAGTTCAGGATATATTTTATTAAAATAAAAAGAAATCTAACTTTTCTATTTTTTTGTCTTAGCAATAGATAATTTACTCTCAATTTCTAAAATCTCTTTTGATAAATCCATTATATCTGTTGGTATAGATTTATATAATTCTAATATATATTCATATCTACCTATGACTCTTGAATACTTTTTTAATTTTTCTTCTTTTTCTGCCTTTTCTTTTAGCATATTAATCTTTTCAATTGTTCGTTTAATTTGTGGAGATGGGGCCTTTTGAATCGCTACTTTTTTATCTTCATACTCTTTTTTTTCACTTATAGCTTTTTGAACTCGCTTTTGAAAATCTTGCTCGCTTTTTATTTGAACATTAGTATCCTGTTTTTCAAATCGGACTAAATTTTTCAACCTAGCAATACGCTGATTTATCATTCCAACTTTTCCCTGAAATCTTAATTGTGAATAAATCTGTTTAGCTTCCTCTAGAAGATTTATCGCGATAATGAAATTCTTATTATTGAATTCTTCTTTAGAGTTCTTTTCAAGTTCTTCTGCTTTTTTTTCTAACTCATCATAAGGTCCAGGCATGGTAATTTACACATAATGATAATTATTTATAATACTATACCTATTGAAATAATTTCTTGAATTCGTTATTAATAAAAGTTATACTAATAATTAAAAATTTAATATATAAGATTAAAAACCCTATAAAAGAAAGGGCTTAAAACCTAAAAATTTTTCAATATCAACTTATTTTAAATTATAATATAGCTTGTAATGGTTTAACTTATGAAAAAATATAAAATTGGCATATTAGGAGCGACTGGAGTTGTAGGTCAAAATTATATTAAATTATTGCAAAACCATCCGTGGTTTCAAATTGTAGATGTTGCTGCATCCCCGAGATCGGCAAATAAAACATATAATGAAGCAGTTAAACAAAAATGGCAAATGTCATTTTCAATTCCCCAAGATTTACATGAATTAATTGTAAGAGATGTTCAAGATTTTGAATCTATAAATCCAGAAGTAAATTTTGTTTTTTCAGCAATTAATTTACCTAATAAAGAAGATATAAAAACTATTGAATTGGCATATGCCAAAAGTGGTATTCCGGTAATCTCTAATAATTCTGCACATAGATGGACTCCTGATGTACCTATGATAATTGGCGAAATTAACCATGACCACTTAAATTTAATTCCAATTCAACAAAAAAGAAGGGGATTTACCAAAGGATTTGTTGTAGTTAAACCTAATTGTTCTCTTCAAAGCTATCTAACTCCAATTTATGCATTAGAAAAAGCAGGTTATAAGCTAAGCAAATTGATAATCACAACACTTCAGGCGGTTTCGGGGGCAGGGTATCCTGGAGTTTCATCTATGGACGTTGTCGATAATATTGTACCTTATATTAGTGGAGAGGAAGAAAAAACGGAAAGAGAACCTTTAAAAATCCTAGGGAAAGTTGGAGAAAATGGAATTGTGAATGATGAATCAATACAAATTAGTGCTACATGTACTAGAGTTCCTGTTACTGATGGTCATACTGCATCTGTTAATATGAAATTCACTGATAAAATACCTAAAAAAGAAGAGATCATCAAAATATGGAAAGATTTTAAATCTGTGCCTCAGGAGTTAAATTTACCTTTCGCTCCAAAACAGCCGATAATCTATTTAGAAAATATTGATAGACCTCAACCAAAGAAGGATAGAGATAAAGACAAGGGAATGGCTGTAACAGTAGGTAGACTTCGAGAGGATAATGTTTTTGATTATAAGTTTGTATCTTTAAGTCATAATACAATAAGAGGCGCTGCTGGTGGTGCAATTTTGAATGCGGAATTATTAGTAGCTAAAGGATTTATAAAATAATGTATGAAATTAATTATCTTTGATAAATAGTATTAAAATTCATGTTTATCAATTAAAACAGGTAAAACAAGTTTCAAAAATGATATTGTTCCTTTCCTTTTGATTAATTTATAGGGCGAAAATTCCGGATATACTGTTAGATATTTGTTGTTTTTCAACATCTTTAATGTTTTTAATCTAGGGAAGAATAATGATTTTGAATGTCCAAAAATAAAATTTTTTACGATAATCTGAAATAGCGATTTATCAAAAATAACAATGGCAGACACGAAACCAAACTTTTCTGATATTGTATTCTTAATTAAATCTAATGAATTATAGTAAGTATTTGCTAAATATTTTTCTGGATTAATTATCCTTATTTTGTTCAACATACTCTCTTCAAATTCTAATAAAAATGAATATTTAATTGTATTCTTTAAAAGCGTATCTTGAGGTATTTTTGCTTTTCCATTTTTTTTATGGTCTGTAATAATAAATAAGACTTTAGAATTTAATCCAAAATAAAAATCAATATAATTAATAATAACATCTGGTATTGCCCAGTGGGAAAGCTTCTTAAGATTTAAATTAAATCCAAAAAGCCTAAGTAAAAATCTTATGAAACCATTGTAAATTATAGGACGTGGAACCATATCCCAGTGATTCTTATAACTACGGTATCCATATAGAGCTTTCTGAAGTAAAAATCGGATATTTTCTTTTTTTAAGGGAATTAATAACTCAATTATGTCTGATACAAATGAGATAATATCATTTTGATTTAAGTAATATGTATTCTCTGTTTTTAATTTCTTTTGAATTATTCTTAAACTATCCTTTATATCTAAATTATCGACACTAATCCCTAAATCATCCGGGGTAAAAAATTTTAAAGATAACTCCGATTTACCAGATTTCATTATTTGTTTTTGTAGAAGAACTACTACCTTATTATTACTATGATCTATGAGTAGAGAAGTGTTGAATTCAGGTAAAACTTCCTCTATGAATTTAAATAAGTTTTGGATTTGTATTTTATTCAACAGTTTTATACTCTCTCTAAAGAATTTAAAAATGATTGGTTCAGGATAAATTAAAAATAAATCTTGTTCAAAGAACTTTTGAATTAAAGTCATAATTCGAGTAAAAAACTGATATTGAGAGATTATATCAATGTTTTCACAATGTTTATTTATTAAATCGATAGCTTCTTTCTTAAATAAACGGATTGACGATATTCGAACGCCCTTTTCCTTCATTATTCGGGTTTGGGCTTTATTAAATAAATCATCTAACTTATCAATATCAACACTTTTAATACGAATTAATTCATGGGGTAGAGACTCTACTATCTCATGAATGCCTGCCTTCTTAGTTTTATATAAATAGAGACCAACCACCTTATTCTTTTTGTTAGTTTCAGATATTATGATATCAAGTATATTTTGCTGGTCATTTATAAATTTCGGATATAGAAGTTTAAAAAAATGATATAATAAATTAGCATTAATAATTATTGGACTTAAAGGTATTCTTACATCTACTTTTACCAGTTCAGGCTCTTCTACTATATCTCTTGTAGCATTGAAATTTAGTATTTTTAACCAATTCTTCTTAAATTCTTTATTTATCAATTTATTAGAGCTTCTCCCAAATCTTTAATTTATCGTTCAAATCCCCCATGATCCAAAATTGGTTTACATTCATAAATAAATTTAAATTTGGAACATTTTTCTTGCCATAATATTTTATTATTAATTCTAAACAATTTAAAATATCTGGGGGGCATCCAGGTAATTCTAAAATATCTTTATTTGATTTTTCCTTGATGCTTGTTTTCTTTTCCACATGTTTTTCTTTTAAAAGTTTATTTTTTCCTTTACCTTTGGATTTTTTTTTAGGTTCTACAATTATTGTTCTAAAATTATAGTTTTTTGTACTGTTCACAGCACAATCTCCAAATACTATAATATTGCCAATATTATCCGGCTCTGTTGGATTTTCGCCAATCAAAAAAGAATTGTGTATATTGTATTTGAGATCTTTTCCCATATATGTCTTCATAAGATTTAGTAAATTGTAAGCTTGATTGAAACATCCCGAACAAAACTTACCCGATTTTATAGAAAAATTTCTTACTTGAACATCTTCTAGATTTGAAGCACATAATACAACATCGGTTCTAACTTCTTCAATTTTTTCCCCAAGAACTTTGATATCTGAAAATTGAGGTATTGTTATATTTTTATTTCGTGCTTCTACTATTAATTCACTATCATTAATTTCAAGATTTAACAATTGCATTGTAATAAGATCAACTGCAATCATATCATCACCAATTACGATAAGACCAGTCTTTTTCAAATTAGAATCTTTATAAATATACGGACCAGCTCCTTCTAATATGTAAAATAAATCGTTAATCACTAAATGGGGTTGTTTAATCATAAAAACATCTAAAATATCTGAAATTAAATCTTTTTTATATTGATCAAAGGTGATATATTCTTTACTTACAGGTTTATCTTTCCCAATTTCTTGATCTTTTGGAGCTATAATAGAATATGAATTTAATAAGGATGAGTTAAACTGGAATAAAGGGTTCACATTAATTTGGTTAACAATGATAAATTTATCTGAATTAAGAACGATTTTGGGAATTAGAAATTCCTTATCATTTATATTGACCTTCTCAAGTGAATTGTATTTAATTCTTTTTAATTGATCTTGATTAATTTCCTTCTTATCAAAATCATCACTATTATCTAAGAACGCTAATTCCGCTCCAAGAGTATTAAAGTATCCTTTCAGGTCTAATAAATCCGAGATAACCTTAATTGGAACTCCCTTAAAAGGAAAACTGCCTAAATAGATTTTTTTGACTCCTACTTCTTTACAAGAAACGATAAGTGTTTCTAGAATATCGAAATTTGTATTTGTTGGAAAACCGCTAGGTAATTTTAAATTAAATTTTATAAATACTTGGTCACCATCATTAATAAATTTTGAAAGATTTCCGAGTCTGTCGATTCCTTTGGTTAAACTTTCTTTTGGTGTATCCCCTTTATTTACGGTAACTTCTGGTTTCTTTGACTTTGAATGGGCTAACATGGAAAAGTGTTACAAAATTCATTTAATAAATTAATAATATAAAATAATGAAAGAATTGAATTTTAAGTTAAGTGATAAATAGGATGTTAAAAATTAATTTAAGCGATAATAACATTAAAATCCCACCAGATAGAATTGGAATTGATATGGGACAAAGTCTTACGAAATTTGCCTATTCTCATGGTAATGAATTGAAATTAACTTCTTTTCATTCTCAAACCAGCTTCCCATCTATAAAAGAATTTTTAAATTCCAAGAAAGATCAATTTAGAACATTTAATTTTACGGGAGGAAAAAGTTTTGAATTACATAAAGAATATTCTACAAATTATAAGGCAAATTTAATAAATGAATTTGAAGCAAATGTGAGAGGTATCGAATTTCTCCATAATTTGGAGAAAAAGAAAGAACTCTCGCGCTCATTAATAGTAACCATAGGGACCGGGACATCAATTGTTTTGAAAGATGATAAATTTGAGCACTTGGGGGGTTCTGCTCTTGGAGGGGGATTTTTTATGGGCATAATAAAAGCTATATTCAATATGAATAATTTTCATGAAGCAATAAACATAGCTAAAAAGGGGAATAGATATAATGTAGATTTAAAAGTCTCAGACATCTATGATCCAAATGATACGAGAGTCGACTTACTATTCAGAGAATTCACAGCTGCCTCGTTGGGTAAGATTGATGTAAATTTTAATAATAAATCTTTAAAAAAAGAAGACTTTATTAACTCTATAATTTGTTTAATTGGCGAAAATTTAGGAACAATCGCAATTAGTATGGCAGATAATAATAATGTAACAGATATAGTCTTTTCTGGTGGTTTCTTAAGAGAAAATAAGATTTTAAAGAAAATCTTGTCTCTTTTATGCAAAGTTAATAAAAAAAAAGCGATATTCCTAAAGAATTCAGAATTCAGTGCGGCGATAGGTGTTCTTGTAATGTAGTTAGTAAGAAGGTCTTAATCTAAATTTCATCCAAAAAATAAGTGTGTGCCCATTTGGAGATCTCTATTCATTGAATTAAGTTATAGAACTAATCTCATAAAGACACTATAAATGGGCACAATAAATGATGTTTTATTAAATATATAATTATTTCATTGTTGATTAATTGTCAACGGTTCAATAAATACTGAATACAAGGTCTTTTAATATTTTAGAATAAAAATATTATTAACCATAATGTATTTTTTGAATCCTTCTTTATATTAAATATTGAGATTCTAGACATTGAAAATAAAAATGGTTGAAAAAACTAACATGGAACAAAATCAGATTGAAGTTAATGGAAAAGCAAAAGAGAATCTTTTCCGCGCCATGGAATTAATGATGAAAAATCTCGAAGCTAATAGGATTCATCTCCAGAAAGACAAATACTTCCAATACACACAAAAATTCATAGAATTAGTTTATGACGGATTAATAAATAAGCGAAAATTTTTCTTATTGGCTTCAGGAAGAAGTGCTTTCATACTTCAAGCGTTTAGTACTCGTTTAGTGCATCTAGGGGCGAGTGTGTATATAGTAACCAATTTAGCCTCGATCCCAGCACTTTCTGATAAAGATATATTAATAATACTATCAGGATCAGGAACAACTGAAATTGTGGTATCTCTATTAAAAAATTACGTGAATACTGTGAAACCATACGGAATAGTGTCTATTACGTCACACCCAGAATCTATCATTGGACGTATGGGAGATTTAACAATCAAATTAAAAGGTCGAACAAAACGGGATAAAGTAAGAGGAGAGGATGCTATTCTTACACCTGAGGGTACCAATTTTGAGATAGCGGCATTTGTTTATCTCGATTCAATCATAGCTGAGTTAGCGGTAAAGATGGGGATGACTAATGAAGATCTTTTAAAAAAACATGCAGAATCTATTTGAATCCTATTTTTTTCTAAAATTAAAATAACTAATTTTAATAATTCTCAACAGAAATCATAAAGTTCTACTTTTAATATTTAATTCAGAGTTTATTCCAAGTTCATGAATTTCAACTATTTATGTTCTCACATATTATATATATAAAAACATAAAATTGCATTAAAATGAATAATGAGAAATTAAACAAGCAGCAATTTGATGGAAATCTTCTAAGTCCATTGCCTGTAATTTTGGTTGGAGCTCAAGTTAATGGTAAACCGAATTACCTTGTAATTGGATATAGTTGTCCATTCGATTTTGGAAAATACATCTTCTTCAGTCTATCAAAAAAACGATACACTACAATCGGCATTCATGAGAATAACACATTTAGTGTGAATATCCCTTCGGAGGATCTCGTAGTTGAAACAAATCTCTGTGGAAATAATTCTGGTCGAGATTTTGATAAAAGCTCGATTTTTGACACATTCTATGGAGAACTAAAAACTGCTCCAATGATACGCCAATGTCCAATAAATATCGAATGTGAAGTAAGTGAGATCCTTGATTATGATCGAAATGAAGGAATAATTGGCAGGGTTGTGAACTCATATGTTAATTCACATTGCGTTATTGAAGAAGAGGGCGAAATTAAGCTCGATTGGAGAAGGGTTCATCCTATTATTTGGGCTACCGGTGGTGACTTCAATTATTACCGCCTTGGGGAACGAATAATCCCTGAAGAAGATTAATAAAAACCTTTTTTTCTATTCCTTTTTAGTTCTAAACAAGGAATTTTAAAATCGAAATTAAATTGAATTAAGTATTTTGATATTAATCTTCTAATAAATAGGAATATTCTATATCAAGAATTCATTTAGATTTTAGTACATTAATTACTTGGATTTTTGGGAAATATTTAATGCAAAATTTATTTCTTGGATTAGATTGTTCAACACAGAGTTTTACCGCAATTTTAATTGATTTTACTTTAGAGAAAGTGATTCATAGGAATAGTATCATTTTTGATAAAGAATTACTACATTATAATACTCAAAATGGAGTTGTAATTTTAGATAATGAAAGAGTTATACATTCATATCCTCTTATGTGGGTAGAGGCGTTAGAATTACTTTTTGAAAAAATGAGGGATGCTGAGATATCACTTAATGAAATTAAGGCAATTTCAGGTTCAGGACAACAACATGGAACAGTATATTTAAATGATAAATTTGAAAGGAACCTAAAACAATTAAATACGAGTCAGAGTCTAGCATCTCAATTAAAGAACTCATATTCTCGGCATACAAGCCCAATTTGGATGGATTCGAGTACGACTAAACAATGCAATGAAATTCGGGAGAAATTAGGAGGATTAAAATATACGATAGAATTATTAGGGTCAAACACTATTGAACGCTTTTCAGGTCCACAAATAAGAAAGTTTTACGAAGAACAACCTGAGGGATATAATCAAACTTCAATTATCCATCTAGTTAGCTCATTCATGGCTTCAATTTTATTAGGAAAAAATGCACCAATTGATCATGGAGATGGAGCTGGCATGAATTTAATGAACATAAAAACTAAGCAATGGGATGATAACGCTTTAGAAGCAACTGCTCCTAACTTAAAAAAAAAGTTGCCTTTGCTTACAGCACCCTATAAATTTATTGGAAAGCTATCATCATATTTCATAAAAAAATTTGGATTTAATCCTGATACTCATCTATTAGCTTGGTCAGGTGATAACCCAAATAGCCTTATAGGCGTTGGATTAGTTGAAAAAGGGAAAGTGGCAATAAGTCTGGGTACTAGCGATACTTATTTCAGCTTTTTAAAGGATTTAAATCTTGATTATAAAGGAGAAGGACATGTTTTTGCAGCACCAACAGGTGATTATATGAGTTTAATTTGTTATAAAAATGGTTCTTTAGCAAGAGAAAGAATAAAAGATAAATTTAATCTGAATTGGGAGAAATTTTCTGAAATTTTGAATAAAACACCACCAGGAAATAATGGAAAATTAATGTTTCCCTACTTTTTTCCAGAAATTGTTCCACATGTCTTAGAACCACATGTTTATCGATTTGGCTTCGATGATATCGACGTAGAGGGGAATGTGAGAGGCTTAATTGAAGCACAATTTTTATCTATGAGGCTTCATTCGGAATGGATTAGAGAAAAACCTAAAGAAATTTACGCCACTGGAGGGGCCTCTACAAATAAAGACATTCTTCAAGTATTAGCGAATATATTCAACACTAAAGTTCGCATGTTTGATTTTACAGATTCAGCAGCTTTAGGTGCAGCATTTAGAGCGGCAAAATCTTATAATGATTCTAAAAATAAAATAAATAGTTGGAATGAAATCGTAAATAAATTCATAGATATTCACAAAAGTATTGTTATTAAACCACAAAAGGAATTTAAAGATTTATACGATGATATGCTTGAACTTTATAAGAAATTTGAAGAATATATTCTGAAAAATAAAGAAAATCCTGAACTAGCTCGCTTAGAATTTATTAAGAAATATTTCTAAAATGATATAAAGCGTAATACAAATAACTTTATCACTTTTTAAAATCTAAAGAAAGAGAAAAAAGGAAAAAAAAGAAAAATAGTTAAAAATTATTTTTAAAACTTTTTAGACTTCTCTATTTGTATTTAATAGAAAGAAGTAAGTCATTCTTGGTGATTTTCTTCCTATTCGCATGCATTGTGAAAGTTCTTGCTTGTTCTGTTAAAGCGGAAGCAGTTTTTTCTAAATGATCAATCAATAAATCAACTGCATTTCGGGCGACAATTGAGGCTCCTTGTTGTTTCATTAATCGACGAATTGGGCTCCATGCGAAAGAATGTTTCTTTTTTGCCATTTTTTATTCCTCCAATTTTTTTAACTCAAATTTTTAAAAATTTAGGTTTTTAATTTTTTTAGATGTTAATAGTAAAGTTTCTTAGATAATATAATATCTGAAGGGTTATTTAAATGTTATGGCGAATCAGAAGAGTTTCAAGAGTTAAATGAAAAAAAAAATCACGACAAAAAATTTTGTTATAAAAAATTACTCGCAATCTATGATCATGCAATGGTTGATCATATTGAAGATATGAAATGTTTTTGTTGGTATCACCCTTATTCAAATATTAATTTTGATAAAAAGACTTTTTGTATTGGTTTCGCTATGATTTACTGGCAAATTAATAAAAGTATAATTGAACAAAGTAATCCTTAACAAATATTAATACCAACATTTATATGATCATACCATGGTCAACCATTGGAAAAAGATGAATTAATTTTTATGGAATCAAAATAATTCGGATATTAAAGTTGGTTAAATCTTCTTTAATATTGGATTCATTATAATTTAATGGAGAATTAAAAAATTTTTAATTGAAAATAATAATCATTATTGAATGTGATAGTATAAATTATCCGATCGTATCAATTAAGACATGATCGAATTAAGAAGTAAAAATTAATTTCAATTTAGAGATCGTATAGATAAATAAAATATTTGAAAATCATATATATTGAATAAGGATAAAAAAGGTTTATTTTTAGAGGATAAAGATAAAAGATTATAATTTTATAAATTAAAAGAAAAATTTTAATTAATTCTAATTATTTATATTATCAAAATAGTTCCTAATTTGAGTAATAAATCCTAAAAAGTGTATGAAAGTTGTCTCAAGAAATATTAGTTCCTGGAGCGGTAGGTGTAGCTATCAAATGTAAGGATGGTGTTGTGCTTGGAAATGACCGGAGAGCGACATGGGGCTACACTGTAACTAATAAATCGACTCAAAAAGTCTTTAAAATTACTGATTATATAGGTTTAACAGCTTATGGTTTGATTGGGGATTTCCAAATATTAGTGAGAATCTTGCGAGCACAGGCTAACCTCTATGAATTAGAGACAGGTGAGCGAATCTCTACAAGAAGTATGGCAAAATTAGTATCGAATTATTTATTTTCACGTAAAATGGCTCCTCTTTATACTAATTTAGTAATCGCAGGAATAGATAAAGATGGACCAAAGCTATATACATTAGATGCTCTTGGTTCTCTTATGCCAGATGATTTCGCTACAGCAGGAACAGGAATGCTTATGTCTATTGGAATCTTAGAAGCAGAATATAAACCTGATATGACCATTGCGGCGGGTGAAAAATTAGTTGAAAAGGCAATCAGAAATTCAATTAAAAGAGATGCGATGACAGGAAATGGAATTGACCTCTTAGTTATTACCGAAAAGGGAGCAGAAGAAAAATATTTTGAGATAAAAGAATTAGGAGAATAATTTTTTACAATACTTTTTCTTAAATTTTAAAATTATAACTTTTTAACAAATAAAAAATTTATTTTATTAATGGCTTCTAATTATTAAAGACTTATTTGCTAATAACGGGTTGAATCAAATTGAACTTTTCGGATAACACATTCGGTGAGACTAGAGAAATTCGGGCTTTTACAAAAGAAGAGATTTTAGAAATTAAAGCTACTCTTAATAAATTCAAATCAGGGAATACAGAGGATTCCGTTATCGATAATTATTTAAAATCAAAATTATACCTATCTTCTGATATTTTTGATACATACTCGAATTATTTAGAGGATCTGAAAGATTTTACAGAAAGTTATTTATTGTCCATTATAAAATCAAATTATTTTTATTTAAAAACAGAAATTTTAAATGAACTAAATCTCATTTCAAATAATTTAAAGAATCTCAGTTCAAATACGAGGAATATTAGAAGATTAACAAAAAATAACCTACAGTTAGACGATTTTTTGTTAATAATAGATACTCTTCTTGATGAGAATGATAAACTTACCTCTAAAATAAAGCAATCTCAAAAAGAAATTGAAAGTATATTTGATGATAAAATCCTACTTTGGAATAAAATTAATAGAATTAAGAATTTAAATTTTAAGTTAAACAATATTCCAAGTAATTTAAAAAATTGGAATGAATTTAAGGATCTTTTTATTTTTATTGAAAGTTTAAATGAAGAGTTTTTGAGGAAACGAAAAAAAGAAAAAGATATGTTTCTAACATTTCATTTTGAAGAAATTTATCAATATTTTCTATCTAAAGATGAGAATAAAATTAAATTTTATTTTGATTTACTTCATCTGTTATATACAAATAATATTTTTGAAGAGTATACCGGCGAAGAATTTATAAATATACTTGAAAGGAAAGAAGTTATACAAAATTTAAAAAATTTCATACGTCCTCTGCTTACTCAATTAATTGAAGATAAATTACGCGATATTTTAGTTGAAATAGAGGATTTTAATTTAAAGGAAAAAGATTTGAATATTAATATAAAACCTCTAAAAGATCAAAAACTTAGTATAGTTTTACCAAAGATAGTAGATTATTATATTGTTGGCTTGGAAAAAAGATTTCAAGAGAAAATTCATGATGTTATTGAAGCAGAGAAATTTGAAGAAATTGCTAATTTTTATTATCAAAAAATTGATGATTTTTCATCATTAATAAATGAAATTGAAGATTGGGTATTAAATATTGAAAGTTTCCTTAAACCTTATGAAAATATTACATTAGCACTTAGAAAAATATTTTCAAATGTATCTTCTGAAATTTATCGTAGAAAAAATGAATATCTTACTTTTATTAAAACTGTAAAAGATGAAGAATCTAGAGTTGAAGTAAGAAAGTTTGTATCTGACAAAATCTCAAAAGTGAATGATTTAATTAGAATCTACGAGGATGAGGCATCTTTAATAATTAAAGAAGAATTTCCGCAACTAAAAAGAATCAAAGAAATTTTAAATGATTATTACGTTAAAATCCAGAAAATTAAAGAAGAAGTTTATAAAAAATTAGATTCTGTGAAATCAAATGATATTGATATTTATCAGGTTATAAAATTTTGGGAAGATAGCTTAAATCGTAAAAGACAACAATTAACATTTCTTATATCACTTCTTTTAAATAAATTATTTAAAAGCTTTAAAGATTTAATTGAAAAAGAGGGATTTTTATTCGCAACAATTACTGAAATCACTGAACAAACAGAAAATTTCGAGCAACTACCGCTTAATTTTGCATTATCATCATTTTTATCAGAGAGGTTAACTGAAGATGAATTAAAAGAGAGGATTTCTGAGATTAAATCTAAAATCAATCAATTAAATAACTCCTTAGGTCTCTATCAAGTAGAGATTTCAAAATTAGAAAAAATCCTTACAAATCGAGTGAAAATAAGAAAAGGTATTTCTGATTCAGATGTACAATGTACAGTCTGTCATAAAAATATCAATTTTGTTAAAGATAAAGTAATTACATGCCCTTTCTGTGCAAGTACATATCATTATTTGTGCATAGCATACTGGGTATCTAAGTACAATTCTTGCCCAATGTGTCAAAACCATTTTCTTGTGCCTCATTCAGAAATGTTTGAGAGTGAAGAAGATTTTAAATTAGAATGAATTTTATAACTCAGTTCTTAAGAATCAATTTTAATAAAATTTGAAACCTCATTTCCTCTTACAGAGAAATCTTAATCTACAAATAAAGTTAAGGCATGTAAGGGTACGTTATTGTGCGTATGGCAATGTGTATATCTCATAGGCCAATGCTTTTTTAAGAATATCATTTTAAAATATACTAATGATATTTTGATCACACACTTGGAGGGAAGAACATAACATTAAAAACTAAATATATGCCAAAAATTATCATAAAAGCTCCGCAAACAATTAGTGCGTATTTATAAATTTTAGGATTTAAGGATTTTCCTCCAAAATAAATAAAAGTAGAAATTGGGATATACCATACAAAATCTCCTAACTCATGTCCAAGAAAGAACAGTAAAAGTCCTAATGGATTCTGAAATGAAATTTTTAAATTGATAATTAATGTCAAGCCTGTAACTGCCCACCAAAACACAAAGTAAGGATTAGTTAATGAATAAAAAATGCCTCCAATAAAACTATTACCTTTAAATCCTTCTATCTTTTTTTCATTGACATTAAATTCTATTTCATATTGTTTTTTGTACACCTCTCTTATAGTGAAAAAACCGAAGACTATTAAGCAAATACCTCCAACTATTCCTACTATTATTAAAAATATAAGATTTTGGAAAAAAAAGGAGGTTCCTAATAATAACAAGATAATTAAAGAAAATTCTAAAAGCGCATGACCTAATACAACAAATAGACCTGCTAAATATCCTTTTTTACTCTTAAGTGATTTATAAATTGTAAACGTTAATACTGGTCCAGGAGATAAAGCACCAGTAAGAGCAACTAAAAAGGATATTGTAAATATCTCAATCATAATTATTTAAGGTGAAATTATTACCCTAACAACCATCGCATAACTACTAATATAACTATGATAATAACTATAATAGGAATTATTAATGCTAAAATCCAAAGATATGCTCGAAAAAATCCTCTTCTAAATGCCTTTACACCCTCCTTCCAATCTTGCCGTGTTTTTTCTTGCCAATTCTTAAAATCTTGACTAATCTTGTCCTTATGCGCTTCCCATTGCTCTTTTGTTTCTAATCTCTTTTTCTCCATTTCTGTATTCCATTCTTTAACTTTATTGTCCCAATTCTGTTTAACATCCTTAAAGAATGCATTAATTTTATCCTTATTTTCGTCCCATACTTCCTTATTCTTCTTAGATTGCTCTTCTAAAGACTTTTGAAAGTTTTCAAATCCATCCTTTATGCCATTAACAAAGTTTTTCCATCCCTTCTGAAAAGGCTTTTCTTGAATCTGTTCTTTTTTAGTTTCTTTTAAATTTTCTTCATTACTCATAATTTTTTTTAAATTTTTATTAATATTTAAATTCAGTAAATAAATTTCAATTGCTTTCTAAAATTATTTATTCATAGATAAATTTCTTTATTATTTTAAAAAATGTTGTATCTATTATGAAATTTGATATTATACAAAAAACGCCTTTGTACAATGCTTTTTCAGAAATCGGTAAGCGAATTTTTCTTCCAGATGGCATCTTTTATTGGGCTGGAAGAGCAAAAAATGAGGCAGAATTAATTGGAACTATTGGAGCAGCTTATGGTTTTGAAAAGGATTTTATTGATGGAGGGAATTCAGATTGGTTACCTTGTTATTTAAAAGATATTAAGGAATATTCTAATCTCTCTGTTAAAAAAGTGGTTACATATACATCTATTGGTGGTTTACAAGAAACAAGAGAAATCTGGAAGGAATGGATAATTAAAAAATCATTCTACATTGAAAAAAATGAAGGTTCATTATTATCTAGGTTAAAAAAATATATAACCACTCCTGTAATAACAGGAGGAGTTACTAATGGAATTTTTCAAGCTTGTGCCCTATTTTTGAGTCCAAAAGATTATATTATCATGCCAAATAAGAGATGGAGTAATTATGATAATATAATTGATAAATTTCTTGGAGCAAAAATTAGATCATTTGAATTCTTTCAAAAAAATGAGATAAATATAGAAGGATTGAGAATTGCAATCAATGATGTTGCCAAGATTCAAGAAAAAATTGTAATCCTTTTGAATTTTCCAAACAATCCAACGGGATATGTTCCTAGCAAAAAAGAGGGTTCCGAAATCATTGACCTGTTAAGAAGCTGTCAACTAACTCATAATAAACCAATAATCGTTTTAGTTGATGATGCTTATGAACCATATATCTATAGTGATAATGCATTAAATAAATCTATATTCTATGATTTACACCAATTAGATGAAAATGTCATTCCAATTAAATTAGATGGAATTACTAAAGAGCTCTTAATTTACGGAGGACGGATTGGTTTTCTCACCTTAGGTATAAAACCACATTGGCTAGATAATTATGAAGATTTGGAAACCTTAAAGTTGGAATTAAATAATAAATTTGAAGGTTTCAATCGCGCAACAATATCAAATCCAAACAGTTTTTACCAAGTTCTCACACATGATTTGTTTATAGAGAAAGGAATGGATCATATCGTTCATACTCGAGATAAAGTTAAAAATTTACTTAAAGAAAGATATGATTACATTAATTTTGAGTTAGGAACGATAAATAATCCGGAAATATCAATCGATCCTAATTCAGGTGGATTTTTTCTATTTATAAATCTAAATCCTAAGAAAATTAAGGCAACAGAATTTGCAAATCACCTACTAAAAAAATATAAAGTAGGAGTTATACCGATTGAAAGGTTAGACGAAAATGTAAATGGTATTCGAATTGCTTATTGTTCTATAGATCTAAACAAAATACCAGAATTGATTAAAAGAGTTAATTTTGCCCTAAACGATTTTTCTTAACTATATTTCGCTTTCTCTAAAGTAAATAATATAGCAATATTATCTAAGTTTTTATCAAAATTTTTATAAACATAATTTTATAATTAATATAAAAAAATTTATGAAAATTAAAAAAGTGATAATTAATCATGAAACTTTTTCTAATAGAACAAGGAAATTTAAAAGAAATCAATAAACTCATCTTTTCTAGTGGAGACGTTTATCTTGTGGATGATGAGAAGACTATATATGTTTGGATTGGTAATAAATGCTCTGTTGATGAAAAGACTGCTGGTGCCGCTCAAGCAAGGACACTTGATCAACAACGTGGCGGTGCTGCTAAAATAATTACAGTGGATCAGGGGCAAGAACCAAAGGAATTCATGAAAGCGATTAATCCAATGGGAGCAATTAAAATAGTAGAAAAAAATTATGCTAAAACATTGCTCAAAGATGTAACTACGGGTGATTGGGCAGGTTTTACAGAATGGAAAAATGTTCTATATCGTGTCTCCTCAGAGGAGTTCGAGGATATCAATGCCATGAAAATGATTCAAGTTCCCTTTAAGAAAGAATCTTTAGAATCTGAAGATTGTTTCGTTGCTGATTTAGGGAATAAGGTGTACATTTGGCAAGGAAATACTAGTACTGTGAAAGAACGTGTTAAGGCGGGTCAATGGGCACGTGCTATAGATGCTGATAGGGCGGGACTACAACAAGAAACAATCTTTGAAGAAAGTAATGACGCAGAATTTATAGCAGCTTTAGGAAGAGGGGAAAACTATAAGGAATCTGATGCTGTCCAATTAAAAGCTGAATCTGTGTTAGAAGGTGAAGATGCTGATGATAGAATTGCGGCAGCAATCCAACCTGAATTTAAATCAGAGGTTAAAGAGGTATCTCCAGAAGAAGTAAAAGCTGATATTTCTGATGTTAAAGCTTCAGGAGCGGCTCCTGGAATACCCGGAAGAACTGATGCCTCCATATTAACTATTGAAAAGATTGAAGGACGAAGAAAATGTCCTGAATGTGACAACGATAATCCGCTTATGATTCACGAAAGTATAGATAAATCAAATATTATACTTGATTATCCACGTATTTATGGAAAAAAATACCGTTGCGGTGAATGTGGAGTTCAGTGGCGTGAAAAATAAGTTATTTTTTTAAATTTTATTTTTTCTCTTTTTTTAAATGATTTAACTTAAAGAATAAGTTGTAATTTAATCTAATTATAATTTATGCATATCCCTACGCATCAATTTAATCTTTTTCTTAAGTTCAATTATCTCTTTATTTTTTTCTTCAAGATCTGATTCTAATTTTATTTTTTCGTCCATTATCTGTTGTGATTCTTGTGTTTCACTCTGTATATTTTTTAAATTCTCTTTTAAATTTTTAATCTCCTCTTCCCTATCATCAAGCATGCTCCGCATATTGGCTAATTCGAGTTCAAATTTACCAGCGATCTTTCCAGATTTTTTATGGGCTTCTTCTAACTTTTCTTCAAGGTGTTCTATGAATTCTTGAGTTCTTATATTCTTTTGCTTTAATTCTTCAATCTCAACTACTAAATTCTTATTTCGGTCTATTTTTTTCTCGAGATCCTTCTTAACTAAATTGAATGTTTCTAACTGTTGTTTAAGATCATGAATTTTTTGATTCGCTGTTTTTACATCATTCTCAATTCTAAAGATAGTTTTTTCTTTTTCAGTAATAATTTCATCTTTTTTTTCTAGAAGGATTTCCAGTTTTTCAAACTTAGATTTTTGAATTGAATCATTTTCAAGATATTTTAATTGTTCTTTTAACTCTTTGATTTTGATATCTTTTTCATCTAATTTATTAACCAAATCTTGATTATGAGTTTGATCCGATTGAATTTGTTCAATTTGCGAGTCTAAATCTTTAATTTTTTCAGTTTGGTCATTGATTATTTTGTTTAATTTTGTAGATTGTTCTTCAAGAGCAGAAGTTAAATTTTCAATTTCATCATTTTTATTCTCAATTGTTTCATATAATTTTTGAATTGCCTGATTCTGATCAGCTTTATCCTCTGCTTTTTGAGAGAGTAAGTTAATAGATTCTTGTAAATTTTGTATTTTTTCATTTTTTTCATTGATCTCACCCATTAATCTTTTGTTCTCTTCCACAAAGAAGTTTATCTGTTCTTTGAGATTATCATCAGTTTTTAAAGATTCCTCTTCTTCTTCTTTTTCTTCTACCCAACCGAGTGTTGAGAGGGCGTCCACGATTGATTTATCGTCATCTTCTTCATGACCTTCACGTTCATCTGACATATGAATTAAAACACCTTTCGATCTATTAAATTTTTCTATTATTCTTTTTTGAAATAATAATAGTCCTCAAATATTAAATACATATTTACGATCTAAAAAGAATTTCGTTAAATAGCCAATTGATAAAGCAATTATAAAACTGATTTCTAAGGGTGTATTTAAAAAATTCGTTAATAAGAACTGAATACCTATATTTTCAGCAGTGGTTAGAATGGCAAAACCAAAATATTTTATAAATTCTATGGACGTTTCTTTTAACTTTTTTCCTACCCGCTTGAAAACTATATACTTATCTAGAAAGAATTTGATAAGATATGTAATTCCCACAGCGAATATAGAGCCGATAAGCTCCGGCATATTAAATGGTTCAATTGAGCAATAAAAAATGTGAAAGAAATCTAATGTCCCGAAGTTTTGACAAAATAAAGGAGCAACTAATTGGTTTAATTTCTGAATCAAATAATTAAGTCCTATCATTGCAGCAGCAAATATAAAATAAAGCGTCATTTGCCTTTTAATATCATCTTGTTCAACCATAATAGAACTCACATTAATTATTATTTAATTTTTCTCCACAGTGGTAACAAAATTTAGCGATTGATTTTGTTATTTCTCCTCCACATCTAGGACAATATCTTATTTCTGATACCTTTAAGTCTTTATAAGAGGGTGATTTGCTTGATTTTTCTTCAAAATTAACTCTGTTTTGTTTAATTGTTCTAAAAGAGAAAGGTAGAAAACAAATTATCGGTATAAAGAAAAAGAAATCAATTAAAAGAGATAAAATAAGAAAAACTACAAATAGTGCAATGAAAATAAGGTTAAACACAATATTTTGCTTCATTGTTATTTAAGATTTCTAAACGATTCACAAATTTAATAATTTGATTATTTTATTCTTCTAAGCGTTTTTTCCATGAATCTTTTTTTGGTGATATGGATTCATTTTTAGTATCATAATCATTCAATTGATATTGTGTACTAGGAGTTATCTGAAAAGTAAACCCCGTACTTTGTTGAGCAGGCGAGACAAGTTCCATAATTTCTCTTAAATAACTCTGTGTCTTTGTTTCCTTCCCAGTGATTTTTTTATAGATTTTCTTTACCCCAAATATCAATAAAGAAAAACTAATTGAGAAAATAATGTAAAAAGCTACCCAACCACTACCAAAAATTAAAAGTGGAAAAGGTAATAACCCACTATTATAATCTGCATAAATAAAGCCGAGGATAATAAAAATTCCAATAAAAACTAAACATCTCAGACACATTGGCACAAACTGCTTCTTCATCATCTGTTTCATAAATCGGACTGATTCTTGCTGTAATTCTGCCATCATCTGTAAATCTCCTATAGTTTGAGCATTTTTCATGCGTTCTTGAAGATTTACTGCTTTTTTCCTCATTTCGCTAATAACATCTTTTCTTAATCCTAGAATATAATTAAGAAACATCCCTAAAGCTATCATACCAATAGTTATAAACATTATCTGTAAAATAATAACTACGTTTGACATTATACCATCACTATATTAGGAAAAACATATTTAAAATTAAATTTTTTGAATTGTTTTCTGGTTATAAGCAAAGATTTAAATTCTGCTAGGAAAATTAAGCTCAAGTAATTAATTTTATTATCGCAACCCACCCTCAATAAATCCTTTAATATATTTAGCATAAACCGTTTTCCACCGAGTAGGGATTGATGATGCTATGGCGCAACCTAAACGGCAATTTTGGCAGAACGCATAATTATCATGCATTTCCATTATTTCTTTTACTTTATGCGAATTATATATCGCAGATATAGGGAATTTTAAAGCATTATAACTTATTATAGGATGAATTTTGCAAGGATAATTAATAAATCCGTCATGGCTTATGAATAAATAAGCCTCAGCAACATGACAACGTAAAATTTTTTGGTTATATTGTGGAAATCCTCCAAAACCTCCTTTCTCTACTACTTCTACACTGAAAGGATCGGTTAAGATATTTTTATATTTTTTTCTTAATGATCGGATTAAATTTGCCCAAACAGAAACATCTGGTATCATTTCCTTAATATTCTGAATCTGATAACTTTTATTTGGAAAATCTCTTATTATATCTTCACAAGGATACAATTCAATGGAACAACCTAATCTTTCGGCTAATTGGCAAATATCATCTAAAAAAAAGATATTATCTTTCATAACTACTGTACTAATAATAACTTTAATATCGTTTTTGTTAGCTAAATCAACAGATTCAAAAATTTTATCAAATACTTTAATTCCTCGCATTTTATTATGCAAATTTGCTGTAGGATAATCTAGTGAGAGTAAAATATAATCTAACCCTTCAATTTTATGTTCTTTGAACAATTTTGGTAAAAGATAACCATTGGATGCAATTCCATTCATGAAATCATGTACTATTCCTGTATGATAAATTAATTCTGGAAGATCTTTCCTTAAAGTAGGTTCACCACCTGTGAAAGAAAGGGCGAGTACACCTAAGTTAGCTATTTCATCAATGAGATATTTTATTTGTTCTGTAGTCATATCATTACCTAAAATGGATTCCGGTAAAGAGTGAATCGAACAGAATGGACATTTCCCGTTACATCGCAAGGTTAATTCTATCTGAGCGGAATAGGGAATTTTTCGATTCGTGAAATTGTTTAAAATAAAGTTTTTAATGTATTGAATCCATTTGTTTATTCTCATTCGAGGAATTTAAATCTACACCGCAATTACCTTGTTAAATTTCTAATTAAGAATTTAAAGTATAGTGAAATTAAAAACCTAACTAAAAGGAATTATAAAGAAATTTCTTAAAAATAATATCGCGCTTTTAGAAGGTTGTATATTACATTTAATAAGATTTTAATGAGACCCAAAAATAAAAATAACTTTGAAAAAAAAATTAAAAAAAAAAAGATTTTTATTGAAGGATTACATTTCGGCGCCGCAATTTCTACAAATATACTTTTTTGCCTGCAATATATTTATAATATATTACATTTAGCATATATCTTTACGCCGCCCATTTGATGTAATACTTGTGTTTTATCCTCAACAGTGTTAAAAGCAGTCCCTCCGCATTCAGAACAGACCCTCCTACCCTCTATAGGGGGTTTTTCCTTCATTTTTTCTTCCATTTCCTGTTTATCAACAACTGCTGAAGGTTTAACTGTTGATACTGCCGGAGAGGGTGCAACTGAAGGTTTTGGGGTATAATTTGCTGGAGTAGCTTTAACAGGCTCAGCTGTTAACAATTTGTCAAGTTTACTATTAATATCTTCTAGTAACTTCAATACCTTTTGTTCAAATTCTGACAAAAAAATTCTCCTCAAAAATATTTAGAACTAATTTAAATTTTATTAAATAATCAAAATTTAATTTTATATACTTTAGTAAAATGAAAATGTATTAAAGCAGATAAAAATCCTAAATTTAGGTCAAATCGCTAAAACTTTTATAATAATTTTTGCTTTTTAAATAATCATACAATTCATAAGATAAATTATAGAATTTATTATACTTTTCATGATGTTGAGCGTTAGGTATCCATTTTTTATCCACCTTACATAAATTCTCAGCAGCTTTTGAAATGTCTTGAAATATTCCTGCCCCTGAAGCTGCTAATATCGCAGCTCCTAATGATGTTGATTCTTCAACGACATTCCTTATACACGATATTCCTAATACATCTGCATAAATCTGATTCCAAAAATCAGAACGAGAGCCACCACCTGTTAACTTCAATTCTTTAGGTTCTATCCCAATCTCTCTAAAAATTTCTATATTTTTTCGTATTTCGTAGGCCACACCCTCAAACACAGCCCTATAAAGATCTTTACGTTCATGGCCTAAAGATAATCCAAAAATTATGCCTTTAGCATGTGGATTCCAATGAGGAGCTCCAGCACCAACGAAATGGGGAATGAGAAGCAATCCATTTGCTCCAATGGAAGATTTATCTGCTTCAGCGACAATTAAATCATAAGGATCCTGACCTTCTTGAGTCGCTGCGCATTCTGCATACCCTATTTGATCCCTGAACCACCTTAGTACAGCTCCAGTTGTAAAAATACTTGCTTCTTGAACCCATGCACCTGGAACTGCATGACAACTACATAAAACTCGTTTCTCAGGATCAAATTTTGGCTGCGATAAATAAGCAAGAATAAAACTTCCTGTTCCCGTAGTGCATTTTATTTCCCCAGGAGATACAACTCCAACACCTAAAGCTGCTGATTGCTGATCCCCAGCACCAGTTATAACTAATGTTTTTTTGTCAAATAGAGTTTCGTCTGTTGCAACTTCTCCAATATCGATACCACTCTCTAATGGTTCTGGCATTTTATCTAAATCAATTTCTAATTCAGAAGCAATATTTTCAGAATATTTCAATTTTTTAATATCAAAAAGCATTGTTCTACTTAAATTACTAAAATCGCTAACATATTTTCCTGTTAACTTATATATAATGTAATCAGATACTAGCAAAAACTTGTGAGCATTCTGGTAGATCTTTGGCTTTTTATCTTTAAACCATAGTATCTTTGTTGCAGAAAAATAAGGATCAATTGTCAAACCTGTAATATTGTATATTTTATCAACACCAATCTTTTTAGTGATAAAATCAACTTGTTTTATAGTTCTTCTATCTTGCCAGACTAATGCGTTATAAAGGGGATTACCTTGATTATCTACAGGTACAATTGTTTCTCGTTGGTTTGTAACAGAAAGACTAACAATTTCAGTTTTATCAATTCCACTTTTTTTAATTGTCCTCTCAATTGTTTTTTTTATTGATTCCCACCAAATCTTCGCGTCTTGTTCGACATAAGAGGGTGAAGGATAATAACTACTCCATTCTTGGTAATCACTTGCTAGAACGGTTCCCGTTAAATCAAAAATAAATGTACGACAACCTGTTGTTCCTAAATCTAATGCAGCAACAAACATTTTTATCAGTTCGTATTTAATTTAACTTTTATAAAGTAAAAATATTTAATATCTATAAATTTCTTTTTTTTTTTGTTGAAATCTCTTAAAGGCATAAAAATTTACCTTTATAATTTTTCAATAAGTTCTTCTACGTTTTTCTTTCTTTTCAAGATAATCCAGTACAGATTGTCTTATCTCAACTGCTGGAGAAATATATTTTATTTTACTTATATAAGCAATCGCATCCCTCCAGCTCCATGCTGTATTTTCTTTTAATAACCATGCTACAATTATTCCCCCGCTTCGGGAAATCCCCATTGAGCAATGTACTAATACTTTTTCATTATTATTAAGGTAGGTATCAATAAATTTCAAGATTTCATCTAGATAATCATGTGGGACGTAAAAATCATCTGGAAATCCCTTATGTAAATAAGCAAAACCTAAATGTTTCGGGTTATAAAGATTTTCTTCCATTAAATTAACTATAGCTTTAATACCAATTTTGTTAAGCATTTTAAAATTTAATCTTGGCCAATAAGCTCCAATATATAAGTTCTTATGAACTCTGTATATTTGATCCAATTCAGAAATTAAAATCTACCTTATAGAATTAAAAATATAGCAAATATTTCTAATTAAACTTATTTAAAAAAGTGAAAGATAATATCTAAAAATTAGGATTTAACTTTAATATTCGCCTATTGCTTCTCGATTAAATCTCTACTTGCTATAATATTGATATCAAGTCCTAACACATTTTCAATCAAAATATCTCCCATTTTAATAGGAGCTTCAATTTGTTTATGTGCAATTTCTTTTAATGTTTCTTCTAATTTATCTTTTGGAATAGGTTTATCTGATCTAACAGGTATCAAAGGTAAAAATCCATTTTCTATTCGAATTGTTGTAGTAAGAATTCTTTTTGGGGCAATAAATTCTTCTTTTGCATATTCCTCTCCTCTTTTACAAGAATGCCCTTCGATGATCAGCTCGCCATTTAAATTTTCAACATGTACCAAACATCCAGTAGGACATACGATACATCTTATATCCTTATATCCTTCTGGGAATTCTTGTTCATTTCCATTTGTTTTTACTGACAATTCTCATATCCTCCTTGCATAGTTAATCCTCCTCTATTAATACTTCAGGACGAGGAACTACTTCAACCTCCAAACTTTTACATTCAGGATCTATCTGTTGTTCGCTTGAATTTAATTTCAATTCAATCATTTCACTGGGTATAACATATCTCCTCTTTCTTTTGAAAACTATCCTATTTTTATCATCTTTAAATTGAATTAGAATTCTTCTATCCGGTCTTTTTACTCGAAAAGTGAAAATCAAATCTTTAGACAAATCAGATTTATTTATTATATCAGGTTTTACATAATTAACATTTTCTCCTGCAATACATTTGATCTGTTCTTTTCTTTCAATCTTTTGGTTATATCTTTCTTTAAGATATTCAATTGCATTTAAACCAGCACGTTTAGCTTCTGCTGTAACCAGATCTACTAAATCATGGACTTGTAAAACATTTCCACAGGCAAATACTCCCTCTATAGTAGTTTCTAAATTATTATCAATGACAGGTCCTCCCATTTGTGAGATTTCAGCTCCTGCTTCCCTTGTTAATTCATTTTCAGGAATTAAACCAACAGATAATAGAAGTGTATCACATTCAATAAACTTGTCAGACCCTATAACTCTATCAAAATTTCTATCCACCTTTGAAATTGTTACTCCCTTAACTCTGTCCTTTCCATGGATCTTTGTTACAGTATAACTGGTTATTAATGGAATTCCGTAATCTTCTAAACATTGTACTTCATTTCTTAATAATCCACTTACATAAGGTTGAATTTCAACAACAGCTTTAACTTGACAACCTTCCCAAGTTAAACGTCGTGCCATAATCATGCCAATATCTCCACTTCCTAAAATAACGTAAGTTCTACCAGGTAAGTATCCTTCAATATTGACAAATCTTTGAGCTTGCCCAGCAGTATATATTCCAGCAGGTCGAAAACCAGGAATATTAATCGCTCCTCGAGTTTTTTCTCGACACCCCATCGCAAGAATTATTGCTTTAGCTTTAATCTCAATTAGACCTTCTTTTTTATTTACAGCATATATCTTTTTTTCGGGTGTAAATTCGAATACCATGGTGTCTAATTTATAAGGGATATTCAATTCTTTAGCTTGATTAATAAATCTCTGAACATATTCAGGACCAGTTAGTTCTTCTTTAAACTCATGAAGTCCAAATCCATTATGAATGCATTGGAGTGTAATTCCTCCCAATTCTTTATCCCTTTCTATTATTAAGACATTTAATTCCGCTTTTTTGACAATAATAGCCGCAGCTAAACCCGCAGATCCTCCACCTATTACTGCAACATCAACTTCATATTTCTTCATTCACTAGCACCTCTCAGAACATCTTTTAAAATGAGATCTTTTGTTTTTACAACTAAAACATTTGTATCTTCTCCTCTCTTCGTAATTTCTTCGTAAGGTTTATTCAGTTCCCTTGAAAGGATCTCAATAACGCGAGGACGGCAGAACCCACCCTGGCATCTGCCCATTCCTGGACGACAACGGAATTTAATTCCATCTATTGTATTAGCACCTACAGAAGCATGTATCGCGTTAATTATTTCTTTTTCAGGAATGGTTTCACAACGACAAATAATTCTAGCCCATGCAGGATCTTCTTGTATTTTTTTGTCAAGTTCTTCTTTAGTGAAATCTTTAAATCTTTCTGGTTTGGGGCGTACTGGGTTATAATCCTCCTTTACTTTTAATTCTAAGCCCAATAATTCAAGAAATTCAATTACTTTTTCAGCAATTGCAAATGTTGCTGTTAAACCAGGGGATAAAATCCCCGCAACATTGATAAAACCATATACGTCCGTATTATCAATTATAAAATCATAAGTGTCAGGAACAGCTCTTAGTCCAGCAAAATTTCTAATTGAGCTTCTTGCGGGAATATTTGGAACTAATTTCATTCCACCTTCTAAGATTTCTTTTAATCCCGCAGTTGTTGTTGATATATCTTCACGATCAGTTATATTTTGGGCATTAGGACCAATAAAAGTATTACCATGCAACGTAGGACAGACTAATATTCCTTTTGAAACTTTAGTGGGGATAGGGAATAAAATCTTATTTAATTGAATGGCATTTCGATCAAAAAGTATATACTCACCCTTTCTTGGCATAATACTGAAATAATCTAAACCTAACATGTTAGAAATTCTCGCAGCGTAGAGTCCGGCAGCATTAATAAGATTTCTTCCTTGAAATTCACCTTGATATGTTCTCACTGTAAATGTATAATCTTGATGTTTGATCTTCACAACTTCATGGTTCCTGAAAAACTTTACACCATTCATAACAGCATTTTCCGCTAAGGCAAAAGTTAATTCATATGGACTAGCGAGCCCTGCGGAAGGTGCGTGTAAAACACCAACAACTTCATCAGTTAAATTTGGTTCCATTTGTTTTATTTGATTTTTATCTAATATAACCTCCAATCCTGGAATGCCATCCTCTATACCTTTTTTTCTATCATCCTCCAACTGTTTAATCTGATTATCTTCTAATGCTACTACAAATGACCCAATTCGTTCAAAGGGGAAATTCAATTCCTCTGCTGCTTGGGTATATAATTTATTTCCTTTTATGCATAGATGTCGCTTAACATATTCTCTAGGAGAAGCATAACCAGCGTGAATAACTCCAGAATTGGCCTTAGTAGTTCCAGAGGCAATCTCCGCCTCCTTTTCCAATAAGCAAATCTTTAAGTCATATTTTGAAAGTGTACGAGCAATACAACATCCAGTAACACCGCCTCCTATGATTATTACATCGTAAATCAATATTTGACTAACCTTTTATCTACTTTTCTTGTTTAAATATCTGTAATAAATATTAAATTTTAATCTTAAAAAATATAAATATTTTTTAAATTTTATAAAGAGAAAATAAGTATATTCAACAAATTTGAAATTTTTTTTATCATTTCTTAGATATTTCTATTAACATAATGTTATTGTTCTAAAAAATATAAATTAAGGTAAACCAGATAAGATTAAAAATAACCCATAATATTATTAAAATCTTTGTTATTGGATTAAATAACGTGTTCTTTAATGATTTTGTTATTTTTCCTTTCAGTTCATCTTCTATTAAATTACTAACTGAGTTAGAATTAGTATATGCTCCTTTTTTCAGATGAATCGACCCTAAAAATCTTGGATTTGATAAGCTTTTAATAATATTGTTTAAATTATTCGAATGGAGTAGGTTTCCTTTATAAATAGGTGGAAGTTCTTTAAATTCTGAGCTATCAGGAGATTCTTTATCGTCAGTTTGTTTCATAATTTTTTCCTTTTATTATTAACAAATTTTCATTTTCATTATTAAAAAATCAAATTGTTCTTAAATTTTTTTCGATTATATAAATAAAATGATAAGATTTGGAGCAATTTCAGATGAAGTTTTACATAGAAGATTTTTGAAATATTTAGCTAGCTTCTTCTAATGATTCAACTATATGCTTCTCAAAATCAGCAAAAACTTTTACATTAGCATGCCAACTTTTTAAAACCTCTTCGGGATAAACTTTAAAGAATTTTTTCGAAATGTTTTTTAGTTCATTAATAACCTTTTTAACTTTAATTTCATTGGAAGAATTTGCTACAAAAAGAAATTGATCCTTCTTCACAATTGTAAAACGAATATTACTCAACTCAAAATTTGTCATTCCCCCCTCGACAAGTTTTTCTGCAAATATGTTCAAAGCACTCATAAGGCCTCCAAAAAGTTGAGGATTTACTATTGGATCAACTACCCTACTAAAAAGAGTTAACCCGCTTTCATTTAATATCCAGAGATCTCTTATAATTTTTCCCAAGGGACTTTCAACAATAAAATAAATTTCTTATAATAACATATGATATTTTCAATATTAAAATTATAATATGATAAGAGTAATATTTATTTTCTAAAGAATAAAATATTTCTAAAGCCGATTAACAAAATATAATTAAGTATCTATGTAAAAAATGCAAATATGGAACCGCAATATAATAAAATCTCTAAACAGTTGTCAAATAATTTCAAGGAAATTGTCGGGGAAGAGTTTTATTTTAATGATTATGAAATAAGATGGACTTATGCCTTTGGATGTTCTATTTTTAATAAAGAATGGGTACCAGATTTAATTTTAATCCCACAAAATACCAAGCAAGTTTCTGAAATTTTAAAATTAGCTAATGAGAATAGAATTCCAATAACTCCTCGAGGCAGTGGAACTAGTTTATCTTCTGGCTCATTAAGTCCCTATAGAGGAATAATTTTAGATTTAAGTCAGATGAATAGTATTATTATTGTAGATATTGAAAATAATTTTGTAGAAGTTGAGCCTGGAGTTATATGTGATGAGTTGAATGAAACTTTGAAACCGTATGGATATTTTTTTCCTCCAGATCCCGGCTCAAGTTCCGTAGCCACAATAGGAGGAATGGTTGCGAATAATGCTGGAGGCATTCAAGCATTTAAATATGGTGTTACAAAAAATTATGTCATATATTTAGAAGTGGTATTACCAGATGGAAAAGTATTGAACTTGGGTTCAAAAGTATTAAAGTCAGTATCTTCTTATAATATAAAGGATCTATTTATCGGTTCTGAAGGCACTTTAGGAATTATTACAAAAATCGGTTTAAGAATTAGACCATTGCCAAAAACCAGAAAATTAGGAATGTTCATTTTTGAAAAAGTTGATGATTTGAAAGATGCGGTTTTAGAATTAAGGCGTAGTGGGGTTGTGCCAAATTTATTAGAATTCATGGATAAAGTTATATTGAAAGCTGTTACTGAATATTTAGGGGGTGAATTCTTAGATTTTCCAAATGGATATGTATTATTAGCAGAAGTGGATGGAAATTCTAAACAAGAGGTTGATGACGCATTTGCTATTATGCTAGATATTATAATTCAAAAAAATCCAATATTCCATAAAATTGCTATTAATGAAGAGGACCGGGAAAGATTGATCCTTGCCAGGAAAGCTAATCTCCCAGCTCTTTCGAGAATTAGGCCAAATACTTGTGTTGAAGATTGTACGATACAGATTTCAAAATTCGCTGATGTTATTAAAAAAGTTGAGGAAATTCCTAAAAAAATTAATGCCAAAAATTTATTAGTAGCAATAATTTGTCATATGGAGGGAAATTTGCATCCAACATTTCTATTTAATGAAAATGATGAACAAGATATAAAAGATTTTAAAAAAGCAATAGATTATTTATATAGAGAAATAATAATTCCAGCCGGGGGATCTATTACTGGTGAGCATGGAATTGGAAAAATTAAAACATCATTTCTTGAATTAGAGCATGAATCTGATGTAGTTGATCTAATGGTACAAATTAAAAAATTCTTTGATCCGAACATGATCTTAAATCCTGGAATTGGTAAAGGGGATACTCGATCTTTAAATATTAAAAATCATAAGCGTATCTTAGAAAAAAAATCTGATAAGATTTTAGAATTAAAATGTATGAGATGTGGATTTTGTATTTCATGCCCATCTAGAATTAATTATATTTTGGAGACATATAGTCCCAGAGGACGTTTAAGTCTTTTAAATGGTTTAGTCTATGGTGAATTAGAATTGAACGATCTAGTAATCGAAGTATTACATACTTGCACTTTATGTGGACACTGTCAAACAGTTTGTCCTGCTGGTGTTAACACAACTGTAATTTTTGAAAAAGCTAGAGAAATAATTCACAGAAATTTAAAAGACCACTGAAAATTTTATGTTTATTCTAATATTCTTGATAATTAAGCACGTGTTAATATCACAAACAAAAATGAGATACAGAAAAGAATAAGTTCGTAATATTGGTTTAGATATTATTACCTCATATTTTCAGCTTTCGACTTAAATATTTTTTTTTATGTTTACATTTTTATATGAAAATTTTGATTAATATTATAGGTTTAAACCTTGATTCATCTGTGAATCGTGAGGTATAAGAATATAAAATATTGTCAAGTATCCTTGACGATACATTTGGCTCCAATATATATAGTTCGTAATAGGGTTTTTTTTAAAGTAAGAGGAAAATGAGGATCGGGAGGAATTGGTTAAAAATTTCACCGGTAAAAATTGCTAGCTATTCATCTGTTATCTTAAATTCAATTTGTATTGTTCTTGGTATTACATATATATCAAATCCTACTTATTCAATTTTATGGGATATTTTTGGGACTATTTTATTAATGACACTATTTGAGAATCTCGTACTTATTTTTATAAATTCAATTAAGAATAATGAAAAGAAGATATTCAGAACTAAAATGAATTTTTTCAGTTATTTTTATTTAATTTTTATCATATTTGCTATGGTTAGCATGATGCTTGGCAATTTACTTATATCTGTAACGTATTCCAATCAATTAATTGATAATTTAGGAGCCTATACGTTAATTTATGTTTTCTATTTTGGAGTGTTAACTATTGGAATAAGTTATGCTATTTATGGAATTAAAATTTATAATAATTCATCCTTAAAGTCTCAAATCCAAGATTTCGAGGTAAGATCTTCAAGAAGATTTTTAAAAATTAAAAAAATCTCAAAAAAGATTGCCATAATTTTCTCAAGGACCACATTTATCATAGGAATTATATTTGGAATTGTTATAATATTTGGATCTTTTGAAGTTGTAACTACATTATTAGCAATAGTTTCAGGTCAATTCGGCATCTTTTTTTCTATAATATTTTTAGCAAATACAATTTTACTCTTAAAACTAAAACACCGAAATTGGAATTCTAAAAAATTCTATAGGACAACAATAATGGGTATTCTAGTTTCTGGATTATTACTAGGACCTTTATTTTTAACACAATACACTATTAATGATATTGAAAGAAGTTTTTCAAGTACTTTCGGTCCAAATTGGCGAGATAAAATACCTCCTGATGTTAATAACTATTTTTTACAGACTCCTTTTTCATTATCAAGTTATTTTTTGGGTATCCCACCTAAAGATTGCATAGTTGAGAGCAACACTTTATTTTATAATGATGAAGGAATTCAATTATATTATGATGCGTATATGCCTTTAAATAAAGCTGAAGGCCTCCCAGGAGAAAATTCGACCATCATTCGTATTCACGGAGGTGGTTGGGTTTCTGGCGATAAAGGTATGATGAATATGATGCAAATGAATAAATATTTTGCTGCTCAGGGATATATCGTTTTTGATATTCAATATGGTATTGCTGAAAATCCCTTGTTTTCATTAGATCCCTTAACACCTAATTATAAGAAAGGGGATTTTAGTATAGATGATATGATGCGACACATTGGTATATTTACAAATTATCTTGCCAACAACACTGAAAAATATGGTGCAAATTTAAACTCCGTGTTTGTAAGTGGAGGATCAGCAGGAGGACATCTTACTTGTGCTGTGGCTTTAGCTATAGCAAGTGGACTTTATAGTGATATATTCAATGGAAATATAACAATAAAAGGATTAATTCCTTTCTACCCCGCAAATGGCCAAATGGGATTTTTTGGTGTTACTGGAAGGGATGAATTTAAAAATCCTGAATTACTGATAGAAAATGATAGCCCTCCTTGTTTAATATTTCAAGGAACTCATGATATATTAAATTATTTTAGTATATCTAGAAATATCCAAGATACATATTATGCTAAAGGTAATGAAAACTGTGCTATATTATGGATGCCCTTTGGTGGTCATGCATCAGACGTTTATTTTACAGGCTACTATAACCAAATCTTTTTATACTATATGGAACGCTTCATGTACCTCTACCATTAGTTCTTTCTTTTATCTTGTATCATGAAAAAAAATTAATTTTTTTAAACTTATAATTTATAAATTCCCACAATATGCCCATAATTCGTCCGTTTGTTAACAGATAACAAATTTGTATAGTTAAATATTTATATAATGATGTAACTTAAATAGACATAGTCAATAAAAAATTATTTTACAAAATTATAAACATTATAATTTAAAATAAATAATTTTAATTACACAATTGATCATAATGATCACAGAACAATAAATTCGTTGATCAATATCGCAATAGATTAATACTATTGTAGCCGGAAAAAAATAATACGTCAAAGTGTGAATAATTATGAGTTATAAAGATAGACTACGGTCAACCAAAACTGGTTCAGAAGAGGAAGCTAGCTGTAGTTCAAATGCTCAATGTTGTAATAACCCTTGTATCGAATCTCGCGATGGAGATAATGTATGCTTAAATTGTGGTATGGTTATTGAAAGAAATCTTGTAGGAAACGAAAGACGCGCGTATACGGTCGAAGAAGTAAACAAGAGACGTAGGACAGAACCACGATGGCGGGAGTTTGGACCTCGTACGATGCTTCCGAACACTAAAATAGACTCAAAGGGTCGTTTGATTAATGCACGTGGTAAAACATTATTTTCAAGATTATCCAAGATTCAAAATTCTCTAATCAGTTCCATAGAACGGAATTTCTGGGAAGCAAAGCCTAAACTGAAGATGTTGACAAGCAAAATGAATATACCTGAATATATTAAGGAAACTGCTTGGAAAATCTACTCAGTTGTGGCAAGGAAGAAGTTAACAATGGGGAGATCGATTGATGGATTCATTGCTGCCTCGTTATATGCAGCAATTAGAGTACATGAATTCCCACGATTATTAGAAGAAGTTTGTGAAGCATCGATGACACCAAGAAGGACTGTACACCGATCTTTGGGTATGGTTGTTAAGGAGGTTCTCCCAGAGCTAAATCTAAAGTATAAACCCATTACTGCTGAACAATTAGTATTTAGATTTGGCAATGATTTAGGTTTACCAATGGAAACTCAGAAAAATGCTATTAATATGCTTGTAGAAGCCTCTAAAAATGGATTATTGCGAACAGGTAAAGATCCTAAAGGATTAGCTGCAAGTGTAATTTATATGGCAGCTAAAGCTGGAAATCATAGGAAAACTCAAGCCGAAGTCTCAGAAATCGCAAAAGTCACAGAAGTGACGTTGCGTTCACGATCAAAGCAAATTAAAAGCAAATTATCATAAAGGGTATAGCAGAATTTACTTTTGAACTACATTTTGTTTTTTTTTTCTTTTTTTTATATTTTTTATTTATAATTGAAATACCTTTTTAAATCCGATTTAGTTCCCTTATTTCATTTATGAGAAATTTTGCTAAATAATTCATTAAGACTTACAAAAAAGTATTTATATAACATAGTTTCAAATATACATGAATATAAAGGATTGTGAGAATTTATGAATGGTATTGAAATTTTAATGGGTATTTTAAGTATAATAATTGGTTACCTTTTAGGGTCAATTTTACCTGCTTATCTTTTCGGTAAATTAAAAGGAATTGATATTAGAGAGGAGGGTACTAAGAATGCAGGGACGGCAAATGCATTTCGTGTTTTAGGACTTCCATATGCTATCCCCACAGCGTTATACGATACCTTAAAAGGATTGTTAGCAATTTTAATAGCCTCATATGTTATGACAGGTAGCCCCCCTGAACTAGCTTTTATTTTCATGCAAATTAGTGGATTGTTTGCCATAGTTGGACATGTTTTTCCCTTTTATTTAAAGTTTCGCGGTGGTCAGGGGAATGCAACTGCAACAGGATTACTTCTTTTTTACCTTGTGAATTATATTAACGCAGGCCCCGAGATATTTTATGTTTTAATATTTTTAATGATCCTTGTGGCAATATTTACCTACATATCTAAAGCAGGATCACTTTTGCCAGTTCTTTTATTTCCTTTACTTGGTTATTCAGTGTTCATAAATTATCCAGAAAGTCCTTTCAATATCTTTTTCTGTATTGTTCTGCTCCATATTGCCACGATTGGAATGTATAAAGTAATAACAGAAAAGAAATTGGTAATTACTGATGAAGAATTTTTATCACGCTGGTGGAGGGTCGCGATAAGACCTGTAGCTCTTTTATTTTTGTTATTTTATTTTATTTTTTCACAAGCAGTAGCTGTGGCATTATCAGGTATCGTATGCTTATGTTTTATTGCTCTTGACATATCTCGTTTTCTTTCAAAACAAACTCAAGAGTTATTGACAGTTAAAGTTAAATCGATTTTTAGAAAGGGTGAGGAGAAGAAATTTTCATCTATGACAATCTTTTTAATATCAACTTTTATAGTTATACTAATATTTGAAATAGAGATAGCAATAACTGCTTTGGTTTTCCTCACATTTGGGGATATGTATAGTAAAATATTCGGATTAGCTTATGGTCGTCATAAATTATTTGATAAAACTATAGAAGGAACTCTTGCCTATATTGGATGTGTAATTACATGTGGATATATTATATTTACAGCAATGGATATATCATTAATTGTACTAATAATTGGAGGAATTGCAGCAACTTTTTCTGAATTTTTTCCATTGGGAATGAATGATAATTTCACGGTTCCAATAATAAGTAGCGCAGCAATGTTTCTAGCAGTTTTTTTTGGTTTATAATAATATAAACTAATTATATCTTTTATCAAATTAAGTAAAATCCTCTCTAATAAGAGATTTAGAGAGAAAGAAATTAATCCAGTAAAATTAAATTTTTCTTGATTAGAATTGTAACAATAAATAAATAAGTAAGAATAAATATTGGGTACATATCTTTAGTATCTATTATACCATTAAAATCTTAATCGAGATAAAATTTGAGTAAAAATAAAAAAAATAAAGTGGCATTAGCAAAATGGCCTTTATCTTGTATCCTTGGTATTCTAATTATTATTATTTCCTGGGGTTCAGTCCTTATCTCAGTTCTATTAGCTCCGCCCCCTTTTAGTCCTTTAACCAATTATTTGAGTAGTTTAGGCAATTCTACATATAATCCTAATGGAGCAATAATTTATAACAGCTCAGTAATAGTGACTGGATTTTTATTTTTAATTTTTTTTATAGGATTCTATAATTGGTATACTGATATAAAGTTAGATAAAATCTTATTGATTGCAATCCAAACAGTAGGGTGCTTGTTATCAATTACAATTGTCTTGACAGGGTTTTTATCTGAAGATTTTAAGCCACAACATGTATTCTGGTCGATTGTTGCAGGTATTTTAGGATTTTTAGCTCAGGTTTCTATAGCGTATTATTTAATAAGACAAAAAGATTCAATCAAAAAAATCTCTTATTCTATTTTTGGATTAATGGGACTTTATATTATTCTTTTATTCATATTATCTCCTCAACACGTTCTAACTGAATGGGTTGTTAGATCAGTGGGTGATATAACGTTAGTATTAATGATTTTTAATCTTAAACATATATATCAAGTAAGAAATAAACTAAATTCTTGATTTCACTTATTTTAAAATTAAAGCCATTTAATAAATAATTAAATTTTGATAATAACTAGATTTATCTAATCTGCTAGACGATATATTTTAATCGACATTATAAATATCCAAGAAAGTGGGACACTTAGTCCTAGTCGTTGTATTAACCCGTTCACTAAAGATAAATCAATAAATATTGCAATTGGAGAATAGACTACCAAAAAAATTCCAATTTGTAAAAAAAAGATCCACCAATACTTTCGCCAATTATGATCTCTCCATACCGGATACACTGAAAGAATCATTGCAATAGGCATTGCATATGTAGGAAATTGTATAAGTACATTATGTCCTATCCCTGTAAAAGTTATATTTCTACAACCCACATCACATGGAAATATTGAAAGAGTTAAAATGCAGATACCTGAAAGTATAAAGAGAGTCATACAAATTGTTGTTAATATATGCTTTTTAACACTTAGGAAAAGTCCAATTCCAAAAAAAATTAGATAAAGGCCAAATACAACAAATCCTAAAATATTCATAATTGTGTTGTGTGGAGCCTCTGAAGTGGCGAGCTCACTAATAAATTGACTAATTGGATTATACCCAGGATAAAGAACACCTAAAACTGTAAATACAATGGTATTAATTACTGGTCCTAAGATTCCAAAAATAGCTGATGTTTTCTGAAGCCGACTAATATGAATTATATCCATATCCCCTAACCTGTTAAATAAATATAATTGTGAACTGAATTAAAATTTTTTTAATTCGTTATCACTTTAATAAAAATTATCTTTTAATTGTTTTTGCATAAAATAAATTTTTAATAGCTTGTAAGTGTAAAAAAAAATTTAATGATTGTAGCAAAGATTTGATTTAGTATTTAATATTGCCTAAATTTCTCAAAACCTTTTTAAAAAATAACATTATATATGAGTATTATTATCTTTTTTATATACAGATGAGCTATATTGAAAAAAAATATAATCGCAAGATCTACGAAATCTTTGAAGATTTACCAAGTTTAGAAAAGAGCTTAATTAAATTATTGAATAGAAATTCTGTTAAAGTTATTGATGATGTAGCAGTTATATGTGCCAAATTCAATAAAAACATTAATCTAATCCTTAAGAAATATTATCCTGAAATAAAAGAAATAAAGGATAAATTAGAAATTAAATCAATCTTAAAATTTTATTATGATTTAATAGACAAATTGACAGATTTAGTACGAAATATTGAAAACTTTCAGAAGATTGATCCTGAATATTATAATAAATTAATTGAATTCATAAATAATAAGGAAAATTTAATTAACGGAAAATACAGAACCATTTGTACCCGAGAATTAACAGCTTTTTATGATCCCACTTCACGTGAAAATTTAGAAAAAATTATATTGGAAAAATTTGAAAAAAGAAGCAAGCAATACTTTAGTTTTGGATCTCTTGAAGAAGAAATCAAAAAATATGGTAAATTAGCGGGTGCAAATGATATATTTATAACTCCAGCAGATAAATCAGCGTTAGCTGAACTAGAATCAGCTGTATCGCTTATTAACTTTAATATTCCTAATGATAATGAAAAAGAAAAATTAAATCTAATAGGAAATGAGATAAAATCTTTGTTAGAATCAAAAAAATATCAAGTAGTAGTCAAACCAGGATTAATCATAACTGATGCAAAATTACTTCCTGATAACGATTAATTAACGCATATTTGCCAAACTTTATCCTAAATTATACCTCGAAGTTGAGCAAATTTTGATTCATTTTAAAAATACATCTTAATATTCTCTTTTTTTATAAGAATTATAAAAATGTTTTTCACCAATTTAATCTCATAAAATATATAATTTTTGAACCATTATCTTTGATGAGTGTCTATGGCAAAAAAGAAAAAAGAAGCTCCAATAACCGGAATTACAGTTTTAAAAGATGAAGATTTTTCTGCTTGGTACACGGAATTAATCAATAAAGCAGAATTGGCGGATATTAGGTATAACATCAAGGGTTTTGTTGTATATAGAGAATGGGCAACGATTACAATAAGGAAGATGTATAAAAAATATGAAGATTTGCTCGAGAAAAAAGGGCATTTACCATTAACGATGCCTTCTCTTATCCCTGAATCAAATTTACTATTAGAAGCAGAGCACGTTAAAGGATTTTCGCCAGAAGTATTTTGGGTAACCGAAGCAGGAACTTCTGGTAAATTACCAGAACGATTAGCACTACGCCCTACAAGTGAGACCGCTTTATACAAAATGTATGCTTTATGGATAAGAAGTTATAAGGATCTTCCATTCAAGAGATATTTGTCATGCCAAGTTTGGAGATATGAAGGAAAAATGACAAGACCATTCTTTAGAGCACGAGAATTTCATTGGATTGAATCACATAATGTATTTGCTACAATGGAAGCTGCCATGGAACAAGTTAAAGAAGATATGGAAACAACATATCAAATTCTTCAGGATGAGTGCTGTATCCCAATAATTTTTTTTCAAAGACCAGAATGGGACAAATTTCCAGGAGCTGTTCATACTTATGCTGCCGATGCGCTAATGGGATCTGGAAAAGTTTTACAATTACCATCAACACATTTACTAGGTCAAATATTTTCAAAACCATTTGATGTAAAGTTTGTAGATAAGGATGGGGAAGAGAAATATGGTTATCAAACTTGTTATGGTCCTGCTCAAAGTAGAAATTATGGTGCCATGATTGCGTATTTGGGAGATGATAATGGTTTAGTTTTACCATTTGACCTAGCACCAATCCAGATTATCATTATCCCAATAATTTTTAAAGGAAAAGAGAAACTGGTATTAGATAAAGCAAAAGAGATATGCAATCTCTTCAAGAACAAGTACGTTATCCAAATTGATGATTCAGATGAGTCAGTTGGAAATAAATTCTATTATTGGGAATTAAAAGGTGTGCCGATTAGAATAGAGGTTGGACCGGAAGACATTGGAAAGCATCAAGTCGTAGTGGTAAAAAGGCATGATGGTGTTAGATATAATGTGAAAGAGACAGATTTGGAAAATAAAATTGATGAAATTGCTCAAAATTATACAAAAGAGATTAAAGAAAAATCATTGATCGATTTTGAATCTCAAATCGAGGTTATTTACGAAAAGGATGCTGCGATTGAAGCAATAAATAATGGAAAAATCGTTTGTTGTGGTTTCTGCTCAATTGACATGGATGCATATCATTGTGCTGAAGTAGTTGAAAAAGAAATTGGTGGGTTTGTTCGTGGTAAACGAGTCGATGAAGAAAAACATGAGTTTGCAACGTGTTTAATATGCGGGAAACCTGCTGAATGTACTGTATATATCGCTAAGAGTTATTAAATTAAAAAAATGAAAATCTCTTTTTATATGAGAACCTTTTTATATTTCATAAAAATAAATAATTTAATTTAAAATTCATATTTTTATCTGTGACATAATATGGCAGCTAAAGAAAAAGTTTTGGATGTATTTAAAAGTACAGATAAACCACTACGCCCTGGTGAAATTGCTGAGCAAACTGGGATTGAATCTAAGGAAGTATCTAAGATCATTAAAGAATTACGTGAAGAAGGAAAAGTTTTTTCACCTAAACGTTGTTATTATGCATTAAAATAACCAATAATAACCATTTAACTTAATTTTAAATCTACTCTTTTTATGAAGAATTAAATTTTTTAAAGATTTTGAACCATAAATTAAATTGAGAAAAAAAGAAAATATTAAGGCTTCAATGGGTATAATGAAGTGGTGTGGTTTTTTGTTGGCTTTCTTTTATAAATTTAGTCTCACAATTTATATATCCACAATTTAAACATTTAACGGTCTTTGGAGGGAAGTAATTTATAACTCTAGGCATTTTCATTGAAGCACAATTGGGACAACAATAATACATTTTCTACAACCCTTCGATTCAATTTATTATTATCGTAACTTAATGTTTCTAAATATCATTAAAAAGTCCTACAATTTATAAATAAAACAAATGTAAAATATAATCCCCTTATTTAGGTTATTTCTACGTTAAGATATTAAGAATCAAAAAATTTAAGTGATTTAAAACGCTTTACATTTTAAAAAATTCAAAATGAGAGTTCTTGATGGAAGATTTTGTTAAGCCCCTTTCCGAGGAGTTTAAAAATATTTTTTTTATAAAAGGCGCAAATAAAGCAAGATATCCTTATTCACATTCTATTTTATTAGGAGATTACCTAATTGATACAGGTATTTCACATAGGCTGTTAATAAGATTAAAAAAATTATTTCCAATTAAAAATATTATTTTAAGTCATTGGCATGAGGATCATATTTCTGGTAATAGTTTATTCAAAGATGTAAAATTTTACTGTCATTTACAAGATAAACCTGTTATTGAAGACATTGAAAAAATGGTTCCTTATTATAATGTTGAAAACACTATAGCTGGAGATGAATTAAAAAGTTTTTTAAAAACTTTTCTAATGAGAGATATTAAGGTTGATTATACAATAGAAGATAATCAAACTATAGATATTGGAGAGCATTTAAAATTGAAAATTCTTCATACCCCTGGGCACACCGCGGGACATTGTGCCTTTTATGAACAAAACTCTAAGATAGCATTCTTTGGAGATATTGATTTAACAAAATATCCATATTATGGAAATATTGATGCTAGTTTAACTGAGTTTGAAAAATCAATTGAAAGACTTAACAATTTAGATATCGAAACAGCAATTACAGGGCATAGAGAAGTCATTAACGGCGAAAAAAGAATTAAAGAAGAACTCGAAAAATATAAATCAATATTATTGGAAAGAGAGGAAAGAATACTTACATATTTTTCGGAAACAAAAAACCCAATTAGACCAACGGATTTAAAAAATAAAAATATCATATATAGAAAGTACACAGCTTTCAAAGATTTTGAACTTATCGCTGAAGTTCTAATGATAGAAAAACATTTCGATAAATTTCATAGAAATGAGTTAATTATAACTAAAGGTAACGGATATATTTTGAATTAATTATATAAAAAAATATTTATTATTCATTTTTATGAGCGAAGTACTCAATTTTCTTTAAATAATAATAGAGAGGAGATTCATTATGCAGGATATTGTATTATATGAAAAAGAAGGTGATATTGGTAAAATTACTTTAAATAAACCAGAACAAAGAAATACATTAGATCTAGAAACTCTAAAAAGATTAATAGAGGTATTTAAAACAAGTGCTGATAATGGGGATATTTGTGTGATTTATAGCGCTAATGGGAAGCATTTTACTGTCGGTGCTGATTTGAAATATGGATTTGAACTTCTTACTGATAATAGTCGAATGGCTGAAGCTATTGAATTTTTAGAATCTTTTCAAAACTTAACAAGAGCTATGATGTCCCATCCAGGCATCATTATTGCAGGGCTCCATGGTTGGGTTATTGGAGGAGGATTTGAACAATTATTATATTGCGACTTGAGAATTGCTGCTAATGATACTCGGATAATGCTTCCCGAATTAGGAGTAGGTCTTTTTTTCTCAAATGCTTCTACAAAATTATTACCAAGAATTATTGGTGAGGGAAGAGCAAAACAATTAATGTATTTAGGTACAGAGATTAGTGCTGAAGAAGCCCTCAATATAGGTTTAGTGAATCAAATCTGCAAACCTGAAGGATTAAGAAGAATTCTTAGACGTAATGCTAACTCAATAATACAAAAAGATCATGTAGCTCTTAAATGGGCAAAAAAAATGATAAATGAGAATCAAGATGATTCTATTGAATCAGTGTTAGCCAAAGAATTACGGATTATGATTTTAATGGGACAATCTGAAGAACTTAAGAAAAAACTTGAAAAGTTCGTGAAAGATAAGCATTAGAAGTTTTTTAAATCTTTCTTTTCTATAAAATTTTCATTTTATTTCCTAATATAAATATTTTTTACTAATTCAGTATTCTAATTAATATGGAGCGAACAGGGCCACTCTTATTCAAGGAGTATCCAGCTTTGAAGGAAAAGGTACCATGGATACCTTTACTTACAAATGTACCTACGCCTGTAGAAAGATTATACGAATTAGAAAAATATCTTAATTTCGAAAAAGGTCAAATATTTATTAAAAGAGATGATATAAATCATCATATTTACGGAGGAAATAAGCTAAGAAAGTTTGAATTTATCTTTGGAAACGCTATTTTAAAGAAAAAGAAAAAGGCTATCGTAACTTATGGAGGTATAGGGACACATAATGGTTTAGCTTCCGCAGTACTTTGTAATAAATTAAATCCTCCTCTAAAATGTGATTTGTTTCTTTATAATCAGCCTCTTAATTGGCATGTCCAACGTTCATTATTATTATTTGATTATTTTAAAGCAAAATTGCATCTTGGGAAAACTGATATAACTACATTTGTTAAAGCCTTATTCTTTTGGATTTTCCATCGTAAATACGAATTCATACTTCCTGGAGGTAGTATTTTATTTGGCAGAGGAACTCCTTTAGGGGTGGTCGGATTTATAGAAGCCACTTTGGAGTTAAATGAACAACTTAAAAGCGGGCAAATTCCCGAACCTGATTTAATATTTTTAGCAAATGGTACTACAGGAACAGCGGCGGGGTTAGTAGCAGGATGTAAATTACTAGGATTAAAATCTAAAGTCTTTGCTGTAGCTGTGTATAACGATTTTCTTGCCAATGCTTCTAATTTAGCTCGAAATGCAAATAAGGCTCTCAAATATTTGCATAAAAGAGATAAAACTATTCCAAAAATTAGAGTTACTTTAGATGACTTTGAATTAATAGAAGGATATTTAGGTTCTGGGTATGGTGTTAAAACAATAAAAGGTCAAAATGCAGTAGATACTATTTTTGATTTAGAAGGGAAAACAAAAGGATTTAACTTAGAAACAACATATACAGGAAAAGCAATGGCTGCTATGTTTGACTTCCTAAAGAAGAAGGAAAACAGAAATAAAAATATTTTATTTTGGAACACCTATAATTCAAATGATTTGGATAAATATCTTAAGGAAACTGATTTTCAATATAAAAAATTGCCAAAAAAATTTCATAAATTCTACGAGGAATATAAATTTCAATGCTGGCAAATCACAAATTGCCCTGAAGATATAAAAAAAAAATGTCCTGCATATTTAAATCATGAGTACAGATTTTGGAAAATAACAGATTGTAAGCTTGATGAAAAAAAGCAAAGGAAAGCTTTAGAAGAATTAGGGAACATAATAAAATTAGAAGATGCTTAATTTTAACTAAAAAATTTCCATTTAAAATTCATAAAAAAGTATGATTAAGATTTTCTAAAACTTGGATGAATATAATTAGGTTTAATGATATTCTGAGGTCTATTAGAAAAAATCTTCTTTCAAGTCTTCATAATCATCCCAATCTTCATCCCAGTCTTCATCATCATCATATTCTACGTCCTCATCCCAATCATCTTCTTCTTCGAACCTTTGCTTCCCCTTCTTTTGTTTAGGACTCAATTTACCAACCTCTTTTTTTATTATTTTTAATATTATGAATTAATAATAGAATTTCAAGTACGAATAAAAACAGTTTTTATATAAAAACTTTTTTATTTAAAATAAAAATAATTCAGATAAAGTAAATTAGCTCAGTGCATTTAAAATTTCAAAATACCTCTGAACACTTAAGTTATTTCTAAGAGTTTTTTTTTTTTAAATGTAAAATTTTGTTCTTTACCATTATTAAAGAAATATTTAATTCTTAAAAAATTCTTTATGATTTAAATTAATTTTAGAAACATTAATTAATTAAAGGAAATGTTTAATTTCTAATATAAATTCTAATTTAGAGACTTTTTCTGGTGCCGTATATTTACCTTTAAAAGGAAAGATAAAATTATTATTAATAATAACTTGATCATCAAATTTACTTATAAAAAGAAGAGGAAGTGTTAAAGTAAATTAACATTTATCTGTTTAAAACATTATTTTATCCTACTTCTAAGATTGAAGATATATAGTATAATTTTTAAGGTATCTCAGCATATTGAGATTTGTTTTAGAGAGTAGAAATATAATGAAAAAGTTTTTAAATGATTTTATTTATTATTAATTTCAAATATAAATTTTTAATAGAATGAAGTAAAGTTAATTCTAAATAACATATTAAGGGTAACAGATTAAAAGATTGATGAGATTTAATATTCCTATTGAAATATTAAGAAAGATTAATCTCCGTGTATCCCTTTTAAATATGTATGCAAAAATATTAATAACTTTATCTGAATTAAAAAGCCTTTATTTTTTTCATTATTTATCAAAATCAAAATTTTTTATATCAATTCAAAATGTTATCTCAAATAAACAATTCAAATAATAGAAAAAGAATTTTTGAGAATAAAGAAAAAGCTACATCCATATGTTTGGGACCTGTTCTTGACTTAGAAGAATATGTCAAACAGGATTGGTGGAAAAGGATATTTAATGCTTATTATTTAAAAACAGATGGTGATGTAGTTGAAGATCAAAGAATCACAGAATTTGAAATTGACTTTTTTTCAAAAGTTATGCAATTTAATCGGGATCATCAGATTCTTGATCTTTGTTGTGGTCAAGGAAGACATTCTATTGAATTAGCCAATAGAGGTTTTAAAAATGTCTTTGGATTAGATCGCTCAAGATATTTAATTCAAAAAGCTAAAAGTAATGCAAAAAAGTGTGGAGTTTTATGTAAATTTCGTGAAGGAGATGCGAGAAAATTACCATATAATCCAGACACATTTGACATTGTAATGATTTTAGGTAATAGTTTTGGATATTTTGAATCAATAAATGATGATCTTCTAGTACTAAAAGAAGTTTTCCGTGTTTTAAAACCGTGGGGAAAAATATTAATAGATATGACTGATGGAGAATTTCTTAGAGAAAATTTCCAATCCCGTTCATGGGAGTGGATTGATAAGAATTTTTTCGTTTGTCGAGAAAGAACTTTATCTTTAGACAAACAAAAATTGATATCAAGGGAAGTAATAACCCATGTTAATAAAGGAGTATTAGTGGATCAGTTTTACGCAGAAAGATTATACTCAAAAATAGGGATTTCAGAGTTATTAGAAAAAGTAGGTTTTAGTGATGTTATTTTCCATGGTTCGATTACTCCTGAATCTCAACGAAACCAAGATTTAGGAATGATGGAAAAAAGGATTATTGTCAGCGCTTTTGTTAAAAAAGAATGGACACAGATTAAAGAGAAAGAAAAACGAGTTAAAAGAAATACCATTGTTATTTTGGGAGACCCTAATAAACCCGATGTACTTAAACCCTTACAAAAGTTTGATGATGATGATTTCTTTACAATAAATCAATTAAAAGCAGCACTAAAGGAGTTTAATGAATATAATTTTTCATATTTAGATAATCACAACACTCTTATTCAAGATTTACAAAATTTAAATAGTAAAATTGATTTTGTTTTTAATTTATGCGATGAAGGTTATTACAACGATGCTAGGAAGGAATTGCACATACCCGCTCTACTTGATATTCTTGAAATACCATATACAGGATCTGGACCTCAATGTTTAGCCTTTTGTTATGATAAATCATTAGTAAGAGGTATTGCAAAAGAATTAGAGATTCCAGTTCCAGAAGCAATTTTCATTAAACCAGAAGAAAAAGTAATAGATTTACCTCTATATTTCCCAGCGATTGTAAAACCAAATTTTGGGGACTCTAGTTTTGGGATTACTCAGAGAAGTGTAGTTAAAAATGGAGAGGAATTATTACTTGCAATTTCAGAGATTCGTGAAAAATTTGGCTATGATAAGCCAGTTTTAGTTGAACAATTTCTTACTGGTAAGGATCTCACTGTTGGAATAATCGGAAATCCACCAGATAATTTTATTATACTTCCAATAATTGAAGAAGATTATTCAAGTTTACCTCCGGAATTACCACAAATTTGTGGTTATGAAGCAAAATGGTTACCAGATTCTCCTTATTGGAATATTAAATCTACTTTAGCAAATCTTCCACAAAATACAATTGAAGTTATTGAAAATTGTTCTCTCAAATTATTCGAACGATTAGAATGTCAAGATTATGCTCGATTTGATTGGCGTTTAGATTCTAAAGGAAATCCCAAGCTTTTAGAAGTAAATCCTAATCCTGGTTGGTGTTGGGATGGTCATCTAGCAAAAATGTGTAATTTTGCTAATATTCCTTATAAGGATATGTTAAATAAAATTTTAGAAGTAGCAATAAAAAGAATTGGATTAAAATAATTATTGTTCCAATATTAAATCCTTATGATAAAAATGACCGCTATAGAAAGTGAAAATGGTAAAAAAGATCCGGAGAATGTAGAGAAAGTAACTTCATATATACGTCATCTTGAGAAAAAAATAAAGGAATATGAAATCGATGTAAATTTATTAAGAAATAGCATAACAAAGGTGGAATTTGAAGTAAAAAGTTTGCGTTCAGAAATTGAGCGATTAAGTGAACTTCCCTTATTATCAGGATATATCATTGATATTTTAGATGATATTAATGACCGGGCAATTATAGAAAGTCCACCTAACTCTAGTTTTGTAGTTAGAATTAGTAATAGATTGAAAGAAGAAAAGATAGTCCCCGGATTACATGTGGCCTTAAATCAACGAAATTATGCTGTAATGGAAATACTACCCTCCAATTTTAACCCATTTGTGAGGGGTATGGAAATAATCGATTGCCCTATTGATATTTCATATAATGATATAGGAGGTTTAGAAAATCAAATTCAAGAAGTTAAAGAAATAATAGAATTACCATTAAAAAAACCAGAATTATTCAAAAAGATAGGGATAGAACCTCCTAAAGGCGTACTTTTTTATGGTTTACCTGGAACTGGGAAAACTTTATTAGCTAAAGCTGTTGCTCATGAAGCAAATGCAACATTTATTAAAGTTGTTGCAACAGAATTAGTTCAAAAATTCATAGGTGAAGGTTCTCAATATGTTAGAGAAATATTTAGCTTAGCAAGACAAAAAGCCCCTACTATTCTTTTTATCGATGAGTTAGATGCAATTGGAGCCATAAGAATGCAAGATGATACCTCAGGTGATAGAGAAGTAAATAGAACATTAATGCAATTATTAAGTGAATTAGATGGGTTTGATCAAAGAGGTGACATAAAATTTATTGGTGCAACAAATAGAGCAGATATTTTGGATCCCGCTTTATTAAGACCAGGTCGATTTGATCGATTAGTAGAATTCCCTATTCCTAATGAAAAAGCAAGAGAAGCAATCTTCAAAGTCCATATGAGAACGCTCCATTTTGAAGAGAACCTTGAGATAAAAAAATTAATAGCTCTTACTAAAAGTGCAACGGGTTCAGATATTAAAGGAATTTGCACAGAAGCAGGTATGTATGCTATTAGAAAAAATTCTGAAATTATTTCCCATGAAGATTTTATTAAGGCTATAGATAAAATTATGTCTAAAAAAAAAGATGATTTTCCTATATCCGATATTTTCTTGTGAGTTGAGTCACAAATAAAGAAGATATAGCTATTTAAAAGAAGAAATCAATTAAAAGGAGGATAAATTCCATTATAAAAATAAAGCTAAGTAGAATTTCAACATAAAGTAGAAACTTTTCATTAATATTAGTTTGTGTGACATTATAAATATCTTCTAATGTTTCAAGCCGATGTCTTATACTATTGCTCCATTCTTTTAATTGAAATAACTCCGCCAAGTGTGTATATATTTCAGCCAAAAAATAGTCTCCAATTAGTTTTGAAACATTTTCAATATTTTCTAACAAAAATAACAGATCATACCTTAATCGAATTATTCGCCCAACCCTTCTCTTGAATCTTCTAAATAAACTTCGACTTCTAAAATAAATTTTACGTATATCTTCTTCTGCTATTGTTAACCTTCTATCCAATAATTTGTCTAAAGTACGTAATTCGAGCAATTGGAAATTAGCGATCTCAACAACTAGTAAAATATCTTCATAATCATAATTAGGATCGATAATTAATCCTCTTTCAAAATCAAATATTATCAAATCATTTTTTAAAAATGAAAAAGGATTTCTAAGTGTTTTATTAATCTGATCTTTGCTAAGATTTAGTTCAGGATTTTCTCCCATAAGTAGAGCTGATATATAACCTCTCTCATTTTCTATAAATTTTTTAGGGTCTTCAAATTCATCAGTTAAACAATATAATGTATATTTTTCATGCTCAGATTCACCAAATATAAAACCTTCCTCACCAATACACTCTCTTATTTGATTAAATATTTTATTATGATGATATTTCAAAAAATTGTTTATCTGAAATTCACCATCAGAAGTCTTAAATTTAATTCTCCTTAAGGTGTGCAATTCTTTAAATGAGAAATCTCGAAAAACAAGTCTAGCGATTAAAGAAATCACGCCATCAGAATATAATTTAATATGTAGATTTAAATCTTCAACATTCTTTAATTCAGAGGATATTTCTTGAGTAACCTCCAAAAGTAAAGGATCTGGAAAATCTACATATGAAGGAGTGTCTTTAGTTTTGATAATTTTTTTATCTTGAATTGCAGGAATAATTCTATTTATTTTTTTCAAATCAATACTTCGTCCTACATCCGTTAATCGAAAGAAAACTACTTCACCATTCAATAGGGAAATAACCTTATTAGAAAATGTAGAGATTAATCTATGATAGAAATTTTTTATTTTATTAAGAACTTTTACTTTTTACAATGAGATAAGATAATTAATTTAATTTAAATTCAATCAAGTTTAAATTTTATTTTCACTTTTATAAAGTTTATTTTACAATTAAATATGTAAAGCCCCAAATATTTTGGAGGATTTTTGGCTCCTAATTGTAATATTTATTACATTTATCGTTATTTTAATTAGTTATTCATCAAAGAAATTCGATTTTATAACTATTTCTTTATTGTATTGTTTTGAAGTAGGTACTTTAACTGGTAAAATGAAGGGTCTTACTATATTTAATTTTGTTTTATTTATAGAACTTGAAGCCATAATAGTTATTTTTTAGGGTTTTATCAAAAATAGCTAGATTAAGGACAAAGATAATTTAAAAGAGAATGGATTTGAAAACACTATAATTAAAATATTAGAGAAAGCTACAGAAAAATATTTCTTGATAGTCTAAATAACTAAAGTAAACTAAATAATTTTTAAGCGTTGCAATAAACCTGTAATTAAAATAGGTAAAGCGATTGTAGCATCACACCAAACACTTACATGTTTTGACTCCAAAGAATATTTACCCCATGATTTAGCTTCTGAAAATGTACTTCCTGAAAGTCCTCCATCATACTCCATAGCTGTGTGAATGCGAACTGAGTAAGTATAACCCATTTTCTCTATCCTATCGAATTGATCTAGCATAGGAAAGATTTGTTGAGCCCAATTCCGTGGAACACCACCTCCTATGATAATAGTTCCATATTCTTCATAATTTTTAACAATTTCTCCAAATTTCTTCACATCCCCTAAGATATCGAACTGAAAATCATATCCCTCATATAGATCGTACTTAATAAGTTTCAAAGCTAATTCTGAGTCTGAAAAGGCCGGGATAAATATTGGGAGATTATTTTTAGCTGCCATTGAAAGGATGCTATTTCCTGATAGTTTACTACCAATCTTTTTTAGAAACTCTGAGGGTTTTATTTGAATGTTTTTCATTTTGAATGAAGATTGAATTATTTCTAATAATTTTAAGTCTGCTTTATCATAGTTTTCTTCAGGAAGGAAGATATCATAAATCCTATTAATCCGATGTTTGAATAATTCATCATCATTTACATTGGGACTTCCTAGGTAGTGTCCTATATTACTTGCAGCATCTACTAAATCGTGTATTATATTAGCACCGGTACTAATTAATACATCAATTAACTTATATTCCATTAATACCGAAATTAGTTCTCCCATCCCCGCAGGAACCATCGCACCGCTTAGAGTTAACACAGTAAGGCAATTTTTATCAGAAACCATTTTTTCTAAGATATCAAGAGCTAAACCAAGATTTCTTCCTTGGAAACCACAATCTTTTAAAGCAGTAATAAGATCATTTACATTTGTTACTATTTTTGGATTGAAAGGTTTAACTTTTTTTATCAAATAATCTTCTTTTTGATGGGTTTTCATAAATAAAATTAAATGTGTTAATGATTTTAAAATGATCTATTTGTATTTTTTTAAAAAGTCTTGAAATTATATCACTTTATTTGAAACTCCGCTCTGATTTGTATTTAATTATGACAAAATTTAATGGGATTTTTTCCCTCATGATTTTAATCCTTTATAATATCCAATTTTATTATTAAGCAAAATTTTTCTATTCTTATGATGGATTAGGCATAATATATCCAATTTAAGTGCCATAAATTTTAATATATTATTTGAGCTTAAAATAAGTTTAAATATTACTTTTAATATTAAAATCTTAATCGAAAATTATAAAGAAAGAATGATAAAATAATGTCTTTAGTCCCAAAAAAGGTATTCTTTGTTAAGGGTAAGGGATTTCACAAATCTAAGCTAGCTGCTTTCGAAGAAGCTCTCAGAGATGCTGGAATTGAAAAATATAATATCGTGAATGTTTCTTCTATTTTACCTCCATATTGTATTGAAATAACTAAAGAAGATGGGCTAAAACAGCTCCGTTCAGGTCAAATCGTTTTTGCTGTGTTAGCTAGAAGAGAGTCAAATGAATATAATCGATTGATCTGTGCTTCTATTGGTGTTGCGAAACCTGCTGATAAGGGGCAATATGGATATTTAAGTGAACATCATTCTTTTGGTGTTAAACCGGATAAAGTAGGGGATATTGCTGAAGATTTAGCAGCAGAAATGTTAGCAACAACTCTCGGTATTCCTTTTGATCCAGATGCAAATTATGATGAAAAAAGAGAAGTATTTAAAATGGGAGGAAAAATAGTTGAGACTAAAAATATTACAGCTGATGCTACAGTAAGAGAAGAAAACGAATGGGCAGCTGTAGTTGCTGCGGCGATTTTTATCCTTTAATTTTTCTAAAATAATTTATATTAATATCTTTAAAACAAGAATCTATTGATTCAATTTCTTCTAATTCTCTGATAGAAATACGATTTTTTTCATTTGAATCCTTTACAGCCCATATCAATTTATTAAATCGTTGGTGATGATGATGAAATCTTTGATTTGCATATTCTTTTGCTTGTTTAGTGTAAAGAAGAAAGGGCCAATCACTACCTTCCATTATTATAAGTTCACGAGCGATTTGCTTAAAGATTTTATTTTCCCAATCATTTGGATTGGGTATATCTTTTAAAACATTTTCAAACTCTTTTACTGATGCATTAATATAAGGCCAAATCCAACCATGTTCTGGATTCTTCCAAACTTGAAAATGACCTCCTTCCCCCCAACTACTCTCTCCCATTTTGATTACAGAGAAATTATCCTTAAATTTGGATATATAGTCAGAAATAGTTGTCATTTCAATATTTTTATGGTTATGGATCAATTCGAAGACTTTTTTTGACCACAATATCCCCTCCATCCACCAATGACCATAAAGCTCAAAATCGTATGGAGAAACAATAATCCCTTTAGTCTTAAAATTTTTTGAAAATAGTCTTAATTCTTCAGAAACTAACGTAACAAAGTGATTAGCATGAGAATCAACAATTTCTTCCGCTTTTGCAATATCATATAATTGTTTCTCATCTTTTCCTAATTCTTTGCTAGTAATTCTCCAATAATGTAAGCCTGATTCATTATCTTTTTTATGAAATTCTCTATAATATTCATTTCCAGGATATCCTATTTTTGCATCCCAGATTTGCCTACTTGTCTTTTTATTTCTGCCAAATACAGAAAGTCCTGATTCTAGAGTATATCCAAAATTTGTATTTAAACCAATATTATTCTTCTGCTCCAGAAGCTCAGCATTTAAAATTCCATGAGAATCTACAAAAAAGTATTCTATCCCCGAATTATTTAACCAATAATCAATACTTTGTCGTAATTTACCATTTTTATACTCTTGAGGTCTATAAGCACACTCTGGAAGCCAGATGCCTTTTGGTTCTCTTTGGAAATATTTTTTATAAGTATCTACAGCTATCTGAATTTGAGAAAAAATTCCTGAATCGCTCTCAAGAAGGGGTAAAAATCCATGAGTTGCTGCGCAAGTAATTAACTCTATTATCCCCTCATCTTGAAGCCACTTAAAACTACCAAGGATATCTCTATAATAATTATGGTAAAAAGCATCTAATACAAATTTAAAATTTTTTAAATGAAATTCTGCAATTTTCTTTCTCTCATTATGACCTTCAAACCTTTTGATGTCATTTTTAGCACGTGAGATTAAATTCTCCATATATTCCGTAAATCGTTGTTTCATATATGAATCTGCCAATTGTTCAGCTAGTATTGGTGTGATGTTTATAGTAATAGCTGATTTGATTCCTTTATCCTTTAATTCCCTTAAAATATTTAACATTGGAATATATGTCTCATTCATAGCTTCCATGAGCCATTCTTCCCCTGCTGGCCAGGTTCCCGACTTCTTGCACCATGGAATATGCCCATGCAAAACTAAACCAAAATATCCAAGAGACATAGTATAAGAATAAATTTGTTAAAATTTACATTTTTCTTATTATTTTATTTAGAGATTTCCGGGGCTTAGGTTCTGGAATAGCTCCTTTAATATATCCAAAAGGTAAAATAGTTAGAAGATAATCATTTCCACCCAAACCTAATAAAGTTTTTACTTTCCCTCTATTCAATGCTCCAATCCAGCAGGTCCCGATTCCTAAAGACCAAGCCATCAACGTCATGTTCATCGAAACTAATGATGTATCAATTATATACCACTTAGGACTCGTTCTAATTTTACCAACTATAGCAATCGCAACAGGAGCTTCTTTAATAAACTCACCATAATACGCATTTTTTGATATTTTTTTTAAAATTTCTTTGTTTTTTATAACTATAAACTCCCATGGTTGTAGGTGTGAGGCGCTAGGCGTCCACCTTCCTGCTTCTAAGATCATTTCAATTTCTTTATCTGGAATTGATTTATCTTGAAATGATCTTATACTACGTCTTTCTTTAAGAAATTTTAAAAATTCTGCTGGATCGATCAATTATATATACCTCAATTTACATCTATTTTTATCTAAACCTATGTTTATGAAAAATTAATATATTAAAACAAAAATAGATTTTTATTCTCTAACCTTATTTGATATATAAGAAAAAAACAGGAAATGGAATATACTTTAAACTTAGTTATAATTATTTTTATCATTAAAATAATCAGATTCAAGATTAGGATATAACTTATTTTTCCTACCTTCTTTCTTTATGTTTATTAAGTTAAGATCTATTAACTTTTTAATGTGATATTGAATTGTCTTATGATCTACCTTGAAATTTTTTGTAATTAGATTATTCCATATCCCAGGTTTTTTTTCAATCATCTCTAAAATCTCTAGAGTTAATTTACTCTTTTGCAATTTTAAATCCACATTAGAGATTGGATTTTTTTGGTAATAGGGGAAATAAGAAATAAAGTTTCCTATTCTTTTTTTCCCAATAACTTTATATGTAAGTAAAATGTCTAGATGCCAAACAAGATTTCCTGCGGCTAACCCAGTTCTGCGTAACAATTCATTAAAATGAATTCCAGGCTCATTAAGGATTAAATCAATTATTTTATTTCGGTTTTCATTTTCCAAAACCTCATCTAAAGATAAACGGTGAGCTCCTTTCTCAATTGGTATCGTTCTTGTTTTTAGATATTGGAAATAATCTTTTTTTGAAATTAATACTACTAAAGCTATGATTGCAATTGCTATTATTGTGCCTGTAATTATTAACCACGTCCAATCATACGGAATTGGTCCCTCTTCAAAAATAGTAATGTAATATTCAGTATTTGGCTGGATATTTATGATTGAACTATCTAAATATTTTTCAGAGGTAGTTTCATTTACTTTCTCTACTGTTTCAATGATTTCCCAAGATTCTTGACTTGTTTCAAAAATAGCTAAAGAATATGAAATATCTGGATTTATACCGTAATATTGAATTTTTCTATACCTAATAGTCAGATTTTCAATTGATGTATTCGATCTTATTTTAAAAATACAGTTGTATCTAAATTGGTACTTAGAATTGCCTTTTTGTGGTTGTTGTGGTGATTTTGTTACACCAAAATTCTGTAAGCTTGTTTTAGTTGATATATTCAATGAAATTGGATCACTATTATTAATTATAAAAAAAGTCTGGCGATTTGCTATATTACTTTCATAATCAATAGAAAGATTGATTAAGGTATCTGTAGAAATTTCAAAAGTGATGTTATTCCAAAAATTATAAGAAACCGTTTCGTTTGGGTAAACTGTATCTTGAGTTGAAAAACCAGGGATATTTTCTTTTCGAGCATTAATATTTACTAATAAAAGATTAAAAACAAGAAAAGCCATAAATAGAAGTAGGATTTTAGCAAGCTTCCAGTTTTTCCTTTTAAATAAATCGATAATAACCAACTAAATTCATTCCGAGTTCTTTAATTAATAAATAAAAATTTAAAAAAAAAATTTATGAATACATTTACTTTCTTTTCTTGAAATATAGGATAGTAACTATCGCAATAACTCCTATTATTACTCCGATACTAATGGCAATCAACAAGGTATTATCCGCTTCTGGTATAAGTATTGTCCAATAAGAAAAGTGGTCAGTTTCGGCAACTAAATACCCATTTTCTATAGTCGTAGGCACAGCGACCCACTCTTCAGCAGTTTCATCATAATAAGCCCAATTTCCGTTGCGATTTTGATTAGTTGCTTGTATTTTAAGTTTTGCTTGACAAGAATCATTACATTGTATGTAAGCACAGAAACCTTCTTGATATTGGAAACGTTCTCGTTCTCTTATCCTATAAGTATACCCTTTAATTAAACCAAGTTGAATTTGCTCTTCTGTACATATCATGTTCATTGTTAAATTTCTCTCTGCTAAAATCTCTATTTCAACATATTTTACACCAATTTGCAATGAATCGCATTCAATATTTACATCGATATCAACGTTAGAATTCCATGTAAGTCGAGTTCTTTGCCTAAAAGTAAACATAATTCTGTTATTAGCTTGTATTTGTGTTTGAATAGTATCTCCATTAACATTAATATTCGTTTCTCCTGCGCCCAATACTGAATTAACGTTGAATATTGAAAATAAAATTGAGAAAGTAAATATTCCAAGTATTATTTTACTAACTTTTTTCATTCTACTTTTAACACCTAAATCGGTCTAATTAAATTAACGTGAATGTTATAAAAAGGATTGAGGAATAATTTTCCCCAATTAATTTAGATCTACTTGATTGAATTTAATGAATTTTACAGACATTTTAGTATAGTTAAATTAGGAACTTATCTAAGGTTTCAAATGAATTGAGTTTAATAAATTCCCTTGAAGCTTAAGTTTTAATATTATAATTTTGAAAATATTATTAAACATTTTCAAATTAAAATATTTATATGAAATTCATCTTAAAATTAATTTAAGATTGAATATCGAATTTTATGTTATTTGAGGAGATAAATTTATGTCGTTAAAAGATTTCACTAAGGAAGTATTTACTCGATATGGATTTACAGAAGACCATATCAATATTTATTTAGTCTATTTAAGAGTTCCTCGCGCAACTCCTTCTGAAGTATACATGACTTTAGTGGAAGAACATGAAGGACTACAATATGAAACTGTATTAGAAGTTACCAATTGGTTAGTTGAGAAAGGTTTTCTTAAGAGGATTGAAGGGATAGTTGATAGATATATTCCACTTCAACCATATTTTGAATTATTTACAAGTGAATCAGAGAATTTTAGAAATGAAATTGGCAAAATTAAGGACACTATTTTAGCTGACCAATCAGATCGCTTTGAGAAACTTGAAGCAATTCAAGATAAAAGTATTGGCGAAGTAGAAAAAGCAGTTGATTCCCAAATCAAAGCCTTTTTCGAAGATTCTGATTCCAAAAATAATAAGAAAAAGAACCGTATAGATAGTGCTACTAATCGTTTTATTGAGACAAACAAGACATTAGAAAGGAAACTTCATACAATAATAGATAAGCTAAATTCAAATTTAAAAGATATTTCAGAAACAAGTGTAAGCAAAAATGAAGCTGAAATTAATAAAACAAAAGATAATCTTACTACTTTAATTTCAAAGCTGTTGGATGATTTTTCAACCAGAGTAGCAAATTTAGACAAAGAATTGAAGATGGACTTGGATGAACATGTTGAAAGACATAAAAATATTGCAAACCAGCTTAAACCTAAAATGGAGCAAATTCTAGAGAAATACTTAGAACGTATGGATAAGGTAGTTACTGATTTAAAAGCAAAAATTTCGAATTTGCTAAAAGAACACACGAATCATGTGAAGAATATTACAGACACTCTCCAAACAAACTTAAAGGCAACTGTAGATGAGAGACATAGAATATTAACAGATCAAACTAATGATTTTAAAAATATGACATTAACCTTGATCGATAATTTACTCGAACATGCTAATAGGTTTACTGATTTTACTGAAGATATGGCAAAAAAAGGATTTTTCTGGATGGGAAAAAAGAAAAAATATAAAGCTAGACATAAAACAACTATAGAAAACGTTTTGAAATATTCAGAACCAATGAAACCGGATTTTATTAAAACATGTGATGATTATATAACAAACACACGAGGCACTACTGAGCAGATTAAAACAGATGTAACTGATATTATGGTAAAGGAAAACGATGGTTTGGCAACAGAAACCAATGATCTAGATTATAGGGCGCAAGAAACTATAGATGCACAACTAGAAAACCTAGCAACTGATTTGGCTGGAGAGGTTGATGATACTTTACAAAGTGGTGTAAAAGATTGTTCTGATACGAGAATAAAGTTAAAAGACTCTCTAGAAAGTTCACTTAAACAACACCATAGACAATATGATGATGCAATAAATAATCATAAAGAAATTTCATTAAAACAGTATACTGATTTTGATATTGAAGTTAAAAGAATAAGTGCTGATTGGACCAGAGATGTTAACACTAATTTCGAAGAGGGTAAAAGAGATTGTTCAGATAAAATTGATAGTGAAATTAGATTATGGAATGCTGAAGCTAAAGATATGAATACTAATTTAACCGATATGCTCGCAGATCATAAATCCAAATATGAACAAAACGCAAAAACACTCCAAAATAGTTTATCAAATACCACAAGAGATACTATTCAAAATGTTAAAGATGCTATTGCAGATTTTACTCTACAATTTATGAATTCTATTGATGATGCTACAGAATTAGCAGAGAATAATGAAGATAAGTTAACCGATATTCATACTGCCTCCAGTGCAATCCCGGAAATAGCTAAGGTTACAACTTGGCCCGTTGTTGGAAAGGATGCGATGATTGCTGCTATAAAAGATGCGATTTATCGTGTAAAATCTTCAATTATTATTGTTACTCCATATGTAGTTCCTGATATCTTACAGGTCGTATCTGAATATGCTTTTCAGAAAAAAGCAGTACGGTTTATGTTAACTAGCCATTGGGACTTACAGCAGTACAGCGGGATAATAAATAAAATGAAACAGCTCGGAAACATCCAATTCCGCCAATTACAAACTGCAGGTGAATTTTTCGCTGTCACACGGGATGCCGAAGAGGTAATTCTAGCACCAGCTACAGAAAGAGAAGCAGAAATGATCGCGGTTGTATCCAATCAAGAAGGTTATAGTCGTTTATACAGTCAATTCATTGGACCAATATTCCAAGCTAATAGCCGTCCCATAAGATAATTCTGGCAGAATAAATTAACCAAATGCCAAAAGTGGTAAAGACATTCTTAAAATAAGCAAATAATATATTTTTATTAAACTTTTTTCTTTCTTAACCTAATGAATAGATCTCTTTTTATGGGCATTTTTAATTCCTAAAAATACACAAAAACGGCAAATTTATTTCTCTTTAGCGCTATTTTAAGCATTATCACAATAAATCTTTTTTATCTTTATACCAACATTCGCTCCCTTGATGTAATAAAGGAAATTGTGGCAAGTAAAAATGATCCATTAGAAAAAATTGATTAATCAACTTGAAGAAAATAATAATTATTTAGCCAATGTTAGACTATTTTAATTTAGATAAAACTTGAATTAAATGCCTACTTGAGAAAAATTCGATGAAGAATATTACTGAAAAAAGAGTCGAATTGATGGCTCCTTTAAAAAACTACAAATCTTTAAATGCTGTATTAAGTAAAACTGATGCCGTATATTTTGGTGTTGAATCTTTTAACATGCGAATGTATAGTGATAATTTTAAACTAGAAGAGCTAAATAATATCGTAAAAACTTGCCACAGTAATAATACTCATGCTTATCTCACTACAAATGTAGTAATATATGAAAATGAGTTCACTTTTTTAGATCATATATTAGAAAAAGCTGCAGAGGCAGAAATTGATGCTGTAATTATTCATGATATTGGAGCTATTAATTTAGCAAAAGAAAAAGGCTTAAACTTCCACATCTCTACTCAAGCTAATATTTCTAATTCTCAAACAGCAAAATTTTATGAATCAATAGGAGCTCAAAGATTAATTCTAGCAAGAGAGCTATCACTAGAACAAATCAAAGAAATTAAAAGTAAATTAACTAAAACTGAAATTGAAACATTCGTTCATGGTGCTCAATGTACCTCGATATCAGGGCGGTGCTACTTTTCTGCTGAAATTTGTCAATCTCAGGATTACTCAGCAAACAGGGGAAAATGCATACAGCCTTGTAGAAGAAAATGGAGAGTTTATGATGATCAGAATAATGAATTGTTATATGATGGAGTTTTTTTCATTAATGCTAAAGATCTGTGCATGATCGAATATATTCCTAAATTAATTGAAGCAAAAATTGATGCTTTTAAGATTGAAGGCCGGATGAGAGATCCAATTTACATTGAAGAAACAGCATCTTGTTATAGAGAAGCGATTGATGCATATTATGGGAACACTTTTACGCAAGAAAAAGTTAAAGATTGGCTTAAACGTTTACATAAAATATACAATCGAGGTTTCTCTACAGGATTTTATTTTGGGATACCGAGAGGTACAGAAATACAAAGAGATTTTGATGGAAACATCTCGAAATATAAGAAGGTTGAGATTGGCAAGGTTTTGAACTACTTTCCTGAAAAAATGGCAGCTAAGATCCTTTTAACATCAGGTAAATTAAAACTAAAAGATGAGATATTTATTATTGGGACGCATACTGATACATTTTTAAGGCAAGAAGTTAAATCGATTCAAATTAAGCAAAAAAAAAATCTTACTGAAACTCCCATAGTTTCGTCAAAAAAAGAGCGATTAACAGTTGGGATTGTTGTTGATAAACCTGTTAAGAAAAATGATAAAATTTTCAAATTAAAATAATAGTATAATCTATAAAATTCGATTATAAACATTAAGTACAAGAGTTTTGACCAAAGAGAGATCTAAAAAAAATTATTTCTAATTTTTTAATCCCATGTAGCTCTTTTTACGGATTCGTCATCGTCTTCGCTGTGAATTCTCTTAAGATTGATATCTTGATATCCAGGGAGAACGCCTAACATCCTTCTCATAGCAAACTCAACATCTTTCGCGCTGGCTATAAATCTGCCTACGATGAGGATATCTGCCCCTTGATCTAATGCATATGCGGCAGTACTAGGTTCAATACCACCAGCAACAGCGACTAAAACTCTATCCCTTCCTGAAGCTTTCTTTTGACCCCCATACAATTCTTTAATTTTTGGTACTAATCCCCATCGGGCTTTTTGAGCTGCGTCAGGAGATCGATCTCCAGTTGTGGATTGCTCAACGTCAATAGCTCTATGAATGATCACAACATCGGGTGTTTGTCTTAGTGAACTCAATTTTTCAAGCGGATCTTGAACTTCCATTGTATCAACAAATGCATGAATGCCAAGTCTCTGTGCTTCTAGAATAAATTTGTCAAGCGAAGCTGAAGAAGCTAAACCACTTGCTACAACCCCATCGGCAGTAGCATCAAATGCAAAATCAACCTCTAATTTTCCAACGTCTAAGGTTTTTAAATCGGCTACAATAAATTTATCTTTTGCTAGTTCTCGAATTTTTTTAATCGATTCAACACCATATTTCTTAAGAAATGGCGTGCCAACTTCAAGTAAGATCCGATCACTTTTAGGTAGTTCTTTAACAACTTTCATTTGCTTTTCCAAGGCAGGATGGTCTAATGCTACCTGTATATAGGGAGGTCGCCACAGTCTAGGAACTCTTATTCCCGCAACTGGGTGTTTAGCTCGGTCTTTATCGTAAAAAATCTTTTCTATAGGAGGATATCCTCTTAATGCTCTCTGAATTGCTAATTTTGTTGCACCATAATTATATTGATAGATTTTTCGATAATCATTAGCGCTTGGATGTATATATACACTCGCAATAATTAACCAATCATCTATTTTATTCATTGGAATAATACCCTCTTCAACAGCATCTGCGATTCCTTTAGCGACTGCAGCTTGAGCAGGTCCAAAAATTTTGCTTGCATCATCCATTTTAGCAAGAGTCACTTTAGGAACTATAAGAGAAACTGGTTTTGCTAAAAGATTAGGTCTGATGCCTGCGAGCAATCCGCCGTGACCCTTAGAAGGCGTACTGAGTGCGTTTGCAAATGAAACACCTACAGGTCCATTCTTAGAACCAATTATTAAATCTATGTGTGCTAAATCATCCCCTTCCCCAACTAATGCCTCTCCAACATAATACTCTACTGTTTTTGGCATAAATTTCACAACAAATTTTTACTTAAAACTCAAATTTTTGTATAATTTGTAGAGTTTTTCTATTTATAATAGTGTGTTTTTTAGATAACATAAAAAAATTGCGTATCTACATTATTCTAGAGTTAATCTTTTATTAATAAAATTATCCTATTCAAATTTAATTATCTAATTTAGTAAATGCTCTTAAAACAATTAGATTTGATTTTTTATTAAGATTAGCCCTAATTTCTTTATGGTATCCACATCAAAGAATTTCTTTTAATTATAAAATAGAAGAAGAATTTGTTACATCATAAATTTTTTAAGACTCTAGCAGATTTTATTTGAGATCTTAACATGATTTTGAATAGCTAGGAAAATTTATAAGTTGAATTAATATTCTAAATATTTTACGATAAAAAATGTTGGGTAAAAATAGATTTAAATTTAGGAAAATTATCGAAAAAAAAATTATTAAAACAATATTTTCAGCGCTTATCATTATTAGTTCATCGCTATTGGGATCAATAGCAATTCTATCCATTTATGAAATTCCCAAAGAATTTTCAGGATATTGTGAAATTTCTAGTAACGAGGAATATATATCAGAAATTGAAATCGACAATCAAATTCAAGTGGCGGATATTAATTTCATTCAATCAACAAAAAATTCAAGTAATATTTTGGAAGTAGAATGGATTATAATTCATAAAAGTACTTATAATCCGGAAGAATTTTTTGTCATTAATTATGAAAAAAATCAATCTATTTTGAAGGTTTCTATTTATAGCCGTATAAATGAACCAATATCAAATAATATTATAGTGGATGCAAGTATCGGCGTATTCTTAAACCCTAATTATATCTACGGCATCAAAAGTTATAGTGGGAATTCAGATATAAAATTCACCATATATAACATAAATTTTAGTATATTTGAAATCGAAACTAATTCTGGAAATGTTGATGTTATAATAAATATGAGTTCAATATATAATGATTTTAAAATAACAACAAATTCTGGAGAAATTAATTTAAAACTGGATCATATTAGTTTCTCTAAAGATTTTACATGTATAACAGAGTCAGGACATCAATATTTTGATTTTTGGAATATTTGGTTTCTTTCAAAAGCAAATTTGTTTGCTTTCTCGTCATCGGGTCGAATTTACTTATATTGGGCAAATCATTTCAAAAAATCTCAAGAAGTTAAAATTTTTTTAAATTCCAAGGATAAAGTCTTCATAAAACTTTGGTCTCCTATAGAAATTATAAAATATGATGTATTTCTATATAGTTCTATTAATGGAACAACACGTTTTATAAGAGAACATGCCCTTTTTGAAGAAATAGAATCGAATCATTATCAATCGATTAATTTTAATAATACAGATTTAGATTTTATAACAATTAAAGCATTAACTAGTTATAGCGAGGCTCATGTACGTATAGTGAATTGTTTTAAGTGGAAACGAGACTGTAATTGGCAAACTGATGTTGACCCATATGAAGTTGAAACGTCAGGAGATTATGTAATTCCAAGAGAAGATCATAATGTCACTACAGTAGAATTGTATAATTTGGAGTATATATTTTTGAATGAAATGAGACATTTAGATATAAACTTTCAATTACTCTCAAACACAAGTAAAAATATTATCTATTTAAATTGGGATCTAACTTATTGGAAAGCCATGGGATATGGAAATGGTTCAATTAACATAAAGATAACAAATAAAACAGAAGTTAACAGTCTAAAGGTATATATAGAACTCCAATATGAATTAGATCTAATACTGCCAACTTTTTCGGAATACAATTTTACTGTTTTTTATCATCCAAATTATAATTTCTATAATTATACGATATAAATTTAGAATTTAGCAATATTACGGTCTTTTTTATTAATACTATTTAATAAAATTATCTCGTGCTTTGGATAAACTGTTTTTCTTTTTCATTGATTTTCTGCCACTTTTTACGTTCTGAACGCAATTTAAAGAGATCAATATCTTTATAGATTAAGCCTTCTTCCTTAGGTGGTATGGCTCTTTCAGTTCTTTCTTTTTCCGGAGTATAGATTAGTGAATTGCCATATTCTCCAATATTGGCAAAGAAGCAGTAAGCATAAATCGATCTACGAGCGTCGAAATGAGCTGCTTTGAAATCTGCAGTAACAGGAGTGAATGCAGGATTAAAAATAATGTCCACTGGTGGTTCAAAATTCTTTAATTCTACTCTTAAATCCATATCGAGAAAATCTCGGCATATAGCAATCGCAATCCTTCCATATTCTGTGTTGCAAATTTTAACTTTTCTTGGCATTCTCCCAGATTCTATACCTTCTTTGAATCTTGTGCCTTTGAAACTAATCATCGCTGGAATATTCTTCTCCTGTTCCCATAATATTCCTTCAGGACTTATAACCAAACTAAGATTTCTTCTCGTTGCTGGGTCGTGATAGGAACCTGGAATAATATAGATGTTATATTCCTTTGCGAGATTTGAAATATCTTTGAGTAGTGTGCTATAATTTAAATCAATCGCCATTTCTGGAAAGATAAGAATATTTACTCTATTATTATGGGCATTTTTTATCATATCTATAACTTTTCTACTAATAATGTCAACTTTATCTTTTCGTAGATTTAATAGACCATTATCTTCTGTGTAAAATTCACCTAATAAATCACCTTCAGTTGATATTCCTATTTGAGCAATACCAACTCTGAATTCTTTTTGTTGCCTTTCAGGATGATCTTTTAGTAAATCTTTATAGATTAATTTGTATTTCTCTCTGGGTCCTTCAATAATTTCTGCTTCCAATATTTCATCACTAAATTCACGTACTTCACTAATTCTTGGTGATTGGCTAGATTCAAGGGGACATGCGGGAGCAATAATACCTACAGTGCTTTTTGTTATGGAAGGCTCACTAATAGTGTTTAAAGCAGATACAATTATTCTTTCTTCTTTTGCTACCAATTCTAATTGTTCTAATATTTCATTTTCTTTATTTTTATAACCAGCCTTTCCAAAAAGGTTTGCTGCAGAATGAAGAATTTCTGAGCCGATTTTAAGAAGATCTTTTTTTTTTTTCAGATTCATTTCTTCATCTGCCTGTATTAGATGCCAAGCTGCATCAAAATAAGTTGAGGTTGCTAAAGCCCAATCGGCTTCATTAATAAAGCCTCCTTTCTTATAAGAAGATGCGGCTTTTCTAAGTATTACTTTAATTTTCGGATATAACTCGGATTTTATCGAAGTTTCTGTTGATTCATCAAATCTACAACCAAGCTCTAGGGCTTCGCAAAATGCAGAATTACTTGAAGATAATATCTTTAACTTATTATTACTAAAAAAACTACTTGCTTTTTCGAATAAATGAGCTGCTTCTGCAAATTTATTAGAATCTTTATAATTTTCAGCAAATTCCATGCTTTCCCATGCTTTACAAAGATGATAAATCGCTTCTAATTCTCTTCGCTCTCGTTCGAGTTTAAAATTATTACAAATAGCTTTAAATTGAGATGCGGCAGAAGAAAATTCCTTAGCGGCTAGAAAGTGTTCTCCCTTCTTTCCTAGAATTCTTGCATTCTCAACATTCATTCTAGCATTACAGTAATTAATTCTTACTTTAGCTACATTTTTAAGGTTATTAATTCTTTCATTTTCTAATTTATCCTTAGATTGTTTTAAAACTTCTTGTAAAACATTTGAAGCCTCATTAAAATGCCTGCTACTAAATTCAAATTGCTCTGTTGCATCATCATGCCTTTCTTGCTTACTAAGATGTTCCGCTTCTTCCAAAAATGTCCACGCGAAATAATATGAAGCTTCATAATTATTACTAGGCAATTCTTTTAGTATTTGACACGCTTTTGTATAATTTTCCTTAGCTTGCAAATGGTTTTCTTGTTTATTATGTAATTTAGCTAACTCAATTAGGTTCCAAGCATTTGCGTACGATATTTTTTCTTTAATTCTTTCTTTTAATAATTTGTATTCTACTCCTATAACAGACTTTGAATAGCATTCTTGGACTTGTCCATATTGCTCTGCTGAGATCATATAATTACCCAATCGATCTTCTATACGTGCAAGATATTCATATGCCGCCGCAGCATAAAAATAATATCCACTATCCAGAGCATCTTTAATTATATTCTTGTAAACCTCCTCTGCTTGCAATAATGTATCATTTTCTCCGGTTATAATACCAATTTCTTCGTATAAGAGTGCTAAACGTATTTGACCAAACAAAATTCCCCTCCATTGTTCAGGTGTATGCTCTAAATATTTTTTAGAGGCATCTGCTGCAGCAGATAACATTTCAATTTTACGTTCTTTGTCTTCGGACAGTTCTGCACGAGTTTTATAAGCTCTATAGAGGGATGAAAAACCAGCTGCTCGTATCATACCTCCCTCATATTTTTCTCCCAAATCATGGGCTTTTTGAGCATATTTAAACATTTTTTCAACGTATTCATCTCTTTCTTCCTTCGATGTCGCAAGAGATGTTAATTGTGAATAAGAATATGTTAACATTTGATATGGCAGATATCTATAAAACAAAGGTGATGACCCTTTCAGAGTATATTTAGCAAATTCAATTCCTTTTTTAGCATAAGTTTTTCTTTGGCGAATAGTGAAAAAACTTCTTAGAGCCATATTAGCATAATAGAAAACAGGAAAAAAATCTGCATAAAATCGGTAAGGATTATATGAATGAGAATAAATCTCTCTTAAATCTTCTATTTCTTTAACATCTTTAAAGATTCTATTTTGGATATATTTGAATCTACGAGCAAAAAGAGCGAACCAATCTATATAATATAAATTAAAAATAATTAGGAATTTATTATTAGCCTTTCGAGCAAAAGCTAATGTTTCTTCCAGTAATTTTAAACCCTTATCTGTATACTCATAAAATTCTTTTTCATCTTTTATATAATGTGTTGCATAAAGACAATAAAGAAAACCTGCCATAGAATATATCATTGCTAGGGCTCTATTATCATCAGAATTATAAAAAAGTTTTATATACTCATCAAATTTCAACATATTATTTTTAAGATATTCTTTAAATGATGGTTCCTTCTTAAAATCTTTTAAAAAAACTTTAGTCAAGTTTATTATTAGTTCAGAAAAAATAATTTCGGAAAAAATACGAAGATTATCAACATTTGATGATATTTTCAAAGCTTCAGATGCTAAACTTATCCCTTTTTGAAAAAGTTGATCAGCCTCTAGTTTATTTTCTGAAAAAGGTTGAAGAAATATAAAAGAAAATGCTGCTCTTGTTAGTGACCTAGCCTTACTCTCTTGATCATCGCTTTTTGAGAAAATATTACTAGCTTCAACAAAAAGGTCGCTTGAATTACTATATGATTTCTTTGCATCACTTGTAGAGCTTGAAATAAATCCATTAGCAAATAAAGCTTCTGCTTCACATTCTAACTCTTCTGCTTTATTTTTATCTTGCTTAAAGAGATTTTTAGCTTTATTATAAGCTTCGATTGCTAGTTTTAAACTTTCTACATATTCAGCCTTAGTATCGACTGTTTCAAATGCTAAAAAATAAACGCGACCTAAGCATTTATAAGCAATAGCAGCTTCTTTCACTTTTTTCTTGTTTAAATATGATTTACCCGCTTGTTCGTATAATCTTGCTGCTTCAGCCCAATTATATAAATTTTCTTCAGTTTGAGCTCTCTTTAATAATTCAGATAATTTACTGTTTTCAGTCATTTACTTTAAGCTATAATACACTGAAATTCTTGATTTTTTAGGGATTTATTATTAAATAAGATATTTACAAAACATTTATACCTAGCAAATTATTTATATCAAAATTGACATTTATATCAAAATAAAAAAATAGTAACTTAAGTTCTAAAGGGTGATAGATAAATGGTATACACCATTGCCGAGGGAAAATTTCCTAAAAAACCTGGTTATGGCAATGTTTTAGAAGCTTGTTATAAAGATTTTAGAAATTTTAAAAAAGATGATGGAAACAGTTTAATTGAAAATTTTAACGAAGAAATTGAAAGATTTACTCAATTAGATACCCGAAATAATGTGTTAGTTAATCAGAAAAAAAATTTAGAAAGTGTACGAAAACTGATTCATGCGGGTAAAGAAGATTTTGCATTTTCCTTATTTTTTAGGACATTTCCAAGCTGTTTACCACATAGGTCGAGGAATATTTAGAATAAAAAATCTTTTTTCAAATCTTTTCTATAGAATCGATTTTCCAAAGGTATTTTTTAAGATTAACTTTAAATCCATCAGTAACCATTATTCCTTCTTGTTCTAGAAGATTTTTTTGATATTCACGATCTTCGAGTGATTTTAATGAAATTATCCCTTTTGAACTGATAACGCGATGCCATGGAAGATTGTACTTTTTAGTCGAAGAATGTAAAATCCATGAAACCTGTCTAGCAGCTTTTGGATTTCCTGCCAATTTAGCAATAAATCCATAAGTTAAAACGTTTCCTTTTGGAATATTCTTAATAATATGGATAATTTTTTCTGTAAAATCACTAGGAATTAGGTTTCACCATTTTTGATTATTAAAAACAATTAAAAGCTTCTATGGTATTCTTTTTCAATTTGTTTTGCTTTAATATATAACTGTTCTAATATCTCTTTACTTAATTCTTTTGTTTCGAATATGATATGATTACAATCGTATTTAGTAAAATCATTTTCAAATACTTTGATTCCAAAATATTCTCTTTCTTCCCATAAGCGAGATCCAGGATATGGTGTTGCTACAAAGTAGTTTAAATTATCATTATCATCTAATGGTAAAGATTTTATATATTCAATTGATTCAGAAAAACTATGTTCAGTTTCACCTGGCAAACCTAATACAAAGTATGCCTGAATTGCAATTTCATTTTTTTTTAGGTTAATAATTCCAGTCCGAACTTGCTCTGGATCTTGATATTTGAAATTTGTTCTAAGAACTAGCTCATTCGCAGATTCAATTCCAGTTGCGATTAATTGACAACCTGCACTTTTCAATAAGCTTGCTTCTTCATAACTTATAGTATCTACACGAAGTTCACAACCCCATGGCATATCAATATTATTTTCAATAAACATTTCACAAAAATCCCTGAAAAATTTTCTATTAATATTGATATTATCATAAAAGTTAATGTGATTATAAGTTTGTAGAGATTGAATATCCCTAATTTCTTTCAATATTGATTCAATACTCCTAATTCTAGTATTTTTGAATAAGTTTTGTCTTGAACAAAATGAGCATTGATTAGGGCAACCTCTATTAACTATAACATTTGCTACGGAGTAATAGTAATTTTCTTGGGATAGTTTATGGCGAGCTGGCAAAGGTAAATTTTCTAAATCAATTTCTTCATAAGTATCGTTAACATGAATTTTTCCGTCTGATTTAAAGTAAGCAAGACTTTTAATATCATTGAGAAGAGGCTCAAATTCTTCTCTTTTTTTTCCTGTAGATATCTGAGATGTTAAAATCTTAACTAACTTCAAAAAGCTATATTCAGCTTCTCCAATACAGATGAAATCGATTAGATTTTCTGTTTTTTTGTCATGTTCTAGGATCTCTTTATACATAAAAGAAACATGAGGTCCACCTAAAATAATAAGACTGTCCTTTACTTGAGTTTTTATAATTCTCGCGATTTTAAGAGCTAGATGGAACGTATTAGTAAGTGATGTTATCCCAAAAATCCTATAATCAATTATTCTGTCTTTTATTATATTTTCTAACTCGGATTTTTTTAAATCTACAAATTGCTCAAGATCTAAAATTTCAACTGGAATGGCATTTAATTCTAAGATTGCTGCTAAATATAATAATCCTAAATTAGGTTCTCTAAAAAACTCTGAACGGACTTCTGAAGGTTTAGAAGTTCTAGGATTAATTAGTAGAATCATCTTGAATATCAGTTTGGTTCTCTTCTTCTTCTTTTCCTTCTTCTTCCTTTTCTTCTTCTTGTAATTTCTTTGGAATTTGAAATGCTTTGATTAATGAGTTTATAGAACCAGCTTTACTAAATTTTTCCTCCTGAATAATAGGTATTTCAATTTTTAAAGAAGGAGATTTATCATCTTCATGTATGAATAATTCAATTCCTTGAATTTCTCGCTCTTTTATGATTAATCGAGTCGAGTAATTATGATCTTGAAAGAAAGTAAAACCATTGTTTAACCTTCCCAATTTTATTGACTTAATGATATTTTTTTCGTCTTTAAGAAAAGTTTCAGTAATTTCTTCATCTGTATATATATCCGCTCCAACTATCAAAAATCTTCTGATAAGATTATCAATTTGCGGTTTGGGAAGCTCATTTACGTATTCTAATGCTTTATTTATTCTTGGAGTTGAAACAGAAATATTTTCACCATATTTGTCAGGTTTAGGTTCTGGAAAATCTTTTTTTTCAATTGGTTTAGCTTTGCCTCCACCAATTTGTTTTTCCAATAATTCCTGAAATTCTTTATCTTCTTTTAAATATCTATTTAATGGATAAATTCTATAAAACAATCGCAACTGTTGCCGAAATTTATTTGCTAAAATTGCACCAAATGCTTGTGTTTTAAGAGGGCATTTTGGACCGTTGTATGTCCAAATTCTATTAGTATCATGATCAATAAGTATGAAAACTTTTTCAAGACTATTCTCATTAAGAATATCACCTACAAATTGTCCTTGAACCACTTCTCTTGTTTCCATGTAAGGAAATTCACTTAGCTCAGCTAATTCAAATATTTGCATACAGGAATATCCATTTATTTCTTATATAATTTTAATAGGTAATTCATTAAAATAAATTTCATTATATATTTTAGTAGGAAAGTAATTCTAAACATATCATTTCCAAAAAATTTTTATGAAAATATGCATTTTAGAAGTTAATCTTGCTTTTTTAAGTACGATATTGATGCATTGTGTCCTCTGAAAAAATAGTATACAAATTAAACATTAGTGGTGGGGACAAGGGCCCCGGAAAAGGATTATCTAAACTAATTGAGATAGATGAAAAGAAATTTCGGTTTGATGGAATGAAAATTGGTGATATCATTAAGGGTGGGCTTATAGGTTTTGCTAACTATGAGTTTGAAATTACTGGGGGAAGTGATTCTAGCGGATTTCCAATGAAAAAAGGTGTACACGGACCAGTTAAAAAGAGAATTCTTGTATCAAAAAAGGGCATAGGTTACAAGCCCCAAAGAAAAGGCGAAAAACGGAGGAAAATGGTTCGAGGCAACGAAATAACTCATGATATGACTTTAATTAATTTAAAGGTTGTAAAATACGGGGAAGCTGAACTGTTTAAAAAGGAATAAAATTTACTAAATTCTAAGATGATAAGATATGGTCAAAGTAAAAAAATGTAGCTTCTGTGGTTATGATATCCCTATAGGAAGGGGAATAATGTATGTCATGAAAAACGGCACAGTCTTAAATTTTTGTACTAATAAATGTAGAAAAGCTATGCTTCTATATAAGAAGAAAGCAAGAAGAACAAGATGGACTGCCCACTATGGGAAGCAATAATATTATTAGTTTATACTTATTCCTTTTGATATTTTAAAAAATTGTTTAATTATTGTAAGCGTGGAAATTTAAGTAATTCATCAATTAAATCCACATGGCTCACAATCATACGTTTACAACAGAACCTTTCTATTCCTAGCTCTTTAAAGGCTTTCTCCGAAGGTTCTCCCTTTTCTAACATTTCAAGATAAGGTTTGTATATGTGAGCGATGAGCTTCCCACATGAAAAACAGCGGATAGGTATAATCATATTCTAAAAAATGAACCATTTTAAAAAAATTTTTAGGTTTTCTTCTCTAAATGAAAAATTTTATTTAATCTCTATAATTATTTTTTTCATAATTACTCGATGATTTATGAAAATATATCTAAAATTAAATATATTTGAAGGAGATGATTGAAAATTTCATATGTAAAAATTAAGGTTCCGGATAAGCTTAAAACCCAGATTAAAAATGCCTTGGGAACAATTGCAGAAACGAGAGATTCTAAAATAAGAAAAGGAATGAATGAAGTTACGAAATCGATTGAAAGAGTTCAGGCAAAATTTGTTGTTATGGCTGAAGATGTTTCTCCACCTGAGATTTTATTTCATATCCCTTTACTCTGTGAAGAAAAGGGCATTCCTTATGGATATATATCAACTAAAAAAGAGCTAGGAAACACAGTGAGAATCAACGTATCTTCAAGTGCTATAGCGATAGAAAATGTTGGAACTGGGAATGATAATATCTTAGATGATATAATAAAGAACCTAGAAGAAATAAAAAAATAAGATAAATTGGTGAAAATTTTTGGTTAAATTAGATAAATCAAAAGGGATTACAGTCCAGGATCAATCTATTCCCGCCCAAGTGATTCAAATTATTGGCCGAACTGGACTCACGGGAGAAATAACTCAGATAAAAGTACGCATTCTTGAAGGACCGGATAGAAATCGAATTTTAACCCGGAATGTTAAGGGTCCTATAAAAATGGATGATATTGTTATTCTGAGGGAAGTAGAACGAGAAGCTCGTAAGAT
>CP070805.1:1028963-1047402 GCA_020343655.1 Promethearchaeota archaeon | reverse complement strand
ATTGCTCCCCAACATTGAGAAATGCTCATATACGCAATCCCTATTCTTTCTTCAATTAAACCTTCGAAGAGATGTTCTCGACCTTTCCCAATATCTCCTAATATATAATCCTTTGGTACTCTAAGATTATTCAATCTTTCTCTTCCTAAATAAACTTTAGGAACCCATGGAATAAAAATCCGTTCGCAATTCCATCCCTCCCACGAGGTATCCACTAACAATTGAGCCATAAGATTCCCATTGTTTTGCTCTGCTGTAGCGTACATTACAGCCCACTTTGCTCTTGGTGCATTAGTGTTATATATTTTCTCTCCATTAACAATATAACTTCCGTCTTCCTGTTCCTCACATACAGTTAATTGATGGACAGCGTCAGATCCTCTTTCAGGCTCAGTAATTAAAATGCAGCCTGTGCTTCTACCCTTTACTAATTCTTTCAATGCATCTAATCTTACTGTTATATTTTCGTTGTGAATATTTATAGGATTTAGCGCTAATTGTGTTCCTCCAAGAATCATGGCAAATTGAGGATCAAATATTACAGTTGCTAAACATCTCATGAAATCTGCTGTAACTCCAAAAGGTTCATAATTTAAGTCTATGTTATCAAAATTATAAAGCCTACAAATTAAATCATTTTTTCCAAACTCTGGAACCCAGTTGTAGATATCTTCATCTGGACCATGAGTAATATTATTCCTCTTTTCAATTTTCAAACAAAATTTTTGTATTTCCTTAAGAAAATTATATTCCTTAGCGCTTAATATTGGCATCAAATTGGTGTTCAAAAAGGAGTATCTATTTCTGAGATTTAAATTTTCAAGAATTTCATTATTAATAGCCTGGGTTATGAATTTTGATATTTTTTATCACTTCAATTTTTTTAAAATATTCATTTATTCCACCCTTTAACAATAAGCTTAATTTTGCATGTGTCCGCACCATCTTTTAGACATTGTAAAAGTTCTTCTTTGACTTCTACTCCTAAAGCTTTATACCACCCTGAACGCATTGCGAGACAACCACATTCATACTGATCTAATACACCTAGCCTTTTTACATTTTTAATGGTCCCACACTTTTCTACTGATCCTAAAAGTGATGTATCTGACTCACGATCAAGACGAATAGAAAAAACAGGTGGCGGATAATAAAATTCGGTAGCTGTCATACATATTTCTTTAAAGTCATCAATATTATCTACCTGTGAAATACCTAGAGCATTCATTAATCTGTACATCATTACCTTACCCATTTCATAGATTACGTTTTTGTTAATATTGTTAGCTTTTTCCCAGCCAAACTCTCTAACAATTGCCATCTGATATCTACCTTCGTGGGACATCCAATTTTTTCTGAGGATTTCAATTTTCTTTTCATTATTAACTGTGGATATTAAACTAGCTTTTACTTCCATATTTCTGATATTTTTTTTTTGTTTATATTATTTTTCGATCAAAAAAAACCTTTTTTAGGTTGAAAAAAATATATTATGTAAACTTCATTATTTTTTTGGATATAAATTAAAATAAAAAAACTATTTCTTAGTTGAAATTAAAAGTTGATAGAAAATGTCCAACCAATTAATACAAAAATTAAAAGAGTTCTTGAGAAATTCTGATCTTTCGAGTTATGAGATCAACACATATATGACTTTATTGATTTCTAATAATTTAACTGCTCGAGAGGTTAGTGAAAAATCACATGTTCCTATAGGAAGGGTTTATGAAATATTGGAAGGATTAAAAGAAAAAGGAATGATAGAAACCCAAGACTCTCGGCCAAAAATATATCGAGCCAAATCATTTAATTTAGCATTTAAAAATCTAATTTCATATATAAATAGTCTAACAAAAAGAAAAGTAAGTTATTTAATTGATCAAGCTAAAATTTTAGAATCGGATTTATATAATTCTTCTTTATTCATCAAAAAAGATCCTTCAAGAGTTTTTTGGCAAACAACCTATGGATTGAACTCTATAATAACCATGTATGTTAAATATTATAATGAATTACAAGAAGAATTATTGGTAAATGATTTTATAAATGAGAATACCATAAAAGTCCTTCCTTTTGGTAGAAAATTGTTTGAAGGAATCATTAATGCTTTAAATCGGGGAGTTAATGTTAAAATCTTATGGAGTTTTGAGCATGATACAAGACCCCTATCAGATGAACGGAAAAAGAGAAATTTAGAACTTTATGGAGAGGTGTTGGATAAACTCGAGGAATTATACAACTTATCGAATAAGATTGAAAGGTTAGAGATGAGATTTATAAATAAAAGAATTCCTACAAATTATGATATTTTTGATAAGAAAAGAGTATTTATTAAACTCCAAAATCCTTTAAAACCATCTCAAATTTTCGCTTGTATGAATGTACTAGATCCAAATTTAGCTGAGAATCTACGAGAAAAATTCAATCAAACATGGTTATTCGAGGCAAATAAAAGAATAAAGTAAATACTTTAATAAAAGTAGATTATGCTTTTTCAATTTTTATATAGTAGTTTTCGCTTTCAACTTTGAATTCTAAAAGCTTTTCGCCATGGTTTTCTATATATCGTTTGATATTTTCTCCCGCTTCTGCGAAGTCGCCAGTAACTTCAAGTATATCTCCACTTTTCATTTCAAGCAGTTGTCTTTTAGTTTTTGCTACTGGCATTGGACACACAAGTCCTGAACAGTCTAATTTATGTAAATTTGACATTGTTTTAATAGCCTCTTATCTTTTAACTAAATAGAATATTATCTGCTTCTGCACACATCTCAACTAATGTGTTCATAGTGGTTTTTCTGATCCCTTCAATAAGTTCATCTTCAGAGAGTCCACGTGCTCTCATACAAACTCCACAAGCTTTAACATTTGCTCCTTCTTCTATCACATCCTTCATCCATTTTCCAACGTTTTCATATGTAGTAGGATCTTGGTTTTTCTTACCTACAAAAATACCATCTTCTACTAAGAAGATGTTAATCTTATGTCCTTCTAATAAAGCAGTATAGGCAAATCTTAACATTGTGAAAGGTCTTTCAGATGTATATGCACCATCTGCGATAATGATAGTAAAAGTCTTTTTTGCTTCTGTCATTTCTAATTGTCCTAAATTGTTCTATTTGTTTAATACCGATTACGAATTGTAATTAGTTAAAAACTGTAATATTTATTAATTTTTTCGTAATAATCTATTAAAAAAATCGATAAATAAAAATAATTTAATTATCTTATATTATAAATAGAATATCAGATCTTTCAAGGTGATTTAAAGGATGAATATCGAGTACTTACGCAACTTTATTAGACTAACACAATATAAAAGCTTCTCGAAATTAGCTCAAGAACTCCCTATCTCACAAAGTACATTGTCTCATCAAATATCTCAAATAGAAAAAGATTTTGGTGGAGTTGTATTAATAGATAGAACAACAAAAAAATTTGAATTAACTAAAGCTGGTAATCTTTTACTTGAATATGCCGGACGGATAATAGAGTTGTATGACAATAGTAAACTAGAAATATCTAAGTTTAGAGATCAGATAGAAGAAAATATTATAATCTCTGCCTCAACTATTCCGGGTTCTCATATTTTACCACGATTTATCGCAGATTTTAGAAATAAGAACCCTAATGTAAATTTCAAAATACTAATTAATAACTCTCAGAAATCAATTGAAAATTTAAAAAATAGAATGGCTGATTTTGCAGGAATTGGCAGCTTTATGAATTATGATGAAAAAAATTTTGATTATATCAAAATAGGAGAAGATGAATTTAAATTCATATGCTCTCCTAATCATGAATTGCTTAGAAATGGAAATTCAGTGAATTTCAACGATCTTATTAAATATCCTTTTGTTTGGAGAGAGAAAGGTTCTGGAATGAGAAATACATTTAAACAACAATTTCCTAAGTATAAAAGACTAAATATTGAATTAGAAATTAATGATAACGATTCAATTATCTCTACTGTGAGTGAATCTAATTATATTAGTATTATGAGTGAAATGATGGTTGATAAAGCAGAATCAGCCGGATTAATTAAATCCTTAAAACTTAAAAATTATCCCGTTATAGCTAAAAGACCATTATATTTAGTTAAATTAAAAGATAAACAATTAACCGTACTAAAAAAAAAATTTTGGCTTGAAATACAATCTAAAATGTAAAAATAAAAAATTTAAAAGAAAAATTATAGAAAATTCACTTTATTAGAACTCCTGCTTGATCGAAATTCAGAAAGGCACTAATCTTTTCCTTAAGTGGGTATATTCCCTCCTTAAATAGTGTAATTAGAAAAATTGCAAAAAATACAATCGAACCTAAACCAGGAGCAAATCCACTTAGTATATCTATAAAACTAGAGGTTGGGTCCCAAGAGAATAATGTCCAGACCAATGAAATTCCAGCTATTAAAATAGAGATGAAGGATATTATGGTAGCAGTTCTTTTACTAAGATTTATATGTATTGGTCCCAATTCAAGCCGGAAATATTTTGGTTGTACTATAATTGATAAGACTGTATGACTAATTATTTTCTCTTCAAACTCAACATAAACATTTAAAAATCTTCTCTCGCTTTCTTTTTTCTTCTTTTTCTTCTTTTTGGATTTTAATGGCATGATAGAAAAAATCATAACAGGCGGATTAACTGCGTCCTTTTTAACCTCAACTTTGCCAAATATTGGATGGACTTCAAAACCTTCACCTTCAATTTTAAGGTCTAGAACTGGGGGTTCTTCTTTAAAAGTTACTATTTTAAATGTAGTTTCATATATGGTCTTACCCTCTTCATCAACAATCTTCAATTCTTTATGTGAAAAATACACATAAAACAAATAACTCCTTTGTTGCATCATAACAGAATAATATTGGAGGCCCATATTAATTTCATAGATAGTTGGCTGAGGTTCTTCTGGAATACTTATAGAAGGCTCTGGAGCTGGCTTAGGTGGGGGAGGGCTTGGTCCTGCTAAAGCTTCTGAAGGCTGAGGTGGGGGTGCAGCGGCAGGTATTGCTGGTTTTGCAGGAGGAGCACCCGCTCTAGGTGACGAAGGGGAGAGTGCTCTTGTTTTCTTTTTTGCTTTTGGGGCTTCTTTTAGCCTACGAGATTCTTCCCTTTCTATATCATCTCTTTTTAAAAGTTTTTCTTCCTCATATGCCTCTTCTTTTAATTCTATTTCATCAGCAATAGAAGATAAAATTGCTATTTCTTCGTCAAAATCTTCTTCTTCAGAAATCTCAAAAACTTCTTTTTTCTCTTCCTCCTCAACTTTACGTTTATCTGTCGGTTCTTCTTCTTTTTTCTCTGGTTCCTTTTTCTTCATTAATTTTAGATTTTTTAATTTGGTGGTTTCAGAAATTTTGGCATTGGAAACAAAATCTATGAAATAAATATCACTACGATTCATTTGGATTTCCCGGAAGGATGCAAAAATGTCATCTAAAACTGTACTAATCCTCGTTGATTTCTTATAAATCCCTACAAACATGAAATTTAAAATCTCTGCGGAGAATACCTTAGTTTTTTTATCATAGAATATCTTATTAGTTGGAATTTCAAGAATAGAAATACTTTTCAAAGATTCCAATTTTGAATTAACCTCTTTTTTTGCTTTTATGAAAAGTCATTAAATTTTTTAATATTAAAAATTAACCTTTTATAAGTTTTTATAATGATATTATAACTAATATAGTTATCAACTTCTTTATATTAAACTATAAGCGATTATAAAATTCTTGTTATTAGAACCCTAATGGATGGTTTTAAATTTATTAATAATTCAAACAAAATACATATAAGCAATAAAAAAAAATTGTGATAATTTTGGAAGGAAAATATATTTTGACTCATGATTTAGGAACATCTGGTAATAAAACTGCTTTATTCGACACAAATTTAGAACTAATATCTCAAATAAAAGTAAATTATCCTCTATATTACCCAAAGCCCGGATGGGCAGAGCAAAATCCAGAAGATTTTTGGGATGCAGTGAAAAAAGCCACTAATGCAATAATTGAACAGAGTAATATCAATCCTGATGAAATCCTAACATTAGCATTCGATTGTCAAATGAATTGCACCATTCCGATAGATAAGGCGGGTAAGACGCTAATGAACTGTATTAGTTGGTTAGATACAAGGGCAGCACCAATAACCCACAAATTTTCAAAGGGAATGATAAAAATATCTGGTTACGGATTAAGAAGTCTACTGATGTTTCTTAAAATCACAGGAGGCGCCCCAGGATTTAATGGTAAAGATCCTATTTCCCATATTCTATGGATTAAAGAAAATGAACCAGAAATTTATGAAAAAACTTACAAATTCTTAAGTGTTAAGGATTTTGTTATTTATAGATGCACTAAAAAAGCTGTAACTTCAAGGGATTTAGGTCATATCTCTTGGATGATGAATACTAACCTTAGTATATGCGATTGGTCTGATAAAATTTTAAAAAAATTTAAAATTGATAAAGAAAAATTACCTGAAATAAAAAAATCTACCGAACATGCAGGAGAACTAACAATTGAGGCTTCTAAACACATAGGTTTGAAGCCAGGAATTCCTATATTTGTAAGTTCCGGCGATTTAACTTCTGCAGCATTAGGTTCAGGTGCAATTTTAGATAATAAACCAATTATATGCTTAGGAACGGCAGATTGGGTGGCTGCCCATACATCTGAAAGATTAATAGATGTCCGTCATTATACTGGCATTATGAGTTCTTCTCAAGGAAATTATTTATGTATTTCAAAACAAGAAACTGGTGCTACTTGTCTTGATTGGATTGTAAATCAAATGTTTGTAAATGAGATGGAAAAATTTAAAGAGAAGCCAAAAGAATTGTACCCATATATAGATTCACTCATCGAAAAAGCTGAAGTTGGCGCTAAAAATCTAATTTTTACACCGTGGATGTTTGGAGAAAGAAGCCCTGTAAATAATCCAAATATTCGAGGGGGATTCTATAATCTAAGCCTTGAGCATACAAGAGAAGATATTCTCAGGTCGGTTTATGAGGGGGTTGCTTACAATCTAAAATGGGCCTTAATTTTTATAGAAAAATTAATAGGCCAAACAGATGAGTTTAATTGTATTGGAGGCGGAGTAAAATCAGATATCTGGTGTCAAATTCTATCAGATGTGTTAAACCGAAAAATAATTCAAATGGAAGAACCTGAGTTAGCTGCTGCTAAAGGCTCTGCGATAATATCAATGGTAGGTTTAGGAATCTTAAAAAGATTTTCAGATGCTATTCCACTAATTATGTCTAAAAAGGTTTTTTATCCAAATACAGAGAACAATAAAATTTACGAGAAACTATTTGGTGAATATATACAAATTTATAAAAGAAACAAAGAAATGTTTAAGAACCTAAATCTCTGAAATAAGATTTAAACAGTGGTAACTCATCCTTAATATTTTTTGTTTTTTCTATTTTTTTATCATACCCAATAATTTTTTCAATAGCCTCATTTACAATATCAATATCCCTATATGCCATAGGGTTTTCATAGGATTGACTTTCTAAATTTCCTTCCCAAGATCTCAATTTTGGCGTAGATTCAATATATCTTGAATTCCAATTAATTCTTTCTTTATAATCCTCTGTTAAGAATTTTATATTCGTATCATTCCATCTTTGGATAACCCAAGGAGCATATTCATGTAATTTGTCAAAATCAAACTCCAAATCATTTCTCCACTCATATTGATGATCCCAATTTCCAACAGCCATGTAATTCTCAATTCCCAATTGTTCAGTATGAAAATATTTCCAAGATTTTCGATTTATATTTTCATCTTTAAAAGATTTCCCTTCAGCATATTGGAAAAAAAAACCCAACTTTTCCTTAATTTGATTGTCTTTTTGACTTAATTTCAAATAAATCTCAATTTGCGTGATGTCTATTTTACTCTTGAGTACCTGTTCTTGATATAATTTAAAAATTACATTGATAGCTTCATTTGGATGGCATTTTCCAGTGAAAATTGGATAATATGTAAAACAATAAAAATCAGAAGTGTTTTCAGATCTACCTTGATGAACTTCAACCCAACACTCTAGGGGTTTAATATATACATTAGATTTTATCACATTAATGATTAATAAAACGTCAATAATTACGCATACAATTATAATAACAGTAAATAGGATAGGATTGAAAAATATAGATGCTAGAAAATATGAGATGGCAATATAAATGAGTAAAAAACCAGCAATGAAAAAGAAAGCTATTAATGAATTATAAGCTTCGTGTTCTTTATCTTTTTTTGAATATAATATTGTTGGAGCATTTTCTACAATAATTTCTTTTCCATATTCATTTATAAATTGATGAAAATCAACCTTGCTCCATTCAAAATCAGACATAGCTAAATTGAAAACAAATATGTTTATTATTATTTGATTTTATTTCATAAAAAAATTACTATAATAAGAATAAAATAGATTTTATCTATAAATTTTGAGAAATAATAAAATCTCTTCTCTATGTAATTTTTAATTATTACAGTTCATTTTATATTTTGAAGCTATTTATGGTTGATTTCGAAGAGTTTTTACGTTTTCTAAAGTCTCAAAATTATTATCAAGATCAAATTTATCATATCGAACATATCCCTAAGCATGATGCTCAATTTGGCAATCTTGAAAAACCATTGCAAAAACGACTTCAACAATGGTTAGATTTGTATAACATAAAACTGTGGCGACACCAAACAGATGCAATAAATTTAATCCGTAATAACAAAAATACTGTTATTGTAACTTCCACTGCATCAGGAAAATCTCTCTGCTACAATCTACCGGTTTTACAATCAATATTAGAGGATCCTGAAACTACAGCGCTTTATATCTTCCCAACTAAGGCATTGGCAAGAGATCAATTTGTAGTACTATCAGAGTTACTTGAAGAAACTAATATAAGACAAAATCGCATTGGTGTTTATGATGGAGATGTAGAACCTAATAAAAAAAGATTAGTTTTAGCAAATGCTAATATTATTATAACTAACCCTTATGGCTTACACTTTTATCTCCCTTGGTTCAAAAAAAAGTGGAGGAGAGTCTGCCAGAATTTAAAATACATTGTATTAGATGAAATTCATATCTATAGAGGAATTTTTGGATCGAATTTTGCGATGCTACTAAGACGGTTGAAAAGAATGCTTGAGGCTTATAATGTACAACCTTTATGGATATTATCAAGCGCTACAATTTTTAATCCAAAAATATTCGCCGAAAAATTAGTAGGGGAAGAATTTATCATGGTAGATAAAGATTATTCTCCCTCTGGTGCTAAGAAAGTGATTCTATGGGATTTGCCCTATGATGAGATCTCTAAAAAATATCGTTCAAGTCATCAAGAAACAAAAAGTTTATTTGCTAGCCATTTAAGTAGAGGAATTCAAACATTAACTTTCACACTTTCAAGAAAAATGGCTGAATTACAAACCATATGGACTAGAAATGCTTTACCTTCACTAAAAGATAAAATCTTTAGTTATCGTGCGGGAATCAGTAAAAAAAAGAGAAGAGAAATCGAAAGTAATTTTAAACAAAAGAATATCCTAGGCATAAGCTCCACTAATGCACTAGAACTAGGAATTGATATTGGCTCTTTAGATGCTACAATTAGTTCTGGTTTTCCGGGGACAATCTCTAGTTTCAGACAACAAATTGGTCGTTCCGGTAGAGGAACTGATCTCTCAATCTCGACTCTTATACCAATGCAAAATCCTTTAGATTTATTTTATATCCATAATCCAGATATATTATTTGGGCCCATTCAAGAGAAGGTTTTAATCACTTTGAAAAATAAATATATTATTAAAAATCATATCTGCTGTGCAAGTAAAGAGAGCCCAATAAGAACTGACGAATATTTAAAATTTGGAATTAATAAGAGAAAATTATTTGTTGAATATTTAGAGGAATTAGTTTCAGAATCGTTGTTGCTAAAAAGAGGAGATCGCTATTTTTGGAATAGCGATTTTTTTCCAAATGAAAAGTATGGATTAAATGACCTTTCAAACCGAAGTTATAAAGTTTTGCTAAGAACTAGTTCAAGTGAAGTTTTTTTAACTTCTGAGGATGAAAGCTACGTTTTCCGCGATCTACACGAGGGAGCTGTTTATTTATACGAAGCAGAAACTTATATTGTTGAAGAACTCGATTTGAATGAGAAATTAGTATACTTAAAAAGAAGTAATGTTGATTATTATACACAATCACTAAAACATACAAATATCACACCTCTTGAAATAATATCAAATAAAGAAATAGGTCCTAACAACGATATCGAAACTTTTTTTGGAAATGTAAAAGTTGAACATGAGTACTACTCATATAAAGTTATTGATACCTTAACTCAAGAGATTCGCTCACGGCATCCCTTAGAATATATCCCTTTAATCGAGTTTGAGAGCCAAGCATTATGGTACTTAATACCTTTTGAGTACCAAAAAACTCTAGAATTAGCAGGTTTTGATCTTGGTGGTACTATTCACGCTATAGAACATGCTATGATTGCTGTAGCACCTGCATTAGCTCAAATTTCTCGATGGGATTTAGGTGGCGTTTCAATTGATTTTGATCCTGTAAAACAGCAATCTATTATCTATATCTATGATGCCTTCAGAGGAGGTATAGGTATATCAGAAACACTATATTCTAGATTAAATGAATTATTAGAAATAACTTATTCGTTAATAAATTCTTGTAACTGTAATAATTCTAACGGTTGTCCTGTGTGTGTAATGAGTCCTAAATGTGGGAACAATAATGATCCATTAGATAAAAAAGGAGCTTTATTCCTCTTAAAAAAATTACTTGGATTAGATTAATGAAATAATTTCTTAGAAATAGAGTTTTTTTCTTTTCTTTCTGGGGGACACCACCAAAAGAAGGTTGTCTTTTTGAAAATTCGAATTTAATGTAAAATTTTTAAGCATATAAAATTATATAATACATAACACTAAAAAGAAACCTATAGAATTAGGTATAATTTTCACAATTATCAGGTATTTGGGTTGGCATATACTTCTACGTTCAAGATAGTGATCTTTGGAGATTCGCAAACTGGTAAAACCACGTTAACTCATAAATTTTTAACGAATTCATTTAAGGAGGATATAATTACGACTCTTGGCGTGGATTTTCATCTTAAAGCTATTGAAGTAAATGGGGAAATGGTAAAACTCCAGATATGGGATTTTGCTGGTGAAGAACGATTTAGATTTCTATTTCCTTCTTATATCAGGGGGGCTAGTGGAGCCATTTTTATGTATGATATCACCAATTATAGTTCACTTGCCCATGTAGATGAGTGGTTTGAAATCGTTGAGAAGGAAATTAATTATGAATTACCAATTATTTTCGTTGGTGGAAAGACAGATTTAAAGCATTTAAAAGAGGTCTCGTCTAAAAAAGCAATGAAATTAGCATTAGCAAAAGGAGCTAATGGATTTATTGAGTGTAGTTCTAAAAATGGCGAAAATGTCCATAAAATCTTTGATCTATTAACAAAAATAATTCTTAGAAGTAAGGATTCACAAGAATTCTAAATCCGTGATAAATTTACCTTTAGGAATTTTTTTATAATCAAATATTTCCTTTGAAGATCTATTTTTTATTTATTTTTTTAATCATCTATTTTTCCTTTCTTAAAATTTAGCGAGTAAATATTTATGAACCATTAAAATAATTTTTTAAAATAAGTAATTTCAATATTAAATATGAAATCAAAAATTAATCTGAAATGGAGTGATTTAGTATCTCCTACAATGACAAAAGATGAATACTTAAAAATTTATGGAGACCATATTAAAAGAAATTTTGAAAATTATGAACCAAAATTAGAAGTTCTTGAAAAAATTAAAGATATTCTTAAAAATAAGAAAGAAAAATTGAAAATAGTAGCTTTAGGGGCTGATTGGTGCCCTGATTGTTCGAGAAATGTGCCCCATATGATTAAGATAGTAAAAGAAATCAAATCTGAAGATGTTGACATACAAATCTTATATGGTATAATGGTAAACACATTACATAAACCAGGAGAAACTATATGGCATAGAAAACGATCACCACCAGAAGCAACTGATCCAAAGTTTGAGTTGAAAGCTATACCAACTTTTTATTTCTTCAACGAACTTGGTGAATATTTAGGAGTTATTGTGGAAAATCCAGATTATCATTCAACTCTTGAAGAGGATATCTTGAAAATTTTAAAAAATAGTATGTAATAATTAATTTAACTACTCCATAATTAGTTTTTGGACTAAAAATTATCTCCATAAAACCATTATAAGCTTTTTTTTGTAATCGTTAAAATTTAAATTTTTAATAATTTATAATAATTTTATGTTAAAATTAAATGTAAAAAGAGTTATTATATTTAAACACGGTGTATCCTATTACATCCTCGAAGGCATTTTAAAAGGTTCTGGTAAATTTGAACTTGAATTTAAGATTGATGAGATGAATGATGTATTAAAATCACTTTTTGTTTTAGATACAAGTAAAAATGGATATATTTCATCGATTTCTTACGATGCTGCATTAGAAACTAACCAATTACTAAAATCTATAATGCTAAATATTCCAGATACAGATTCATTCTCTTCTCTTGTGACTCAAATTAAAGGAGCTGATGTAGTGTTAACGGTTGGAGGGGCAAAGAAAATTTCAGGTAAGATAATGGGAATAGAATATAATGAAAAATTAGTGAAAGAAGAAAAGATCACTGAAAAATCATTAACTCTCCATCAAGATAACGGAATGATTACCAAATATAAGTTCTCTGAAATTAAATCTCTCGAAATTATGAATGATGAGATTAAAAAAGATTTGAAATTTTTTTTAGATACAGTAATTGCTGGAAAGAAGAAAGATGCTAAAAAAATTATAATTAATTGCGAATCTGGGGGAGATGATGAAATTGACAGAAACATATTCGTATCCTATATTCGTGAAAGTCCAATCTGGAAAACATCCTATCGACTAATAATGAGTAAACAACAAGCATTGGAACAAAAATGCTTACTATCTGGATGGAGTCTTATAGAAAATACAACGAATCAAGATTGGGAAGATATTGAATTATCTTTAGTAGCGGGGATGCCTGTCTCCTTTATTTATGAATTTTATCGACCCATTTTTATTCAGCGACCAGTAATTCAACCTCCTAAAGTTTTAAGTGCGCGACCTACCGAAATTGAAGAAGGATTAGAAATAGATAAATTTAAGGATTACGCAATGGCAGAAATGGAAGCAACACCGATGGCAATGAAAAAGAGAGCTAAAGCTGAAAGTATTAGAGCATTTGCTCCTCCTGGGGCACCACCCACCGGGGGAATTGGCCGCGGGGCAGGTATTATGTCAGATACAGAAGTTTTTGAAAAAATCAAATCTCAAGTTAAAACTCAAACTAAAGATTTAGGTGAATTATTTGAATATAACATTTCAAATCCAGTAACAATTAAGAGAAAACAATCTGCTTTAGTTCCAATACTCACAGAATCGATTAAAGCAAAAAGAGTTTTATTATATAACAAAAATGAGCATGATAAAAATCCTAATGCTTGTCTTGAAATTACCAATAATACAAATTTAACACTTGAAAGAGGTCCAGTTACAATTATATATGATGATAATCTTGCAGGTGAAGCAATTATTCCATTCTTAAATAAGGAAGATACAAGACTATTGAATTATGCTGTAGAACAAGCAGTAATAATAACCCATGAACAAGAATCTGAGAATTTGAGCGTACATAGAGTTACATTTGGAAGTGGATACTCTTATGAGTATTATTATACCACTTTAATGACTACCTATAAAATCAAAAATAAAAATGATGAGGAAAAGGAACTTTATCTTGATCACCCAAAGACTTATGAGTATAAATTCATAGAGAAATCTGTCGAACCTGAAGAAACTGCTAATTATTGGCGTTTCAAATTAATTTTGAAGTCAAAAGATGCAATAGTTTTTAAGCTTAAAGAACAAAGAGAAAATTATTCTAGTAATTATTTATGGAATTACAGTAAAGAAGATCTTCTTAAAAGGGTCGGATTTTACGTTAAGAAGAAATTTATCGAATCAGATCTTGAAAATGAACTTAAAGAAATTGCAGAATTAATACAAGCTTTAAATGATTTAAGAGCTAAAGAAGAAAAACTTATTGAAGAGAGAGATATAATGACTGATGAGCAATCTCGACTAAGGGAAAATATCTCTGTTTTAGGTGAGGATAGTCAATCAATTTCGTTAAAAGAAAGGTATGTAAAAAAATTAAGTGACCAAGAGAGTAGATTCGAACAAATAAATAAAGAACTTAAAACCTTAGATAAAAAAATCAAAGAATTAAATAAAAACATTGAAGAGAAAATGAATTTGCTTTCAACTCCATAAAATTCTTTTACTTTTGGTGTTTAATTTTTGTTTTAAGTGTTCAAATCAAAGAATTCTAATTAATAATGTTAGTAAAAACAGAAACTCCTGGTTTTAGAAGTTTAATGTACCGCAGTGCATGGCTTTATAATGCAATTACTCGAAGATTATATGATCAGGATAGAAAATTTTCAACAATTGCTATGCTGATAGGTAAAGGACCAAAAGAAGTTTTAGATTTACCTTGTGGTACTGGCTACTTAATGCGTTTTTTACATCCGGCAATTAATTATGAAGGTGTAGATCTTAATCATCGATTTCTTAAACGGATTAGAAAAAAAGAATTGAAAAAAAGGAATATAAAATTGAGAAGAATTATTTTACAACAAAAAAACATTTTTGATTTTCAGAATTATCAGGGAAAAAAAAAAGATGTAATTGTTATATGTGATATTTTACATCATATATATCCCAAACATGTTGAATTAATTAACATAGCTAAAAAAATAGCTCATAAAATAATTATTTGTGAGCCTTATGTCATAAAACCAAAAGAAATCTCTGCTCGTGATAAATTATTTAAAATTATAATATTTTTCGGTAAATATTTACCAAAATTTTTATTGAAAATAATTGATTTCTTATTTTTAGATAATGACGGGATTAATACTTATAATATGAGATCACAATGGAACCTTAGTAAAAAGAATCTTAAAGAGTTTTATAAAACAATGGGATTTAATAATAAATATAGAATTTTAGATGAATATATTGCCATATGGGAATCTTAGGACATCATAAGGTGTGTAATTAAATTTGTTAAATATCACATTATCTCTTTGGGACACAGGAGGACAAGAACGATTCGATTTTTTTAAAACCGATTTTTTTAAAGGTGTAGCAGCAGTAGGTTTAGTTTTTGATTTAAGTAGACCTGATACTTTTGATAAGATAGATGAATATTTTAATGAGATAAGAGAACTTTCTGGGAATATCCCTATTTTTTTAGTTGGAAACAAGAATGATTTAAAAGAAGATATTGGAGAAACAATCCCAAGAGAAGCAATTATTCAAAAATTAAATCAATACTACTTATTTGAATATATAGAAACCTCTGCATTAGAAAATGAAAACGTACAAAAACTATTTTACCGATTAACTATTGCAGCATTATTAGATTTCAAACAGAGGCTAGGAGAAATTATAGATTCTAATCAATTTAGATTCAAAATTTTACTTACCGGAGCTGCTGCTGTTGGAAAATCCTCGTTAATAAGGACATTTACTAAAAGAAGTTTTGAACAAGATTATAAACTCACAATTGGTCTTGATTTCATGACCCAAAGTCTTGAAATCCCTGATGAGGATTTACCAAAGGAAACTCTTGAACTAATAAGAAAGTCAGTTAAAAACTATAAAAAACTAGTAAAAAAATATCGCAAAAGAGAAGAAATATCTGAAATTTTAGAGACATTAAAAGAGATAAAAGATTATTAAATATATTATCAATAATTTTTGTTTTCTATTTCCAATCAAGAAGATTATACAAAATAAGTTTGGCTAGCAATCATATCTGCTCTATGTATTAAAGTTGCAAGTTCATTCATTTCTATTGGAAAATATTTGCTCCATTGACCATGATGAAATATTATTGCTTGATACATCTCATCATCAAGAAATAATACTTGGCTGTTTCTTTTAAGAACTGCTAATGCCTCTTCAACATGATAATCTCTTCCCTCATAGTTAAACTTTCTTACAATATCTTCATGGATAAAATCTAATTCTTCACGATTGACTGAGATTTTAGATACATTATCTGTTCTTTTAAACGAATAATATGAAATCTTACCGAAATCGTGGTAAATAGCAGTTAAAACTGCTTTTTTAATATTCACATTGTAATCCATAGAATTACTTAACTTATAGGCATAATTTGTCACTAATAAAATATGATCAAACAAACCACCCTCATAACCTCCATGAAAGCCCCTTAAAGCTGCAGGTAACTTTCTAGATTCCATTAAAATCTCTTTAAAACATTCTCTTGTTGAATCTTCTAATTCCAAAATATCAAAAAAATAATCAAATCCTTTATAATCAAAATCTAATTGATTTTTAAGATCATCATTTACAAAATGGTTAAGGTCAAAGAGATCAATTTTTTTCTGTTGATTTTCTATATTTATTTTAGAATTAACCTCTATTAATAGATTATTTGCAAATTGGTAATCCTTATTCCTTAAAACATAAAAAAATTTTGTAATATGTTTACAAAACTTATTATTTAGTTTCTTATGAGCTAAATAATCAGGACAGTCATGATAAATAATCTCGTACAAGTTCTTCCGAGAAATATCAAAATTTAGTTTATATGGAATCAATTTATTTCCTTGTATTTCTGCTTCAATTACACCAAGATCTTTATCCATTTTAAGAATTCTTACACAATTATCCGAAATTGATATTGCTCGGTTAAAAGTAGTTTTATTTGTTAACTTCTTTATAATTTCTACAAAATCATTTTGTTCTACCATTGTTTCTAATATTAGTTATGAAACTTATTTAAAACATTAGTCCCTTATTAATTTAAATTTTAAAATCAAAAAAAAATTAAATAAGTATATCCTTATTATCTTAAAAAATTAAGGTGTGAAATTTGAGTATTGATGAATTACAAGAGGAAGTTGATAAGTTATTGGAAGAAATGGATGAGCTTCAAGATGTTTGTGACACTCTCCCACAATGTGAAGAAGATGATGGATGTGCAACTTGCGAAACTAACAAAAAAATAGAAGAACTTGAGCAAAAAATTGAAAACCTTGAAAATAAAATAGAAGCATTATTGGGCGAAGAAGAGGAGTAAAAATCCTCAAATCCAAATTAGAAATCTCTATTTTTATTTTATTCTATTCATTTCTTTTAATGATCTTCAATGTTTAAAGATTTTTGAATAAAGATCTTAATTTCCTTTAGTAGATGAAATTCTAAATCTGGCTACATCTCAAATGATTTAATTTCCATAAAATCTCTAAAGACCTTTAAAAAGCCTACGCAACCCTCTACTCATAATAAGTTGTTGTACCTGTTTTGTACCTCCCACAACTTCCAATATCCGTGATACATTAATGTAATCATGCATTAAAGTATTGTCACACACACCCGCTCCACCCATCAAATTAGCTGCTTCGAAACATGCTTTTTTAGCTAAATTAGCACAGTTATATTTATATTGACTCGCTGACGATACCATCGATAGAGCTATTAGATCAGGGAGCTTGCCATTGTATTTTTTGTGTTTTTCATCATATGTTTCTGCAAACTTTAGAACTCCATGAGTTAATGCTGTTATCTTAGCCCATAAGTCTGCGAGTGTAAATCCTACTCCCTGAAAAAGTAAAATCTCTTTTTCAAATTGCCTTCTCATGTTTGCATAAATAACAGCATGAGCTAATGCTCCCCAACACGAACTTATACATCTTACAGCAATAGCAATTCTTTCTGGAATCAATCCTTCAAATAGGTGTTCTCGTCCCTTCCCTACTGGTCCTAGTACATATTCTTTTGGAACCCTTACATTAGTTAATTTCTCCTTTCCAATATATAATTTTGGAGTCCACGGTATTCCTACACGCTCACAGTTCCACCCCTCCCAAGATGTATTAATCAAAAACTGAGCCATTAAGTTTCCTTGATTTTTCTCAGCAGTTGCATATGATACAGCCCATTTGGACTTGGGAGCATTCGTGTTAAAAATTTTGGTCCCATTGAGCAGAAAGGAACCATCTTCTTGCTCCTCACAGGTAGTAAGTTGGTGGACAGCATCAGATCCCCTTTCAGGTTCAGTAATTAGTAAACATCCTACTTCCTGTCCCGTTACGAGCTCTTTCAATGCTTCCAATCTCACAGGGATATTTTCATGATGAGTATAAATAGGATTAATGCAAATTACAGTTGCCCCACTCCCCATGGCAAATTGAGGATCGAAATTATCGAGTGCAAGAATTCTCATAAATTCAATGGCCATCCCATAATCTTC
>CP070805.1:1020354-1028863 GCA_020343655.1 Promethearchaeota archaeon | reverse complement strand
ATATATGAACCTGAACCAGAGCCTGAACCAGAACCCGTATATGAACCTGAACCAGAAACGGAACCAGAACCCGTATATGAACCTGAACCAGAGCCTGAACCAGAACCCATATATGAACATGAACCAGAGCCTGAACCAGAACCCATATATGAACCTGAACCAGAGCCTGAACCAGAACCCATATATGAACCTGAACCAGAACCTGAACCGGAACCAGTGATTACTTCCGAACCTACTCCTAAAGGTAAACAAATATATGAATTTCTGCCAGAATCTAAGCCAGAAAAATTACATGAACCCCCATTGGAACCCGAAAAAGAATTGGAATCAGAAGCCAAACCAAAACCAGAAATAGAGGAAGAACATAAGGAAAAACCCAAAGAAAATAATAGTTTCGAATACTAAGAATGAATTATAACTTTAGATCTGTTTAATTATTCATCTTTCTCTTTTTTCTACGTATTGTTGGTGATAATCCTCAGCTTCCCAAAATTCTGAGGCAGGAACTATTTGTGTAACTATCGACCCTTTAAAGCGTTTGGATGCCTCAAGTTTAGTTTTAGAACTTAAGGCTTTTTCTTTTTGTTCTGAATTAATATAAAAAATTGCTGAGCGATATTGTGTACCAAAATCAGGTCCCTGTCGATTCAATGTTGTTGGATCATGAATAGACCAGAAAACATCTAATAACTCATCATAAGATACTTTTGATGAATCGAATGTAACTTCTATAGCCTCCGCATGACCAGTTTTATGAGAACATACATCCTTATAAGTAGGATTGGTAAATGAACCACCAATATAACCTACGCGAGTAGAAATGACTCCATCAATTTTTCGAAAATTTGCTTCTACACCCCAGAAACAGCCAGCTGCAAAAATTGCTTTTTGAATCTCCATAGATTTTAATAGAAAAATAGGAAAATTAAAACTAGGGCTAATTTTCTATAAATTTAAAATGCATATCAGATTTTTTTTATAAGTGACCAAAAGTAATACTTTTAATGTCTATAAGGCGAGCATTATAATACTCATAATTATTTGCATAATCTATGGAATCTAAAACAACTGAAGATAAATGGAAAGAAAAATTAACCAAAGAACAATATAAAGTTCTCCGTGAAAAGGGAACTGAAGCACCATTTACAGGGAAATATGTGAAACATCATGAAAAAGGAATTTATAAATGTGCAGGATGCGGAGCTCCTTTATTTTCTTCTGACGACAAGTTTAATTCTGGAACAGGTTGGCCTAGTTTTTATAAACCTATGAATAAAGATAATATTGAAGAAAAAATAGATAAAAGCCATGGAATGGTTCGTAGTGAAGTCCTTTGTAAAAATTGTGGTGGGCATTTGGGGCATGTATTTGATGATGTTCCCAAAAATAAGGGGTGTCGATATTGTATCAATTCGATTTCGTTAGATTTTGAACTTAAGTCTTTAAATTAATTTTTTTTTGCAATTAGTTCTTCCCTACGACGACGATAGTATATTATAGGATTATCTCCTTGCAAGAGCTTTTCTCCCATTTTTAATTGAGTTTTAATTGGTCGTTGTGTGATAACAACACTTCTATCCTGATGAAGGATAACTTTATTAAACTTATTAGCTAACCAATTAACTATTGATTTTAAAATTGGTATTCTTATAAATTTCTGATAAAATCTCATATAGAATTTCGTATGTTTCTCATCTATAGGAACAAAAGCTATGAATATTCGTACTTTATCACCAAGATAGTTTTGCCATATATGTGGAAATTTAAATTGGAGATGGAACACCTTCATTTCATCAGTAAATTGTTCAGGTTTTAAGGGTTTGGTCTTTCCATCATCTTTTTGGTTATATACCCAAAATGTAAATTCATTTCCATCCTCAGAGGGTTCAACCAAAGGTCCATGAACAAGTGTTTGATATCCTCGACCAATTGTATTACGGTGTACAAAAGGTAAATGAACAACATCAAGTTGATTCTCTATTGCCCGAGAATAATGGACTGGCCATACCTCTGTGTGAGTTTTATATGAGAATTTCTTATCAATATCTTCGAAAAAAGGTACTGGAGGATATTTAGCCTGAGGTTCCCCCCACCATATCCATATAAAATCATGTTCTTCTCGGGTGGGATAAGAAATTACTTTAAAATGTCCTGGTACTTGAGCATTTTTACCATTAGCAGGTATTATTGTGCATTGTCCTGTTTTATTGTATCTTAAACCATGAAATGGGCATTCTACAGAATCTCCTTTGTCATGGATTCTTCCGACACTAAGCGCTGCTCCACGATGAGCGCATTTGTCGCTCAAACATATGACTTCTCCACTTTTATTTCGCCAAAATACTAATTTTTCTCCCAGCCTTGTAACTCCGGTTAATTTACTTTTTAACACCTCCTTAGATTCTAAAACGGCATACCACTGATTTCTAATCATTATTAATCAACGTTTGAATTCCTTTTATTTTTTATTATAAGGTAAATATGAGCTATTATTGCTACGATAAATGCTATTTATTAAAAAGAGGATCAATGGTATCCACCCTTTTTTAAGATAAATAAAATTTGATTTTGCGATATTAATTTTATTTTCAGCAGGCATATAAGAATTCATAAAATTTATAATAAATAATTTAGTCAAATATTTTATAAATCGCTTAGATCCTGCATTATAATTATAGGATTAAAGGAAAATGAATCATGGTATAATACTTTATAGATATTAATTGTCTTGCCCTTCAATTGAAACAAATCGTTAAGTTTTTCAACCCCTTTAAGTAGTCTATCTTCTGAACCATACTGAATTAGTAAGTTGACCTTAAAAATTCCAATAAATGTCTTAAATTCTTTAAAAATCTTTATCATTTCATAGCTTAATCTTGTGATAATTTAATTGGCATTCACCAAAGGATCGTTTTCATACGATTTTACTACTTCAAGATCCTGGCTTAAAAATTTAGCATTAATCCTAGGATTAAATTTCATCTTAGGTGTAATTTTTGAGAAAAATATAGCGAAAAATTTTAAAAATCCACTAGTTTCTATAACATAACTTGTCCATGTTCTGGAAAAGATAAGCCGAGCTAAAAGAGATTCATATTTTTTTGTAAAATAAATCGCGATAAATGAACCTAGAGAGTGACCCAAAATAAATAATGGTAGATTGGGGTGCTTTTCTTTTAATAGATCATAAAATATTTTTTCATCCTCTATAAATTGCCCAAAAGAATCTATATAATTCCTTATTCCCTCAGATTTATCATGTCCAAGAAAATCGTTTCCAAATATTATATAACCTTCCAGAATTAATTCATTTACAATGTTTTGATATCTACCAGTACTTTCAATCCTGGATGTATAAGGTGAATGACCGCTTTAGGAATATCAGGAATTTATGCTTGGTAATAAATTCTTAAACCTTTTATTCCTATAAATTCATCTTCTAAATGTTTCGTTTTTTTTTTCTCCACTTATTAAATTTTTTAATATTAAAAATTATTAACATAGTAAGTAGTATTAAAATTATAACTCAAAAAATTATAATGTCAGAGGAAGAAATTAGGGATCAAATTAATAAAATAGCAGTTGAAATTGAGAAAATTGAACAAACAACTAAGCAAAAAGTAAATTACGTTAGAAATAGACTAAATGAGGAATTTGATCCGAAAATTAGTGAAATCGAATCAAAATTGCAGAAAGAACAAGCATTATTTGATGAAATTCTTAAAAATATTGATGAATTAGTGGCAAATAAGAAAAAAATGATTCCTGTTATAAAGAATTTAGAACAACAATATAATAATCTGAAAAAAGAAAAGGAAAAATCTTTGAATGAACAAATAAAGGCAATTGAAAGAGAAAAGAAAACAAAAACGAAAACTGTTGACAGAGATATCAAATTGCTTGAAAAGGAATTAAAAGGATTATAATTTTTTTTATTATTTTTTTAAAACTTTGAAGTAATACAACTCTATTATTTCCATCATATTTTTTGAATGGAAAAATACAAAATATATTATTATGGTAAATCTTGAAAAAATAGAAGAGATTATCCAAAAGGAAATTGGAAAACTCCGGAATTTAGGGGAACATGGAAATGAAGGGAGTGATCATCTTTATTATAGATCTATTAGCAAATGTGAAACAGATAAAGTAAAGGAGATTCATCAGCAGCTAAGATGGATATAAGGGAGGAAATAATGGATCGAGTAATATTTATTATAAAACCGGCTTCTTTTGATTATAGTAAGGATACAGAGTATTTAGAAGCAACAAAAAAGTATAATTCTTAGAATGATAGTTCTTTTGTTATTTTAAAAGAATTGTAATACTTTTTTATATTCTATTCCGTTAAAGTAGTCAGTAAAATTATATGAATTTAAATTTTAAAAGAGGGTAATATGATGTCAAAATATATTAATATGTTAAAAGGTCCTATTGAAAATGTATTGCTTTTCGTTGGCTTAGTACTTTTCACACTAGGTTTTTTCACATTATATTTCGCTATACCAATGCTTATTGCTAATCATTATTATGGTTGGCCATGGATTGTAAGTGCATGTATTCTTTTAGCAATTGGATCTAGCTTGGCATATTTTGAGGTTAAATTATCAAAAATTAAGATTGAATAAATTTGGTGATAAATTAAATTCTTTTTTTTTCCTTTTCTTATACTAAAATCTCTTATAGATGTTAGTTTTTATTTTCTAAGCTTTGTAAATAATTAGATTAATTAGTCCAGTTTGAATCATATCTAATGAAAGTAAGGTAATTAAAATCAAAAAAGGTGGTGATAATAATTATAAAAAGTATTCTTGAGAAGTTAAAGGATAAGAGAATATCCGTATATGTGAAAGATGTTACTGAGAGGAGTTGGTTTTCTGGAGTATTAGAGGTTATTACAGATGAGAATGTTGAGATACGAGAAAAAACGGATTATTCTGAATGTCGCTATTATATTCCGATCTCAGAAATTGTTGTTGTCTCCGAAAGTTTATTATAGAAGGCATTTTACAATATAGATTTAATAGAGGAAAGAAATGGAATAAGACAGGATTGATTATATGTTAATATAACGAAAATTGTCATTTTGAAAAATTGGTTTTAAATTATCTAATTATTTGAGAAAAGTATAAATAAAAATCATAAATTCTCTTTCAAAATCTTTAAGTCATTAACCCAAAAAATTTACTAAAGAAATAAAAAAAGTTGTAAAGTTTTATACCACAGAAGTTTAAAGTTTTAAAATATATTTTACCGCTAAGAGCTGCGAAAAAAGATTTTCATCCAGATGAATTCGAAGAAATGGTCAATTAAAATCTCCAAGAAGGTTGTCAAGTTATCAAATGCGATAGTATTTTTCTAGGTGGTGTCAGTCCCGAAAATGATATAAATTATTAGGCTTATTTAATTAAAAATTAAGCAATCAAAATATAACGATAACCATGTTATTACAGAAAAGTTGCCAGGAATTGATTCTCCCGCAGAAATTAGCTCAGATCTTTTGCTAGTTGTATCTAAATAGTATTTTCCTAATTTGAAATTACAATACAAAATTATATGAAGCATTAAGGATGATTTCGATGGCGATTTATATTTCAGATTTAATTTTATTCTTTATAATAAACAGTGCCAATATTATAATATCTATTATTTTTATTTCGCGAGTTAAAAAACCGGGATTAGAACATGGTTTGGGCATATTATTCATAGCACTTAGCATTCCTACGGTGATAATTATAATATTAAATATTTTTTTTCAACGAGAATGGTGGTTTTGGGTTTTCCCATCGCTTTTTCAAATATTTATAATTTTTGAGCTTTTTGTAGATTATGTGAAAAAAATCGAATTTCGAAAGCCTCGGAAAATTCGAATATTAGTCCCTTATTTAATATTGTATTATGTTAGTATTATTTTGATGTGGGGTTTAACTTGGACATTAGGGGTTTTATATGGAGCAATTACCGGAATTACATACTTTTTACAATTAGGATGTGCGATTTATGCGGGAAAACATGGAGTTGGATAGTAATTTGAACTTACTAAATCAAACTTATTAAAATAAATTCCAATAACTAAACTTAAAAAAAAGATGAATAAATTTATTTAATTTTATATTGGCTTTTTAAGAAATTGATTATATAATCTTTGACTTTTTCTCGATCAGGTAAGCTGGCTACCATACCATATATAGCAGCATCTCCATCTGTGGATTCACCAGGATTGTCTACAACTTCATTCACAGTTTCTCTGAGATCTTTCAAGAATGTATCAACAATCTCAGCATGATGAGGATTAACCATCATGTGTAAGGCATTTGGAAATTGAATTCTGTCTAAATGCCAACCTTTCTTATCCATACGATCTCCTAATTGATATATGTCTATTTTATCAGATGTAAAAGAAAAGACACTCATTACCGGTTTTCCTATAATATATAACTCGGGAATTTCATTAATACCATTAATCAATTTTTTTGACGCATCCATTACGATTTTTGCTAAATTCAAATATCCATCCATTCCTAAATGCTTCATAGCTGCCCATGCTGCTGCGATTGCTCCTCCTGGACGAGTTCCTCTCATAGAAGGTGAAATGTATACACCCCCCGTCCAATCTGTATATACCGAGAATTGATGTTTCCAAACCCTCTCTTTTCTATATAAGATTGTAGATGCTCCTTTTGCAGCATAACCATATTTATGAACATCTGCACTGACAGATGTTACACCGGGTACAGAAAAATCAAAATCTGGGATTTCATAGCCAAGTCTTTTGACAAATGGTAACATAAACCCTCCCAGACATGCATCAACATGTAATCCAATACCATATTCTTGAGCGAGAATTCCCAATTCAGTAATGGGATCGACAACTCCTCTTGGGAAATCACATGCTGAACCAACAATTAATATGGTATTTTCCGTAATAGCATTTTTCATTGCATTTACATCTGCTAAATGAGTTTCGGTATCAACAGGCACTTTAACTAATTTTACTTTAAAATATTCAGCAGCTTTATCAAACGAGGGATGGGCTGAACTAGGTACCACTACTTCTGGTTCTTTTATGTTTGGAAACTTCTCTTCAGCCCAGTCTCTGTAAGTTTTAACCGCCATAAGAAGGCTTTCAGTCCCTCCAGAAGTCATACTTCCACAGCATCTCTTATCTCCATTAAAGAGGTCAACAGCCATTGAAATTACTTCTGTTTCAAACTTCCTCAAACTTGGAAAAGCCATCGGACTGAGAGCATTCTTAGAAAAAAACATTGTATATGCCTTTTTCAGCATTTCAGTATGTTCATCTGTAGCATGATATACCAAACTCCACACTTTACCATTTCTCCAGTTGATATCATCTTTACGTATATGTTCCATTTCTTTCAATAGTTCTGCTTCAGGAATACCATTTTCTGGTAAAATAACTTTAGGTCTAGCCATTTAATTTTCACATATGTCTATATTTTTATTAAATATGTTAAGTTAATTCTAAAATAATAATTATACTGACATAGAAATTCTATATTTGTAGAGGATATTTCCCATACTCTAGGGTAGTTTCAATCATCCATTTTAATCGTTCAACAGATATCTCAGGATGAAAATTAGCTGGAGACAACATATATCCCCCTCCATAACCCATTGCTCTTATTGCTTCTTTTACTGCCTGAATAACTTCATTTCTCTGTGCTTTTACTAAAATATGTCTAGTATCGATGTTTCCTGACAAGCATAATTTATCCCCCACTTTCTTTTTAACTAAATAAGGATCTACAAGTGGAGGTTCGAGACATTGGAGTCCATCAAAGCGAGAATCAACAATGAAATCTAAAAGACTTGTTATATCTCCATCTGTATGCAAGATATATTTTCCACCCCATTCATGAATAGTATCTGCTACTTCTTGATAACAAGGTAATAAATATTCATTAAAATATTTGGGATTTATCATAGGTCCTCCACTATGAGCAATATCTCCACCTTCGAGAAAAATTTTGGCTCCACAATCGGAGTATGCTTCAAATACGGTTAAAACGAAATCTGTAGTATATCTAAAACGTTCCTCTATTAATTTGGGATCATTTTTCAATGCCCTTACGAAATTTGTCATTCCCATTCCTTGCCAAACGGGGGGAAATACCGAAGTAAGGGCGTTTTGAGCAAAAATGCAAATTTCATCTTTAATATCACGGCACTTTCTTAAAACTCCCTTATAGAATTTTTTCGCTCTTCTGTATTCTTCTTTTAAATCTGGTTTAGGGTATGCTTCCCAATCTTCTCTATTCTTAATATAACCCCCATAATAGTCGGGGTATGGGTTTCCACCTATGTTTCGTATTTTATGTCTCTTTCCAAATATATCTGTCATCTCAGTTTGGCTTTCGAGGACAAATGGAATATATTGAATACCTACACCATCAAAACCAAGTTCATAACCTGCTCGAACTGCTTTTGCAAAGACACCAATTTCAATATCATCAAGGATTTGATTAATCTTTACTACCCACTCATT
>CP070805.1:1009896-1020254 GCA_020343655.1 Promethearchaeota archaeon | reverse complement strand
GAGATAAAGGGTCAGTATCTTTATCTATCTTATCATATAAATATTTACAGCAATAACCTGATCCACCTAAGAAATTTTTAGCAATTTCCTTATCCAAAGGTTCTTCTTTAATTTCTTTATTATTTAGATTTACTACTAAAAGTTTTCCTACAAATCCATTCAAATAATTATCCCTATTTATAGCTTAATACCTTATATTAATATCTTTTTGGAAATTTTTATATTTTTGTTTATTTGGATTTTAAACACTATCTTAAAGCTTTAGTATTCCAAATACTAAATATTAAAATAGTAAAAGATACAGAATATCAAATAATTAAAAATAAATTAATGTGTTAAATAATATAATAAATAATAAGGCTTAGCCAATTCAATATAATGAAACTAACTTTATTGTATTTTAATCCAATTATTGGGCCAGAAATTTTCTTTTCTTATCCAGGTTCAATTTCAGAAAAAATTAGTAAAAAAATGTTGGGTTTTTTTGATTTAGATATGTCAGATAGTTTTTTCGAGGTTTCTTTAATTGAGGAAGATCTAAAGTTAACAAATTTGTATTTTGAAATTACTTCTTGCTGGGCGCGTGGCAGTAAAGAAATGCTTATGCTTTCGGTAATTACAGAAAAAAAATACAAAAGTGAACTGTTTTATGACGCATTAAAGGAATATTCCTTAAAGATAATGGCAGTTGTAAATATATATAAAGCTTTTTATACAAGAGGTCTTTTAAAAGAAGAAGACTCTGAGATTGATTTAAAAATGCAAGAATTACACACACTCCTTATAGAATGTTATAATCATTTAGGAAATAGGTTAAAAGATAATATTGAGAATGAGAAAATAATTAAAAAATTTAAGAAATTTGAATGGTAATTAATTTGGAAAAAACACATTTAATTTATATTTTTGGGCTCATAATTATATCAATTATTTCTGCTTATGTTTTAATTATAGTCCCTCATGGAGCACCAGTTATTGCATTGGAATCAACTTTCTTTTTATTCGGTCTTGGATTAAATACCACTATATTATTATGGACAATAGCAGGTTATTTATTATTAAGGTGGATTAGAACAAGAAGAAAAAACCCTTCTTTATTTATTTGGAGCATTTCTTTTTTTATCTACAGTATAACATTTGTAGCCCATATATTTAGAGCATTAGGATTTCCCAATGCTAATGAAAATTTATCTGTGTTCCATTTTTTTGCTTGGAGATGGGGGATGCCATGTTTCTCAGCGGGGATACTATATGGAATCTTAATAATTTTAACTGAAAACAAAAAATTACAAAAAATTCCAAGCATTTCAGTTCTTATTCTTGGATTATTATGGCTGGTTTTAGGCTTATTTATAATTCCTTCACCAAATCCAATTGAATTTACAATGTATCTCTTCCTTCACACAGTTTGGATTCCCATTTGCTTTACTATGGCATATATTTTTGCTTTTTATGGATATAAAGCAAGAGAAACTGGTCCGAAATTAGTTGGGCTTGGATTTTTCGTTCTTATGGTATCTTATCATGGTTGGGCACCTTGGCATTTTCAAGATGTTGTATATCTGTATTTTATCTGGTATTTTTTGTTTTTACTCTCTCTTACTCCAATTTTATTAGGATTTGTTTTGATGTCAGTAGAGGAAAGACATGAATAGCATAGAAAAATAGAAAATTTCAATAAATTTTTTATGAAAATAATAATTTAAAAAACATATAATTAAAGAAATGTGGAAAATTATGGGAAAACGAGATTTAAAGGAGGGAGATAAAGCCCCATTATTTAAATTAGAATCCTATAACGCAGGAACAATTGATTTAACAGAATTAATTGGAGATCAAAAAATTGTCTTAATATTTTCGAGATATTTTGGGTGTCCGATCTGTCAGACTGACCTGAGAACGCTTATGAATCGTAAATCTGAGATTGATGAAAAGGGAGCAAAAATATTATATATCACCCAATCAGGTGAAAAAGTAGCTAAGGAATATATTGAAAAGGAAAACATAGAATTCCCTGTTATTTTAAGCTTAAAAGATGAGCTATATGCTGAATATGGCTTAGGGTTAATGACAACTGAGTCAGTATCTCAAATTCCTGTTAAATTGAAAGATGTTAAGAAATATGGTTTTAAGCATGGAGAATATGAAGGTTGGGAAAAACAAGGGCCCGGACAATTCGTTATAGATGAACAAGGTTATATAATCCACGCATTAAAAGGATGGCTTGATATTGATAGCTTACTTGCTGTACTCTAATTCCCTAAGAGAAAAATAATTAGAATAAATTGATGTGTTTTAGAATTATTTGGTGAGAAAGACCCTAACTTCTTGATTTAGTGTATTTCTCGATTAATTCATTTTTCTTATTTAGTATCATTTGATTCAAATCTTCAGTTGTTTCAGGTGGACATGTTTCTTTCTCCTTGTTGTTTAACTTAATTGCTTCTGAAGAACAAGTTACTACACAAAGACCACAACCTAAACATTTTTTTAGATTTACAGTTGAGATATCGTCAACAAGAGTTAAAGCACCCATTTGACACCGTTCTATACATGTTCCACAACCAACACATAAATCAGAATCAATCTCAACATAATAATTAGTTTTCATAAGTCTTGCGGGATTATTCATTTTTTTAAAATCTCTTAATAATCCACAACAGCATCCACAGCAACTGCACACAAAACCAGGACGTTGAGCATTACCAAATTGGAGTACTAATCCTGATTCTTCATTTATATCAAGAATCTCCAGAGCTTCGTCCTTCGTTATTTCACGAGCCCAACCCTGGTCAATATACAATTGCGCGCTATGTCCAAATCCTATACAAGTTTCATATCTATTTGTGAGTTTGCACGGATCCCTTTCTCTTCGAACATCCTGTTTTTGCCGACACACGCAATTAGTAACAGCAATAGGCTTCTCGGCATCTTGAATTAATCTCCTCACGTCATTATAGGGTGCGACAAAATTTTCATGAGTAATACTCTTTTCCACAGGCACAACACGACTTTGTGAAATTTTAGCACGGAATAGTTCAACATCAAATACTTCTTGTCCGTATTGTTTCATAAGATCCATAAAATCCATTGTAAGCTTATTTACTTGATATTCAAATATTCCAATAATTAACATAGCATTAGCATAAAGTTTCTCTCCTCCTTTTCTTTTATAATGAATTGCTCCCTTTTTTACGCTATTTTCTAACAATCTTTCTAACTTCTCAATTGACAAACTAGGATCATGTATTTGTTCATAAATAACGTTTAAGGGTTGGTAACTAAAACTTAAATTAGTAGCAACTTTAGCTTCTTCAGGTGTAAAAAGATATTGTAATAACTTTAACTCAACTCCTGACTTGGTTGGAGGAAAACCAATGGGTAATTTATCGAGATGTTCCTGTAATTTTCTATATATTTTTTTTTCCTCTAAATTCATTCGGTAACTCCTTTCCAGTCTTAAATTCTATTATTCTGTTATAATTATTAAGATTATCATTATTTCTCAAAACTTATAAAAAAATGTCAATTTCCAAATGATATTACATACATATTACTTATTTTCTTAAAATCTGATCATATGTTTTTAATATATATGTAGATATCTCTCTGCTATTATAGAGGTATTCATAATAATCTGAAAGAATCATAAAAAGAATTCAATACGAATGAAAGAAATGATGATTTCAAGAATAGAAGATTCAGAACCAGTTCTAAATCTTAAAGATTTGTTCTATGAAAAAAAGGTTATTAATGATACAGTCAATAAGCGTGTAGAAGAGATACCACAAAAAGCAAAATATGACAATTTTAAATTATTGTCAGATATTTCAAATGTATTACAGAATTGCAGGCATTTAACAGAAAAAGATAAGCTTCTTTATTGTCAAAGTCAACGATATTTCATGAAACTTTATTTACGTGAAATTAATAAACGTGAGTAAGCTATAAATAATAATTTTTAACTTCTTTTATAACTAAACTAATTAAATCTTTAGGATTTCCAATACCATAGAAGGTTACTTTATCAAGCAAATTCTTAAATTTTTCTTTAGGAATTGTTGTTGACCCTATGAAAAATCCTACTATTTTATGTCCCTTTTCAGCTAAATCTATCATTATTTTTTTAGCTTTACCCCAATTATAGATACCAAAATCAGTAATTATAAAGGTGAGTGATTTTCTATCTGCTTTATCACATTGATTGGCTATTTCTTTTATTGGTAAAAATGTACCTCCTCCTTGATATCTCAACAACACTTTTTCAGCTTTCTTATAATCAGATGTCCATTGGCAAATGTCAGCTCTGTTTGAAAAATTAATTACGCTAAATTTAGCACCTTTACTTGCAGCATAATGTAAAGAAGCAAACGCAGCTACTAGAGCTGTGTGATATGGTCCTTTTCCACGAACAGATCTGGAGTTATAATTCCAACCCATAGATCCAGAAGAATCTAATACAATTAAGAGATCGGGGATTTGCTTTTCAACTAGATGACCTGGTCCTTCCATGTGAGCCCATTTTCTTGTAGTGATATTAGGTATCATAACTGGGCTATTTAATAAACTCTGAACAATGTCTAATTCTTCTATGCGATCTCCAATACGCCAAACCTCTGGGTAAACTGGTAATTGCCCTCCTGGTTTTTCTTCGTATATTTTTATTTCAATTAAATTTTTAGCTAATCCTCTGTACCAAGTAGCTAAAGCACTTCCATCAATCAAAATCCCTGCTTGACGTGCCGGTCCACCAAATTCGGAATAGGGGATATCTTTTGCAAATTCTTCTGATTTTTGTCTTAACTCATCTTCATTATCTTCTTTTAATTTATCCGAATTTTTGTTTTCTAAAGGATTATCCATTACTTCTAAAACATCCTTTGGAACTTCTATAAATGCTCCACCAGGACTCTTTCTCTTTTCTTTATTTTTATCCAAAAGACCCCTAGTCCCTATTAATGTAAAGGTATCTTGTATTAAACTATTTAAATATTTTGCTACTAAAGTTACTTTTTTTTCCCAAGTCAATTCATCCTCAAAATCCTTCATAATTACTTTAGTGACCCTTTCTGCTAAAGAATCCATTTCCTTTAGCGTCTCATCATTTAAAACATCTTGATTCCATAACCTTTCATAAGCACGAAATAAAAACCTCGTTAAATTGCTAATTGGCCCTTTACTTTTAATATGTTTAAAAGTTACCTGCATTTCCCATATAATAAGATTTGGATATTTTTGGAATAATTTCGTGTCAATTATAAGGTCAGCAAAAATATTTACAATAATGGGGGCATAATTCTGATTTACATGCATCATTGCTGCTCTAAGTAATTTTGCATTGATTAGACCATCATATGGAATAATCTGATAATGTGAAACCTCATGTAAAGAGATAATATAAAAATAATCAATGTACTCTTGATTGTCTTTAAATAATGGGGTATTTGCCAGGTTCATTGTTATTTGCCATCGATGATCAGGATCAATATAAAAGCCCTCTAAATGTGTATAATCAAACACGTAATTAGGTTCATTTAAAGGTGGGTAATAAAATTCTTTTAAAGTTTTACTCCACGCAATCTTAGCTAATTCAATAACTTTTCTTTCCCTTTCGGTAATTTCTTTTTTAGTGCTCTTACGTTTTCCCTTTTTTTTTATTTGAATCATTCTACTATTAGATTCTTTTATTCTCCCTTTCGTATATATTCTAAATTATCTAGAATATTTCTTAATTTTAAAGCTTCAGATCCACCTGATATCTGAATATTTACTAATGAATCCTTGTTAGTTCCAGTTACATTAATTTCCATTAAAAGGTCTTCAGTGCGAATTTGTTTAGTCTGTCGCTGATTAAAGGCTTCTTTCAAAGGTTGATCAAGATTGGAGAATTCAGCAGCAATATCAGCCCACAATTCCTTATTAAATTGATATTTGAAGACATAATCAGTAACAGTTTGTTTAAAAAGCTCAGTATTGCACCATTCGATTAGATCTCCTCTATTTGGGAAATCAATTTCTTCCATGAGTGAATTTCTGATTTTAGCTAATTTATTAATATCTCCTTTCTTTGATGCTTCTTGTATTTCTTGGGCAAGAGGGGGATATTCCTTATTGTTCACTGAATTTACAAATGGAATTAAATCGTATTTTACAATTAAATCGTTTTTTTCATATTTTTTTAACTCGGTTAAATCACTTTCTTTAGGATTCCCTTCGCGAAAACTATCAGCAATTTGATAGCACACTTCGCGATTTTTAAATCTCTTTTGGACTGTTTTCAAGAGATTCTTAGTAAATTCATACTTATTGCCAAAATATGGAGATTTATTCAATTCTCTTTTTACATATGCCGTCCTATGTGAAATAACATAAGGAGCAATGGTGTTTACAATATTAACATCAATATTATCTAGTCCTAATAACCATGTTAAAGCCTTTGAATATCTTAATAGATCCTTTGCGACCCTTACACTTAAAATCGAATCAATTTTATTACAAATGTTTTGGGCAGTGTTAAAATGACATCCTGTACATAATCCTGCACTTGGTTTTAAATCCTCAGTATTTCCTTTATCAACTCTTGAACATAGAGTGAATTCTCTAATTATAGCATGGATGTAGTTATTAACTTCAGATGAGAATGGAATTTTATTAACATAAAAATGTATTTCCATTAATTCGTCTATACTTAGAACTATAGGGACTTGGATTAATTCATCATATCCACTATATTTTTCATCTTTTCCTGTTAAGATTAACTGTAAGTCATGGCTCCCTGGCATTGAAATTGGAACAGAGATTCCAAATCGATCTAAGAATGGTTGAGATAATTCAAAAGTACCCACATCATATGGATTTATAGTAGCATATAGACAGTATTTGTTAATAGTTGTTATTGAATCATAATACTTAACAGTGCCTTCAGCGAGTAGTGATAATAAGATATCTTGAGCATAAGGAGTTAATCGATTTACTTCATCAATAATTTTCCAAAAATTTGTAATAAATTGTCTCCATACAACCTCTTCTTCGCCATCTTTCATTAACTTACCAAGTTTTAAAGTCCCAATAAGTTTTTCTTCAGTTAATTGAGGATGTCCTCTAATTATTGAATTTTCAATTTCATTAAGTGAATTTGCTGTAAACATTCTTCCTAAAAGCTTGACGAGCGTGGTTTTGCCTCCTCCATGGCCCCCGATTAATAACATAGCCGAATTAGGAACTATTGCATTTAAAACACATAGTGATAATATTTCCGGTAATGATTTTGTATTCACTTTTTTTCTTTTTTCAGCTATATATTTAATACTCAAATCTTTGTAATGGACAAATAATTGGTTAGCTTGTATTAAATTGATGATTTTCCACACTTTTTTACGTAATTGGTCTTCTTCTCCTAATTTTGTCGACATTTGGACTGGTCTCTTAAGATTTTCAATATTAAATAAGAATCAGTTTGATTATTTAATTTTATTCATTCAATATGTATTATTTCATTAATTTTGAGTGATTAAATTAAGGATTTCTAGATTTCTTATTATCATAAATAAAGTAGTTCATTTAATCCTCCTATGACGAAATCTGGTTGAATTTCCCATTTTTTATGATTTTTATTACTTGTATATATTTCCCTTCTTATTAAACAAGCATAAATGTTTGCTTTTTTAGCAGCAATAATATCATATTTAGAATCTCCAACTAAAATAGCTTTTGATTTGCTTGGATCGTATTGAAATTTATCTAATATCTTAAGAATACCTTTTGGAGATGGTTTAGCCAATTCTTGATCGTTAATGTAATAACCTAAACTAAATCTTTCATGAAAAAAACTAGTGATATTAAATTTCTCTAATATAAAATCAACAATATAATATGCTGCGTTTGAAATTAGGGCAAGTTTTTTATTATTTTTGTGATGATGTATCTTTTTTAATATATTATAAACGTCCTTATATAAAAAAATCTTTTTTTTTTCAATTAGTTCTTTTCTCCAGTTAAAATCTATCTCATCATAAACCTTCCAAAAATTATGAGGATTTTTAACCCCCCATTCTCTTAAGACATCAAAGAAGTCTTCTTCAGAGGACCAAAGTTTATACTTTTCATCCTTATTTGGAGGATTACTTGCTTCTAATTTTGTGAAGGTTTCTTTTAATATCTGATCCACATAAGCTCCGATATCGCCAAGATTGAGCAAAGTTCCATCCAAATCAAATAAATAAAAATTAAAATTCATACTGTATGCTATTTCGATTAGATTTATTAGATTAAATATAATCTATTTATTTAATAAATTTAATTTTGAAATGAGCGAAATGTAATTTTAATAACTAGTTTTATTAACAAATTTAGGAAGTGATTTAAATGTCATATACACAATCTCCTCCCCTCACTAAGAAGGAAATAGAGGATTTTTGTAGTTCTGCGAAGGTGATAAGAATTTGTACTCACAATGAAGATGGTACTATCCATGCTGTTCCGGTTTGGTTCAATTATAAAAACGGCCATTTCATTATCAAGACTCCAGAAAAAACTCTTAAAGTTAGAAATCTTATGAGAGACAACAGATTAACGTTACTGCTTGATAAAGAAATTCCACCTGGCAAAGGAGTTATAATCTATGGTACAGCAGAAGTAGAATTCGAAGAAGAGGAGATAAAAGAAGGGACAACATATAAGGAAGGGTTAGAATTGCTTGAGAAATATATGTCTAAAGAAGAAGCAGAGAAAACATTCGCAGGCTTTAGAGCGTTAACAGATTGGGTAACAATTACTGTAATACCTGAACGAGTGGTATCGTATGATTTTGCAAAAGATGATAAACATTGGAATGCGGTAGCATACACTCAATTTGTATTATATACTAGACCTGACCGAATCACTGATGAAGAGGTTATTTTTCATATAGAAAAGAAAATTTGCTTGGTGTGTAAAAAAGAGATTTTAAAATTCACATATGTCTGTCCAGAATGCGAAATTTTCTACTGTATGAATTGCAGCCAAGCATTAGCTAATTTAGAAAATGTTTGTTGGGTGTGTAATACTCCAATAGATGAATCAAAGTCTTCGAAACCGTTTGAAATTGAAAAGTATGAAAAAAAAATGAAAAAATCAAAAAAAAGTTAAGAGGGAATCTAGGCTTCAAAAGAATTCTTCAGTTATTAAGGTGTACTTCTTTCTTTAAAAATACCCTATATGTCCTAAATTTTTACCGTTTTCGTCTAAAGCATGAACTAAGCCCATTGAAAGGGCCTCTTCATTTTTATCTTTAGTTGATTTGGCAACATATTTTAGTGTTTCAAGTTTAAGAATAAAAATCCTATTACATTTCTTACATTTAATATGAATTTTCTTTATTGATTTAAGTTCTTCTTCATATTCTTCCTTTTTAAAGGGTTGTAATAGTTTGGGATCTTGATTATCGCAATCTTTAAGAAAACATTGATCTAAAGAGATTTTTTCCATTCCACGCCGCGCTAGTGCGATAAAAGCATAGCTAGGGATCGAATCCCTTAAATCTTCTTCATCAACCATATTTATAATAAAATAGATATATCACTTAATTCTTATCATTATTTTTTAAAGGTTCTCGTAAAAATCTTTCGAAGGATATTCTATATCCTTTTCGTGTCATTTAAGAGTATATATTTGAGGGTTGAAGGATATTTGGATAAAAAGGACGGAGAAAATTCCTAACGGAATAGCAAAGATGACATTTATCCGCATATCCGTTTTGGGGCTTATATCCTTTTTCAATCGCAATTTCAAGAAGATTTTGAGGACCTCCCTTAGATACTATCTTACCTATTATTGGATGTTTTCGATAGTTAAACTCACCTATTATCTCCGATAATGAATTTTCCTTGGCATTCCCAATACAAATTCCATGACACAATTGATGAAAAACCCATCCATTAGGATCTATCATAAACATTGGAAGCTTAAAAATAAGACATTTATCTGAAGGTATCGTAGTCATTGAGAAATATTTAGAGAGTTGTGTCACAGCTCGACCTCTCACTTGTAATTCACTATTTATTACCTGGCAAAACTCGAACTCTTTAGAAATTTCTTCAGCAATTTTTTTATTCTGTTCATTAAAAAGATTATTTATATTTTCAGGGCCCAGATTTTGAGTAATTGTATATATCTGTTCAATTCCAACTTCATAAGCAGCTTTCATTGCTCGTTTAACTACATCGAGTGGAATAAATTCTTGATGAAACGTGTCAACACTGAAACCAATTGTATTCATACCTGCTTCTTTTAACTTTAGGGCATAATTTTTGGCAATCGAATCATTTTTTCCCCAATATCCATTTGTGGGTAATCCGATCTTTGGAATATCAAATCGTTTT
>CP070805.1:947888-1009796 GCA_020343655.1 Promethearchaeota archaeon | reverse complement strand
TTTTGCGTCATTAACACTCTTTGGCATACCAGGGCTTACAACTTCTTTATCTAATATAATCCCTTTAATTAATCCTGTATCATCGATTGAATCTCCTTCTTTCTTCTGAATTTGGACTTTTTCAATATCAGCAACCCAGTTTCCATTATCAGATTGTTCAGCAATAGCTTTGATTGCATCCATACAAATCTGAGCTAATTTCTCTTTTGATTCAGAAACAATCTTACTGGACATGCAAGTCATGGCTGAGTTTTTTAATCCCTTTTCATCATCAATTCCACTTTTTTCTGATATATTCTCAAGAATTTCGATTGCTTTTTCTGCTGCTTTTCGGAAGCCTTCAGTAATAACAGTTGGATGAATCTTTTGTTCTAAAAGTTTCTTAGCTCGTTTTAATAACTCACCTGCTAAAATGACGGAGGTAGTTGTTCCATCACCTACTTCTGAGTCTTGAGTTTTTGCAACTTCAACCATCATTTTGGCGGCAGGATGTTGTACATCAATTTCTTTTAGAATTGTAGCTCCATCGTTAGTAATAACTACGTCTCCAAATTGGTCTACAAGCATTTTATCCATACCTCGAGGCCCTAACGAAGTCCTAACTGCTTCTGCAATAACTATAGCGGCAGCTATGTTATTTTGCATAGCATCTCTTCCACGCTGTCTTTCAGTACCTTCTTTCATTATTAATACGGGTGTTCCGCCTAATTGTGCCATTTTTTTTCACTTTTTGTTAATATAATTAACGAATAATTTTTTTAATATTTTTTTTATTTATATAGATCTCTAAGTCATAAAATTAAAAAAGTTTACGAATTTTGAATTCTATTATGCAATTTATTAAAGAAATATAGGTATTCATTTAAAAAATGTGTTATTATTCATAAAAAATTATAATTATGAGTTATTAGTGGATTTTAAATCCAATCAAACGAATGACAAAAAAAAAGAAAAAGTTAAAAATTAAGACATTTCTCTGAAAAACGTTTTATTTGAATAATTTAAGTTCCCTCTAGCATATTCATGAGAATTGCTTCCATAGCAATACCTGTTTGCACACCAACAGACATTGATTCCTCATATTCATCAGGATCCCATTCATCCGCAGGGATTATATAACCTAACTCGTCATTACCCAGTCCAATTTGCCAGTTATATTTTCCTGTCATAGCTTCCTTCAGGCGGTATCCTATGCTTGGTAGGACTTCTCCTGGCATTGTGATCATTTGGGCTTTTCCAATAGTAATTACATTGACCTCCGTCGTGATAGTGCCAAAAGGGAACTCACCGTATGGAAATTTATACCAAGGATAGGATCTATAAAGTATACCTCCCATCATAGCGTAAAAAAAATCTATATTTTCCAATGGAACTTCAAAGGTTTGTTTTTCCACATTGAAAGTTTTTTTCCAACTTGGGATAAAAATGCCCCAAGCGTAGGATCTGCGAGATCCGAGTGCTCTAACTGTAGCATCTGCGAGAGTATGCCCAATTTCTTCTGCCTTATCGAATGTATGTTCATCAGTATCCGGAGTTATCATTCCTCCTAATGCCCCATTCATAAAGACTGCAACACCTCCTAGTTCCTCTTCGACCTTATCACAGAGGTAACCAACGTAGTCTGAGGTTAATTCTAAATTATTTGACCAGAGGACTTCAGGGTGGCCTGCGTAGTTGATCATTGTAGCTATGGTTTCTCCTCTCGTGTCGTCAACTTTCATTACTTCCAAATCTGGATATACTCTGCCAGGGTCACGGGAGTTTTTCATCAATCCTGGAACGCTAGTCGAGGCAAATCGTATGCTAGCCTTTTCCATATTTATATATGCATTGCCTATGCACTCTATAATCTGATCCCTTATATAATTCATATAAGGCCAGTTAACCCCCGGAGCGGGATCCCACGAGTTCCAGAGACCCAAGGTGTCTGGTCCCGAGTGTGTATGCGTGCAGGCTATAATAACATTGTCTGCCTCTATCCCATATAAATTCTCTACTTCCTCCCTCACAAAATCAACCTGATCAATCATAAAACCGATTAGGTCAAGTTGCACGAAGACAATAGTCGTACTATCATAATCTAGGATCAAACACCTTGCATAGATGTCGTCATGAACACTCGAAGCAGGTCTACTCCCAAAAGAACCGAATCCCGCTAAATAGACTTGTGATCCATCAGGATGAATAGGAATTCCTTCAGCTGTCGTCATTGGTGTTATCGGTAAGCTGTATGCTCCCGCCATTAATCTCCATTGAGGTCTTCTATATGCCATAGCTCCTATAGGAAAAAAAATGAACACTAGCCCTACTACGAGCAAAAGCATTGATACTTTAAATTTGGTTTTAACCATTATTTCGTCACCTCAAAGATAATAATATCAAGTATCTATTTAAATGTTATTCATTGAAAGAGGGGATTATTCAATTTTACAAACTTGGTATTTACATGACCGTAATTCAAGTATTTTATATATTAATCTGTTTTTTCATTACTTCAAGAATTTGTAAATGTAAGAAGTAAGAAATCATTTAATTAAGGGGTAATGGTGTGTTCAAAAAAACTCTATCTATTTAGTAAGCTCTCTTCTCTTTAATCGTAAGTCTTTCCCATGACATCTTCTACACTTTTTTGCTCTTAGTGGATTAAGAGCTCCACATCTTCTACATACTGTTTTTTCTAATAGATGATATCTAGCAATTCTCCTCTTCACGGGATCGTCTATAGGGCTCATTTTTGTTCAATCACTAATTAATTCCAATTGAAGTTAAACTTAGATATAATAGTAATAAGAATAATTTCAAAAACATATGATTCAAAATAAAATTTTTGTTTAAAATATTGGAAAATATGATAAAATTAAAATTCTATAATTAATAGATCTACTCATCATTTACCACATGAAAGGTTAGTCGAGTTAATATGCCTAGAGAAATTTTTGATGAAGAAAAGTTCCTGGAGATTTCCCATCATGCAATTCATTGTCGAGTTAAGCGTTTAAAAGAAATCGTGAAATTGAAATTAAGAACTAAGAAAAATCTTTATACTTATAAAACAGATCCAGCAACAGCTGAGAGATTATTAAGAAATATAAGTTGTGATATTATCGAATTGTAAGTTTTACTTTTTTCGAATTATTTAATTCTGATAAATAGATTAGAGATTGATTTGCTCTAAAGTAGAAATAATTAAAAAAAAAGAGGATCATATACATTAAATCTTAGGTTTTGAAATACTTAATTATAAATTATTTTATGATTATGTTATTTTTAAGATAAAAGAGGAATAAAGATGATACAAGCACTCTATATTTTTCAAACTAATTCAAAAGATCTTTTGTATAACAAGAATTTTCAAAGCGATGAAAAATTAGAGATGTTTAGCTCATTTTTCTCAGCCTTACAAACTTTCGTTTCAGAATTAACAGAAAGCAGCACAGAATCGTTAAACACCATTGAATTAGGAGAATACTTTGTATTAATTACACGAATTCCTGAAATATTAACTGATTTAGTAATTATTACTGATAAAGCAGATATAAAAGAAGTTCAAAAACTAATTCCTAATATTAATGAAATTATACTTGATCATAAAGATTTGTTTATTGACTGGGACCGCAAACCTGAAAAACTCGAAACGTTTGATTTAAAAATTATAAACTTAATTCTTTCTGACAAAAAACTAATAGCAGGCTCGTCTCTAACTGCTGATCAGAGTACAATTTTAAAGTCGATATGGGAACAAAAAGGTATATTATCCGAACAGATAAGGGAAGATTTACATAAAGAAAGAGACGATTTGGAAAAAAAATATTCAGTAGAAGAGAATTTTATTAAGAAATACGATATATCAAAGAAATTGATTGAAATTTCTGAAAAACTTCGAGATGACGAGAGATTTATAGAATATCAAACAGAATCTAAATCTCTTAGAGATGAAATTAAGGATCGGAAATTAAGATTGAAATATTATTTAGATAGAATCAAAGAATCCTTGGAATATTCAAAATTTGCGGAAATATACTCATATCTTTATTCTTTGAGTATAAAACTTCAAAATTTTGCTGAAGCTCAAAATATTGAGAAATATAAATCCCTTGCGAAAATAATACTCAATAGAAATAAACTCCCTAAGGAAGAATTTAAAGAAGCCCTCAAAGATATCTCAATGATCGAACAAGAAATAAATGAATATCTTTCATTGGGCGCATAACTGTATTTTTTGAGTTTAAAAATCAAAGTAATATTGATCTTATCTACTGTTTAATCAAAATATGTTTTATTTTTTTGAATCTAATCCTTTTTAAATACAAAGTTTAAGAATTCTTATCAAAAAATTAATTAACCATTTTTAATAGATATCAATCACTAAACTATTTATTAAAACGATATATTAGAATAATACTAAAGTAGGGATATTTAATCTGGTTTAAGGCTAATGAAGATTCTCCCAGCAGATAAGACATGTATTAATTCTGGCTTTTTATGCACTAATTGCCAAGCTAGACTTGATGCTGGAGAAATAACAGAATTTGAGATTGATTTAGCAAAAGATCTTATTCAGTTAGAGGAAGCAGAAGAAAAATTTACTTTTCTTAGGGATGTATCATTTCACAAAGCTATTGATTATGAGGATGTAGTAATATTAGTTTTAGGGAATAAGGATAAATTAAAAATTACTCCGGATTTAATAACTTGGATTAAAGAAACTTATGAAATTGATGAGTTAATATTAATTGAAAAAACCTATAAACCTCGTCCTGTCATAGAAGCTTTAATCGCACCTTATAAACTAGTATCATTGAACGAAATTTTTCTAGCAACTGGAGATGTTCAATTTAGAGCAGTCCTTTGGGAGGATGATAAAGAAAAGTTTTTGTTTACTAAAGAGGAACTTGAAGAATTGATATATGAATTAACAGGAAATATTACTAGAGTAGAATTTCAATAATTAGTAATATTTAATTAGCTAATTTCTTAATATTTAATAGATTTATCGTGGACGAATATAAACAAGTCATTTTAATTAGAACGGATTTAAAGATGGGTACAGGCAAGAAGTGTGTTCAATCATCCCATGCAAGCGTGTCTGCTTCAGATTTAGTACGTATTCAAAATAAGAATATTTGGAAGAAATGGAAAAATACAGGTCAGAAAAAAGTTGTCCTTAAAATACATACTATGGAACAATTAAAAGAAATTGTACTTAAACTTGAATCTGATAAACTTCCATATTTCATTGTCAATGACGCCGGCTTAACTCAATTGCCACCAGGTACAACCACTGCTGTTGGTGTTGGCCCTTCCTTATCAGCAAATATAGATAAAATAACCGGAGACTTAAAATTATTGTAATATTAAAAACCATAGGCTAAAAAATTGTCTGAACAAGAAATAGACACTTATTCTTTTAGGGAAAATGATACAAGAGAAGTAGAAAAGTTTGTAGGAATTGAAGCTTTTGCTACACATAAACTTTCCAGAATTGGTGGAGAATATAAGAAAAATTTTAAGGATTTTGTTGTAAGAGAGATTGATAATAATGGAAAAATCATAAGCATTAAAGAAGATTATAAGACTCACCCATTTTCGGAAGAGTTAAAGGATCGATATACAACTTTTAATCTAATAAAAATTAATAAGGATACATTTGAGGCAATCAGACATATTAGTAAGATTTTAAAAATTCCTTATAATCTAATTAATTATTCTGGTTTAAAAGATAAGCATTCCATTTCAGCTCAAAAAATTTCCATCAAGGGAGATTATATCGAAAATTTAAGGAATCTAAAACTAAAGGACATTTTTATTAGAAATATACACCCAACTAAAAAGCCCGTTAAATTAGGTAGTCATTGGGGCAATAATTTTACCATTTTAATTAGAAATATAGAATATCAGAAGAATTTAAAAAGTAAAATAGTAGAATATACTAATTTTTTAAACACTTTTGGGTTTCCTAACTATTTTGGTCTTCAAAGATTTGGAAGTTTTAGACCTAATTCACATATTGTTGGTCGTAGTCTTTTAGAAAGGGATTTCAAAAAAGCATTTGAAGATTTTGTATCCACAACTTATTCAACTGAGTCCGCTGAATCAAAAAAAGTTAGAGCAGAATTCAGAAAAACCAGAAATCTTGAAAAAGCTTATATGTCATTTCCTAAAAGTTTGCAATATGAAAGAAATATGATTCATCATTTGATTGAACATCCCGATGATTATGAAGGTAGTATAAATATACTACCCTCTGATTTGAAAACTCTTTTAATAAGCTCTTTTCAGTCATATTTATTTAACAAGATGCTTTCTGTAAGAATTCAGAAAGGTTTTTCTTTATTTAAGCCTATAAAAGGTGATGCTATTAGTATATTAGATAGTTATAATGCAAACATTACTCAGGTAAAATACATTTATGGGGGCTTGTATGATAATTATTTGAATAAAGCATTAAAATTAAATCGTGCAGTTATAATAATACCTATTATTGGTAAATATACGAATTTAGATGATTTTCCATTAATGAAATCATTATTCGAAGAAATAGCAGAGCAAGAGAAATTTGATAAAAACATCTTTAGTAGTAAAATGATTAATGAGCAAGAATTTAAGGGCTCTATTAGAGCGATGACTGTTAAACCTACTACCTTAAAATTTTTAAAATTAGAATCTGATGATCTCAATCCTGGAAAAGAAAAAATTAAATTAGAATTTTCTCTTCAAAGAGGAAGTTATGCCACTATGTTAATTAGAGAATTGATTAAATAATTTTGATTTTGTATGATTTTACAGATTCAATTCCGAAAATGTCAATTGTCTTCACTAAAATATTATAATCTCCAGACTTATCATAGTAATATGTGTCTGATTTTAAGGGTAGTACCCTAACTTTCGGGGTTCTATAGGAATACCACATGGCTTTAAAAATATTATTTTGTGAGTTAAAATCAATAGCCCAATAATCAATAAAATCTAAAAATGATTTTATATTCTCTTTAATTTTGTCTGCCAATAAATCATTGAAAGGTATTATGTAATCAAGTAATTCTATCATGATCTTATTATTACTTTGATGGATTTTTACATTCAAATCCGGGATTTCTTTAGTTTGATATCCTTTTTCATCTTGGACATCTTTCTGTAAAAAAACATTTGGTAATGAAATAAGTGTATCTTTCTTTTCAAAACTTAGAATTTGAAAATTTTCAGGATCCTTGCAATACCTCTTTTTCCAGTTTAAAATATCATTACTTCTACTTATATTAAGGATCCTTTTCCTTGTTATATGAATAGCATGCCTGTTTAAATCACATCCAATCCAATATCTTCCTAACTTTTCTGCTACTGCTAATGTAGTGCCTGAACCGCAAAAGAAATCTGCTACAAGATCTTTTTCATTTGTAGATGCTAATATAATCCTTTTTAAAAGACGTTCTGGTTTTTGTGTCGAAAAACCTTGGTATTCTGGTGTGTTCGCCCTAATATAGGGAATATCATTCCAAACATCTCTAGGGAAAATTCCTTCTTGTTCTATATAAACCTTCCGGGATAATTTTTTTCCATTGTGGCTTCCTCCTCTGTAATAGAAGATACCCTTTTCATCTTTCTTTAATGCATTTTTAACGCGACTTGAGTATTCCATATATATGTTTGGGTCATCGTTAAAAATATAATCATCAGATTTTGAATAGAAAAGAATAGTATCATAAGATCTAATAAAGAAGCGCCTTGTTTTAACTGAAGCTGCAGGATAACCCCATATTATTTCATTCCTAAAGTTTTCAATACCAAATATTTCATCCATGATTAATTTTATATAATGGGAAATATGCCAATCCAAATGTATATAAATAGATCCTTTGCCAGCTAATAATATCTTCATCAGAACTAAACGTTCATACAAGAAATTTAAATAAGAATCTAACCCTTCCCTCCATTTGTCCTTATAAGCAATACTTTCTAAATATTTTCCTTCTTCACCGAGTTGAACTTTTAAATTAAAATCTCCTCCAGTTGCAAAGGGAGGGTCAATATAAATAAGAGTAATCTTATTTTCAAATTTTTTTAATAATACCTTCATTACTGCCTTATTTTCTCCCCTTATCAGCAGATTTTGCCAAACTTGTTCTGATGTAGGGCTAATATTAATAGATGGATAAATATCATGAATTTGGAAATGCATAGTTTCATTGTTTTTTGAAAGTATATCTTCTCTTTCCTCTTTGCCTTTCCACTTCAAATTTACCATAAATATAAGATAAGAAGGCAAAAATTTTATTTTTATTTTAATTTTAAAAAATATATTCGAGAAAATTTTTAGAGTTGTTAGGAAATTGCAGCTTGATGAATTAGGAGATTGGAGAAAAACTCATTATACTAAAGATGTTAATCCAGATTTAGCAGGTAAACAAGTTATTTTAGGTGGATGGGTTCGTAATTATAGAAATCTTGGAGGTCTAAAATTCATTTCTCTCCAAGATAAATATGGAGAACGCCAAATAACCTTAAAAAAGGGGATTGTATCTGATAAGGTGTTTAATAAGGCGAAAGTTGGATACCAATACTGTATAATGGTAAAGGGAATTGTACAAACGTTCAATGAAGCTCCAGGAGGAATTGAAATAATACCATCTGAAATAAAAATACTAAATATAACCCCTGATAAACTTCCTATAGATATGACAGGAGAAACATTATCAGATTTAGATCTCAGATTAAATAATAGAGCTTTAGATCTAAGATCCCTCAAAAATCAAGCTCTTTTTGAAATTAGAGGAGAAATGCTTAGATCCATTAGGAAATTTTTATTCAATAGAGATTTTACCGAAATAACAACCCCAAAAATTATAGGTTCCGCGACAGAAGGAGGTACTGAGTTATTTCCTATAATTTATTTTGAAAAAGAAGCATTTCTTACTCAATCTGCTCAATTATATAAAGAGCAATTGAGTGGGGTATATGAAAGAGTTTTTGAGATAAGCGATTGTTTTAGAGCTGAAAAAAGCCGTACAAAAAGACATTTATGTGAGATTTTTACCTTAGATGTAGAAATGGGGTTTTCTACAATGGAAGATGTTCTTAAACTTTTAGAAGAAATGGTTCATAATGTTATTAAAGATATTAGAAAAAATCAGATGTCAGCATTAAAATATTTAAAAATGGAAGATAAAACAATTGTACCAGAAATTCCTTTTCCAAGGTATAAATATGAAGAAATCATCAATTTAATTAATAAAAATTTTAATTTTGATATTGAGTTTGGAGAAGACATTTCTACTGAGGCTTATAGAAAATTAGGCGAACAATTAAAAGAGTATTACTACATAACTCATTGGCCAATGTCTATTAAGCCTTTTTATATTATGCCTTCAAAAAATCCAAAATATAGTGAATCTTTTGATCTACAAAAAGGAATGTTAGAATTGACTTCAGGAGGTACCAGGGTTCATAATAAAGAGCAATTAGTAAAAGCCCTTGAAGAATCAGGGCTAAACTCACTGGCATTTAAATCACATCTTAATACATTTGATTATGGAATGCCTCCACATGGAGGTTTTGGACTTGGAATTGATAGATGGCTAACAATATTATGTGGATTAGATGATATAAGAGAAGCGGTAATGTATCCAAGGACTCCTGATAGATTAACACCTTAAATTTATTTAATATTAATGAATCTATTGAAAAATAATGAGGAATAACTATATTCAAGATTATATTAAAGCGGGAAAAGGAGTTATTGCTGCTAAGAAATTAGCAAAAAAGTTAATTAAACCCGGAGTACCTTTTTTAGAAATAGCAAATAAATGTGAAGCTGAAATAATCAAGCACAAGTGTGGACTTTCATTTCCCATTAATATGTCTTTGAATGAAATTGCCGCTCATTATAGCCCTCCTATTGATGATCAGACTAGAATCCCAGAAAGCGGTTTATTAAAAATTGATATTGGTGCCCATTATAATGGATACATAGCAGATTCTGCATTTACCATAAATATTGATGAGAACCCTAAGCTTCAAAATTATATTGAAGCAGCAAAAGAAGCGCTTGAAGCTGCTATTCAATTATTTAATCCAGGCGTTAAATTATATGAACTTGGTGAAGCTATTGCTCAAAAGATTATAAATCGAGGTTTACGCCCAATAACAAACCTAGGTGGTCATGAATTAAAGCAATACGTTTTACACGCTGGATCGTTTATCCCCAATTATAAAGAAAAAATTCATAATCAAGTATTAAAACCTGGAGATGCATATGCATGTGAACCTTTCGCTACATCTGGAATAGGTAAAGTAGAGAATGGAAATAATTGGTATATCTTTCGATTTATAAAAAAACAAAAGAAAAATCTGTCATATGAGCATTTGTCTTATATGAATAAAATTGAGAAAAATTTTGGACACCTACCCTTTTCGCCACGGTGGATAGAGTTTAATAATATTATTCCAAAAAATAAAATAAGGAGAACTCTTGAATTTTTTGTAGGAAAAAAAATTTTGGATACATATAATATCTTAGTAGAAAAATCTAAAGAACCTGTAGCTCAAGAGGAGCATACAATTGTAATAGATATGGATGGGAATAGAATTGTCACTACTAAAGAATGATTTTAAAGAAAAATTATCATTTGTAATATTATGTGCTGGAGAAGGAAAAAGGCTTGAAGAATTAACGAAAGATATACCTAAACCTTTATTAAAAATTGAAGCATTAGATTATGATTCAATCCTCCAAAATACTATTGTTAAATTAATAAATTTAGGCGTAGGGCGAATCGGTGTTGTAATAGGGCATTTAGGAAATAAAATTAAGGATTTTATATTTAAAATTAGGGAAAGCGATAAATTTTTACAACATAAATTGTATATTATTAATTCTGGAATTCAGTATAAACTAGGTTCATTATATTCCTTCCTATCAATTAAAAACGACCAGAAATTTTTCATTCCAGAAAGTATTTATATCCTAATCCCAGGAGATACAATTTTTGAATTTAAATTATTGAAAGAAATCATTTCCATCATTTCAGAGAATATAACAGTGATTAAAGACAATGGTTTCATTTTTTATAGAAAAATAGATAAAAAAGTATTAAAAGAGGATATGCCAAATTATAAATTAATTTCTTTTGGAGAAGTGAAAAAATTCGGTTTATATAATCTTTTAAAAAGAATTTATCAAGGAAATTTGCAATCTATTCTCACTTCGAGTAAAATAATGCAAATTATACCAAGCTTTGGCTTGGATTATAATTTTTTCAATATAATCTTAGATTTAAAAGAAAACCTACCTTTCAGAACTATTTGGGAAATGATTAACTATTTAATTTTAAAAGAAAAGAAAATCTATGCTTTTGAAATCGAAAGCAATTATAAATTCCATGATATTGACAGTTTAGATGATTTAACTAACTTAAATAAAAAAAAAGAGGACAATAGGCGCTCCGATTAGTCTAAGTATAATTGGTTCAGAGGAATAAAAGAATCGTTATCCAATGAAGCAATTATGAAATCAAAGCTCCTATATATATTTTAATTCCGATTTAATGCACTTCAAGTCCCAGGGTCTCAGGTATAAAAAAAAATACCATAAAATTCAACTAGAATTCTATTTTCAATGTTACCTTGTCACATTTTCTAAAAAGGCTCAAATTAAATCGAAAATTTGTTGAAAACTTTTAATTCCTGCGCTGAATTAATTATGTATCTCATGTAGAATTTATTTTATACACTACAGGAACAAATGAAAAAAGTGAATATTTTCTATGAGAGTATTTAGAATCATCAGAATCAAAAAAAAAATTGTCGGAAATTAAGGATCAGTTTAAATTTATGAAAAAAAATAATCCGGTGTATAAACCGTAAATATGTCTCTAATTCCAATGCAAAATAGACCTATTGTCCAGATAGATATATGACAATTTGAGTATTTAAATCTTGTTATTAAGGTAGATAACGTATTTATTAACTAATTCGACAAAAATATAATCAATTTAAGAATTAATTTAAGAATATATAAATATCCATTATTATATTAATTATAAAATATGAGTGTACCCATAAAGATTGATTTATTCGGGATTGGCACACTTGAAGGTAATATTATCCGCCATCTAGCACCCCTAACGGCAGATGCGATAATTGATAAATTACCTATTGTATTAAGAGGAAGATTTAGTTTTGGTTCAAAGAGATATTGGACATTACCTGGTGTCGAAATATATAAAGGATCTAATCCTAAATCTATAACTAATGTAGAAAAAGGTGATATTCTTTATAATCCTAAAACTGATGAATTAATTATAGTTATTGAAGACATTGAAATGTCAAACAAAGTAAATAAAATTGGAAAGGTAAGTACTAATCTTGAAATACTATTAAAAGCAAGGAATGGATTAAATACTAAATTATCAAAGAAATAATAAGAATATGGCAGTTCCGAAGAAATTACCTATTGTATTCGCAATCATTTATTTGGCTGTTATAATATATATATTTTTATTTTTATTTATACCAGATTTTCAAAAAGCTATTATAAACTTAAGACAAAATTTAGCTGAAATTGCACAAGGCTCAAATTATTTTTGGGCGCTATTAATTTCTCTTGGAATATGTTTTTTAGGCTCAGCATCAATAGGGTTTCCTATACCTTTTCCATTTGTATTATTTACTCTCTCAAATTCAGTATATCTGAAATATTCTACAGCAGGATTAGAAATAACACAAATTTTACTAATCGGTTCTTTTTGGTTGGAAATTATCGGTCTTGCATTAGCGGGAGGTTTAGGTAGTGCGTTAGGTGAATTTACGGGTTATGCTGTAGGGTATGGTACAAAAAAATTAGCTGAAGAAAGAGATTCAGATCTATTGAATAATGTTGATAGATTTGGGAAATTAATCTTAGAAAACGAAAAACGGACACCTTTATATATATTTCTATTTGCATTGACTCCACTACCAGATGATATTTTATTTTTACCATTGGGTATGATAAAATATCCCTTTTGGAAATGTATTATTCCTGGATGGTTAGGTAAAAATTTTACAACTTTATTTTATTGTTGTTGGCCAATTTTTGTAGCGCTTGGATTCGTAGCTCAAGAGATTCAATCAAACGATAGTTCAAGCATAATAACGGAAGCAATTTTGTTATTAGTTACAATAACAGCTATGTTTTTTATAATGGCTTTTAACTGGACAAAATTTCTTGAGAAACGAAACCTGAAGAAACTTAAAAAAAAATAAAATTCATAGAGTACAAAAAAATCATATTCAGTTATCTTTTTCTAAACAATTTTTACAGACAAAAATAGTCTTTCTTTTTTTCTTAGAATTCTCATCGTAATAGATTCGTTTATAAATAAAATTATTACAGATCTCGCATACTGCGGGAGTTCTGGCCTCTTCTAACAACGGTCCTAAATGTTCAAAATTAGATTTAGAGTTAGATTTCATAAAGTTAGGTAATTGATTTGGTTTGAAGCGTAATTTTAATATTTGATATGATATCTATTTTGTTTTTATTTGATTTATTATTTCTAGTATGATAACCACGTTGTCTATTATTTAGATAAGGACGACTTCCTAAAGAAATATTAGCAATTTCTATTCTAGGATACATGCGGTTTTTCAAAATTTCTGCGACTTCTACCGCAGTACTTATTTCTTGACCTTCGCCCTTTATTAAGAGTGATTTTCTACCTCCAGAAAATGCGAATATTGCGTCTTTAATTGACTTATCTTTATCGTTTCTGTTTCTTATTATAATTGTTGTCTCATTAACCATTAATAACCATTCGCAACAAAATTTTATAATTTATTAAAAAGAAGCTTGATTAATTCTTAATAATTTACTATTAATATAAAATTTTACTAAAATACTTAAATTGATTATATTTTTTTCTATTTTTAAAGTTTGGCAAATATAGAATTAAATATTTTTACTATTTTTCTTCTAGTTTTAATTCTGCTCTCTTATTCAGCTCATCTAAGATTTTGTAATATTCAGAGCTTCTCTCTTCAAAATGCTCAATAACTTTCCTTTCATTAGTGTCCAAATATGAATATAAAGGAAAAATAATTTCAATTCTTTTAGAGAAATCATCCATTATTTTATCATACCATTCATTTGGTTTCTTCAACATATTTTGAATTTTTTTTATGAATTTCTTCTTTTTGTTTTCATATTTTTCTTTTTCTTCATTTTCATTTAATTCATCCAATTCATCATAGGCAGCTACTACAACTTTTTCTATTTTTTCTCTAAATTTTGGGATACGGTATGATTTTTTAAAGAATTCAGGGTCCCACTCATATAAATACCGTTCATCCTCTTCAGCTACCTCTTCATCGTCAGTTACTATTAAATTTTCTTTTGGAACTAGAATTAATCCGAAATTCCTCTGTAATTGGGCTAATGCCTTTTTTCGGAGCACTTCATCAATGTATTTAATTTCTTTTAATACGTTTTCCATGTTCTTCTTAATCTTATCAATTGTTTTTTCAACTTTTTCAACCATTGTTTTTTCTTCTAGTTCATATTTCAGTTCTATTAAATCGTAAGTAGAAGAAATTCCTAAATCTGGGTCTTTTAATCTAAGTCCTGCTATACCTAAAAAGTGCAAATTAGATTCTTTTTCACTATGATCAAATATTAAACCTACAGCATATGGATTTGGGATCTGATATCCTAATTGAGTCATGCAATCTATTGGTGAATAAAAAAAGCCAAAACCGGGATGAGTATGAAACCATCCTATTATAAAATCGGTTTTATTATCCTGAATAGATCTTTCGAATACAGAAGCATCAATTTGAGCCATATCAACATATTGTTTATTCTCATACTTAACTCCTGCTCTATCGCCGACTACCATTGGAACTGCATCCTTTACAATGACCTTAGCATTATTTTCTATAGACCCTACCAAGATTCCGTAAACTTCACGCCATTTATCAGGATTCAAATCTTCATTAGCGTATCTGATTGCATAACCCACAATTCTTTTATAGGCTTTTTGAGTTAATAATACCGGTGTCTTGTATGGATCAATTTTTTTATCTTTTTTCATAACTTCCGTATTTAATGTTTTGTTATGTTATACTATAAAAATATTATTTCTTAATCTATATAGAATTTAAACAAAGTCTAAATATTTAAATTATATTCAATAGATTTTTTCTATAAAAATGAAAGTAATTGCAATCTGTGGGCTTCCGGGGTCAGGTAAAACAACTGCTATAGAGGCTATAAAGGATTTAGGGATTATTATAACAATGGGCGATGTTATTCGAAATGAAGCCAAAAAAAGGAATTTAGAACCTTCAGGAAATAATATTGGCAAAATTGCCAAGGAAATGCGTGAAAAAGGAGGACCCGGGATAATAGCTGAAAAGTGTGTAAATTTAATAAAAAGGTTAAAGGATGAACAAGTTGTTTTTGTTGATGGAGTTAGATCTCTCTCAGAAATTAACATATTTAGGAAGAATTGGAAATTTCCAGTTATAGCTATTGTTGTTGATGAAAAAAGAAGATTCAATCGACTTTTTGAAAGAGCTCGCAGTGATGATCCAAAAAGTCTTGAGGATCTAAAAGAGAGAGATAAAAGAGAAATTGAATTTGGACTTGATAAAGTTCTTGAAAATGCTGAATATACAATCTTAAATAATACTACAATTGAAGATTTAAAGGAAAAAACAAGAAAATTAGTTATAACAATTATTCAAAATTATTGAATAACAGTTATTTTCTTATTTTAAATAATCTGCAATTATTTTTGCTAATGAAACTTTACTAACTTCATTATCAATTGAATCTGTGCCAATTATTACGTCTGCTCCAGCATTTATAATTCTGTATTTAGCCTGTTGCAGCAATAATGCATGAGTAGCTACTGCAAAAATCTTCCTAGCGCCACTAGCTTTAGCTATTTTTATTGCACTTGCCATTGTACCCCCTGTAGAAATAATATCATCTGAAATAACCACATCCTTATCTTTAAGATCTAGTGAGCCACTCATTTTTATTTCTCCAGTTTTAAAATCTCGTTCCTTTTCAATAACTTCTACAGGGATATTTTCTCCAAAATTTCTAGCAAAAGCTTTTGATCTTTCAATCGCTCCTTTATCTGGAGATACAACAACAATATCTTCTGCCCCTTGAGTTTTTATATAATCCGCTAATAGCTTCATTGAATCAATATTAATTGCTTTACATGAACATTCATCCAAAACTTCTGGGGCATGGAGGTCGACGGTATATAATTCATTTATCCCTAGCGAATTGATAATACGAAAAATAACATTTGCAAATTGAGTTTCTCCAGGTCTAAATATTTTATCTTGGCGTGCATAAGCAAGATAAGGGACAACAACAATGATTCTTGCGGCTCCCATTCGTTTTACAGAATCAATAATCATAAAAAGTTCCATTAATCGAGTATTCTGATTTCCACTTGCACTTGGTCCAGTTGACTGAACAATTATGACTTCTTTGTCTATGAATATTGTTTCATCCTCAATATTAATCCTCAAATAATTTTCTCCATCTGGAAATGTCTTATTTTCTGTGTTTATTACTTCAATGCTTAATTCTTGAGCAATTTTCCATCCCAAAATCTGAGATGCAGGTCCAGCGATTAAAATTTTTTCCATTATTATTTCATACTCGTATTTTAATTTAATACAATTTAATATAGTATTCTTCTCCTATAATTTTTTTAGAAATTCGAGAGCATATTTAAAAATTTCTTCTCTATGCCCTGAAAACGTATGCCCTCCGGTATCAAACTCAATAACATTATAATCATTTAATCCAAGATTCTCTTTTATTTGATATAAGTTTTTAAATGGAATTTGATTATCATCTTTACAATGTGCAATCAAAATTCTATCATTATTCAGTGAATTCTTTTTTAAAAAATTATTGGGGCTAATTTTTCTCATAATATCTTCTCTTATTTCTTCTTCAATATTTTGATATCTTTCCGGAATCGTACGATAATCATACCGTGTACTAAGTGCAATTAAGATTTTTGCTCTCTCATCAATAAAGCCATGAGATAGTATGATTGCTCCACCAAGACTCCTCCCAAATAACGCAATTTTATTTTCTAGAAGCCTGTTTGATTGATTTTGGATTATCCAATCAATAACAACATGAATATCCGAAAATATTTGCGTTATCATTTGATCCAATCTAGATCCGGTTTGTTTTTGTGTTTCCCCATGACCACGATAATCATATGACAAAACATAATAACCTGCATCTGCAAATCTTTCAGAAAAAAATTTTACTAAAAAATTTCCCCTATGATGCATAAATCCTGGCAAATTAATAATAAAAGGAGCTTTAGATGGAGTATTTAGTCTAAAATAGATTGAACCTTTAAGAATAATATTATCAGATCTTACAGGAATATCAATATTTTCTGTTATTAGTTCAGTCATTAAAGATTAAAATTATTGCTCTTGTTTATATTTTTCAATTATGGATTTAAGAACTTCAATTACAAAATCAGCATAATATTTTTCTTCTTCAGGCAATCCATTTAATGTTTTATCAATATCTTCTAGTTTTAAATTTTTGGCAAATTCAATAGATTTACCCTCAATCAAAATTGTTAGTTGACTTCCAACCGCAATCATCACACCACAACCGTCTGTAATAAAATTTGCTTTGATTATGAAATCATTCTCTATCGTTAAATATAATCCTAAGAAATACTCTTTGGGACCTCCTCTTCGCTCATCAAACACAGTTATTACTTCTTTTGAAGGTTTTCCCCAATTTTGAGTATTGTGATATAGATTTACGATTTTTTCGTTATAGTCTTCAATTTATTTTTGAATTATTTCTTCTTGAAGTTTCTTGGTAAATTCATAAAATTTATCAGGCATTTTATAATCATCATACAGTTATTTATAAGTGTTTAAAGACATGAGCCTCTAATGCAGCGAGATTTGTTGGCTTTTTTTGATATTTTTTCATAATTTCGATGATCTGTTTGTTCAATTCATAATGTTCGGCTGGACAACTTGTTTTATCTAGAAATTCCTTTCCACGACGAATAGTTGCGGTGTTTTCTGTTATTTTAATTAGCTCAGTTGCAATAATGCCATTGATATAAATTAAATCTGCAAGCATGTTTTTAATATACAATAGAATTGATGTTTGTTCAGACATAATATTAAAAAGACTGCTTAGAATAAAAATGACAAATATTTTAACTAATTTTTTTGAAGGACATTTTTCATGTGTGTTGCCAAATCCTACCATATAAAAAAAATTAAAATATAAAAAAAAAGAATATAAATTATCAGGTTATCTCAAGAAATTTCAATTTCCTCATAATGGATTTTAAGGATTTTAAGGATGGGTTAACTAGCTTATCATTGATAATATTATTTTTCTCTTTAACCCTTTTGATTGGGTCAATTGTACTAAAATCATATATCGGACTGCGAGCTCAAGAAAGGGATTTTATTGTTATTTTATGTTCCATAAACCTAATATTTTCTTCATACTATTTGTGGAATGCTTTAAGGTTAAAGAAGATTTTTAAGTTAGAAAATAGAAATATTATTAAATTCGGGAAAGTTATGGGTGTTGTAACGATATTTTATATCCCTCATATCTTTTTATTAACATCTCTTTTTCTTAGAGAATTACATAACTTGGAAATGATGATGATCTTTCTTATTTTTCTTATGGAATTAATTTTAATTGGTTTAGTGCTTAAAGAAGTCTATGATCTAATATTTCTAGAGGAGTCAAAAAGAGATTTTAGATTAGAAGTAAATCGTAAAATGTATATAGAAAGAGAAAAAGTATCAATACCTAATGAAGATCAATAATTTTTGTATCGGATATATTAATTATCTTATTTTTTCGCCAATTTTTCGATAGCCGAATCAATCATTTTTAGTTTTGTAGAATATTTCTCCATAAGTTCTGCGAACTTATCAACTTCAATCTCATTATTTTCTTTTAATAACTTTAGTTCATTGATAGTTCGTACAACTCCTGCTTTTTTATCGATTAATCTCTCTTTTTTACTATATGGAATTTTTTCTTCAAGTTTCTTTTTTTGGTATAACTTAAATCGTTTGATATTTAAATCCTTAGGAACAAATTTGGTTAGATATATAATACTTTTAGGGACAAACGGTGCTAAATTCTCAGGAATGATAATTATTGGTTCAGGATCTTGGATCCTCTTTATTTCGTCATATTCTAATTGTTCTACATCGTTCTCTTTTAAATTTTCTGTTACAATGGATAAGTTTAGCTCTATGTTTTCTTTTTCTTCATTCGAAAGCGTAAGAGTTTTTAACATATCTTCCCAGATATCTTTTGCTTTTAAATAATACCATAAAGCTTTTTGTTGTAGTTTATTGACTTTTTCTTTATTAATTGATGTGATTGATGATTCTAAAGACGCTCGAGCTTTAAGATAACACGCTTTTCCCATATCATAGTGAAATTGAGCTCGAATTTGTTGTTTCTTTTTCTCTTCATGCTTTTTTAAATAGAATAATCTTTTTGATAGTAAACTAAGGCCTGCATACAGTTTTGAAGAAAAGTAAATATTATTATTATTTTCTTCTCGTATAGCAGCAAGACTTTGAGCAAGAATTCTTGATTCCTCTGAATTTAACTCCAAATTTTCTGAATCTAGAGTAAGCCCCTTCTCTTTTTGATAAACAACAGCAGCGCTAAAGTAGGCAGCTGTCTTATAAATTTTACTGCACTCTGTCATTGCAATGATAGCATTTTCCCATTCTTCTTCCTCTTCATATTTTTCAGATAATTGGGAATAAGCCTTAGCCATAACCCATAATGCACGAGCACCTTCAAACATAATATCTTGAATTTCAATTTCTTTTTTGGCTAAAGGGTCAAAAAAATTAGGAGTAATATCTAAATCTTTTAGTATCTCTTTATGGTTTTCATTTTTATAATTAATATTTAATATCTTTGTATATTCCAATATAAGATTCAGATCATCTAAATTAAAGCGCTCATCTTCTTTTTCTAAAGCATCTTCTAAGTGTTTTATTTTAAAATGCAGATAACGAATTCTCTGCATTAATTCTTCTGTAAAAAAAGTCATAATAAAATCCTATAGTTTTTTATTAAATTTAGTTAAATTAAATAATTTAACCATCATTTTAAAACTAATCTTTCAAAACGTTTTTATAAACGATAAATCTCTATAAATCTGAATATTATTGATTTACTTTAAAAATGACTAAAAATTTAATTTTTATTTTTGAATTTGTCTCTGGTGGCGGTTTTAGTCAAGCTGATATACCAACTTCACTTTTTTGTGAAGGGTTTGGTATGTTAAGGTCGATTATCAAAGACTTTAAAGCACTGGATTTTGAAATTTATACACTTTTAGATTATAGGATTTTCTTTTTATCTAAAATTTTGGATGCTGATGTTATAAAAAAGATACATACTCATGAAAATTATCTTAAAGTCTTTAAAAATTTTGTGAGAGAATGTAAATACGTTTTCATAATAGCTCCAGAAACTTCAAATATCCTTTTTGAACTTACTAAAATCGCTAAAAACTTCAATAAAATAATTTTAAGCACAAATCTAAGTGGAATTAAACTTGGTACTTCGAAAATAAGAATTTATAACTTTTTCAAAAAAAATGAAATTTTAACTCCAAGAACTTACAGAATCCCTTATAAAGAGGAATTTTTAGATTTCGATTTTATAATTCATAAATATAGAAAATTAAATGGTCCAATTGTGATTAAACCTGAAGATGGTGTTGGAGCAGAATCAGTTTATTATTTTGAAAATGAAAATCAAATATCAGATTTTTTTAAAGAATTTTATAGAACACATGATAAAAACCAGAATTTTATACTACAAGAATTTATTGAAGGAAAGGACTCAAGTATATCATTAATAGGTTCTCCAAATTTATTAGGTTTAAATCCAATTATTCTGACTGTGAATTCACAGGATATTAATATTAAAAATCTAAAATCTGAATATCTAGGGGGGTATACTCCTTTAGAAAATTATAAAGAAATACTTGGGGAATTATCAGTTGTTATGAAAAAAATCAATTTCTCTAAAATTGAAGGTTATTTTGGTATCGATTTCATAGAAAAATACCCTTCTACTTTATATTTTATAGAGATTAATCCCCGGTTAACTACTTCATACATCGGATTAAGAAATGTAATTAATCTAAATTGTGCAGAACTAATTCTAAATTCCAAAACAAATGACTTGAAATCAACAGAAATCAAAATACTCAATCATTCACACTTTACCAGAGTTGATTTTAATATTACTGAATTCAAAGATAAAGTAGAATTATATGAAGATGTAATCCCTTCTTTAATGAAAAAAATCCCTGAATTTGTCACACCTCCAATTTCACTTAATAATTCAGAACAATTCTCGAGTTTTATTGCTACAAAAACGAAGGATTTAACCTCATCGCGTATAAGAGTGAATGAAATAATTCAATCTCTAAAAGATCTAAATTTTAAAGTTGTTAAACCAATATAAGCAAAATTATTGTAAAACCTCCATAATGAAGCAATAAAGAAATAATTAGACTACTTTCAATTTTTAATCCTTTCTTTACACATAAACTGTATGATAATAACCATAAGGACCAGACTTGGAAGATAATCAATAATACTTTATCAATTAAATTAACTATGCTGAGAAATATTATACCTGAAGATATAAAAATTAAGTGGAGTATAAGATACAAAATCATTGGAAATTCAATAATCGCAAAAGAAATAAAAAAACTCAATGTATTTTCTTTCTTTTTATAAAATAATCGAGAAATACCTTCTATTATGATGAAAAATATAAAAAAATTAATTATAAAACTAAAACTAATTAAAATTCGAAAAGATATGTCTAGCCCTATTTGAGTATTTTCTAAAAAAAATAATAAAAAAGAGGATAAACCATTTAATCCACAAAAAATGGTACCTAGAACAATTATACCGAGTGATATTAAAATAGTGTAAATTTTATCTTCTTTTTCAAAAAGAATGAATCTTCTAGAAGTTAATAACATCAAATTTCTTAAAATTGGGGATTTGAATTCTCTAGTAGGAGATTTAATTGTTTCAATATTATCCTTTAAAGAGTTATAAGCATAAACTCCTAATTCTGTTAAATAATACTTTTTATCTTGTCTTTGTTCTATTAACTCTGATAGAGTATCTAAATGATGATAAATTGTCCCAGTACTTACTCTAAGTACTTTTTTTAGGACGGTAAAGGATGTAAACTCATTATCTCCAATGATTTTAATTATTCTTCTTCTAAGTTCATGACCTAGAGCATAATAAAAACTTGATTCAGTATCTTGCCCATTTGATTCATTCTCAGGTCCATTAGGTTTTTTTGTAATTCTTAATTACCATCCGTGCGTTTTTCTATAGTCATTAACACATTTATAATATTAATTAATATTAAAAGAAATCCTACGACTGCTAGGTATAATCCAATACCCGCATTAGGAAGGTATCCTAAATATGAAATAATAATCCTAATATAATCAATAAAAAATATTATCAAAAATCCTAAACCAACGAAAAATATTATAATAGATTTAATCTTTAACTCTATTTTATAAATCATTAAAATGCTAGCGATTAGACAAATGACACCACTCATTAATGGAAAGATAAATAAAAATGCGTCTGCGATAGCTACAGACATGGTGCTAATATAAATCTCCATTAAGCTAGAATCAGAAAACCATGAAAAAAATTCAGATAATATTATTATTATAGAACCAATTAAACCTATTATAGATCTATTTATGCACTTTCTAAGTTCCATAAAATGTCATACAGATTTTTTGATTCAAATTGAAAAATTATAAAAATTCAAAAAGAATAATATTAAAATAAGTTTTGAAAATATTAATTTTTCTGAGATTTTGAATTGTCAATTAAATAATAAATAATACTAAGATGACGTCACAAATAGAATCTGAGATAGAGACAGAATCACCTCCTCTATTTAATTATTTAAAACAAGAAATTCCACTTGAAGATATAAGAGATTATGCGTCACCTAGAAGAATATCATCGATAGACTTTTTAAAAGGTTTTGCTATAGTCTTTGTAATCTTAGCTCATACAGCGCAAGGATGGCTTGATGCGGATTCAATGTATCTTTATGGAATTCTTTTTGCACTATTAGACATACTTGGTCCCTCTTTGTTTGTTTTTCTATCAGCGTTGAGCGTTATTTTTAGTATTAAAAGAAAAGAAGGTATAATACATCCAAAAATTATTCGAAATCGTATTTTTACTCGTGGCATTGTAATGATTATTTTAGGAATGCTTACGAATATAATAGGTGTTGATCTAAATACAGGACAAATTCGAGTAATTATCTTTGGTTGGAATATTATTACGTTTATAGGATTTTCTCAAATTTTTTCATTTTATATCTTAAAATTAAAAAAATCTAACCGAATAGTGATAGGTATAATAATAATCGTTCTCTCTCCCTTTTTAAGAGCTATTCTTTATGAAGGTAAAGAAGCAGGAAATATAATATTCACTATTCTACATTTTATTATAACATCTCCTACCCCTCATTTAACTCTTCTTCCTTGGGTTTCAATATGTTTTATTTCGACCATTTTTGGCGAGTATATATTTGAAGCTATGAATAAAGGAACAAGAGATGCATATTTGGGTTTGTTTAGGATATTTTTTGTCTGGGGGATAATTTTTATCTTAGTTGGTATCTTTGTCTTCTTTCCTAATGGGCTAAATCTTGCAGATGCCCTTGTTTGGCAACCTGGTTATGCGCCACAAACCCCAGAGACCATGGTAGGAGGATTAGCGGAATATAATCATTTGGGCTTATTAGAAATTGCTAATAATCAAAATTATTTTGTAATCGATGGAATGCCAAATTTCTTAATAAGAGGTACAAGTGCAAATATGTTTTATAATCAGGGTGCGGCACTATTAATTATTGCTATTTTCTTTTATTTTATTGATATTCAGAATAAATCCAATGACTTCACCAATGTATTAACATATTTCGGTAAAACATCCTTAAGTTTGTTCCTCATACACTTTTTATTTATTCCGCTTTTTTTCAATCAATTTACTGTCAGTCTTTTCTTAATTATCGTTTTCAGTTATATTGGGTTTTTAGGGATCTTTATGTATGTTTGGATGGAGTATGCTAAAGGGGTTGGATCCCCTGAATGGTTAATGGTTCAACTAGGTAGAATAGGCCAAAAATCAGGTGAAGCTGTAAAGAAAACAACCAAAAAAATGTATGATAGAATTAAAAAGCGCGAAAAAGTTAAAAAAATGGAAGACTTCATGAAAAAGTTGAGTAAAGACGATGAAAATGAAAAAACGAAGGAATAAGTATATCAAATCGCTAATTGAAAGAATAAGATAAGATTTTTAATGTATAAAACTCGATCATTTTTTTTGATAGCTTTTATTTTTAATGCCTTCTACTTGATCTTGACTTTCATTTTCTTTTATTTTTTGGATAGCCCTTTAATGAGTATTAATGAAAATGATTATTTGACATTTTATTATGCTGGGTTGAATGTATTAGAAGATTTACCAAATTTATACAACTCTTCGCTTTCCCCTTTTCCATTTAGATATTTACCAATCTCCGCTTATTTTTTTACACCTTTTTCAATGTTGGGATTAAAATTGGGTTATTTTATATTTCAAATTTTCAATTTCTTTCTTAATATTCTAATTATTTATTTAATCTACAAAATCATTCAGATTTATAAGAACTTAAGTAATAGTTCTAATTTATATTATAAATTAAAATCTTTTAGAGATGTCTTTGATAAAACAGAAAATGAATCCATTCTTCATCAAAGTGCTGTTTTTCTCATAATGCTTCCGCAATTTATGAATTATTTCTTAGGCCAGATTAATATCTTAGTTTTAATTTTTATTCTTGCTTCCCTTTTTTACTTTTTAAAAGGAGGAGTTAAGAATGATTTGTTAGGAGGATTTTTATTAGGACTAGGAGTTTCAGTTAGGCCAACTTTAATTTTTATTTTACCTTTTTTAATAGTTTTAAAATATAATAGAGAGACTAAGAGATTTATTTTTAATTTTAAAAAAACTATTATGAGGCTGCTAGGATCTGTGATTTTGATATTGATCTCGGGAATTTACTTTCTAATTTATCCGCAAATGTTAATAGATTTTATTGATATTAATCTATCTGGAGAATATACATATGCAATTGAAGGAGGATTAGAAATTAATCCATCATTTAGTCTTACTAGGATAACCTTAATTTTATTCCAGTTGATTAGAGTAGAGATTAGTGGTTTTTTAGTTTTTATCATAATAACTATGTTAATCTTTGTTCCATTATATTATCTATATATTCAAAATTCAAATCAACCGATTAATTTAATCAATGGATATTTAACAGGTATATTAATAATGCTAATTGTTTATTTTGATTCATGGCCTCATCATCTTGTCGTTTTGGCGCCTTTCATGATTTTTTTCATTCTCATCAATAAAAATTTTAAATCCTATAAACTATTCAAATATCTTCATTATCTAATAGCTATATTGATGGTTATTTTCTGGGGAATATTTTATCTATCCTACAAAATTTTCCCTTTTAATGTGGGAGGATTAATATTATTGATGCTATTATACTACTGCTTAGTTGTATATTATATAAATCAAGTTAGATAAAATTGATAGAAGTTTTTTAAATACTAATCTTAAAAATAGAGGCCCTTATGCTTAGAACTGCTTTTAAAATAAACTAACTATAATGGTAATAAAAAGGTTTTAAAAAGTGTAAACGTTCAATAATAATAATATAACAATTTTAGCTAGGAAATTAATGTTTTCCTTATTTGTTCAATAATAAATAGAATAGGATCAAGGATGTCAACTATTATTGAAGAAGAATTAAGAAATGATAATATGAACGATACATCAAAACGCATCGATTCAATAGATTATGTAAAAGGATTTGCGATCGTTTGGATAATCTTGGCTCATGTAGGTCTCAGTTGGCTTGATAGTGATTGGATATATGTATATGGACTTGTTTTTGCTTTTATGGACGTTCTTGGCCCTTCTTTATTTGTATTTCTTTCGGCTCTAAGTGTAGTGTTCAGTTATAAAAGAAAAATAGGCAAAATACCAGAAAAAACAATTCGTAATGGAATTTTTACAAGAGGATTAATAATTATTATTATTGGTGTAATTTTAAATCCAGTATCTTTATTAACAGAAGCGGAAGTAGTTCCTTTCCCATCAAATTTATGGGGTTGGAACATATTAATGTTTATTGGTTTCTCTCAGATTTTTTCTTACTATGCAATAAAATTAAATAAGATTACACGCGCAGTGATTGGTGTAATTATTATTTACATGTCTCCTTGGATTCGAGACCTACTTTACGTAGGTAAAGAAACAGGAAATGTAATTATAACTATTTTACATTTTATTATAACTTCTCCACTTCCCCAAGTACCAATTTTCCCATTCTTAGCAATTTGTTTTATGTCTACAATATTTGGGGAATTTCTTTATGAGGCAATGATAAAAGCGACTAGAGAAGCTTATTACAAGTTATTTAGAATATTTTTAATTTATGGGATTATATTTGTATTAGTTGGAATATTTATTATTGTTCCTCGAGGGGCAGACTCCTTAACAAAGCTCCCCATATGGGATTTCGGATTAACGAGAGTATTACCCGGATCTCAATCATCTCCAGAATTTATTGTAAGATCAGAGTATTTACATATTGATTTATTGGATATCGCAAATCAACAAACTTATTATCAGTTTGGGGCAATGCCAATGTTTATGATAAGAGGTACTGCCCATAATATGTTCTACAATCTTGGTGTTGCTTTCTTACTTATCGCAATATGCTTTTATTTCATTGATATTAAAAAAAAATCAAACGACGTCATAAAATTAGTTTTATTTTATGGAAAGACAAGTCTTTCTCTTTTTCTTATTCAATATTTATTTCTTCCTTTATATGGTGGTCAATTTTCAATCATCTTTCTTCCAATTGTCTGGGTTGGTTATTGTGGATTTCTAGGTTTACTCATGTATATTTGGTTGAAATATTTTAATGGTGTTGGAACACCTGAATGGATAATGCGTAAAATTGGCAGTGCAGGAAAAAAAAAGAAAAAGTCATAAACAAGATCTTATTTAGAGTAAATTAAAAAAATAATTCGGCTATATTATAAAGATATAAATATCTTTAAAAGATATTATGAAATTATAAGCAATGAATTTATTTTTATTAAAATTCATTGAGTTAATTCACATTATATAAAATCGTATTAATCAACTTGTAAATATATATATTGAATATTGATTATATTCGAGGAAAGCAATGATGAGCCCAAATTCTCAATATAAATTCAAGATAACCCTTTTTGGACCAGGTGGAGTAGGGAAAACTTCTCTATTATTGCGTTATATAAAAGATTCCTTTAGCGACGATTTAAAAAAAACTATAGGCAGTAATTTTTTAATCAAAGACGTTGAATTTGATGGAAAAAACGTTCGTCTTCTTCTCTGGGATATAGGAGGGCAGCCACAATTTCATAAACTTCGAACGATCTATTTTAAAGGGAGTAATGCCGCACTTGGTGTTTTTGATTTATCATCTAGTCAAACTCTTCTAAAAATTCCCGGGTGGGTCAGTTCTATTAAAAAAACAGTAAAAAAGACTATACCGATGTTACTTTTAGGTAATAAAGTTGATCTAGAAAGAGAAGTAGACAGGAAAGAAGCAGAGGATTTAGCTAAAAGGCTAAATTGTGAGTATATGGAGACATCAGCAAAAACGGGAGAGAATGTTGAGTCAGCATTTAAAAAAATTGCATTATCATGCCTCGAGGATATAGGTGAATAGTCCAATAAGTATGAAAATACTATTTTTAAATAATCTTCAACCTTTTCAGTTCATCTATAAGCTCTTCTGTAGTAGTATATTTTATGGCGATTATTCCTAATTCCTTGGCGGAACGAATATTATTTAATCCATCATCTATAAAGACAATCTGTTCGGGTTTACAACCAGCTTTTTGAATTGCATATTCAAAAATTTTAGAGTTAGGTTTAATTGAATGAATTTCATGTGAGAGGATTAATTCATCAAAATAATTTATAAAATCCCATTTTTTATTTAATATATAATTCCAATGGCTAGAATTTACATTGGATAAAACTAGAAGTTTATATTGATTGCTATCTCGTATTTTTTTTACAACTTCTATTATCTCTAAGTTGAGCCCGGATATAATACTATTAAATGCATCGAAAAATTCACTTTGGTTTAACATGCAAACTTGGAGGAGATCACAAGCAAGTTGGTAAAATTCATCATCGGTCATATTTCCTTGATGGTATATGTCAGATTGTCTAAAAAATTCTAACATAATTGGTGTCTGAGGTTTATTTAAAGGAGATTGACTAATTACTATATTGTAAAAATTTGAGAAATCTAAATACATAAGCACTCCTCCTAAATCAAAAATAATTGCCTTAACTTTCATAAGATTTTTAAAAATTGATGGTTTACTTTCTAAAATAAATTTTCGTTGATACTCTTCTAAATGGTATTGGTAATTTATATTTTGGGAAATTCCTCGTATCTTCTTCTAGCATTTCTAACAATACATCTATCTTCACATTATTTATCTGCTCAGATGTTTGTTTGGTCGGACCAAAAGGTTTGCCAATCAATCTTTTTCTAATTGAAACCGTTTGATCCTGCTGCTCTTTTTTACCAATTATTACGGTATAAGGGATCCACTCAATTTCAGATTGTCTAATTTTTTTTCCTACAGTTTCTTCTCGATCATCAAAATCTGCTCTAAATTCCTCCCCGTTAAGGATACTTAGTATTTTTTCAGCATATTCGCTCTGCTCATCACTTACAGTTATAATTCGTACTTGGATTGGAGATAACCACGTTTTAAATCCTGGGACTATTTTTTCTTTATTTCGAATTGATGACTCAATCAAACCCCAAAGAACTCTCTCTAATCCTCCAGTTGGTGAATTATGTAGAATAATTGGATGTCTTACTTGCCCATCGGTATCTATAAAGGAAATATTATATTTTTGCCTTTTTTTTCCATCTGTATCGACCATATAATCTAATGAGCTTTCTACATCTATTTGATTAGTTGCTAGTGTAGCACTTCTGTTTTGAGTAGAAAGGACATTTCTTTCGAATTTTAATATATAATAATAATATCGATCTTCCCATAATTCTAATAAGGCTGGATGCTTTTCTGTTTTTATTAAATTGATAATCCAATCCTTATTTTCCTTATAAAATTCTTGCGTTACTCTAAAAATAACATAGCTTTTTATCCCTAAATCTTTTTCCAAATTCTTTATTAACTCATATTGCTTTTTAAACTCATTAATCGACGATTCTAGAGTTTTACAGAGCGTATGAAGGTCAGGCATGATAAAACCACGTAATCTTCTTAAACCTGATAATTCACCTTCCTGTTCTCTTCGAAAATCATATTGTTCATACTCATATGCTCGTAGCGGAAAATAGTGAGGTTTTAAATTCATTTGAGAGAATAGATCAAATAATAGAAAATCACTAGCATATCTTAAAAGAAATCTATCTTTTCCAGATTCAAGCCAATAACTTCTTGCTGGAAATCGAGCTGTTTGAGCTGTTAATTTTTTATTTTTCACAGTATACATAATCGGTGTATCAATAAGAATTGCTCCATAATCGATTAACCTATCTTCTACGAAATTTTTTATTAAATTCTTCATAATAACTCCTTTTGTATACCACCTAAAATTACCTGCATCAGTATTTGGATCAAAATCTACTAATTCAAACTCTTTCATCACTTTAATATGGGCTGGTTCGATTGCTTTATCAATCCTTCTAGAACCTAACTCAGATCTAAGAAATGAATAAAAGTCTTCATCTTTAATTTCTTTTAATGGTTTAACATTACCTTCATTGTCAAATTTTACATCCAATTCTTGTCCTATTGGTGTAATTACTCTAAATATTGAGTTTTTTAACTGCTCTTCAGGTTTAATAGCTAATTTCACGTCTCTATACATCTCAGCTAATTCATGACCTAAACAATTAATTTTAAATGATTTATACCATCCAAATGGAGAAAATTTTGCTTCAATTCCCCTTTCTTCCAAAAATTCGGCAATTTTAGGACATACTTCCATAGCGCTTGTTTCGTTACTGAGAAATTTGCTTAAATGTGCCCATGGATAGACTAAAACTTTGTCTATCCGATACATGTCGCGATCTTTAATGAGTTCTAATAATTTCCTCGGTTTTCCCTTAAGTTCACCACTTTCGATTTTTTTATTAATTTCTCTTATTTCTTCATTTTTCTGTCTTAATTGTTCAGGAAATCCTGTGATTTGCAATATAGCAGCTTCAATTTCTTCGGCACCTTGTTTAGCTATTAATTCAGTATCATATGTATCTTGGTCTTCAACAGAGACAAAACAAACAAGAATTAAACCTTCCATTTTTATAAAATCATCTGCAAATTCCTGCGGGTTGCTCGTTGCTTCTTTATTCTTAATTACTTCTACATCTTGAGAGTGAATTAATAAGATTTTCATGATAAATCATTTTTTTAATCTGTTAAGCAATACCTTATAATAAATTCTAAATATTTTACTTTATTTTGATATTTAATTATATACAAAATTCAAATTAATTTTTACTAAAATTTAATTCTATTATAATGAACCTTAAAAATGCTTTTTCAGAAATTGCAGAGTTATTGGAGACATTATATCAAGATAGAGAAGAAATTTTGAGATTATCTCGCAATATAATTAGGGATTGTAGTATTGCTATAAAAAATATTCATAGAAAAGAGTTTAATAAGTTTAATGATAAAATTAATAAAATTAAGATAAACCATCAGAATTTAGTGAAAAAAGTTAGTAAAAATCCTGGATTATTTTTCAAATACTTGAAAACTCCTGAGCAAGAATATTGTGAATTAATTGCATTTTATTCAATTATTAACAAAAAAGATATTCCAACACCATTTGAATTAGAGGTTAACCCTTTAAATTACATTTTAGGTTTAGCGGATGTGATTGGCGAGTTGCGAAGATACGCTTTGGATAACATTAGAAATTCTCAAGTTGAAGATTTAAATGAAATATTGGAAGATATGGATGAGATATATACTTATCTATTTACTATAGATTACCCTGTTGGCGTAACTCAAGATTTAAGACATAAGGTTGATATTGCAAGAAATATTATCGAAAAAACGAGAGGAGATATCTCCCTGGCGATCCAGATGGATGACCTGAAAAGATGCTTTGAAAATAATACGTAAAATCAACCTTAATTATCTTATATGAATATATGAGCAAAAAAGATGAATGCTGTAAAAAGACGGGTATTAATTGCCGGAACCTTTGATCTGATTCATGTTGGTCACATCTACCTTATAAACGAAGCTGCTAAATTAGGAGATGTTTATGTAGTTGTAGCTACTGATAGGAATCGTGAGTTGTTCTCAGGTGAACGCCCAATTATTCCACAAGAACAAAGATTAGAAGTTATAAAGAACATAAAAAATGTGAAGGATGCGAGATTAGGAAGAAGCGATAACAATACTCTAAAAACAGTAGAAGAAATCAATCCGGATATTATTCTACTAGGACCTGATCAGAAGTATAGTATAGAAATACTTAAGGAAGGACTCAAAGCAAAAGGATTAAACCATATCGAAGTTAAACGATTAAAGACTTATTATGATAAGTATGACTTACATAGTTCAAGTTTAATAAAACAAAAAATTGTTGAAAGATATAAAAAAAATAGCTAAGAAATTTTAAAAATGGAAGATAAGGAAGATATTTCTTCGGATAATTATGCAAATTGGTTTGCACTTTATCATCTTTGCCAAAATATAGGAAGCAGGAAAGCTATCCATATTAGTAGTGTTGAGTTTGGTAAAATCCTTAATTTATCACAACAAACAGCATCCAGAAGGATAAATCAATTAGAAGAAATAGGTTGGATTCAAAGAAAAATTGTGGGAAAAGAACAGATTATAAGGATCACTAAGAAAGGTGCTGATGTAATGCTTAAAATGTATAAAGATTTAAAACAAATTCTCGAGGAGATCTTAATCGTCGGCGAAGTCACTGAAGGTATGGGAGAAGGAGGTTATTATGTTAGAATCAAAGAATATTATGAGCAATTTAAAGTAAAATTAGGATTTAATCCTTATTTTGGAACATTAAATCTTCAATTAAGTGATCTTAATAAAGAATTATTAGAAGAAAATTTAAAAAATCGAATCCCAATAAAAATCATTGGATTTGAGAAAGAAGAAGACCAACGTATAAAACGGACTTATGGATCTGTAGATTGTTATAATTGTATAGTGTCTCGTTTAGATGATCAAGATACTAAAATAAATGCTGCTATATTAAAGATTAAAAGAACACACCATAAGAAAAATATCGTTGAGATTCTAGCAGCTCCTTTCTTAAGAGAAAAGTTAAACTTAAAAGATGGAGATAGAGTAAGAATCGAATTTACTAAGAACTAAATAAATATATCATCTTATTCTTTTATTTGAGTGTCGATCTTTTTTAATATATTATAAATATGTATCAATCTAAAAAGAAACGTTCCTATAACAAGCCACATATAAACAAATAAAAACTCATTTAAAAAATCGAAAAAAAATCCTATAATCGAAGTTATAACGATGTAAAATAATCTTTCTGACCTTGCCATAAGCCCAACATCAAAATTACCTTTAAAAAAGATTTCTGCTCTCGCCCTGCTATAACTAATCATAATAGAAGTTAAAAGAGATGCAAATATAATCAATTTCATATCAATACAATTCCATAGTATTTGATCTTGGGAAAAGATAAACAATCCAAAGAATATGAAAAATTCCGAAATTCGATCCATAAAAGAATCAAAAAAACCTCCAAATTTAGTAGATTTACTAGTTAAACGAGCAATTGCTCCATCACATCCATCCATAATTCCTGTGACAAATACAAAAATAGAGAAGCATAAAAGATTATGAAAAAACGCTAAAGAAACGAAACTTAAGACAGAAAAACAAAGCATAATTATAGTTGCTATATTTGGTGTCACTCTTATTCTAATTAACCATTTTGCTATTAGATTTACCAAAGGTCTAAAAATATATCTTACTCTAAATTTAGAAACCATATTTTTTACTGTTTTATGAGTTAAATTAAAATATCTTTCACATATTTTAAATATATAAATTAATGATTTAAACAATAAGGAGATTGATCACCATTGAAACTACGCCTTATTTTAAAAACAACTACAAAGAAAAAAAAGGAAGTAAGCCTTAAAATGAATATTGCACCAAGTAAACATATTGGGTTTATAAATTTTATAAATTTAGCCTTAAATCAAGATTTACCTATTGACTTATCTTTTGAAAAAGTATCGAAAACAGGTGAAAGAGAAGAAAGTAAAATTTTTGGACAATTTAAATTACAAGGGAAAGCTGATTCGCGGATGTATGAGCTCGAAGAAGAAATTCAAGACGCAGATCGCAAAAGAAAAAAACTACAGCAAAAAAGAAAGCAACATTAAGAAAGCAATTTTTGCCTTTTTATGAATTATTAAAGACTAAAATGAAAATTTTTAAAAAAGTTTTCTATACTCAAATTCCCGTGTTTTTTTAACATAAAGAGCATCATTTATGGTATCATAAACCAAATTGCGTTCAATTAATCCACCAGTTTCATCCAATTCAATTTCTATTTGCCTCGCTTCTAATTCTTTTTTTACATCATCTATATTTTCTTGATATGTCATATCATAGTCTAGAAATAATTTTGCTGATCCCACTATCAAAGCTTTAATATTTGTAATATTAGCTCCATTAAATAATAGGTTATTATACAAATCTTTATCTGAGGTATCTACAAACGTATGGGGGAAAAGCAAATGATGTCGAGACACAACATTCAAAACAAATTTTGTAGTAAAAAAGATAAAAACACAATTTAATTAAATGAGATGAATCCCATTTTTATAAGATTCTTACAGACATTATAAACTTGATTTTGATTCAGATTTAAACTTATAGCAATTTGATCTATAGATTTTTTTCCATTTATTTGCTCATAAACTCTACATGAATTATCTCCTGTTAAATAGTATTTTGGATTAATTTTTTTGGAACTTATGAAAGTGGGAATATAATAATAATATTCTGGACTCTCGTTAATAATTTCTGTATCGGTTTTTGGTTTAATTGATTTTATATCTTCTTCAATAAAACTGTTAAGAAATTCAAAAGCTTTATTCCTATCTTGAAATTCATTTTTTCTTATTTCTTCTTCAAAATATTGTTTAAGTATGACATCAAATGACTTGAAATAATTTAATTTTCCATTCCAGTTTGAAATTTGTTCGATATTGAACTCTTTCAAAAATTTATGAGAAATTTTTTTTAAAAATCGTTGTACGTCTATTAATTCTGAACTTTTGTCATAGGTAGCGAGATAAATTAAATCTGGAATGTTTGAATCTTTTAAAAAAGATAATTTCAGATTATTATTTGATAATTTTAATTCACTAATGGTCCCTAAATCATCAAATGAATCTGAGAAAGAATTTAATGCTGAAAAAAATCCAGATATCATGATGAGGTTATCTTCTTGAGAAATAAGATTTCTAATGTTTGAAGAACTAGAAAAATTCGAAGAATATAAAGGTAATCCGTCTTTAATTATGATAACGTCGCAAATCATCAATCTTGGGAATTTATATCATGTATTTTTAAAAATATCGAAAATCAATTATTAGCTTAAAACATACTATATAATTGGAAAAAAAAAGAATTATAATACATCTGTGATATCAGAGTAATATAAATAAGCAATATAAATAAATCAAAGAAGCTTGAAATAAATCATTCTTAATAAAAATACGTTAAAATATTGAAATCTTTTGAAGGCAATAGTGTTATGTGCAGGATTAGGAAAAAGATTAAAGCCTTATACTAAAATATATCAGAAATCAATGTTGCCTATTCATGGAAAACCTCTTCTAGAATACATCTTAAATGGTTTAATGTATGCTGATTTTAAGGATCTTATTATAGTTGTAGGATATAAAAAGGAACAAATTATAGATTATTTCAAAAATGGAGAACAATGGAATATTAATTTAGAATACATAGAACAAAGAGATTTAAATGGTACAGGGGGCGCTCTTTTAGAATGTCAAAATGCAATAGAAAACGAGCATTTTCTTTTAACATGGGGTGATATATTAGTACCATATAAGGTATACAAGGAAGTTTTCAATATATACAATAAAGAACAAAATGATTTTATTTTAGTAACTAATTACATGGAAGATCCTTATTTGGGTGGAGCTGTTTATGTTAAAAACAATTATTGTTTAGATATTATAGAAAAACCACCGAAAAATAAATCTAAATCTAACCTTAATAATTGTGGAATTTTCATTCTTTCAAAAGAAATTTTTGAGGTGTTATACTCTCTTGTACCTTCTAAAAGAGGTGAAATTGAGTTGACAGAAGCATTAAGGATTGGAATTCATAATAGGAAATGGAAAATTCGAGTTATTAAGATGGAAAAGAATCAATTTAGAGGAGATTTTGGAAATAAAAAAACCTATGAGCAATTAAAAGTAAATTCAAGTTGGTTAAGAGAATTAGATGGCAATAATGGAAATTAAAATAAAACTTAAATTGTTCACGGAAATATACTATTTTTAGATTTTTTAACTGAATTTTTTAAAAAAATACGCCTTTTTATATTAGATATTAGAAATGTTATTGTAGTAAGAATTCCATGCAAATTAAATTAAAAGAAATTATAAAGGGATTTCAAGAGTGCGACAAAAACTTGAGAAAAAAAGAATCATTGTATTCATTGATCATGCTAATATTTTTCACAATATTGAAATTCTGAATATAAGAATTAATTATCTTAAACTGAAAGAAATATTGATTCGGAACCATCATTTAGTGGGCTGTTTTATGTATATGTCAATTTTTGATAATATTCTGCCCAAAAAACTCAAATTCTTAAATTATCTAAGAGCTCAAGGATTTATAGTACAACAAAAACCATTAATTATTTCTCCAACTGGCAAAAAAAAACAGAAAGGTGTTGACATCTTTATATATAAAGATATAGTAGAGTTAGCTGAAGAAGATACATATGATAAAGCAATATTGGTAAGTGGAGACTCAGATTTTTTGGATGTTGTAAGAAAATTGAAAGAATTGAAAAAAGAAATTGAGATTTGGAGTTTTAAAAAATCAATATCACGCGCTTTAATAGATGAAGCAGGCCAGGATAATGTTCATTATATTGATAACATTTTAGATGAGATTAGATTTTAATAGACAAAAAAGATATGAGTTTAAATACTAAAATTTTAACTAATTATTGTTTTTTTGATTAAAATTCTCCTTTTTGAGAGGATGTTGAGAAGATGTTCTAATTAAATCATTCGCTAATAATCTCATTTCCCTTCGAAAAAAACTCTTCTCACAATTTCTCTCTTTTTTTAAGGCTTTAATACTAAACTAATGGCCCTTTCAAATCAATAAAAACTGGACTATTCAAACATTATTAACAATATTTTTTTATTTTTGAATATAATAAAATATACTAACTAAATTTAAGTGATAAAAAAATGAGTAAAGAAGATAAATATAAAATGAGATATTACTTTAAGGAATCTTATGAAGCAGCAATCGGAACTTTCGCTTGTGGATGTGTCTTCCTTTTTGTTGCTATATTTATCATTGGTATTGCTAACCCTTGATAATCCATTTATGGGACTTAGCGGATGGGGTTATTGGATGTTTATTCCTGCATTTTTTATTTTTATTGGAGGCTTTCAACAACTTTATAGAAATTATAAATATAAGCAAGTAGTTAAGAGTGCGCTAGCACAGAGAAACTTTCAAGGTACTTACAAACTTGAACATATTGCCTTGGAAATTGGCATGAGGTCGAGAGATTTACTCCGTGTGTTATTAGATTTGAGAAATAAAGGCCTTGTTAAATATAGTTTTAATGTTGAAACTGGAGAAATTATATTAGGTCAACCAATAACTTACAAACCCGCAACTGAATATATCCCTCCCTCTAAAAAACTCGATGAACCCCTACCAACCGAAGGAAAAAACTTCTGTGTTTATTGTGGTCATAAATTAGAAGCAACAGGAAATTTCTGTCCTAATTGTGGCTCTAAACTCTAAGTTTTTTTTAAATTCTATATTAATTTTCCTTTTTTCTTTATTATTTGAAACTAATAATGTTAATTGATTTCAAAATTAACTTCTTCTTCTATCAGATATTAGTATTCCACCAACGCCTGCATTTTCGGGTGAATTTTCTTTAATAACAATTACTGTATGTTCTCTTGGAAGATTGTAAACTTTTTCGATAGCATCTGTAATTACTTTAATTAGTATTCGCTTTGCTTCTAAATCATCGAGTTTAGGTCCATCAATAGTGATATTCAGCATATATTTATCCCTCCATATTTTTTTAAGTTAATGTGTTAAATATTTTAAACTTCCAGTTAAAAAGTAAATTAAAAAAAGTATGGAAACCAACAAAATATAGCCGATTTAATTTAATCAACATAAATTATTTTTATCATAATGAAAAAATTCCGCATTCCTACTCCAAAATCTGGAGGTGTAATCCTCTCTTATAAGTGTAGTAGTGAGTGCAAACATTGTATGTATTACGGATCACCAAAGTGGAGCGGCGATTGGATCAGTGAAAAAGATTTAGAAGAAACGCTAACTCAAATATCAAATTATATTCAAGAGTCTCCATATGGTCCTGAAAATGTAAGTCTTAATTATGGAATTCATTTTACAGGAGGAGAACCATTTCTAAATTATGATCTTTTATTGAAAGCAGTAGAAATTTGTAAAAGTTTAGATATTCCATCTACTTTTGTAGAAACAAACTGTTATTGGTGCAAAAATGATAAAATAACAAAAGAGAATCTAGTAGAACTGAAAGAAAAAGGATTGAAAGGTATTTTGGTTAGTGTAAATCCTTTTATTCTAGAATTTGTTCCATTTGAACGTACCGAACGTGCAATAAAAATAAGCATGGATGTATTTAGGGAAAACTTCATGATTTATCAGCTATATTATTATGAACAATTTAAAGAATTAAATATTAAAGATAAACTTCCACTTGAGAAGTATCTCCAATTAATTAGTATTGACGATTTGAAAAGAAATGTTGAGCTATTTAAAATGGGACGAGCAATATACTGCCTTCAAGATTTATACAAAAAATATCCTATCAATTATTACTTTAATGAAAATTGTCATATAGAGTTGGTCCGAAATTGGCATTGTCATTTTGATAATTATGGAAATTATATGCCGGGTTACTGTGGTGGACTTTCTTGGGGAAATCTAAGAAATTTGGATTCACTTTGTAATGATGGAATTAATCTTGATGAATATCCAATTCTAAAAGCTTTAATTATTGGAAATTTAAAAGGTTTTTATGAATTTGCAAATAGAGAATTTGGATATAAAGAAAAAAAGGATGGTTATGTTTCAAAATGCCATATTTGCTTCGAAATTAGAAGACATATAATATCAAAAACTGATAGCTTTAAAGAACTCAAGCCACCTGAATTTTACTCATATATTTAAAAAAAAAGATTTTGTTTTAAGAAAATATTCGATGTTATTTAGAAAGAATACTCTCTTTTTTTTTTAGATGTAATTTTCTAGCATCTTCAGTTATTTTATCATATTTTTCTTTATTTATTGGAAAATAACTCATAGCCAATATCCCAATAATCATAAATCCCATTGGAAAAAAGACCATCAAACTGCGCAATCCGAATTCATTTGCTCCAGTTATAGTAGTTATATCAAATATATCCCAATTTGTACCTATGAAAACGATTGCTATTGAAACAAATACTGCCACATTTGAGAGTTTAATAATAAATCCATTTACTCCATAGAAACTACCTTCTCTTCTTGTTCCGGTTGTCAATTCATCTTCATCAATTATCGCTGCAATTGTTACATCCCTCACAATCATAACTCCTGCCAGACCTATTCCTAAAATGAAAAAGAAAAGGAACCCTAAAATGGCATCAGCGATAAAAAGAAGTGGTAAAAGGGCAATAATAAACACTATTAGAGATAGGATAAAAGAATTTTTCGCTCCTAGTTTATGAACAATGATACGCCATAGGAACATAAATAGGGCTGCAGCTACAAAGCCTGTTCCAAGAATTAAAGAAAGCAAAAACGAATCTTGAACGTGTAAACATACATCTCCATAAAGGGGCATCAGTGTTGGTATCATTCCAAATCCAAACCATATCGCAAAATTGCCAATAAGAAAAAGTCTAAAAGATTTATTTCCAAAACTATATTTTAACGCTTTCAAAAAAGATGGAGCTCTTTCATGCTCCTTAGAAAATTCAATTCTCTCTTTAAAACCAAATTTTATAAATATAAATCCTCCTACAGCACAGATTATTGAAATAGTAATAGCTGTATAAATATATTCCATATAATATGCAGGATTATTATATCGGGGAATAAATAAGCTAGGTAATATAAATGCTATCAATAATGATATAACCTGAAAGAATTGAATTGATGTATTCGCTTTAGCTCTTTGATCTAAATCTCGAAACATCTCTGGAAATAAACTGGTTTGGTTTAAGGAATACATGGTGTAAAATAATTCCCAAACTATTATAATGATTAAGAAGTAAATGAATGTTAAAGGTTTTGGTTCTAAAGGCGGTGTCCATAAGAGTATATTTACTATAATAAGAGGAATTATACCGAGAATTATAAATGGTTTTCTACGACCCCATCTCAAACCAGAACGATCAGATATCGCTCCTAAAAGGGGATCATTAATCGCATTCCAAATAGACCATATAATAAAACCTAGTGATATTAAACCAGCATGTAATTCAGCTACAGAGAAATAAAATGTAAATATCAAGAATGTAAAGAATTGAAAGAATATAACATCTGTAAAACCCCCAAAACTAAATTTCACAGCTTTTTTTAAGGAATATTCTTCTTCCTCATCTTTTCCTTCTTCAGTCATGCTAATTCACTATTTTTATAAATAATTTTATGTTTTTGTTTTGAATAAAAAATTATTTGTACTTGAAATTTATAAATTTTTATTTTTTACTTATATAGTTCTCTCATTATTTTTTTATTATTAACGCTCTCTTACACCCAAGTATTCAAATTTCCACTAAATTCAGAGAGGCTTTTTTTTTAAATATTGAAATGATTTTACTTATATCAAATTGAATTCTCTCAGAGATGAAATATAATTTCAAAAGGCTCTATTGATAAAAACTACTCTGAAATATTGATAGAGAAAAATCCAAGTTTAGCGAAAATAAATCGCTTCAATAAGGACGAGATTCAGAATTTAGATAAGAATATCATTTCCGAACTTGTCTCAGAGCTATTTAACCACATAAAGTCAAAAGAATCTTTTAATTATATTTCAGATTTATTAATTGAATCTCTCAGTGAATATAAAAAGAATTTTCCAGTTAAACATTTTATTGAAAATCAAGATAATTCTCTTAATAACAATTTCTACAACTTGGAATTTGACTTAAATAATTCTAAAAAAGAATACCTTGCCATTTCAAATGATATCCACTCGATATTATCGAATTGTCCAGATTTAACTATCACTCAGAAACTTGATTTTTGTACTAATCAAAGGTATTTCATGAAACTATACTTAAAAGAAGTCTTAATCCAAATTAATAAGGTATATCCTATTATTGAGAGATAATGATAGTATTTTTTGATAAAAAAATCCTTATTCTTTAAAAAAAAATAATAATTTGTTAAATTCAATTTATATCTAAGTCTTTAAGCCTAGATACATCCAGACGGCGAATGTAGCCATTACTACTCTTACGATACCAATAACGAGGGGTATAGGAATAATTGAATCAAAAGCAGCACATACTACAAAAATTATAAAACCAATAGCCAAATATATGAATTTTTTCCTCAATGTACCTGTTGCTTGTTTTGCTTTTACTAACATTCCAATTCCTAAGAAGACTAATGCAGATACTAAAAATACAGCCACCATAATAAAGGTTATATGACCTCTATTAAAATCCGCATCAATAATACCATCAGGAGTTGTAGGCCTAACTCCTATAAACCCAAATGATCCTGTTGGAGGAAGTGGATCAGTCCATAGAAAAAATTCAAAAATTCCGCCTAAGACTACAAAGATTCCCACAAGTAACCATTTATATTTAGGGATCATAATTTCGCCCCCTAACCACATAGAAAAGAACAGAGCTGGTGCAACCCATGTGTAACTTAAAAATACGTAAATAACTACTGGATTGAGATTAAATGTTGTAATTGATTTTAAGAAAAAATCAGTAGTTGGTCCAAGCCATAAGAAACCAACGAAAATCATGATTATACCTGCAATAGTAAGTAGTTTTGCTTTCAATTTTATTGATTTATATAGAGAGAATAATCCAAAAATCACTGAAGAAAAGACTATAAGGGAAGCAGTTATTCCATCCAACCAACCTTCCCAACCTAAAAATAATACCATTTGTTATTTCAGCCCATTTTTATTAAGAGTTAATTCAATTTTAAAATTATATATTTATTTATTTTGATTTTATTTATAATTATATTTTTTGATTTAATAGAGTAAAATAATATTATATTTAACAATAGCATTGATATTCTTACTTATAATTCTTTCCATTTATGAAACTTTCCTATAAAGAAAAGTGAAAATTTCTTGTTTATTTTTTTTATAGGTTAATGTGTATTCATATTTTAAAAAAGAATTTAATTCACTAAGCTGAAATTTGTGAGAGATAATAACAGCACCTCTTTTTGCCGTGCTAAATACGTGTTCAAGATATTTTTGCATAGGAGGTAATGAAAATATGTAAATAAAATCATATTTTTTTAAATTATGAAGATAAAAATCTCCAAATTTAATCTTAATTTTTCTAAATAATCTATTATCGAAATTTCCTTTTTTTTTCAATGATTTTATGCGTTTTTTTGCTTCTTTTATCAAAGATTGGTCAATTTCAATGCCATAGGATTTAATACCGTAATATAAAGCAGAAAAAATAACAATGTTTCCATTGCCTGCCCCTAAATCAACTAATTTTTGGTTGGAATTTCTTTTTAACCCGAATTCCAGTTCAAGTATTTGAAATATCTCCTTTAAAGATTCATTGCTTGTTTCTAAAAAGGGTAAATCTAACTGTGAATGAAATTTACAAAAATACTTTTGTTTCTTTTTCAAATTATAATCAATAATCTTTTTTTTAAAATATTGGAAGATCTAAAGTATAATAATTGAATTTCTTTAATAAATACATTCTGATATTGAAAAATAAATATATTATACCTTTAATATGATGTAACTTTTTAATATTTCATATTTTGTTTTAGAATTTTAATACTCTGGCTATGGTAAACATATTAATAACTGGTGGTACAGGTTTTATAGGAGTTCCTTTGGTGAAAAAACTGCAAAGTCTTGGACATGACTTAAAATTATTAATTAGAGAGAGCAGTAATATTGAACCCTTTCAAAATTTAAATAATATTGAGTATATCATAGGAGATCTTCGAGATATTGATAGTTTATATAGAGCAGTAGAAAATGTTGAAATTATTTATCATCTTGCGGCTTATACTGGAATATGGGCAAAAAAGAACTCAATCTATTATGATATTAATGTAAAAGGAACTGAAAATATCGCAAATATTGCTCTTGAAAAAAAGCTAAAATTGTTTTATGTTAGTTCTTTTACTGCATTAGGACCTACTCCTGCAGAACCTGTTGATGAAACCCATGAAAAAGATCATTTTTTTATGGAATATGAGAAATCTAAATTTCAAGCTAAAAAACTAATTAAAGCACTAATACCTAAAGGATTAAAAGTAAGAATTTTTTATCCAGGAATTGTATATGGTCCAGGAGATTTCAATATATTTGGAAGGATGCTTTTTGATATTATGAGAGGAAAAATTCTTCCCTTAGGTGTGTGTCCTGGAAAGGGAGAATCAATAGCCTGCCTTTCATATGTTTATGATTTATCAGATGTATTAGTAAGTCAAATCAATAGAGAAGATCTTTTTGGAGAAGATTTTATTATTGGTGGAGAAAACATTAAATTTAGAGAATATCTAGATTTAATCGCCGAAATTGGAAGAGGTAAGAAGGCAAAAAAGCTTCCATTCTGGGTTACAATGGTTTATGCGTGGTTACTGGAATTAAAAGCATTTTTTAACAAAAAAGTGCCTTATTTAACACGATCTACACTTAGATCAATTAAATATCATAGAGCCTATTCTTCAAAAAAAGCCATTGAAAAATTAGGTTATACCATTACTCCATTAAGAGAGGGATTAAAAAAAACAATTGATTGGTATAAAGAATATAGTGAAAAACAGAAAGTCCCTAAAAAGAAAGAAAAAAATAAATGAGATAAATTATGAAACTAGATATTTTAAATAAATATACTGGAGAACTGATAGATTCCCTTGAAGCTGATACCGTGGAAACAATAAATGAAAAAATAAAAAGGACAGCTCAATGGGAATATAAGCTTTTAAATACCACAATGGAAGAGAGAATTGAGGTTATAAAAGATATCGCTTCTGTTTTGGTAAAAAATAAGAAAAAAATTAAAGATATAATTGTTGAAGAAGGCGGACTTCCCGTTAAATACTCTGAATGGGAATTTTCCATAATTGAAAAAGGGTATAGTTATGTTGATTGGTTTATTGATTTAGTACAGGATAGGGAACAACGTGATTTAGAAAGTGGGTTAAAATCTCTATTAAAATATCAACCCATGGGATTAACTATTGGTATAACTCCTCGTAATACACCAATGAGTCTCCCAATGTATTATTGGGGAGCAAGTTTTATGACGGGGAATCCTGCTATAATAAAACCTTCTACTGCATGTCCTTTAACAATGAAATTCTGCATTGATAGAATAAAAGAGAGTGATTTTCCCTTTAATGGTGCTTATGATTTAGTCATTAGTCCTGGTGATTTTGCTACTAAATTATTTATTGAGTCATATTTGGTTAAAAACATTGTTTGTGTAGCTGCCTCTCATACAGCTAAGCAAATATTGATTGATTATGCTGACTTTTTGAAAAAAAATACTCAAAGGTATCTAGGCGTTAATATGATAACCCAACCTTTTAAAAATTTTGTATTCGAGTGCGCAGGGAATGATGCAGGAATTGTTATGCCTGGTGTAAATTTAGAATTAGTTGCTAAATGGAATGTAATCGCATCCTATACGAATTCAGGACAACAATGCTTCTCAATGAAGAGGATAATCGTCCACCAAGATATTTATGATGAATATGTTGAATTATTATTAAAAGAGATTGAGAAACTTAAAATGGGCGATCCTCGAGATCCTACAACTGACATAGGACCCCTTGGTTCTCGGCGAATATTAATGATGATGGAAGTTATGGTGAGTGAAGCCCAAAAACATAAAGGTGTTAAAGTTTTATGTGGTGCTGAAAAGATTGATACTGGAAAATCTTATGGTTTATTTTATAAGCCAACATTAGTAGAGATTCCTAGAGAAAATATACTTGATTTTGATAAAGCCCCTTTCTTATGGCGGGAAGAAGCGTTTGGTCCTGTAAGAAGTATTACGAAAACCAAAAACCTTGATGATGCGATTTATCTTGCGAATCATTCCAATTATGGTATGAGAGCAGTTGTTTACACTACCCCTGAAAATATCGAAAGGTTCTCTACTGAATTACAAGCAGGAAGTTTATATATAAATTCTGAACCAATGCAAGCTAATATTAGTACAGCCTTAGGAGGTTGGAAAGATAGCTCATATCCTCCTGGTATAAAATACCCTCCTAAAGAAATGGTTAAAAGTAAAATTATATATAACGGATCAAAAGAAAATGCAAAAAATCTTTTTTCTAAAACTAATCATACTAAAGTAAAAACATCACTTTAGTTTTAATTTACTTCTTTAGATCTAAAAATTCAAAAAAATTAATCTCAAGATTGAAAATGAATAAAGAAGATATTTGTTATATGTCTGCTTGTGAAATGAGGGACAAAATCAAAACACAAGAACTCACTTCACAAGAGATAACTGAAATTATAATTGAAAGAATCGAAAAAATAAATCCAATAATAAATGCTTATTGTACCACTACATTCGATTTAGCAAGAGAAATGGCAAAAAAAGCTGATAATGCGATAAAAAAAGGAGAAAAAAAAATAGAATTATTACATGGTATACCGACTTCTTTCAAAGATAATATTGATGTTAAAGGAATTAGAACTACATTTGGCTGTAAAGCATTTGAAAACTATATCGCACTAGAAGATGATATCGCTGTCAAAAGATTGAAGGAAGCAGGTGTAGTTATTTTAGGGAAAACAAACATGCCTGCTTTTGGTTATAAAGGTGTGACTGATAATTTAATCTTTGGCGCAACGAAAAATCCTTGGAATTTAGAAAAGACAGCGGGAGGATCTACTGGGGGTGGAGCAGCAGCTACAGCTTCTGGATTAAGTCCTTTAACTCAAGGTTCAGATGGAGGAGGTTCTATCCGAATTCCAAGTAGTTTTTGTGGATTATTTGGTATCAAACCAACTTTTGGACGTATCCCGCAAACATCAATGAGAATAGAAGGTAACATGGGTACCTACGTTCAAAAGGGACCTTTAGTTAGATATGTAAAAGATGCTGCACTAATGTTAGATATTCTAGTTGGAGCTGATGATATAGATAGATATTCCTTACCAAAACCAACTTATAGCTTCTATGATGCATTAGAAGAAAGACCTAAAAAGCTGAAAATAGGATATGTAATAGATTTAGGAAATCTAGAAATTATCCATTCTGAAGTCGAGAAATCAGTACTAAATGCTGTTAAAAAATTTGAAGAATTCAATTGGTCCGTTGAAAAAAGCAAGATCAATTTATTATCCTCCGGAAAAACACTTAGAGGTAAATTAATTGTGGAAAACTATGGTTCGACTTGGTATACTATATGGTCATATGGAATTGGATATTTTATAAAACCGATAGTTGAGCAATATGGAGATATTTTAGACCAAGGATTAGTTCAACTGGCTCAAGATGGTTTTCAACTTACTGCTGAAGATATTTATTTGGCAGAAATAAAAAGAGAAGCTATTTATGACAGTGTATGCAACCACTTTAAAGAATTTGATATTTTAATTACTCCTACTATGGCATGTCCTGCTTTTGAATTAGGTGTATCTTCTCCTCCTAAAATTGAAGGCAAAGAAGTTACCAGGGGAGCCTATTCACCCTATACTCATCCCTTTAATATGAGTGGCCATCCAGCAGCTTCAATCCCTTGTGGTTGGTCTAGTGAAGGATTGCCAATAGGGATGCAAATAATTGGGAAAAGATTTGATGAGGTTACTGTTCTACAGGTTTCGAAAGCATTCGAAGAAGTTGCTCCATGGCAAGATAAAAAACCAATTTTTAACTAAATTTATATAAATTTTCACTTTAAAATCAATAATGTATTATTTAAATTAATCTCAATCACTCTCTATATTAATAAAATAATTATTTACTAATGATAAAAATGAATAAAGAAGATATTTGTTATATGTCAGCTGGCGAAATGAGAGACAAAATTAAAACTCAAGAATTTACTTCGCAAGAAATAACTGAAATAATTATCGAAAGAATCGAAAAAATCAATCCGATAATTAATGCCTATTGTACTCCCACATTTGATTGGTCAAGAGAAATAGCGAAAAAAGCAGATAATATTATAAAAAAAGGGGATTATTTAGGTCTTTTACATGGATTACCAATATCAATTAAAGATGAGATGCCCATTAAGGGGATAAGAACAACATTTGGTTCAAAAATATATGAAAATTATATACCTAATGAAGATGATGTATGCGTAGAAAGACTTAAAAATGCAGGTTGTGTGATTCTTGGAAAAACAAATATGTCTGAGTTTGGTTATTGGCCTGATACACATAATCTAGTTTTTGGGAAAACGAAGAATCCATGGAATTTAGATAAAATCCCTGGAGGCTCAAGTGGAGGTGCTGCAGCAGCGATAGCTACTGGTTTGGGTTATTTAGCCTTAGGAGCGGATGGTGGTACCTCAATAAGAACACCTAGTTCTTATTGTGGAGTTTATGGAATTAAACCTAGTTTTGGAAGAGTTCCTGTACATCCTACTCCAGGTTTATTAAGTGAAATTATGGTTGATCAATATGGTCCAATTGTTAGATACGTGAAAGATGCTGCCTTAATGTTGGACGTAATAAAAGGACCTCATAATGCAGATAGATATTCCTTACCAGATCAAAACATTAATTATCATGAAGAAATTGAAGAGAAACCTAATAAATTAAAGATTGGATATTCCTTAGATTTAGGATTTATAAAAGCTATAGATCCTGATGTAGAAAACGTTTTTCTTGATAATGCCCAAAAATTTGAACAATTTGGATGGACTGTAGAAAAAGCAAAGATTAAATTAAGAAAGCCCTCCTATGTTTTGAATATTTACTTTGCCTCATATTGGGCATATGATTTGAAATCAAAATTAAAAGAATGGCGAGATAAATTGGATCCTGAGTTCTTAAAAGGATTGGAAGCAGGATATACTTTTTCTGGACAAGATATAATGCAAGCTATGGATTTAAGGAAAAATTTGTATGAGTCATGTTATCAATATTTTAAAAATTATGATATTTTACTTACTCCTACAAACGCGATTCCTGCATTTGAATCAGGTATATTATACCCAGAAAAAATAAATGAAAAAGCTATCCCATTTACATTATGGTTTGCTCATGGTTATCCTTTCAATTTCACAGGACATCCAGCAGCATCTATACCATGTGGTTGGTCAAGTGAAGAATTACCAATTGGAATGCAGATTGTTGGAAATAGATATGATGATTTAAAGGTCTTACAAGTTTCGAAAGCTTTTGAAGAAATTGCCCCTTGGCAAGATAAGAGACCACAATTTGATTAACTCATAATTAATCAATTTTTTTTAAAAAACTAAAAAGATTTCATATTAGAAGTAGTTATATATGAGGAATCTCCAATCGTAATACTTTTTTTAATTAAATCTTCTAAAATAGAATAATCCCCTATAATACTTTCTGAAGAAATTATTTTTTTTAGATTTGCTCCATCACCGATAACAGATTCAGATAAAATACATTTATCCAAAACAACATTATCTCCTATTGATATATTTGGACCGATAACTGAATCAGTTATTTTTGTGTTTTCTCCAATAAAAACAGGTGGAACAATTTTCGAATCAAGAATATTACCAGATTGAAATAATTTATCATATGTTGGATCTTGGATTTTAATTTCAGCTAATAACAGACGATTACCTGCTATTAAACTTTCTGGTCTGCCAAAATCTAATATCTCCTTTTGCATTTCATTAATTTTGAACTTAAATCCTTCTTCGATTAGTTGCTGTATAACTGGAGTTAAATGATGTTCTTGACCATTTTCTAATGGGATTTTACTTTGCTCTGCTAATAACTCAAATAAGCGTGGTGTTATACTCATTCCAAATAAATAGACACCAGATACTGCATAATTTGATTTAGGAATTTCAGGTTTCTCTATAATATTCTTAACAGTCCCATTTTTATCTAATTCAATTACACCGTAGAATTGAGGATTATCTACTTGTTTAACATTTATCACACTATCACAGATATCCTGGTGAAAATTTAATAAGATTTGTGAATAATCTTCTATAGGAAGTCTATCACTCAAAAATATGAAACAGTCATCATTCTCGGCAAGATTTTTAGCCAGTAAAATCGCATCTCCAAGACCACTAAAATATGGGGCATCTGCTTCATAACCTAGTGGTTTTTGCTCTACAAAATGGATATTAAAATAATCTGAATGATTTTTTTTAAGATATTCTGTTATCTGTCTTTTTTTATAACCAACAATAAAGCATACATTGGTTCCCTGAGGAAAAGAATTTTTTAGTTTTATTAAGATATGATCAATTAATCGTTTCCCTGCTATTTTCAAAAACGCTTTCGGTTTGGAATATGTGAAGGGTAAAAGTCTTCTTCCTGAGCCCGCGATAGGGCAAATAAGCAACATTTGTAGATTTTAAGATGTCTTATTATTAATATAAAAGATATAAAAATCGATAAAATAAAAATTATTTTGAATTTTCCTTCTACTTTTAAGATATCTTTAATATTTTATCTAAAGTCTCATAATATTCTGCTTCTTTTAGTTTTTCTTGAATATTTTTTTTTAATTTTCTCAAATAATAATTATCTGAATTTGTTCTATTTGTACCACGAATCTTTTTATTTATGGCAACCCTCGTATTTTCATCTAGTAAACTTATTGGTATCTCTCTATACTTTTCAATTAATTCCTTTTTTTCATTATGATTAATTGATTCTACCTTCTTCTCAGATTCATAATTAATTGTTGAATATAAATTTCTTATCCATGTTTCAATTTTGTCTAAATCTCCTTTTAGATAAGTCCTCTGGTTTAACCAATCTTTAAATTCGACTATTTCTTGTAGAATTTTATCACTTTCTGAAATTTCACCATTAGTTTTTACCTCTTTTTTTACCACATCTCTAATTTTCTTTTTTTTTAACTCTTGAACTTCATCCTTCGTAAGACGCTTAAAGGCTTTCTCTCTTCTAATTCTTTCTTCTTTCGAATCCTTTTCAGAGAGCCATTTATCGATCGACATATAATTTCTCACTAATATAAAATCCCTATGATAATAATTTGTTTTTTATTAAGTATTTAACAGAAACGAAATACAGCTTACTTTCATTTTATTTCAGATAAATTAAAATTGAGAATTAGTTTTTATAATTATTAACACGATGATAATTAAAGGAATAATATTTGATTATGGTTTTACTTTATTTTTTTTTGAAAATCCCTCTCTAGAGAGATATACTGAATGTTTTAAAAAAGGTTTATTAAAATCCATTAAATTATTAAAAGAAAAACAAGTTTGGAGTGGAAGAATATCAGACGAATTATTTGTTAAGGAGTTTTTTAAGAAGAGACAACGTTTTTGGAGAGAGGGTATTAAAACAAAAATAGAATTTCCAACTTCTTTTATTTATCAAGAAGTATTAGAATCGTTAGAAAAAGATAATTTAGTTAATAATATAGATCATATTGATGAAGATACTTATGAAAACTTAGCTGAAATATATCACTCTTTTGAGCGTGAAGAATGGAAACCTTTTCCTAAAACAAAAGAAACATTGGAAGAATTGTCAAAACATAAACATATTAAATTGGCAGTTCTCTCAAACCATCCTCATCATAAAACAATTGAAAATTCATTAAAAGAATATAATCTTTTTGAATATTTCGACGCAGTTGTAACTTCTGCTGAATTTGGCAAAAGGAAACCTGATCCTGAAATCTTTCTCTATACTTTAAAAAAAATGGAACTATCTGAAAATTATGATTGTTTAGTATGTGGGGATGAATATGTTGACGTTGTAGGAGGAGATAGAGCGGGTATGCAAACAATTTTATGTGAGAGAATTTATAAGTTTCCGTTTGAAAGAGAAATCAATGTTCCCAATTTATTGAGAATTAATGATATCTCTGAAGTACTAAATTATATAACTTAAAGTACGAATTATTAAAAGTTCATGAATTCAGATAGAATGGCCTGGGGGGGATGTGTTCTCATGAGGTATAACCCAACATGATTTGAACCCTCGACTTCTGGCTCCGCAAGCCAGTGCCCTGTTTGGAATGGAAGAATATCAAGCTATCCAAGCTAGACTACCAGGCCCGTATTATTTTTTGTTTGTAATTCTTATTAATTAATATTAATCTATAATAATTACCCAATTGTTGTTTATAGTTCATACTATGTTTAATAACTATTGTGTTATTTTTGATATGGATGGAGTTTTAGCAGATACCGGTTCACTCCATTTTGAAAGTTGGGTAAAAATGGCCAAAGGAATCAGTTTAGAGTTTACAAGAGAATTATTTAATGAGACTTTTGGCCAACAATCTCCTGCAATTATCCGAAAATTAGTGGGTTCAGAAGTCGATAACAATCTAGTTGTAAAATGGGCTAATCTAAAAGAATTATATTATCGGAAAATGGTAAAGGATAAATTAACACCTTTACCCGGCGTAATAAGAATTATTAAAGAATTAAAATCAGAAGGCTTCAAATTGGCTGTAGGTTCAAGTGGTCCCCCTGAAAATGTGGATTTATTATTAACTAAGTTAAAAATTAAAAAGTATTTTAATGTTGTTATTACTGCAGCAGAGGTTGAAAAGGGGAAACCTGAACCTGATGTATTTTTAATGGCTGCTAATTATCTAAACATTAATCCTAAAAATTGTATAGTGATTGAAGATGCACCAGTTGGTATCGAAGCAGCAAAAAGAGCTGGGATGTTATCTGTTGCTCTGACGACTACACATGATAAAGAAGAACTTCTTGATGCCAACTTGGTAGTGAGTGATTTATCTAACATAACTATAAGTGATATAAAGAAATTGTTAGATATCGAAGGTATGTGAATATTTAATATTCGATCCATATAGGGCCAGCATAAGACATTCTTCCGTTTTCTCCTACAACGCGAATCAAATAATAATCATAACCTCCTGTATTTAAATTGCTTGGATCAATAGGATTATCACTATATTGATTTGTATAATAATTATTACCTATTTTGATACAACTGTTTTCATATGATACTCCAGTAATAGGTTCAGTATCGATTATTGAGATGTTAACGATTGGTGTAGATACTTTTTCGGTATACCATAATTTTCCATTTTTTATAATTTCAATATCTGCATTCCAATTCGGTATCCAATTGGGAGTCACTGATGCTGCTATAGATCTTTGCGCCACTGGAGCTCCGTCTTGAGATAGAAAGACACTTATTTTTCTATGTTCCGTTTGATTACTAGCTATGAATGTTGAGCCATCTCCAACTTTTGTACCATTTATGTGGAAGTTGAGAATTGGGCGTCCGTGGTCCGAATTCGCATAGATTCTTTGATTTTCTAATCCAGTGAAAACTCCTTCTCTTGTAAGATTATTTACATAAACGGCAGTTAAACCTCCCGGATAAGGATGCTCATTTCTTGTATGCCACAAGCTATAAGGGCGTTGATGTCCTATATATGCTCTGTTATGACTTAAACTATGTCCTGGATGACCATCATGTTCATCGCTGGCTATATACATAGTCATCCTATAGCCCATGTTAAAAGCATCGATTATTGAAGAACCATTTGTATATATTGGAGGTTCATCAATAGCAGCTATATAATTTAAAGGATGCCGTTGTTCAAATAAGAATTCTCCATGAACAGAAGATACTTCTGCTAGTTTAACATATTTAGGGTTATTATATGTCCAATCTTGAATATATGCTTTTTTTGTTGTATGATGCGGAAGTGCAAGTGCCCGAACTCCATGTTTTGAAGTGAAATCATCAAGAACATTCCATAAAGCTTGAGGTGAAGTAACTGTAAAGTATGAATCAATTATAGGTGATTTTAATAATGTATCTCCACTGAAAATGCATACATAATGACCTGTTCGAACGCAAGTCCACTCTATTCCATGGATTGTTACAAATTTACTTGGTTCATAAGCTGCATTTGTAGAAGATTCTAGATGATCAAGTGACCACGGAGCAAACAACATAATTTCTCCGTGATCCGTGAGTGCATAAAAATCAAGACAAGCAATATAACGAGCAAAATAAAATGAATGTTCTGGTGTACCTGTACCATCAGAAAGTTGAGAATGAGTATGAATATCTCCCCAGGCTATAAATGGTTCTGTGGATGTGAAATTTTTAACTATGATTGGATTGCTATAATACGTATTTCCAGTTTTACTATCATTTACTAAAATATAATGAATACCTGGAGTATTAATACTTGCTTGAAAAGCATGTCTTCCATTATCTTTTCCATCTCTAATTTCATAAGCAATATCGGATCCATATACTTGTCCAGTAAATGTATAAGGTTCTGGTAAATTTGTTTGGGAATTTATAATTAAATCATAATTGGTGAGATTAAATGACTTTATTGAGAATTCAACTCTCCCCCTATACACAGCGCTTAAACGTTCAAAAGGATCCCATGCTTCAACAGTAATATCAAAACTTTCATTTATTTTAACCATTGTAGGGACATTCACCCATATGAGCTGAGGACTGTTATCAAACATAACTCCTAAATCAATGCTCACAGAGGTCCATAAACTGATAGGAATAAATATAACCATTAATTCAATTGCTTTACGCTTTTTATTTGATAATTTCTGATAATTCCCGATCCATTGAATAATTTTTTTAAGTGTTCTTTTTTTTCTTTTTAAAATCTCTAAGATCAGAAGTATTATTCCATATGATATAATGAAAATTACATTAAACCAAATAATTAATGTAAGAGGAGCAAGTCCTTTATAAAAATGAACAAAAATTGTTATAAAACCAATTGCACAAGCTAATACAATCCCATTTCTTTTCCATGCAATATCTTTTAGGAAGATATAATAAATAATTCCAATAGCTAAACCAATTATACACCAAAAATACCAGAAGAGTGTAACAATACCAAATCCATAAACAATAAGTCGCGGAACGCGCCTCAAGCGAGACCATTCTCTTTCTGGTAATGACATATCCATGTTATCTTGTTTTTTAATTTTTGTCATGAATTGAAAAATCCACAAATTTATAATTTTTAATAATATATCGAATTAAAACTAATTAAAAGATTATAAATTACAAAGGTTTAATGTGACAAATATGATAAAGACAAAAGTAACAGAGATGCTGGGTATAAAATACCCTATTTTTTGCGGAAATATGATGAATATAAGTTTTCCTTCTTTTGCAGCTGCTTGTTCAAATGCAGGAGGACTTGGAATTATGGCTTCTGTGATGTACAGAACACCAGAAGATTTACGAGAAGCACTTATAGAGCTTAAATCTTTAACAGATAAACCAATCGCAGTAAATGTAAATTTATTCCCTATGTTAAAACCAATTAAACAGATTGACCACGTAAAAGTAATGTTAGATGAGGGAATTAAGATTATCGAGACATCTGGTCATCAAGCACCTGATAAATATATTCCTCTGTTTAAAGATCATCAGGTCCTTTGGATACACAAATGTGCAGGTGTGAGATATGCGTTGAAAGCAGCTTCATTAGGAGCTGATATTGTGGAGGTAGTTGGATGGGAGAATGGTGGTGCTACAGGACGTTATGATATTGGAACACTCGTATTAACACCTGCCACCGTTGATGCTTTAGATATCCCAGTTGTTGCTGGAGGAGGAATATCAGATGGAAGAGGTGTAGCCGCTGTTTTAGCGTTAGGAGCAGAAGCTGCATTAATAGGTACACGTCTTCTAACTACACAAGAATGTCCCATTCATGACAATTTAAAGCAAGCCCTTGTAACTGCTTCAATCTACGATACAACAATTATAATGCGATCACTTAATGCCACTCATCGTGTATGGGACAATCAAGCAGCAAAAAAAGTTCTCGAGCTTGAAACTTCAAAAAGCGACCAAATGGAGATATTTAATGCTGCCGCCGGAGCAAAATCAAAAATTATGTATGATGAGGGAGATTTAACTGCAGGTGTCATTTCTGTTGGCCAAGGTGTAGGACTTATTCATGACATACCAACAGTTAAAGAATTAATTGAACGAATTATGAAGGAAACTAATGAGATCGTACAAAACCTTTATAATTCATAAAATTTCTTTTCAAGGATAAACCAATGAATACAACTGAAGAGGATATGCAAAAGTGGTTTGGTAATTTTTCAGCTAAGACTTTTGCTGACGATATTTGCCTTATCATTGGAGCATGGGCTAATATTGGTGTGATAAAGACGGAAGAAGGATTAGTAGTGTTTGATTTATCAAATAGAGTCTATCATCGCCGAATTTTTAATCAAATTCGAAAATTTTCAGATAAACAAATAAAATATGTTATTTATTCTCATGGACATTTTGATCATTGCTTTGGATACGCTTCAATAATTAAAGAAGTTAATGTTAAGGGTTGGAGTATGCCTCAAATTATAGCTCATGAAAATATATTGAATAGATTTGAAAAATATAGAAAATTAGACAGATACCATGCTTGGATAAATAAACAACAGTTTTCTTCATTATCCAATTTACCAAAAGAGGGTGTTTATGCACATGAAACACTTGACCCTACGATAATTATTCATGGAAATAATAATTATGAGTTTAAATTAGGAAATTTTTCTTTTGAACTTTATCATGATAAAGGAGAAACGGATGATAGCTTATGGATGTATTTTCCTGAAAAAGAAGTTTTATTTCCGGGAGAATTAGTATCAAATCCCACATTTCCTAATGTAGGTAATCCATTTAAGGTTCAACGATACCCAAAGCAATGGGCAATAGCCATAGAAAAAATGTTAGAAAAAGATGCTGAGTACTTGGTACCTGGTCATGGACCACTTATAGAAGGTAAAAAAAATGTTAAAGAAGCTTTATTAATTAGAGCAGAAGTATTGAATTTTATTTATGACGAAGTTGTAAAAAGACTAAATGAGGGAAAATGGTTTGAGCAAATATATCATGAGATGCTTGAAATCTATCCTGAAAAGTTTAAGAATCACAAGTTCTTAACACCGTCATATGGTTGTTATCGATTTGCAATACATGCGGTCTATAGGCTCTTTCATGGTTGGTATACCACAGGAAATCCAACTGATCTTTTCCCAGCTAAATCTAATGAGATTGCGAAAGAATATTTAGAAATTAACAACGAAGAACAATATCTTAATCATGCCAAAACACTATATAAAGAAGGGAAATCTCAATTGGCTTTGCATATTCTTGATATTGTAATTAAAGGATCATTCTCAGGTAAGAAAACTACACTTTTAGAGGCATATTCTTTAAAATCAAAGATCTTAACTCAAAAGGTAGCAGAAGAACCTTCATTTATCGCAAAAAATATATTGAGGAATGGCATATTTGAATTAGAATCTAAAATGGAAGAATTGCAAAGAAAATAAACTTAGTAATTTTTTTTTTTGTATGAGCCATTTATATTTATAATATTCTGAAATTTTATCTAAAGTTAATAAATTAGTTGTAAAAATTAAATGAATAATGAAGAAATAAGAAAGATACTTTGGCTGAGTGGATTAAAAAACGCAGTTAAATTTAATGGGAAACCAAATAAAAAAGCCATAATGGGAAAACTTATGGCTACTAGACCTGATTTAAAGCCTCAAGCTAAAACTGTTCTTCCTATTTTGAATCAGATTATAGACGAAATTTTAAAATTGGATTTAAAGGAACAAACAGAAAAATTATTACGGTTGGATCCTCATGCATTAGATGTAATAGAAACTATAGAGGAAAAAAAAGAATTACCAGAATTACCTAATCTTTCTAAATATGAAAAGGTTGTTATGCGCTTAGCACCCTATCCGAGCGGTGCATTACATATAGGGAACGCCAGAATGGTTATATTAAACAATGAATATGTAAAAAAGCATAATGGAGAACTTATTTTGTTCTATGATGATACAATTGGAAGTCCTAAATCATTAAGGGACAGCCCTAAAGCAAAATTTGTTTTACCAGAAGCCTATGATTTAATTAAAGAAGGTTTAGAATGGTTAGGTATAGAATATAGCAAAATCTATTATAAAAGCGATAGGTTAGAAATTTTTTATGAATATTGTGAAAAACTGATTAAAGATAATATTGCTTATGTTTGCTTTTGTCCCGCTGATGAATTTAGGGATAAATTTAAGAGACAAAAAATAGGATGCCCTCATAGAAATCATTCTATTGAAACGAATTTAGAAGAATGGAAGGCAATGCTCAATGGAAAATATCATGAAGGTGATGCTGTAGTAAGATTAAAAACAGGTATGGATCAAAAAGATCCTGCTCTGAGAGATCAAATTATTATGAGGATATCTGAAGCAGAGCATCCCAGAGTTGGTTACAAATACATTATATGGCCAATGTTAGAATTTTCATGGGCAATTGATGATTATCTTATTGGAGTTACACATATCCTTAGAGGAGTTGATTTGATAAAGGAAGATTTCATAGAACAATTTATATGGGATCATTTTAAATGGAAAAAAGCTGAATTCTTACATTACGGAAGAATCAATTTTACTGGTATGAAATTAAGTAAAACTGAAGCCAGAAATAATATTCAAAAAGGTATATATAAAGGTTGGGACGATCCTCGAACTTGGAGTTTACAATCCCTTAAAAAAAGGGGTATAAGACCAGAAGCATTAAAAGAAACACTTTTAGCTCTTGGTATGTCTTTAACAGGAATTAATTTCTCAGTAAATTGGTTATACGCGAAAAATCAAGATATTATAGATGGAATTTCTAATCGATACTTTTTTGTAGAAGATCCAATATCACTTACCATTACTAATGTTCCTTCTAAGAAATTAATTTCTGAACCTTTCTTACATCCGTCAAACCCGAAAAAAGGGAAAAGAAAAATAACTTGTATTGCAGAGGATAACAAATTAAATTTATTGATAGCTTCATCTGATGCGAAAAAATTTATAAAAGGTCAAGTAATCCGATTAAAAGATTTACTAAATGTTAAAATTGAATCTATTAATCTTAATGAAAAACGAATTGAAGCTAGTTTCCATAGTAAGGAATTAAATCGAAATTTTTCAATTATTCAATGGGTACCTAAGGATGAAAACTTGGAGGTTTCAATTGTAAAACCTGATGGCTCTATATCGAATGGGAATGGTGAAATCAATCTTCTAAATATACCAATGAATCAAACAATCCAATTCGAGCGATACGGATTCGTTCACTCAATTAAGCTCGAACACAATCATCTTTTTTGCTACTTTACACATTAATTCTTTCTTTTAATTGGATTTAAAATAACCATTTTCTACTTTAAAAATTTAATTAATTTAATAACAAATTTCAAATGATAAATCAAAATATTATGAAATTGTGAATTTGAAGGATAAAATTTTAATAATTAATTAGCAATTTATAACTCTGTAAGAATAATAATGAATTAATTTCTTTTTGGATACTCAATATGATATCTCACTTACCATGTAAAAAATGTGGGAGTTCCTTAGCCATTATAAAGGGCTCTATAGCTAAGTGTCCTTATTGTGGGGCTAAAACTTTTTATATGGAATCAATTTATTCTTTTAAATATTATCTGGCAGAGATATTGAATCTTACATCAATGAAACACGAAAAAGAAGTAAAAGATGAGGAACTGGAAAGAAGAAAATCCTCTATAAAATCTTTTTATCATAAGTTAAATTTCGAATTTAAAGAATATAGACACTTAATTATTACAAAATTGGACGATATTAATATTGATCCATTAAAATTATTCAATTTAATTCGCTCTGCGGGTAATTTTGAGATCATCATTGAAAAATACTTATTAACTCATATAACTAATGATAAAATTAAAAAAGAATTTCGAGAATATAGAGATACCTCTTTTATAATCAATAAATCACTATTGGGGTTGTATTATAGTTATTTAGCAAAAATTTCATACTATCTTGAGGATTGTAGTAGATATTATGATTTAGCTGCGAAAAATTATCAAAATATCGTAGATTATTATAATATTACTCAATTTGAAGATAATTCCATCAAAACTAACCAGATGAAGGATGTATACATAATTCTTGCTGAATTTACAGTAATATTAAAGGGAATATTGAATAAAAATCCAAAATATTTTTCAAAAAAATTAGAGAATTTAATAAATAAATTAAACAGAATTAAAGAATATAGTATCTTAGTATATAATTTATACACACAAATTGAAAGAATATATCAGTTGGAACGCGATACTTCTATTTTGCTTGAAAAAGTTAAGGTAGATAACCCATTTTCATCCACAGAGCCTCCAGAAGTAGATATTATATTTAATACTGACGAAAGTGTTGAAAAGTTAACCAGTGTAAGTAAATGGATTAAAGATATCTCTGAAAAATATCAAAAATATCAAAGAAATCTTTTAAAATTACATTCAGGTAAATTAATTAAATATCTTGAATCATATCGTTCTGAGTTTATAAACGTTAAGAATAAAAATGTTGAAAAATTCAACGATTTACTGGAAAACATGATAATAAAAGCCTTTGATACATATAATTCTGAATCTATTGAAGTCTTAAATACCTTAAGTGATTTTTTGCATCATAATCTTTTTAATGAAAATATTATTGAAAGATTCGAAATTGAACATAAAGATTTAATCTATTTAGATGATCTATTAAAAAAATTCATAAATAATATCTTAACAAAACCTTTAATTAGAGATCTTGAATCAGATTATTATAAAAAACTAATTTCGCTTATTTCGGGAAAACATTCAGAATTTGATAAACACATCTTAAATTATGTTAATCATATGTTAAGAGAATTTCAGGAAATTAGAAGGAAAAAAGTCTTGTCATTAGAAGAACAAAGAAATCAGTTTAGTTTAGAATTAAAGCCTAATCTTCAAAAGCTCATTGATTTAAGCTTTAATTTAGATAAAATAGCTTTGCCATATCCACTTTTCATAGATATTAAAGTACAGAATAATAAACTAAAAGTTAATAATTCTGAAGTTATAAAATTCATAATAGAGAATCCTAATTTAACTGATATTAAGGACATTAAGATTTATTTCTTTATGCCAAACTCATTTCAATCAAAACTAAAGTATACAAGTATAAAGAAATTAAAAGCTAATGAAAGAAGAATAATAAAAACAAAATTAATTCCAAAAAAAAGCGGTATATTCCTGTATATGGTTATGGTTGAATATCAACATATCAATAAAACCTTCTGGATGCCTTCAACAAAACTTAAATTAACAGTTGAGGAAGCTAAAGAAGATTATATACACAGTCAATATCTAAAACAATATAATAATATTTTCAATAATGGATTCGAAGTTTCCAGAGTTTTAATGGGCGTTAGAAGCGTTATTTAAAGATCAAAATAAAGATCTGAGTTATTGAATTTCTTTAAATTTGAAATGTAAAATTTTTATTAATTTAATTTATTTTTGTAATTTAATAATGAATGACAAAGAAGCTCACAATCTTAATGAAAAAGAAAAAAATACTAATTCTAAAAATAAAAAAGAAATAGATGAACTCTCGTGGTTCTTTTGTCCCGTTTGTGGGAATAAAATTCCAAAAATTCAAAGCCTAAAATATTGCCTAAAATGCGGAACTAACCTTGATTATCTTAAAAAATATAATAGATTACAGCCAAAAAAAGTAATAAATCCTTATGTTCAACAGACACAATATCCCCAACCTCTGACACCTTCGATTTTTTTAGGACCTAAGAAAATTTCTGATGAAGAAATAGTTGATACAAAAAATTTTGAATTATGGGGGACAATGACTTCCATTGGGGTGCCCTTAGGTGCTTATTTTTTAATGTATTTTTTAGCTGCAGGATTATTTGCTCTTATAATTTATTTTTCTTTTAATTTGGAGTTTCTATTTGATCCATATTTTATAATATTTAGTTCATTCCTTGAATTGATTTTTATACTAGTTCCAGTATTTTATGTGGATAGTTTTCTTCAAAATCCCACTTTAAAAAATAGGTTAGGTTTATTAGGATTTACTTTTCAAGGATTCAATAAGAAAGGAATAATTAAAGAAATTCTAATAGGATTGGGATTTGCTGTTATAGGCATATTATTAGTTGCCACTGTCTCCTTTTTAACTGAGATTTTGTTAGAAATGGTTTTTGGGTTTGAAATTGTTCGGAATCTGAGTAGTACAACTACTGATGTGGAATTGATCATTTCATCAGCAGATATTTTAAGCTTGATTCTCTTATCTGTAGTGATGATATTAATTATAGGAACCTCCGAAGAGATATTGTTTAGAGGATTTATGCAAAAAGGATTATCCCGGAGTTTAGGGAATAAATGGAGTATTTTAATTACTGCATTTATATTTTCAATGATTCATTTGTTAGGAATCTTTCTAATGGTCTCAGAATCTCCAATTGTCCTAATTATTTCATTTCTTTTGTCATTTATTCCCTACTTTGCGATTTCATTAATGTTAAGCTTAATATATTATTGGAGAAATGAGAATTTAATAGCGGTTATTATAACTCATGGCGTTTATAATGCCCTGTCAATAATAATAGCTTACATGTTTTATTATATGTTTTAAATATTCATAGATATTGACTATGGAAATACTACAAAAAATTGAGTCAGCTGCAAAGGAAAGGAACGTTGATCTTGGAATAGGTTTAGGGGATTCTGAATACCATAATCACAAAATCTTGAAAGCGTGTTTGAATTTTTTAAAGGAATACGAATCAAAGATTAATATTTTTGGCAATAAAACTTCCCTAAATAGCCTTTTTGAACAAATCCCAAATAAATTTAAATCCCAAATAAAATCTGTTGAATGTCATGAACCTGAAAATTATATCTTTAACTTTTTAAAAAGTAATTCAATTCAAGCTATTGTAAGGGGCTCTTTAAGTTCAAATAAATTTCTAAAAAATCTTAAAATTAATCTACTCGTCAAAGAAATCAATAGATTGGCTTTATTGGAAACATATGATAGACAACAATTCTTCTATGGTCCGGTTGGGATTGACGAATGTAATTCTTTGGAGAGTAAA
>CP070805.1:935024-947788 GCA_020343655.1 Promethearchaeota archaeon | reverse complement strand
AATCAATTGATTGGAATTCTACTCTTGGAGCAATAAATGATTTTAATACAACTTTTAACGATTATAGAATTAATTTTACTGTACCCGCTACATGGGAGAATTTTATGGCATCAGATGGATCTGTAGATAAAACTTCTGATATAACCTTAGGGCTAATTAGTAATGGGTATAGAGAGCTACAAATATCTAATGCATGGAATGAAACCAATTGGTATATTGCGGCGCAATCTACAAATTTATTGCAAGAGGTTAGAACTCTAATAGATTCAGTAAATTATAATACTGTTAATTATACTAATGTCATTGACTTTTACGCCAATTTTACAACAACCATACAGAACGGTATCGTTAACTTAACCGTTTACAGCCCAGATCTAGTAATAAATCATACCAAATTGAATAATACTTTTTCAAGTGATCAGGTATTTCTAAGTAGTTGGGATACGGCAGGAGAAGATATTCCTTATGGAGTGTTTAAAGTTCAAATGTTTTGGAATAACGATACTGAAGCTGGATTTAGAGAAAAAAACCTTATTATATTAGGCTCAACGGATTTAATTTTGGTTAATCCATCCTCACCATTAATTGATAAATCTAAAACTGATCCATCTTTCAATATTGACGTATTCTTCAATGATACAGGGAAGGATGTGGGCATTACTGCGGATAGTGTTACATACTTTAATGTATCAGGAAGTAATTATGGGAATTTGACTGCAGGAGCACCAGGAGAGTATGGACTCACACTTAATCCTTCGGATTATGATTATGGTTATAATTACATTTATATATTTGCTAATAAATCGTATTTTAATAATCAATCAATAACAATCCGATTAAATATTATGAATACTACTGAGATAATCGGCCCATCAACAAATTTTACAATCGTTAATTACGAAAGTGTGATTTATAGTTTTGATTATAACGATACTATAATTGGAGAATTGATCCCAGGAGCAAATATTAGCAGCTGGGAAGGTCATGCAAATTTCATTCACAACTGGGTTGATCATATAAATGGATCTTATACAGTCAATCTTACTGCTAATGAAGTTCCCGCAAGTACTACGCCTTACGAATATAATTTTACAATCTCAAAAGATGGAAAGGAATCATATGAAATATCGTTGTCAATAACCATAGATTTAATAGACACTGAAATCATTTTCATTTCAAATATTTCTAACAATTACCAAAGACTTACAGGTTTTGATTACTCCTCGCGTCTTTATATAAATAGAACCGACACAAACGCTCCCATAGCAGGACTTGACTCCACAAATGTGCAAATTACATACAATGGTGGCATTGATTGGCCGAATCCTCCCGGATGGACTTTGACTCCAGATGGTAATCAATATATTTTGAATGTGAGCATTAATGACGCCTCCATAGTTTCAGATATATATACAATAACCGTAAATATATCGAAATCTGGAGTTTACAACTGGGATACGATTGATTTATCTTTTACATTAATAGGAAATTTTTCCCATATTGAAGATTTTACACTTTTAGAAGGCTCCACAGAATTATTTCCTTCGGGTGTTGATGGATATTATAATAGCACGATAGAAAGTACATTAACAGTGAAATTTAACATATCAGACGATGATAGGGGAGGTAGATACTTATCTACAGCTGCCAATATTTTAGACATTACAATCTATTACAACAGGACTTCTGAAACGCCTATAAATGCATCTTTTTCTGCAACTACAGATTTTGGTATAGGAACGAGTGGCTTATCAGGAACAATTAATTTAGATACATTACCAAGTATAGGCCACTATACGATTATAATATACATAAAAATAGAAAATTATGAAATTATATCACAAGAATTTAAAATAGAAGTCAGAGCAACTCCAGAAGGGGGTTTAACTTTTGAACAGTTATTATCGTATATCGTAATAGGCGCTATTGTAGCTGTAGCTTCAGGAGGATCGGTTGCTATTTATCGAGGTATTGTAGTTCCTAAAAAGCGTGAAAAAGCTCGGATTCTAACTGAAGTTAAAACTATTTTTGATGATGCTGTTAATTTAGAACATGTATTAGTCCTGTATAAGGGAACAGGTACTTGTATCTATTTTAAATCATTCGGTTCGGAACAGATTGATCCAGAGTTAATTTCAGGATTTATTTCTGCCATCAGTAGTTTTGGTAAGGATTTAGTTAGCCAAGAAGAATTGAATGAGATTTCTTATGGTGATAAAATGTTGCTTTTATCAGATGGAGAACATATAAGAGTAGCATTAGTATTAAGTAAAAAAGCTTCATTGATTTTACGTAGAAACTTGATGGAATTTATCCATGTATTCGAGAGATCTTATTCTAGCGAGCTTCCTGATTGGAGAGGCCAACTAAATATTTTTAGAGATGCCGGGACAATTGTTGATGAGATATTAAGTACTTCTATTATTTTACCTCATGAAATCACTTATGATTATTCTACTGTTAAAGATTTAAAGAAAACCCAATCTCGAGAAGTTTTAAAAATCGCAAACAATTTAATGAAAGATTCAGAGAGGAATTTCTTCTTCATTGCTACTCTATTAAAGCAAGCTGCTGATAAAACTAGTAAAGATACAGCAGAAATATTCATGGGGATCAAAGAATTAAGAGATACTAAAATACTCATGCCGATTGAAATATCAGCCATCGAAGCCAAGCCTATTTCGCAACAAGAATTAAACCTTATTAATCAGAAAGTTTCAGGTTTAGTTAGGTTATCACCAGAAGAAAGACAAAAACTGGTTAATGATCTTGCTCAAATAGGACCAATTGAAAGAGAAGCATACTTTGTGAGTTTAACCGAGCAGCATGCAATTGTTTCTGCCCCTATTCAATCAAAAATTGGGGCGGCTGTAATCGATAGTGTTAAAATAGCAAAAAAAGAAATTAAAAACCTTAAAAAGAATGCATTAAATGCAAAAAAGGAGAAAGATTTTGATAAATCTATCAAAATTTTTCAGAATGCTGTGAAAATTGCTACAACTTGGGAATTAATAACAGAATCTCAGGAATTAGATGATATCATGCGTATGACAAAAATCGAAGATCTTAGGAATAAAATGAAAATCCTTGAGAAAGAAGCTAAATTAGCTGCTAAAAAGGAAAACTTCAATGAGGCTGCTCAAAAGTACAAAATATCTTCAAAAATCGCCTCAGAGATATTTAAGTTAGGAATAACTGAAATGACAAAAGAAGTTAAGAGACTATCAAACAAATCAAAAGAATATGAAAAATTAGTTTGATTTTTTTATTTATTTAATATTTTTTCTGTAATAATTTTTCTCTGTAATAAAGTTCATTTTAATGGTTCTCTTTTAATTTTTTAAATGGTTGGAAAATAAGAATCCAATTTTAAAATATGATTCTTATTAATCCTATACAATATTTTAATCGCAGATACCATTTTCAGTTATAGAAAAAATGGCTTCTCCCTCCGGTAAATGTGGAGCATCAACCATTTTAGCGATCCTCTGTTCTCCTTTGCCTTTCCTTAAGTAAATCCTAATTGTGGAACCATGGGCTACAACATTTCCCCCAGCAGCTTGTAATGGATTTCCGTAAAATACATCAGGTTTAGCTTGGACTTGATTTGTCACGACAATTGCTAAATCCGCATATATATCACATAATCTTAATAAATCGTGCAAATGGGAATTAATTGTTTGTTGACGACTTGCTAATGTACCACGTCCTATATACTCGCTGCGAAAATGCCCTATGAGTGAATCCACTACAATCAATTTAATGTTTTTTTCTTTAATCAAGTTTGCTGCTTCTTTAATTAAAAGAATTTGGTGATCAGAGTTATATGCTCGACCAAAAATTATATTTTTTAGCACCTTTTTATGATCTAAATCTAGACCTTCGGACATTTGAATAATCCTTTCTGGTCTAAAAGTACCTTCAGTATCAATATATAAAGCCCTTCCTTCAAGTCCTCCTTTTTCTTCAGGCATCTGAACATTTACACATAATTGATGCATAATCTGAGTTTTACCCGTCCTAAATTCTCCGAAAAACTCGATCACACTACCGGTTTCAACACCACCCCCTAGTAAATCATCTAACTCTTGACTACCTGTAGTTACTCGAGCAATGTTTTTTCTATGTTCCCATACATCTTCAGCGGATTTAAATCCAATATTCAATTTTTCCATGGAAGCTTTAATTAATTTAGCAGTTGTCTTATCTCCTAAGCCGCTTTCTTCTTGAATTATACTAGGTGGAGTAAATGCTATTGATTCTAAACTAGAAAATCCTGCTTTAATTAATTTATTTAATGTGGCTTCTCCAACACCAGGAAGCTTTTTCACAGCATTTATACATGCTTCTTTACTGTCACTGTTATCTAGAATGTCCTCACTATCTAATTTTATATCAGGTTCTAATTGATTTTCAACTTCAACATTATTTTCTTCATTGTTAATTTCATTAAAGATTTCAATCAATTCTGCTTCATCATCATAATCATCATTATTTAATTCACTACTTTTGTCTTTAATTTCATCTTCGTCATTATTTTCAAATAAAGCAAAATTTAAATGTTCTTTATAGATTTTTCCTTTCGTATGATTACGTTTACATTCTTTACAGTAATAAGGTTTACCCATTTCAAATCCATTATTATCTTCTATTTCTCTTGCTTTAGCCACTAAAGTTCACCTTACAAAAAAAAATAAGTGTATTTTTTATAGGTATTTATCATTATGAATAGTTGTTTAGCTCTTTATTTTAAATAAAATAGAGTTCTAATTTTCAAATTTTTTTTGAAGAATAAGAGGGGCAGAATCGACAATACTAGAGGATTTTGTAGTTTTTATTATATTTCTTCTTAATTTTATAAGATAAAAGATTAATAAATAAAACAATAAAAAGATGATTAGATTATATAAAGTTATTAATAAAATCACTTAAATTTTCTAGGTGAAATCTCATAAATTCAAACATCAAATTTGAATATTATCCAGAAATAAATGATACATTATTAAGAGAATCAATAGAAATAATTAAAAAAAATAAAGAACAATGGGATCCTCCCTTTTTTTTTGACACGAAAACTTATTTAGATTTAGAAAAAATTCAGCAAACAGTAAAGCAATTCATTACAGATGAGCTTAAAAACATTATAGTGTTAGGAACAGGAGGTTCAATTCAAACTTTATTAGCTTTAAGACATTTAGCAAATAAAAAAATCTTCCCTGTTTCTAGTTCAAGAGCTGTAGAATTAAAAGGATGTTTAGATAAAACATCTCCAGATGATTCCATTGTGATTCCGATATCGAGAGGAGGAGAAACCTTAGATATTAATTCAACAATTGGTACATTTTTAAAGAAAGGGTATAAATTTCTAGGGCTTTCATCCATGGGTTTAATGAACGAAATTTTAAAAAAAATAGATTGCCCTATTTTAGATGTGCCAAACCTTTCTGGACGCTATGCAGGATCCATTACAAATGTAGGAATTGTACCTGCTTATATAGCAGGTATAAATGTTGAAGATTTCTTAGAAGGATTAGAAGATAGTTATAGAATATTTTCAAAATATGAAAGACAACCTGCATTAGAACTTGCTGCATTTCTCTTTAATTTATATAAAATGGGTTATAATGTTGTTTTTTCAATGCCATATTCTAAAAATCTTGAAGGAAGTATTGGATTATGGGTTCAAGGAATATCAGAAAGTACAGGAAAAGATGAAAAAGGCATGATTGGGACATATCAATCAGCTCCAATATGCCAACATTCAGTTTTAGAATATTTACTAGGAGGAACTAAAAAAGTGGTCATTCCAATTTTGTGGACTATTAATAATGAATATCCTGATCTCATTTTAAATTCCTCAATAAGATATATAGATGGTCTTAGTGCCCAAACTATAGTAAATTATCAAGCAAATGCGACATTTCAAGCATTAATTCAAGAGAGTGTACCGTCTGCCAAAGTTTCTATTGAAAATCCATCTGAGTTTAATATTGGAAGTTTAATTGCATTAATATTATCATCGATATACTATCTTTGTCTATTAATAAATGTAAATTGGGCAACTAATCCAAAAGTGATTATTGGAAAAAAAATTTGCACTGAGGCTCTAAAAGAAAAATTTTCATCCAACCAAGCAGAAAAAACAAGAAAGAAAATCGCAGAAGAAAAATTTAAAAATTTGTTTTAAAATAAATTAGACATCTTTCTTCCTTCTTTTATATTCAGCTGATAAATGCATCATATAATATATTTATAGCTTTTTTACAATTCTGTCTTTCAATAATTGCTGTAAAGTTCAATTCTGAAGATCCTTGGGCTATAGCTAAAACATTTATATTATTATTACCTAATGTCATAAAAACTTTACCTGCTATCCCTGGAGTATGAAGTACACCTGCACCGATAATAGCTACTAACGAAATATCATTATTTATTTTAATTCGGAACCATTTCTTCCCAAATAATTCAGAATTTCTTAAGAGAAAACTTACTTTCATTGAATCCTCAAAATCGATACCGAAAGTAATATTATTTTCTGAAGAACTCTGAGAAATAAAAACAATATTAACATTATTATCTCCTAATAGAGAAAAAATCTTAGAGGCAGTTCCAGGTAAGGGGACCATAGTATCGCTTTCTACTGTTACCATAGAAAGCTTGTAAATAGAAGTAATTGCTTTGATAATTTTTCCATCTCTTACAATTTCTTTTGTGATAGTTGTATATTCTTTCGACTCAGGGTCATTAAAATATCTAATTTCAGAAGGAACGTTTCCTTTCTCACACACATCAAGACAAAGAGGATGTAATACTTTTGTGCCAAAGAAAGCAAGCTCTTTTGCTTCAATATATGAAATATTTCTTAGGAGAGATGTTTTTTTAGCAATTTTAGGATCAGCATCTAATAATCCTTTAACATCTTTCCAATATACAACCTTGCAATTAAATAAATGTTGTAATGAGTATGCAAGCACAGCCGCAGTTAAATCACTTCCCCCTCTACCTAGTGTAGTAATTTTTTTATCTTTTTTTGTAGCCCCATAAAATCCTGTAATACAAACTGTTCGATTAGAGCCATTTTCTATGAAGGGGACTAACTTCTCATTTATAATTAATTTAGAATCTTCTAACAAAGGTAAAGCATTACCAAAATTATCATCTGTAATGATAATTTCATGAGATGAAATAAATTTAGTTGTAATATTTTTTGAATTTAAATATTGTGTTAAAATATAAGTACTGAGCTTTTCACCATAAGAAATAATAAGATCCTGTATGTGTAAGCTAGGTCTAATTAATCGAACTAATTTTCCTAGCTGCGTTAGTTCCTCAATATTTTTTCTTAAAAATTCTATTGACTCTGTAAATTCATCTTTTTTTGAAACAATAATTTGATTAATTAATTTTCTATGAATATTGTAAATTTCTGTAACAATTTGTTCACATTCTGAACTCTCAGTACAGGATTTTTTATAGAAATCGATAAGTTTATCAGTTATGCCCTTCATCGCTGAAGAAACAATTATCAATTTGGACTTAGTTAGATAATTTTTAATGATTTCTATTGTTTGCTCAAAAGAATTGGCATTTTGAAGACAAGATCCACCAAATTTCATCACAATCAGTTCTTCTTTATCTGGCACCAACTCAATCATTTAGCAATTATTATAGTGAATTTAATATATTATTATAGATAAAAAGATAGGCTAAAACTTAAATATTAATTTTAGAAAAATAATTGGTCATGGTTTTCAATATTTTTGAATTTTTTATTGATTTTCGTTGGTCACTAAATTATGGTTAAACCTCGAACAAAAGAAAAATAAGAAACCATATATTTATTTAAAAAGATGAAAAAAGTAGAATTACTTGCCCCAGCAAAAAATCTAAAAGCGATTAAAGCAGCAATGAATTATGCTGATTCTGTTTATTTTGGACTTAAAAATCTCAATATGAGGATGCGTTCAGAGAATTTTGCTTTAGAAAATTTGAACAAGGTTGTCGCTTTTTGCCATAAAAACAATATAAAGGCTTATTTAACAACAAATATCTTAATTTATGACAATGAGTTAAATTCTCTTCGTACAATAATAGAAAAAGGCACTGAGGCTGGTGTAGATGCAGTTATTGTTCATGACATAGCAGCTATTCAAATTGCTAAAGAATTTAATATTCCTTTTCATATTTCTACACAGTGTAATGTTTCTAATTCTTTATCTGCTAAATTTTATGAAAATCTTGGTGCTGAACGTATCATTTTAGCTAGAGAATTGTCCCTTGAAAAAATTAAAGAGATTAAAAGAAATTTAAATAAAACCGAAATAGAGACATTTATTCATGGCGCAATGTGTACTTCTGTTAGTGGTAGATGTTACTTTTCTCAAGATATTTGTGGAACTGAAGAAAAATCAGCTAATAGAGGCAATTGTGAACAGCCATGTAGGAGAATTTGGTGGGTTCGTGAAAAATCTGGAAAAGAGTATATATACGATGGAGTAAGATTTATGAATTCAAGAGATTTGTGTACAATCGCTTATATCCCAAATCTAATTGAAGCAAATATCGATGCGTTTAAAATAGAAGGTCGAATGCGACATCCACATTATGTGGAAGTTGTCTCTAAAATATATCGAGATGCTATTGAAGCGTATTATAATGGAACATTTACAAAAAAGAAAGTAGGAAAATGGGTTACTGAATTAAAAAAAGTATATAATAGAGGTTTTACACCTGGTTTTTATTTTAAAAGGATGACTGAGGAAGATCATCAACACAAATCACCAACAAATCTGTCTCATTACAGATATATAAAGGTAGGTCAAATTAAAGAATATGATCAAAATACAGGGTTCACAAATGTCTCATTAGACAATGGATACCTTTCAATAAATGATGAGATTATAATCATGGGAAGAAATACTGATACTTATATTCATCAAAAAGTTGAAAAAATTAAGCATAAAGAAAAAATAGTTGATAAATCACCTAGAGGAACAAAAAATAAACAAGTTATTATAGAGTTAAAGGTAAATGATGAAGTTGTGGGAAATGGGCAAGATAAAGTTTATGTTTTTACTGATAAGACTTACCAAAAAAAGAAATATTCATTATAATTCTTTGATTTTAATTTAAATAAGAACTTGAATAAATAAGGTTTTTCTTATGGAGAAAGATAAAAAGAAGATAGTTGAATCCGTGCCTAATTATTCTGAAGGAGTAGATAATCAAAAGATTGATTCAATTGTAGCTGAGATAAAAAATACACCTAATACTCGTATTGTAGATGTTCAATATGATTCTGATTATAACAGAGCAGTCATAACTTTTGTTGGAACTCCTGAAGCAGTTTTAAAGGCAAACATTAATGCTGCCAAAAAAGCTATAGAATTGATTGATATGAATACACACAAAGGTCAACATCCTCGAATTGGGGCTGTTGATGTTGTTCCATTCGTACCAGCCCAAAATGTAACGATGGAAGAATGTATTGAGTTATCTGTAAAATTTGCAGAAACTATGGCAAAAGAAGGAGTACCTGTTTTTCTTTATGAAGAATCTGCTCGGAAAATGGAAAGAAAAAATATTGATAATATCCGAAAGGGGGATTATGAAAAACTCAAAGAAACTATTAAAACTGATCCAGAACGAAAACCTGATTACGGCCCATCAGAATTTCATCCTACTGCAGGTGCAATAATAACAGGGGCAAGAAATCCTTTAATAAGCTTTAATATTAACCTAGGTACTAAAGATATTAGAGTTGCTAGAAAAGTTGCCAAGGCTATTCACTTACGCTCCGGTGGACTGGTAAATATAAAGGCGATGGGGACAGAATTAGCAAATAGAGATTACGTCCAAGTAGGGATTAGTAATATTAATTATAGGAAAACACCATTATATAGGCAAATGGAATTAGTGAGGTTAGAAGCTGCTCGATACGGTGTATCAGTAATAGGCTCTGAATTAGTCGGTGTATTACCTATGGAAGCTATACTTAATTCTCTAGAATATTACCTACAACTTGAAAAGCCAAGGAAACTCGAGGAAAAACACTTATTGGAATTCTACTTTGATTTTTAATAAGTTAACTATTCAAATCGTAATCAACTACTATTCTTCCATTTTTAATTACCTTAGATACTAGATTTACTCCAAAATGATAAGGTAAAAATTCATGATTTGGAACCTCAAACATTATTAAATCTGCTTTTTTTCCAATTTCGAGACTTCCAACTTCATCTTGTTTTTGAAGAGCACAAGCTCCATTAATTGTTGCAGCTGTGAGAGCTTCTGCCGGAGAGAGCTTCATATGATAACAAGATAGTGTAATAATCATTTGCATTGATTCTGTCCAGCAATTTGGATTGAGATCGGTAGCTAAAGCTATAGGAACTCCTAATTCAATCATTTTTCTTGCAGGTGCGTATTCTTCTAACATTAAACAAAAAGGAGTTCCCGGTAAAAGCGTAGCTATGACTCCCGATTCTGCCAGAGCCTTTAGACCTTCATTATTAGATTTTAGTAAGTGGCCTGTCTGAATTGCTTTTATTTCAGAAGCTAATAATGCCCCATTAGTATCTACAATCTCGTCAATATGAATTTGAGGTTTTAAACCATATCTAATAGCAGTTTTCAATATTTTTCTCGTTTGCTTTATCGAAAATATTCCCTGTTCACAGAATACATCACAAAATTCAGCAAGTCCTTCTTTAGCAATTTTAGGAATCATATCTGAAATAATTAAATCAACGTATTCGTCAGTTTTTCCTGTATATTCTGGTGGTATGGCATGAGCACCTAAAAAAGTTGGAATTAAGTCTATTGGGTGTTCCTCATTTAAAATTTGGATGGCTTTTAACTGTTTAATTTCACACTCAGTATTTAAACCATAGCCAGATTTTGTTTCCGCCGTAGTTGTCCCATAAGACATCATTTTATCCAAAATAGTTTTTCCATTTTCAATTAATTTTTCCAAGGTTGCGTTTCTTGTATCGCGAACTGTCTTTAGAATACCTCCTCCTGCCTTTAAAATCTCAATATATGTTTTCCCTTCAAGTTTCATAGAAAGTTCATTTTCTCTCGTACCATCAAAGATAATGTGGGTATGAGGATCTACAAATCCAGGGGTTACTAACTTATTTGAAGCATTTATTTTAGTGGAAATTTTTCCAAATTCGTATTTAGACATTAATTCTTCAGTTGTCCCAACAAAAATAATTCTATCTTCTTTAACTGCTAATGCTCCATTTTTTATGATCGCTAGTTCAGACATATTATCCCCTGTTCTTGGAGCACCAAATTTAGTATTCATGGTAATTAGTTCATTTGCATTAAAGATAATTAGATCTGGTTCAACATAAGAAAAAATTTCTTTTTTTGCATAAGTTGATGCTACAAACAAATTAATCTGCCTCGAAAAATTTTTGAGCGATAATTAATAATTCATTACTTCTTATAATTTCTATTGCTAAGTTTATATAATCAGAAAGTATTGTATCTTCAGTTATATATGGGATTTTCTCTCGTATATAGTTATAACAAGCTTCTAAAGTCTTACTAGATTTTAATGGTCTTCTAAAATCAAATGCTTGTGATGCGCATAATAGTTCAATTGCTAGAATTTTTTCAAGGTTACTTATTATTCTAAGGGCTTTTCTAACACTAATAGGACCCATACTTACATGATCTTCTTGTCCACCCCCTGTGGGGATACTATCTGCACTTGCAGGAAAACAAAGAGTTTTGTTTTCACTGACTAAAGCAGCTGAAGTATACTGAACCATCATAAACCCTGAATTTAATCCTGCGTTTTCTATTAAATATAAAGGTAAATTCCACTTACCTTCTAGCAGTAAATAAGTACGACGATCGGATATATTCCCAAGTTCTGCGGCTGCTAGACTTACATAATCTATGGGTAAAGCTAATGGTTGTCCGTGAAAGTTTCCTCCACTATATGTTTCATTTTCTCCAAAAACGATAGGATTATCTGTAACAGAATTTATTTCACATTCTAACTTTTCCTTTAAATGTGATAAGGCATCTCTTGAAGCACCATGGACTTGTGGAATACACCGAATAGAATAAGGATCTTGAACTCTTCCACAGTCTTTGTGGGATTCTACTAATTGAGAATCTTCTAAGAATTTTCTCATTCTTTTAGAAACAATAATTGCTCCCTTATGAGGCCTTAGGTTAATAAGCTTTTCAGCAAACGGTTGAGGAGATCCTAAATAACTCTCAAGTGTTAAAGCACTAATGAGATCAGCATGATCGACACAATTCGACAATTTTTCAATAACCTTTATAGCGCATGCAGCAATAAATTGAGTGCCATTAATTAATGCAACTCCTTCTTTAGCTTGTAGTTTTAATGGTTCTAAATTGTGTTCTTCTAAAATTTTCTTCGCTGGAGTAATATCATCTCCATTTTTGGATAGATATCCTAATCCAATCAACGGTAGAAATAAATGAGCTAAAGGGGCTAAATCTCCAGAAGCTCCAACTGAGCCTTGTTCAGGAACTAATGGAATGATATCATTATCTATATGCCAACAGATTCGTTCTACGACTGCCAATGAAATTCCTGAATAACCCATTGATAAAGTTTGTACTTTTAAGATCAGCATTAATTTCGAGATTTCATGATCTATTGGAAAACCTACTCCAACACTATGACTCTTAAGTAGATTTTCCTGTAATTTTGCAGTATCCTCTTTTGAAATCCTTGTGGTACAAAGAGATGCAAATCCTGTATTTATACT
>CP070805.1:918983-934924 GCA_020343655.1 Promethearchaeota archaeon | reverse complement strand
AGAGGGAGTATTAAGCGAAATCCAACAAAGTAAGTGGCAAAAACAAACAACTAAAAATACAAAAAAAAGTGAATTTCGTTGGTGGTTAGAAACACGATCTTTTCCTATACAAATTATAAACCATCAAGCTGTTAGAGTGTTAATTGGTTCAAGGGAAATTCAAAATAAATGGGGGGAATCGCCCGTACTTGTAGAGTTCGATTATGGAAAAATGGACGGGCGAGTAATTCATATGATTAGTCATACCCATTTACAAAAAGGTGGAGCAAAAGGTAAATACGCTTCTGCTCTAATTCTAACAAATATTTTAGACGATAAAGTATCCCAAAAAATGGGTATTTCAAAAAAACCAATTCCGGGATATGTTTCCAATTGGCAAACTACTCAACCTCAACAACAATATAGTCAATTACCTCAAGAAGAACAGTGGATAACACCTCCTCAACAAGAGAATTATTTAACACCTGCTATTGGAGGCAGCGGTTTGACAGGAACATCTCAGATAATTGAAGCTGATGTTAATAGTCCTGAATTTTCCTATGCTAGTAAATGCATTTATTGCGGATATGATTTTACTGAATATACTGGAAAAATTTATATTTGCCAATCGTGTAAAGCCCCATATCATGAAAATTGTCTTAATTCCCAAGTTAATGAGGGAACATGTAAAAAATGTGAGAGAATATTATTATGGTAGATTTTACTTAAATTTCCACATCTTAAATTTTAAGGATATATTTATTACAGGAATAGAATCTGCAATCTTTAATACATATTGAGTAAATGAGTTTGTAAGAATAAGAGATAATAAAACTTTAATCAAAGATATAATAGTTTTTCATTAGTCAGATTTTCAGTTTATTAAAATATCTTTTAAAAATTATATTTTAATAAAAAAATAATTTAATAAAAAAAAAAAAAATATGATATTGCCTAATTCATAAAGCCTAATTCTCTATTATTTCGATAGCTTCTTCAGAACATTGAGTTTCGCATGCCCTACAACCCACACAATCTTCTCTATTTTCTTCAATAACGTTAACCTTGTCCCCCTCTGGTTCTCCAAAACATTCACTAGGGCATACTTCGTAGCAAGTACCACAACCAGTACAAGCATCCATATCAATTTTAATCTCAAAAGACATAAATCGTAACCTTATTATTATTACATCTTGATATAGTCTATTTATAATAAATTAAGTAAATGATTTAAACTTCATTTTTATATTAAAGAAATCTCTGTTAAAATGAACTTCTAAGAATAAAGGAAATATTTATTTTGGTTAAATTAGAAGTATTATTATTTCAAAATAAAAAAAAGAAAAAAATTAAGAGGTAATCTAATTCTCGATAATTTCAATTGCTTCTTCAGGACATTGAGTTTCACATGCTCTACATCCTGTGCAATCTTCTCTGTTTTCTTCAATAACGTTAACCTTGTCCCCCTCTGGTTCTCCAAAACATTCACTAGGGCACACTTCATAACAAGTGCCACAACCAGTACAAGCATCCATATCAATTTTAATGTCAAAAGACATTCTTATTTCTCCTTTCAATTATTATTTATATTTAATAGATTTTGATTATTTTATAATAATCTTATATTTGATAATAAAATAAAAAATATAAATTTCGTTTTTATTGAGAAAAGTTATCAACCATTTATAATTCTTTTAAACTTAAGTAAATTTTTGAATATGAAATTATCAAATGACCTTGAAAGTTAAAGAGCTTTGGAATTTCAAATATAATGAACCAATTCTAGGAATTGAATTAGGTGATATTAATAATAACGGGCAAACAGAGATTGTTGCTTTTACAAAAGGCGGAATAGTATTAATCCTTTCTTTAAAAGGTGATTTGTTGCATAAAGAACTGATTTCAAAAGATTCTCCAATTTGGCATTCAAGAATTTATGATATTGATAAAGATGGTGAAAATGAATTAATTTTAGGTGGAATGGATGGTTTATTAAGAGTATTTAAACCTAATATAACATATGATTTAATTACTTTATGGAACCATAAATTTGGTGCTTCAATTAGCGGAATCCTTATTGATGATATAAATAATGATAATCTAGATGAATTAATAGCGTTTTCACTTGATAAAACTATGAGGACATTAAATCCATTAGACGGTCGTTTATTATGGGGGCAAGTTTTTGAAGAAGGAATTGGTGATGCGATTGTTTTCTTAGATGATAAAAACCTAAATAAAAAAGAAATATTAGCCTGTGGAAATGATGGAACTATCAGAAATTTTGATGGAAATGATGGAAAATTGTTATGGTTTAAAAGATTTTTTAATAAAATGCGATGTATTTCTTATCTAAATTCAATTGAAGGATTAGTGATATTATGCGGTGGTGATGATAAGAAATTACACTTTATACAAAAAAAAACACTAAAAGAACTTAAAATTAAGGAATTCAATGATTATGTATGGAAATGTATATCATACCCATTTCAAGTTTTCAATAATGTTATTGTAAGTTCTTATTCATTTGCTTATTTTGATAATCCAATTGAAAATATTGAATTTACATCAAACCTTGTGTGTATAAATGAATTTCTCAATGTTAAATGGGAAATAAAGGGAACAAATATTGAATCTCTGAGGATTATAGAAAATCATAATGAAATTCTAATTATTGCTGGTACCACTCAAGGAGAGTTTATTATTATCGAAGAAAAAACAGGAAAAAAATTATTTACCAAAAATAATAATTCATGTATAAATATGATTCAATTTCTTATAGAAAAGGCATTAGTATTTACTTGTCATGATAACGGTACAATCATTACTTATAAACTAGAAGAAGATTCGAATTGAAATAAATGGATTTCATAGTTAAATTAAAATTCTAAGATATAATAAAATTATGCTTATCATTTAAAATTAAAAAAAAAAATTTATTATAACTTATTCTTCAGCTTCTTCTTCTGCTGCCAATTCTTCTTCTAATTCTTCAAGTGGAACTGGTGCTGGTGTTGTTAGCATAGAGTAACCAATCCAAATTGCGATAATTGCAATTAGCAAAACTAATAACCATATAGGTGCTACGACAAAAAGCCTCCAATCAAGCCAATCGATGCCAAAAAAACGAGACCATAAATCCCAATTTGGATTATTCCATAACTCGTCCATTAAAAGATCGACAAGTGAACCCATGGTATAAATAACCGCAATTAAAATACCCACAATCATTACAATTGCGCCAATAATCTTATCCTTTGCCATGGTTAAAACCTTTTAAAATTTCTCTTTTTTATTATTTTAGAAGATTATTTCTATATGTAGTTAAGCATGTAAATTTTGCTTATTATTAATTTTTAAAAAATTATTCAATTAAAACCATTCGATCAAAACTATTGGATAGCAAATAAAATATTAAGATGTGCCATAAATAGACTATATATGAATAATAAAAATTAAAACACTTGTTAAAATTAAGTGTTGAATTTATGTCTAATGAAACTGGTTATGTAGTTATAATCGGATCTAGTAATATAGACTTAAACATTTATTCTAAAAGATTTCCAAATCCGGGAGAAACTGTCACAGGAGGGACTTTTAAACAATTTTTAGGAGGGAAAGGGGCAAATCAAGCAGTTGCATCCATAAGATCGGGAACTAAAACTATTTTCATTGGGAAGATTGGACTTGATTTATTTGGTGATCAAATGGTTTCTCAATTAAGAGATGAAGGTATTAATATGGATCATGTTATTAGAGATCCTCAAGAACCAAGTGGAGTCGCTTTTATATTAATTGATGAAAATGGTGAAAATATGATAAGTGTAGCGCCAGGAGCGAACTTTAAGCTCACCCCCAATGAAATACGTTCAAAAACAGAAATTATCAAAAATGCAAATGCAATAGTAGTTCAGATGGAAGTCCCAACAGAAACGATTCAAGAAGTTTTTACAATAGCTTCTAAAGGAAATGTTATTAAGATTTTAAACCCAGCTCCATTGAAACCTATTCCACAAGAAATATTAAATAAAGTAGATATCATTGTTCTAAATGAAGGTGAATTATTTCGTTTGCATTCTTTATTTGGTTTCAAGAATTCAATTAAAGAAGGAAAACAAAAGATTATTCATACTTCAAGAAGTATTGCTCATTTAGGGATAAGTTATATTATAACTACATTAGGAAGTAAAGGCTGCATAATTTTCAATGGAAAAAAGAATAATTTTTTCGAAGTACCTGCTCTTAAAGTTAAACCCGTAGATACTGTGGGAGCAGGGGACTGTTTTATAGGAGTCTTAGCAAGTATGTTGAGTAGAGGTGAAACAATCTTAGATGCTGTTAAATATGCTACTGTAGCTTCTTCTATTGCTGTTACTAGAAAAGGAGCCCAAAAATCAATGCCATTTTTAAATGAAATTCAAAAAAAAATAAAAGAGTTAAATGGATATATTAAATAAAAGGAGTAATTAGTTTGGAAAAAGAAAATATTCTTCCTCAACGAAGTACATCATTGAGAAAGACTGGTTCTAAAGAATTAAAGATTAGTATTAATGGAGAGAGGCTACAAGATATTTTCCTAATTAATGGAACATGTTTTATTACTGAAGGAATTTCAAATTCAGATTTAAAAATTAAACCTAACTCTTATTACATGATAATAAATAATGGAAAAAATAAGTTGAAGATTTATTATAGTCAGGATATTTCAAACTATAAAATAATTTATGATCCTTATAAGTATGAATCTTCTATAAAAATTAAATTCAAACCAGAATTATTTAAGAAAAGATACCATATCCCTAAAGGATATATTGATACACTTCCGAAATGGTATAGTTTTAAATTCACTTATCCAGATTATAATTTAATATTTGTTCGGCCAGAGTTTGGACTTTCAATTCAAATCCATAAATATAGAAATGAATATTGGGAGATAGTAGAAGGTGAGCCTATTATAATCAATGGTAAAAAAGTGTATTATTTTGTTCAAACTGGAATGACATTTAAAAATCCTATAAATACTTATCATTCTATTATTAACCCTAATCAAGAAAAAAATAAATTTGTAATGATAAGAGAAAGATGGAATGGAATATTTGACGAGAATGACATAAAACGCCTTTTTAATCCAAATAAATATATATAACTCTTTTTTAATAATGAAAAAAGTGGACAAAAAGCAGTTTATAATTTGAGGCATTAAGATAAGTGAGATTCGCTTCAAAATTACATCTAACACTTATAAGTTTTATGATTTTTACTATCTTAACCTAAAAGTTAAAATTTAATACAATACTAAAAACCTTACAAGATTAAATTATAAAAGAAAAAGTTTACAGAATATATAAATGGAATAAGTAGATTGGTTAAAAGATGGCTCCGAATGAAGAAAGTAATGAGGAACAAGAAAAAGAATTAGAAGAAGAAGAACCTTCTGAGGAAATTGTTGAAGAAACTGAAGAGGAAGAAGGAGAGAAAGAATTAGATGCAGAAGCAGAGCTAGATAGACTAAGATTTAAGTATAGAGGTCATACCTTAGAAGAACTTAGAAAAATGAATATGGATCAATTTATTCAATTATTACCAGCAAGAGCAAGACGCTCACTAAAACGAGGTTTGCCTCCACGACAGAAAAAATTACTCGAGAGATTGAGAAGGGCTTACCGTGCTAAAAAACGTGGAAAGGACTTACTAACAAAGACACATGTGCGTGATATGATTATATTCCCTGAAATGGTTGGACTTAAAATAGGAGTTTATAATGGAAAAGAATTTGTTACAGTAGAAATTAAACCAGAGATGATATCGCACTATCTTGGAGAATTCTCTCTTACACGGAGGCGAGTCCAGCATGGATCACCAGGAATTGGGGCCACAAGGAGCTCTAAATATGTTCCGTTAAAATAATAAATAAGATGAGTTGATATTAAATGCCTACTTGGGGTTATTCTTTTGTTGAGCAAAAATACGATGCTGATAGATTAGCAAAAGCATCAGGTCGTGATATTAGAATTAAACCAAAACATGGGAGAGAGATTTGTGCAGTAATTAAGGGAATGAAGATAGATCAAGCGAAAACCTTTTTGGAAAAAGTAATACGATTAGAACAATCAGTACCTTTTCGAAGGCATAAGAAGAAGGTCGCTCATAAGAAAGATTTAAAGCAGTTTAAATGGTATGCTGGAAGGTATCCTCAAAAAGCAGCAGCTAGAATATTTGAAATCCTCACATCTGTCGAATCAAATGCAGAATATAAAGGTTTAGACATTGATTTATGTAGGATTATTCATGCAGCAACGCATAGAGGAAGGATAATAAAAAGATACATTCCACGAGCACGAGGACGTAGCACAGCAAAATATAAACATCTTTCACATATAGAAATTGTCATTTACGAGTTCCCAAGCTAGGTAAATTAATGATGAATTAAGATTATAAATATAAAATAATTTAAAGAAAATGAGTCCTTTAGTGAAAAATTTTATTGAACAAGGAATTAAATTGATGCAAATAAACGAATACTTACGATCAGAGCTAGTACGTGCAGGTTTTGCAGGTGTTGAATTGCAACGTACACCACTAGGAGTAAGAATTACCTTGAAGACAAGTCGTCCCGGACTCGTTATTGGGAAGGGAGGAAAGCGTATTCAAGAAATTACTGACGTTCTTCAGGATAGATTCGGCTTAGAGATGCCCCAGATAGAGGTTGAAGAAGTCACACAGCCAGACTTAGATGCTCAAATAATGGCGGAAAGATTAGCATATTCATTAGATCGCGGAAGACACTATAGAAGAGCAGGTTATTATATTCTTAGAAAAGTAATGGATGCTGGTGCGCGTGGTGTAGAAATAATTATTTCAGGAAAAGTCACATCTCAACGAGCAAGAACGCAAATCTTTCGTGCTGGTACAATGTCGAAATCAGGTCAACCAGCTCAAGAGGGGGTAGATAAAGGTGTGGCTCAATGTATACAGAAATCAGGAGTATTAGGAGTTATTGTGAAGATAATGAGAGCTAATACGAAAATGGGAGATGATATTAAAATCAAAGAAGATCTCTTAGCTAAAGCTCAGGCAGAAAAAAAGGCAAAATTAGTAAAAACACGGGCGGATTACGTGATTGAAGAGGAAGAAGGAGTTTTAACTGAGGAGGATAAAAAATTACTCGATGAAGTTGATGAAGGAGAAATTTCTGAAATTTCCTTAACTCTTGATATTAAAGATGAAAAAGAGGAATCAGAGAAAGAATAATTGTAATAAATAAAAAAAATGTGATAGGATATGGATATTATAACAGCTAAAAAAGTTCGAGAAATGGATGATAGAGAAAGACAAAGAGCTTTACTGAATTTAAGAGAGGAATTAATGATGCTTTATTCAATGCAAACTGGTGGAGGGCTTTCTGATAATCCAGCGAAAGCTAAATTATTAAGAAAGCAAATTGCACGTATACTAACTGTGATGAATGAGGAAAAGAGATGATAGATCCAAAATATTTAATATATCATGATCTCATTGGTATTAAAGCCTATGCTAAATCCATATCGATGTCTAAGGATAAGCATTTCTCGAATATAGGCGTTATAATTGATGAAACGAGAAATACATTACTCACTAAAAAGAATAATAATGTTAAGAAATATATTAAAAAAGATTACGTATTTAGGTTTAGAATTTCTAATGATATGAATGATCAAGAAGATTACTATTTGGAAGTTCAAGGAAATAAGATTGTAGGTCTTCCTGTGAACAGATTAAGAAGTTTAAAGAAGAGGAGATGGTTAAAAAAATGAGTAGAAATATTGGTATTCCTGGTGTAGTTCCTCCTAAGGTTAAAGCTGATGAATGTAAAGATGAATCTTGTCCATACCATGGAAACACAAGAGTCAGGGGGAAAGTTACACAAGGAATTGTAGTTAGTAAAAAATCAAAAAACACTATCATTATTAGGCGAGATTATGTTCAATTTATTAAAAAGTATCAGAGATATGAGCGTCGTAATACACGCTTAGCATGCCATTTACCAGATTGTTTGAACCATGATATTGAAATTGGAGATTTAGTAAGAGTTGGTGAATCACGAAAAATTTCTAAAACAAAAGCTTTTATAGTATTAGATAAAATTGCAAGAGGGGCGGCATAATTGGGAACAAGAAGAAAATTGGGAAGAAAAACATATACAAAATCACGTACTAGTTATGGTTTATGCAATGGGTCTAGAATCATCATTACAGATAACTCAGGGGCTAAAATAGCTCAGATCATTAATGTGGATGGTTTTAAGACCAGATTAAGGAGATTACCAAAGGCATCTGTTGGAAGTGTCTGTACAGTTACAATTAAAAAAGGAAGGCCTGAATTAAGAGGAAATATTGTAAAAGCTGTAATTGTTAGACAAAAAATGATTTACCGCCGATTAGATGGAACTAGACTATGTTTTGAAGATAATGCTGGAGTAATTGTAACAAAAGAAGGTGATCCAAAAGCTACTGAGATCAGGGGACCAATTGCACGAGAGGCAGCAGAAATGTTTCCAAGATTGGCATCAATTTCATCATTAATAATATAATGGAAGAATTAAAAATGAAAATTAAATCAAAACAACCAAGAAAGCAGAGAAATGCTCTCTTCAATTATAAGAATCATCAACGGTCAAAACTGCTTAGTACTCGGGTAGCTGATTTTCTTCGGGATGAATATGGGATTAAGAGGCTTCCTCTTAGAGTTGGTGATCAAGTAAAAGTATGTAGAGGCGAGTTCAAGGATTTTGAAGGTGAAATTATTGAAATCACGAAAGGTTTAAGATGTAAGATAAAAGAATGTACTTTTGAGAAGACAGATGGCACGCAATTCCATCCAACAATACATATTTCAAACTTAGTTATTACTAAATTCACAAAAGAAAAAAAAATGGATCCATGGCGTGCAAATATGATTGAAAGAAAAGCGCTATATGGATTTTATGAAGAAGAAATATCTGCACCAAAGAAAGGGAAGGAGGAGGAGAAATAAAAAATGACTCGTCATAGTGGTCAAAAAGTGTTAAAAAGGCTTAATACACCGGCACACTTGCAAATTAAAAGAAAACATGGAAAATTTTTTGTAAATCCATCCCCCGGACCTCATCCTAGTAGATTTTGTTTACCACTACTTCATATTGTTAGAGATCTACTCAATATTGTTGATAATCATAGAGAAGCGAAAAAACTAATTGGTTTGGGTTACTTTAAGGTTGATGGAAAAATTATTAGAAATAAAGCATTTCCAGTAGGATTAATGGATGTTCTTTCTATTGAAAAAATGAGTAAACATTATAGAATTCTTCCAGATTCTCATTATGGCTTAATTCTACATGAAATTTCTGAACAAGAGAGTGCTTTTAAATTGTGCAGAATAAACCGTAAAACAAGTGTAAAGGGAGGTAATATTCAGTTAAACCTTCATGATGGAAGAAATATTTTAGTAAAAGTTCAAGATCCTAGAAATCCAAAAGAAGATATTTATAATCGAATGGATGTATTAAAGATTTCTATTCCAGAACAAGAAATCAATAAAATTTTAAAATTTAAAGAAAACAATTTAGCAATCATTATGTCTGGTAAGAATATCGGACAAGTTGGAAAAATAATAAATATCTTGAAAAGATTTGGCCCTAAAGCAAGTACAGTCTCTATTCAACATAATGGGGGTCATACAGAAACTCTATATGATTATACATTTATTATTGGGGAAGATAATTCTGAAATCGATTTACCTAAAGTAGAAAGTTAATAATATAAAAATAAAGATTAAATGATGAATAATGTCTGCTAAAGCAAAAAGAAAAATTCCAGAGTCTTTATCAAAGAAATTTGAAGAAAATTGGAAAAATACCATGAAAAGACCATATTTAGAAAAATTAGTACTAAATATCGGTGTCGGTATTGGAGGAGAGGAATTGGAGAAAGCAGTTTCTGTTTTAGAAACAATTACAGGTCAAAAAGCAATTAAGACATTATCAAAAACTAATGTAAAAGAATTTAATTTAAGAAAAGGGCGACCAATAGGTACAAAAATAACTATTAGGGGTCAGAATGCGGAAAAGCTGCTTAAAAGATTATTAATTGTAAATAACAATAAAATTTTAAGAAAAAGTTTTGATAATTATGGAAATTTTGGTTTTGGAATAACAGAACATATTTCTATCCCTGGCATTGAATATGATAATACTATTGGAATATGGGGATTAGATTGTGTAGGAAGAGTAATACGCCCAGGGATGAGAGTGAAATTTAGACGGAAAGCTCGTGCAAAAGTTCCAAAACATCATTATATATCCCGTGAAGAAACCCAATATTATTTAATGCAAAACTTTGGAGTTGATATTGTAAAAGAATTAGATTTAGAATTTATTTAATGAGATTAGGTGAAAAAAGATACCACAAGGCAAGCATTATGGAAAAGGTGTTCGCGAGTGCAGACGCTGTCATACCCATAGAGGTATTATTCGACGCTATGGCTTGTATATTTGTAGAAGATGTTTCTATGAAATAGGGAAAGATATCGGATTTAAAAGGTTTGAATAAGAATTATAGAAAAGGATTAAAATTAAGTGATAATATATGGTAAATACCCTAGCAGATGCATGTTGTGCTCTAAAAAATGCAGAAAGAGCTCGTAAAAAGGAAGTGATAATCAGTCCAGCTTCTAAAATTCTTCAGCAAGTGTTTCGAATATTTCAAAAATATGCTTATATTGGAGAATTCGAAAGATATGATGATGGACGCCAAGGAAAATTCAAAATTGCTCTTTTAGGTAAGATAAATGAATGCGTAGGATTAATGAGGTTGAATTACAAAGTTTCTCAGTTCGAAATGTTAGAAAGAAAACTATTACCCGCTCCTGGTTTAGGGATAATTATATTAACAACTAACCAAGGAATAATGACAATGAAAGAAGCCGAAGAAAAGCAAATAGGTGGCCATACTTTATGTTATATTTATTAATTTAGTCATGAGGGAAATAAAAAATGGTAAAAATCGCGTTTTTTAAAGAAGAATTGGAAATTCCTAAAGGAGTTGAAGTTACTTTGGAAGGTGGGCATCAAATCAGAGTAAAAGGGCCAAATGGAGATATTTTAAAAGATTTCTCTCATGTTAGAGGGATAAAAGTTTCAATTGAGAAAAATAAAATTATTTTTTCAACAAACTTTCCCAAAGGGGGAACATTAGCATTAATTAAAACAGTTGCCAGTATTATTAACAATTTAATCATTGGTATTCAAACAAATTATAAGTATGTGTCAAAAATCTGTTACTCGCATTTTCCTTGCAATTGCGAAGTGAAAACAGATAAGAGAGAAATACATATAGTTAATTTCTTAGGAGAAAGAGCCCCAAGAAGGGCAGAGTATCCAGAGAATGTAAAAGTGCAAGTAACTGGAGATGATGTTTATTTTATAGGACCTGATAAGGAAGCATTAGGACAAGCAGCAGCTAATGTTAAAAGAGCTTGCCGTATTCGTAAAAAAGATCCCAGAGTCTTTCAAGATGGTGTTTTCTTATACAAAAAAATGCTTGGAGAAGAAATCATTTGGGAAATAACATAAAGTGAGAAAATTATCATGACACAAGAAAAAAGATTGATGGAACTGCGAAAAACGATAAATAGAAAAAGACCTTCATTTAGACGAGTTGAGTCTTGGAGATATAAAAGAGTAAAAGATTCTTGGAGAAAAGCCAGAGGAATTGATTCTAAAACTCGAAAGAAAAAGAAATCAGGTGTTAAATCTCCAACAGTAGGATATCGAGGACCTAAAAAAGTAAGAGGAGTACATCCATCTGGGTATGAAGAAGTAAGGATTAGAACCAAAGAAGAATTATCTAATTTAAGTAATAAGAAGCATGCTATTAAAATTTCGGGTAAATTGGGTGCTAAAAAACGTGTTGCTCTTATTGATTACCTTCAAAAAAGAGGATTTAGAATATTGAATCTAGGAATTTCACAAAAAGAAATTGAAACTTTGGAAGCGATGGTAGAAGCGCCAATATCTGATATAGAAGAAGAATTTGTCGATATAGATGAATTAGAAGATTCGCTTGATATGGAGGACTAATCTTAAAATTAAAATGAGGAAATAAAGAATGAATTTGAAACCACAAAAAAGGATGGCAGCTGAGATTCTCAAATGTGGAGAAAATCGAGTTTATTTTGATCCATATTTGATTGAAGATATTTCCCTGGCAATTACACGTGAAGATATCCGTAATTTAATAAAACAAGGAGTTATACAGAAAAAATATAAGAAAGGCGTTTCAAAATACCGAAAAAATCTTATACATAAGAGGAAAATAAAAGGAAGAACAAGAGGATTAGGAAAAAGGAAAGGGACAAAATATGCTAGAACTCCAAAAAAAAAGGCGTGGATTCGACGAATTCGCCCAATTAGACGAGAATTGAAAAAGTTTAGAGACCGGAAATTAATTACAGTAGCCAATTATAGAAAACTATATAAAAATGCCAAAGGTGGAATGTTTAATAGCGTTGCCCAATTGAATAGATACATTAAAGAAAAAGAATTAATAAGAAGAGGTCGTTAAAAATGGCAAGAGGTCCAAGGTATAAAAGATCATTCCGACGACGTTACGATGGTAATACAGATTATCATAAAAGGTTAAGATTACTTAAATCAAGAAAATTAAGAGCAGTCATTAGGGCTTCAAATGATCATATGAGAGTTCAAATTATTCAATCCAAATTAGGTGGAGACAAAGTTTTGGTTTCTGCTTTTTCTAAGGAATTAAACTCAAAATTTGGTTGGAGTGCTAATACAGGAAACATTCCAGCAGGATATCTAACTGGATATTTAGCAGGATTAAGAGCAAAAATAAAAAATATTAGTAGCGCTATTTTTGATCTAGGTATCTTTTATCATAGAAATCGGGTCCTTGCTGCTTGCAAAGGATTGGTAGATGCTGGGATGAATATTCCTTATCGTGAGGAATTTTTTCCGGAAGGTTTAGAGGAACGAATTAAGGGTACTCATATTGAAAATTATGCGAAAAATATAAAATCAAATGATCCAGAAAAATATGAACAATTATTCTCCGGCTATTTAAACAAGAAGAAGTTAAATCCAATGAAAATAAGTAATATCTTTTCGGATTCATTGAAAATAATTGAAAGTAAAAAATAAAAAAGTGAAGAAAGATGAGCCGATTAAGAAATATGGATGAAGAATGGATCCCGAAAACCAAGCTTGGTGAGCTTGTTAAACAAGGATTAATAACTTTAGATAAAATATATCAAAATAATCTAGTAGTTAAAGAAAAAGAAATCATTAATATTTTACTCCCTCAACTCGCAGAAACTGTTACTGATATAAAAATGGTTCAGCAGATGACCGCTAGTGGACAACGTTCTAAATTCAAAGCAGTCGTACTTGTAGGGGCTGATGGATTTATTGGAGTTGGGGCAGCCAAAAGTCGGGAAGTTGGACCTGCTATTCGAAAAGCAATTGATAAAGCAAAACTTTCAGTTGTTCCAGTTCTAAGAGGCTGCGGAAGTAAAGAATGTGGTTGTGGAGGTACACATAGTATACCTTTTAAGATTAAAGGAAAATGTGGTTCTGTTAGAATTCAACTTATACCTGCCCCTGTTGGTGTAGGACTCGCATGTGCTGATAAAGTAAAACCAGTTTTAAGATTATGTGGTATTGAAGATATTTGGAGTAAGACTTTTGGTGACACTAGAACAAGCGAAAATCTTGTTAAAGCTACCTTTGATGCCCTCAAACAAGCACATAAATTTAACTTTAATTTATAACTAAAGATGGTGTTTAAATGGCTATGGCAAAAAAGAAATCGAAATTAAAGCAAATAGAGTTTACACCAAAACTGTATTTCGCAGTACGGATTAGAGGTGCTCCAGGCATGAGGAAAAAAATTATGGACACATTAAAAATGCTAAGAATGCACAAAATTAATCATGGTGTTCTCATTTGGGGGACTCAATCATATAAGGGAATGCTTCTTAAATGTAAAGATTATATTGCTTATGGAGAAATTGATGAAAAAACGTTGATTAGATTATTAAGAGTTAGAGGAAAAGTTGAAGGTAATGAATCCCTGACGGAAGAACATATTAAAAATTTAACTAATTATAAAAATTTCCGAGAATTAGCTAAAGCGCTATTGAATGGAGAAATACAATATCGAGAAAAATTTATTTATAAAATCAAACCTATATTCCGGTTACATCCACCAAAAAAAGGGCATCGAGGTACTATCAAGAAACATTACAATGAAGGGGGAACCCTTGGTAATGTTGGAATATATATCAACGAATTAATTCATAAAATGTTATAATAAAAGGGTGAACCATTATTACACGAAAATTTCCTAAAAAAGTCCAAAAAATGAGAGGTAGGCGTACACATGGTTATGGGAGAGTAGGACAACATAGAAAGACGGGACAACATGCAGGAAGAGGAAAAACTACCCAATGGAAAAAGAGTAAAAAGAGTTATTATTTAAAGCAGAAGGAACTCGGATTTCCAGATCCTGATTGGGATATTGGTAAAAGAGGTTTTAAACGTCCTCAAGATTTAATCCGAATCTATCAAACAAACACCATGAACGTTAAAGACTTAGACAAATCTATTGAAAATTTTGTTCTAGATAAAAAAGCAACAAAATCTGGAAACAAATACAACATTAATTTGAATGAAATAAACGTTCAGAAAGTATTAGGTCGTGGGGAGATTAACAAGACAATTAATGTAACTGTAAATAAAGCTTCAAAAAAAGCTATTGAAAAAGTAGAAGCTGCCGGGGGTAAGATTACTTTATTATCTCAAAGAGAATAAAGAATGAATTATTTAATCTAATTCTATATTAATTATTTTAAATTAAATTTATATTAAAGATCATAAGATGGAAATAGATAATTTAAATAACAATGAAACCAATGAAAATTTCGAAGAGGAAAAGAAAAGACGAAATATTTGTTTATTGATTTGCATAATTATAATCTTAATTATGACGTTACCATCTACGATAGCGTTATTAGCTATTTTTTAGTCTCTAATTTTATTTTTAATAAAGCAACTTATTTATTAGCTGGATTAGTCCTGGTAATATAAAAACGAATCCAAGTGTGTTTCCAATTATATGTATGGCAGTAAATACCATTCCTGTAAGAAAATAGGGTAAGAATTCGTTAATCGTACCAAAATAGGATAAAACATGAACCAATGAAGATATAATCTGAAAATTCGTTGTAATCAATGCTCCGAGCACTCCAAATATACTTATTATAGAAAATATGTATAAATCTTCGTTTGGATTAAAGAAATTCTTCTTTTTTAAATAATCATTGGTTAATGCCCCTATTAATCCAGTCATTGAATAATGAATTAATTGGAACGTTAAAAGTGGTAAAGGAGATGCACCTAAAGGATTGAAAAAACAAAAAATAAATGAACTTAAAAACCCAACAATTATACCATCTCTTTTACCTAGGATAAAACCTGATAAGAATATAGTTAAAGTAAATAGCTCTATATTAGGGATATATGCTAATAAATACCCTAAAACTATAGCTAATGCTGTAAAAGTGCTGACTAAGGCAATTCTAAAAGATAACCTTTCCAACAATATTGAGTGATTTACTCCTTCTTGCTCAGTATCTATTACTCCCAAGCTTTCACTAGCTTTTTTAGCTTTTGATTTTAGTTCCAAAACAATCTCGGTGTACGTATATTTTTAATATGTTAATTATTAAGGAAGGAAAGAATTTAAAGATATGGGTAACTTACCCTATAAAATTAAGGCTTCTACTCTTCAAAGTATAAGAATAGAACAAATGAATTATTTTCAAAAAAAAATATCCTAAAGAATATTTTTGTTGATATCAAGTAAATAGCAAGATTTATTTAGTATCCACTCTTCGTAAAGCGCTCATTTGACTAAATAACGCTAAAT
>CP070805.1:905729-918883 GCA_020343655.1 Promethearchaeota archaeon | reverse complement strand
TTTTGCTGTATCTCGCATTTCTGTTAATTCTTCCTTTGTCATGCCTTCTTCACCTACACCGGGGCAATCTGCATCCACCACAATAAAGTTTTTTCCATCAAACTCTAAAGGATATGTACGACAACTTAATGGGCGATTTTCATAAACTAAACATTTTTTATCATCTTCATTATATAAGGGACATTTTACATCAAGTAGTTCCTCTATAGGGGCACTTCCAAATCGATCCTTAGGGCTCTTTTCTTCTTCTCCCTCTTTTGGTGGAGGTGCTAATGGTTTTAAAACTAAATCAATCCCACCATCAGGTTTATGATAAATATCTAAATATGGCATAAAATTTGCAACAACACCATTTCTAGCCCACATCTCTAAATCCCATAATGTTATAGGGATTGGTCCTCTTGCATCACAGCAGTTATCACAGCGTGTACATTTAAAAGTAAATTTTGCTTTAGGTTTCTCTTCCTTAATTTCTTTTTCAATATCTTTTTCTTTCTCATTTTCTTTTATTTCAGAAGATTGACTCTCTTTTTCATTTTCTGACATTAGAAATCTCACTTAATTTAGAATTATCAAGATATAGTATTGTTAATTTGGTATGAAAAAAAGAATTTAACCTAGAAAAAAAATTTTATTTTTATTCTAAATAAATAATTTAAAAATTTTAGGATCCTACAAACAATTTTTTATCGTTCAATAAGCGCCCAAGACTTATTAGCGCAGGTTCAATTATACTTTTATCATCTACACCTGTAAACACTATTTTACCCGTACTAAATATCAAAAAAACAGATTTTACAGGATTAAATGAATGATATATTAATCCGGGAAAGACTTCTGGTTCATATATAGTGTTATCCAATTTTATTACGGCTAGATCTAGGTTTACTTGTTTATGGAAGTTGGCAGTAATAACGATATTTACTACTTTTGTGTGTATTGGATTATTATCAATATAAATTCCAAATCTATCTTTTAAGGTTAAAATTAATCTCTTAATAACTAAATCAATATGATCAAATGATTTCAAACCTGTAAGAATTAGTTTTCCATTTCTGAAAATAATAATTACACATTTAGGATATTTAAATCTCAAGAAAAGACCGGGAAAGCGCTCTGGATTATAATCAGTATTGGTTACTCCTTCTGAAATCTTTTTTAAATCAAAATCATGTTTTATATTCAATGATGTTTTAACAACAATGTTTTGAATAACGTATGTTAGGCTTCTAATTTCATCTTCTTGTGTTACATCAAGTACCATCAATGGACTCCTAGAATTTTCTTATGCTAAAATTTTTTCACTTAATTATTAAGGTGTCATTCTATTTAATTCTACTTTTTCTTTTAGATTTAAATAAAACAACCTGGATAGCACATTTCCGTCAAACTAATGCTATTTTAGGGTGTATTGATTTAAATTAACTAATAAGAAATAAAATATATTAATTTTGAAGATTTTACCAAATCGAAATAACAATTAAAGTTAAAACAAATTACAGTTTAACCTTTCTAATAAAGATTTTTAAGAATTGTTAATTTGTATCTTTAAAAGAATGATTGAAAAGCAGATAATATGAAGCAAATAGTATTGAAGAAGATGTATATCTGGCTATTATTAACAGTTAATTTGTTTTTTGCCTTTATTATTGGTTTAACTATACCACTATTGGAATCTTCAAGTAGGTATAACTTAGGTCTTATTATGATACCATTATTGATAATTCTAAATTATATTATCATTGATAGATTTCATTATTACATAACAAGTACTAATAGAAAAGAGGAAAGTGCTGATGGAAACAATTAAGAAGTTAAAAGAATTCAAGAAACCAATAATTGAATACAATAACAGAAAGTATATTTTTTCTATTAGATCACTTATTATATTTGCGATTGGAGCTCCTCTATCTGCTTATCTTATATATCTTTTTTATGATTTGGAAATCAACTATTATCTACATGAGATTGTTGTAAAACAAACAGTTTACTTTTTAAATTTATTTTTCAATATGAATGTGGAAGCACAATTTGCGCCAAGTGGGAAATATGACTGGAGATTTAATTTTCCTTTAGGAAATATAGATGGGGATCCTTTGTCAAGTATTTATTTTGAAACTTTTTGTACTGGAATACAGGCTATATGTGTTTTTGCTGGCATTATAATATTCACTCCTCATAGTCAAGATAAGGATACTAAAAAAGATGTGATATGGAGGAAAACAAAATCATTGATCATATCTTCAGTTATTTTCTATGTAGTAAATATAATAAGAATGCTAATACAAATTGATTTATATTATATTGGTTATAGGTGGAATGATATTCATTTCTCAATAAGTGCCGCAAGCTCTTTTATCGCAGCCATAATTGTCTTACTGATGCATAAATGGATTCCTGAATTTATCCTATCAATCATATATACTGGAACTCTAGTAAGTGAGCCGATAAAGCAAAAAAGGAAGGAAAAGGTAAAAAATTCTGTAGAAAATTCAAATCAGGTAAAATTAAACACAATGCGCAAAATCTTAAGAATGGAGAGAAAAAATTATTATGATGAAATTTCTCAATGGGCAGAAAAGTTTGGATATGCCATTGAAGGAGATAATTTAGTTGTTCCAGATACAGAGATTTCAGAGTTTATAGAATTACTCATGTTAGATAAACCATTTAGCATAGAAAATTCTAACACTAAGATAGAAAAATAAAATTGTTGTGTTATCTCTTTATTAATCAATTATATAAAATACTAAGGAATTAATCAAATATGTTAAATTTTGAAAGAGAACAAAAGATAGTGCAAATTGGAAATGTTTTAATCGGTGGTCAGCCAGGAGAAAACCCAATTGTGATGATAGGAACTGTTTTTTATGCAAAACATGCTGCTTTATTAGATGAAAAAACAGGAAAAATAGATAAAAATCTTGTAGAACAAGAATTAAACAAATTTACTGAAATAATTGAAGAAACACAATTACAGGGAATAATTGATGTCGTAGGGTCATATCCAGACGCACTTATAAAAGAATGTGAATTCATTGCGGACAACGTTGAATACCCTTTTCTTGTTGATGGATTGAATGATTCCTCAAGAATACCCGCAATGGAAGGATTACATGAAATGGGATTATTAGATAGAGCTATATTAAACAGCATTGATGAGAATACTAGTGAAGAAAGCTTAAATAAATTAAGAGAGCTCGGAGTGAAAAACGCTGTTTTGTTAACGTTTGGAAATAAATATATATTTCCAAAGCAAAAATTAAAATTCTTAAAAGAAATATTAATTCCTAAAGCTGTAAAGGCAAACATTGATAATTTTATCGTTGATACGGCTGTTCTGGATATGCCTTCGATTTCTATCAATTTTGAAACGACAGGATTAGTTAAAAACGAATTAGGATTACCAACTGGATTTGCCCCTGCTAATGCGATTTATGGATGGAATTTTGTAAAAAAGTATGGAGAAAATGCTCGTTGCGGATCTATTGCTTCAATTATGACATATTGTGCTACAGCGCCCAGTGATTTTATATTATTTGGACCTATAAAGTTTGTTGGGTGTTTAGCGCCTGCGATCTCTCTAATTTCTGGAGTAAATTCTTATTATCGTCGGAGAGTATTAAGGAAACAGATATCTGAACGCACTCCCTTAAAGGTTATTTTTTAGGAAAGATATCTAGATAATAAATCTTGAGTATCAGTTAGAAAAGTTGTTAATTCTTTCTTTATTTTAGCTTTTTTATTTTCATCATCTACTAAAAATAAAAGAAACAAAATGCTATCTTCAATCTGAATTCTTTTAAAAAGAATTGTTGAACGATCTACTTTAAATATTGCTTCATCTCGCTTTAATGCTTTGAATTTGGTAAATATTTTAAATATAAATGCGAATTGAGGGGCTGAAACTTCAAATACGTTAATAACATCAGATTTTGGAATTTTAGTTAATTCCACAGCTTGCTTATCACAGAAATCGGCAAGTAGTAAACCATCATCGCTTAAAAGTAAAGTTAAATATGATTGTGTTGCAAAAGAAAATTTTTTAAGATTATGATTAATCAAATCTCTATTTGGACTTAATTTTGATATTCCTGATGAAAATGCTCTTAGAATTGTATAAATCTGAAAAATGCTAGTGGTATAAATTTCTAAAGGCTCATTAGGAGATAGATTAACTAATTTTTGCTTTATAAATTCAATATTATCTTTAATTTCTACCGAATTTAGAATATCAGAATCTCCTTTTGAAAGGATATATACTATTGGAGTATTTTGATTAAACTCTTTCAGAACAGTTTTTAAATTTTGAAGATATTCGATGCTCTCATCAAATCTTATTTTGTTTCTAATATCAATAAAATAAAATAATAAATCTGCTTCATACAAATAAATTTCTGCTTTATCAATATATTTCTCTCGGAATTGGTATTGTCCACCCAAGTCCCACAAAAATATTGTTGCACCTAGGGCTTCTATAGATTTAATCCTTGCTCCTGTAGTTGGTTTTAATCCAATTAATTTACTATATTTTCGGTCTACTGAGAGTAAAAAACTTGTTTTACCACTATCATCTAAACCAGCAAATAAGATTTTCATCTTCCTATGTGTAGTAATAGGTGTTGACGGACTATGTTCAATTTCAATTAATTTTCTCAGAAGATCTCGAAAAAATTCTTCGATTTGTTCCCTAGGAGGGTAAGTATTATATAGTTGGTCATCAAAAGTCTTGAAAAATTCAAAAACTAGAGGTTTAATTCGATTCATGTTATTATATAAAAAACTACGCCTATTTTCTTCAACTAAAATTGAAAATGCTGTTGCTACAGGAAGATCAGAAAAACTAGTATAAATAAAATGAAAATATGTAAGAGAAGTCGTGTTGAAATCTGGATAAGGTAAGATCGCAAAATATTGAACTTTTCTAAGGTCTTCTTCTTCATATATTATTTTATCACTAATAAATAGACTTAAATTTTTAATAGAGATTTGAGTTATATCACGATATGTTAAAATAAGATCATCTCCCACTTTTGATTCTTGAATAAGTTCCCTTAACTCTTTTTCAGTAACATAATTGGGAAAACAATAGATTGGAGTAGGTCCAAGTTCACCATATACACTGAAGACAAAACCCTTTACAATTGAAGATTTGAGTAATTCTTCCATTATTTCAAATCTTAATTTATATATTTTAAATTTTAAATTTCTTAAATTAATTTAAGCAAATTTAATTATTAATAGCTTTATATTTAACTCATAAATGATTCTTAAAAAGTTAGCTGAAAGCATTAGAAGTAATCCATATATAATAGAAAAAAAAGATATAAATCCTATAATTGAATATATTGATAAAAATTCATTTAAAAATGATAGAATTTTTACTGACATTGGTGAAGACTCTGCTACTATACAAAATAATAAGAAGTTAACATTAATAACTACCGATAGAATAAGGACAGAGTTTATTGAAAAGTTTCCTTATGGAGCAGGATTTAGTTCAATATTAGTTAGTGTTGATGATATTTATGCGTGTGGAGGCACTCCTTTAGCAGCAAGTATAATCATTTCTGTAAAGGATATTAAAACTTGTAATGAATTATTAAGAGGTATTTGTGAAGGTTCAAATAAATTTCAAGTACCAATTATAAGAGGTCATACAAACATTCATAGTAAATGTTATGAGTTAAGTTCTACAATGGTAGGAGAAATAAATAAGGATGATTATATTTCTGCCGGTAATGCTCAAGAATATGATAATATAATTTTAGTAGTTGATTTCGATGGAAGAATTGGAAAAGCTAGTAAACTGTACTACGATACAACTACATTTAAAACCTCAGAAGAAGTTCTTAATACTAGAAAAACTATGAATTTAATTGCTAAAAAACATATAGCGAATGCTTCTAAGGATATCTCGAATGGTGGGATTTTTGGAACAGTTTTACAAATGATAAAATACTCAGAAGTAGGTGCTGATGTGAATATTAAAAAAATAACAATTCCTCCTATTTTGAGAGAGAGTAAATATGATTTGGAGACTTATATTAAAATGTATTTAACAACGTCGTATATATTGACTGCTACAGATAAAAATAGCAAAGAGGTGATAGAACTATGTGGAAAGTATGGATTACATGCAGAAGTCATAGGTAAAATTATTGAAGATAAAAATCTCTTAAAATTAAATAATGGATCGGAATCGATTGATGTACTCCGATTTTAGAAATTTGAAGTTTATTAAAATTAAAAAAAAAATTCTATATGAGCCTGAAGTTTATGAATTTTAATTTTAAAGAAAATTTTAATGGAATTGTGTCAATAATTGGAGCAAGTGAAATTGATAAAAAAACACAAGAAATTACTTTTGAAGTAGGTAAACTACTTGCTCAAAATAAATTTATTGTTGTTTGTGGAGGTCTTTCTGGTGTGATGGAAGCGGTATGCAAAGGAGCAAAAGAAGAAAACGGATTAACAATAGGAATAATTCCTCACATAGAAAAAACTGCCGCAAATAAATATGTTGATATTGTTATTCCTTGTCCATTTTCACAAGCGAGAAATATTGTAGTAGTTCTTAGTGGGGATGCATGTTTAGCTATTAGTGGTAAAGCAGGGACATTATCTGAAATTTGTTTCGCGTGGATATACCAAAAACCTATTATTGCTTTATCAAACGTTAAGGGTTGGTCATCAAAAATAGCGAATCAAAAGTTAGATGATAGAAGATCTGATCTGATATACGGTGTAGAATCACCCCAAGAAGCAATTGAAAAAATAAAAGAATTATTAAATAAATAATTAGTTTCTTTTAATGAACATAGAAATCAATTATAATTCAACTATAGTAAAATCCAAAATATAATGCAAAATTTAAATAAACTATCATATACTTTTTTATCTTGTAAAAGAATATATTTATAAAGTGTTTATGTAACTTCAAAAGGTGAAATTTAATTTTGGAAAAAAATCTTAAGCAATCAATTTTATACTTAAAAAAGGAAGAACCAGAGAAACCTGAAATTTCAAAAATATTATTCACAGGTCTCGATGATGCAGGTAAAACAAGTATTATTTTATCCCTTCAAAGAGAATTTTCGAAAATTGCAATTCTCTCTCCAACGAGAGGTGCACAGAAAAGAATTTTTGACTTTTTGGGCAAAGAAATATCAGAATGGGATCTTGGGGGCCAATTAAGCTATAGAATTGCATATTTGAAAAATCCAGGCAAATATTTTGAAGGAACTGAAATTGCTATTTATGTAATTGATGTTCAAAACAAACCAAGAATAGCTGAAGCAATAAGTTACTTTAAAGATGTAATTGAACAGTTTAGAAAATTAGAGATTGAACCACCGATATACATTTTCCTACATAAATACGATCCTGCTTTAAGGAGAAGTGCTCAAAATGAAATGGAGGTCTTAACAATAGATTTAAAAGATCAATTAAGAACTGCTACAGATTATAAAGAATTGTATTATTATGAAACCTCTATTTATGATTTTGCTTCACTTATTACAGCTATGTCTGAAATTCTTTTAAGTCTGTATCCAAAATCAGAATTGATAGAAAAAACCATTGTCGAATTTGCCAAGAAAGTGGAATCTGAAGGAGTGGTGATAATTGATGATAATTCACTTGTAATCGGTTCTTATTATAAGGATGATGAAACAAGACACCTCCTTACCGCATCCACCCCTTACTTCTTAACACTTAATGATAGCTTCCAGTATACAGGTGTATTAGAAGAGAGATTTGAAAGCAGAATGATTGTTCAAAGATTTGGCAAAAATTTTATTTTTAAAGAAATTACATTGAAAAAAGATTCATCTCCATACTATTTATTGCTTCTTAAAGAGGACCCCATATTTCGTAAAGAAGATCTCGAGTCCTTCGCAAACCTATTGAAAGAGATTCTCTATAAATAGAATTATTCAATTAATATTATTTCTATTTGAAAATATTACCTCTTTGTTACATTATTACCAACATTAATAAAATTATATTTTTATGTATATCTTGTATAATAAAAAACTAAAAAATTTAGAATTGTAATAAATAATTTAGAGCTAAACCCTCTGGAACAGAGGAAATTAACCAAGAAAAACAATGAGTGGATATTTTTGATTATATGCCAGAATTGTGGCACTACTAATAATGAAGCTGTTAGTAATACATGTAGAACGTGTGGGGCGCTACTTCCAGTTTCTTCTCGACCAACACGTATAAAAGATCATAGAATTGCTAAGGAAAAGAAAAAGAAAAGAAAAGCAATTGAACAAGCTCTGGTAGAATCTACTGAACAAGAAAAAACGATAGAGGAAAAGCTTGATTTACAAGAAATTTCAAAAGAAACTGTTATAACCCACAATGGGACTGATTTGCAGGAAATTCCAGTGCCCTCTGATGACATATTTGAGGATGAGACTCCTCAGGAGAGTGAACCTAAGACTAATGAAGGTGATTTAGAAGTATTACAGGAAATTACCCCTCAACCATATAAAGGTTCTATTATAGATTCCCGGAAAAGCATTAAACCTCTTATTTCTCCTCTACCTCCTAGAACAAAAGATATGATTTCAAATGCATTTACGGAACTTAAAAATTCGGTTTTCAAAGATCAAAAAACAAAACCAGAAATTCAAACTCCTTCGATTCCATTAGAGACTACAGAAAGTGATGATTCAATTTTAAGACAAAAGAGATTAGAAAAAGATATGGCTGAAGTGTTAGGATTTCTTTCAAATAAAATTTCTATTAAGAAATTGGAAATATCTAAGATTAAACTAAAAGAAAAAAAAGAACCTGAGAAGAAAATTCCTCCTTCTAGTATGAATGAAATTTTAAAACGATTAATAACGTTGGATTTAAATATTGAAGCTTCAGCAATCATCAAAACAGATGGCTCAATATTGGCATCAGCAATATCAAGTAGAATTTCGGATTCTTTATTTGCCACCATTGGAATGAATCTCTCAATGATTGGAACTGATATCATAGAAGGATTAAGTGCGGGCACATTAAAAGCAATCTCTGTGAAAGGTACAGAGGGGAATTTGGATTTAGCTCCAATTGATAAAGAAAATCCTAACATAAAAGATATGATTCTAATAATTTATTCACATACTAAAACTAAAAGTGGAATAATCTCTTTTGCCGTAAATATTGTAAAAAAACAGATAAAAGAATATCTAGGATTAGAAAAGTAAAAAAATCTCAATAGTTTAGTATTGATTCTATAATTTATTCAAAGTATTCTTTTTTGTACATTTATCTTATTGATTTGAATAGTTTTGAAATAATTGAAATTATTTTGCAATTCTTGTAAAAATGAATTTAATTCATAAATAGAAACAAGAGGAATTTGATTATTATTAATTTTAATACTATTATCCTCCAAACTAACAATCATAGGTATTAATACAAATGGTAATCGCTTTTTTAGATTTAATTTTGGACCTAATAATTTTTGAATAAGCTGAGAAAAGATCTCAGGATTTTTTTTTAAAGCAATTGTCCTCTGATATTGTAAATTTGCGGCTTTATCTAAAGTACTAAATGAATCCTTATGTTTCCACTGTTTTGCATCTATTAACAAGACATTTTTTAAATAAACTCCAATTATATCAATCTCATACCTCTTTTGAGAAGTTTTCGTTTTAAAATTGGATTTATCTGAAAATCTATAATTCTTTGTAGTAATATAGTTGTTTATTGAAAGAATTTCTTGAACGAGACTTTCAAAGCCATCATAATTCAATATTTCAGAAATTTGTTTGATGTCTTTTTGTAAAATATTAATTGTATTTAAGATAAATGATATTTTGTTAATTACAACATAGTGATGGTAATTCTCTTTTCGAAGAGAAACAAATTTGAAATTCCCTAAAAAATTTCTCAAGGTTGTAAAATTAAATTGATTTAGGAAAGGAATTTTTGAAATTTCACTCCAAATTTCAATAACATTAGCATCAGTTTCCTTTAGAATATGATAAATTTCAGAATAAAACTGTTTCAATGATGACTCAGAGTACAATTTCATGATTTTTTATATATCAATATATTAAATTAAAATAAAGGGAGTATAGGTAAACTAAATATGTCTTTAAGTATCTAAAGAAAGAAGCTCCAACTTAAAAAATTTCAAAAAATTTAAATGTAAAAAGCGACAGAAATCAGAGAATATAGATATTATATACCCTTTCTCTTATTTCATTTATATTAAATTAAAAATCTTTAAATTTAATCTGTTAATAATTTCTTTTTTTAAGTCTCTTAGATATAATTAATCAATGTGAATATTTCAATACCAAATTAAAAACAGTATATATAAGATAAAAATGGATTTATTACCTAAAGTATTTAGAACTGAAGGGAATATAGCAAAATTTGATCCCTCTAAAATTTTTGAGAGTATTTTAAAAGAAACAGGAATGAGTGAAACAGATGCGAAACATATAACAGAATTAGTGGTAAGAAGGATAATTAGTTCTGGGATTAAATTTCTTTCTGGTCCACATATTAGAGAAATTGTTTGTTCCATACTCTCAGAACAGCATTTTGAAAATGAACGTAAATTATATACGCGAATCGGAATGCCCTTAATGGATTATGAAGAGATTCTTGAAAAAGGCCCAAGTAATAAACTAAATGAGCTAATTACTCCAGAAAAAATCCATCATTGGGCAGCAAATCAGATTGCTGAAGAATATGCTCATTTGAGAATATTAGATAATGAAGAATCTAAAGCCCATTTAGCAGGTGATATACACATCAATGGATTAAATTATTTCGACTTAAGACCTTATAGTCAAATATGGGATCCTCGACTAATTCTAAAAAATGGCCTTCCCCCAATAAATTCTTCAGCAGAGTTTTATAAAGAAAAACCGGCAAAGAATCTTAATTATGCTTTATATCATCTATCAAAATGGCTAGGAATGATTCAAAGTGAGTTCTATGGTAATCAAGGTTTTAACTTTATCACCACCTTTTTAGCTCCATATTTACGAGATATGGCTGAAGAAGATATAATTCAGAAAATTAAGAAGTTAATTTATGAGATAAATCAATTATCTGTCTTAATTGGACGAGAAATTTCACAAATATCAATATCTTCCTCATTATCTATTTTTAAAGCATTCTCAGAGGTCCCTGCGATAGGTCCTAATGGAAAAGTTAAAGATGTTTATGAAAATTATCATGAAGAAAGCATGAAATTATTTAAGGCTTTTATCATTGCCTTTAAAGGGGGATATGATAGTCGTCCAATTTTATCACCCTTACATCAAATAATATTAGATAACAGATTAGTGGATGATATCGACAAAATCTATTTAAAATTTTGGGAAGACATTGAAAAAATGAATTCTTCTTATTTTCTTAATCTCTGTGAGGAAAAATTTAAAGAGAAAATTCTTAAACAAGAATCAACAAAAAATAATTATAGTTTTGGAACACTTCAAAATATTAGTTTAAACTTACCCAGATATGCATATAATAGTCAGAATGAGGACACTTTTTTAGAGTTATTAAATTCTAAGATAAACTTATGTTCAAAAATTTTACTAAAGAAGTTTGAAATTATAAAAAAAAGAATTAATACAAATCATTTACGTTTTTGTAGTAGTCTAATCAATGGAGAACCATTATTTAAATTGGATAATCAGAGCCTTTCAATAAGTTTAGTTGGATTAAATGAATCAATTAAATATTTAACTGATTTTGAACTTCATGAGCACCCAGAAGCTATTAATCTTAGTAAAAAAATCTTAACTGAGATCAATAGACTATGTTCTGAATTGACTGAAAACAATAATATTAAATTTATATTGAGTGAAAACCTTTCAAAAAATGCAATCCATAGATTTACTAAATTAGACTTAAAAATGTTTCCAAAAGATACTAGATTATTATCTAATAATCAAAGTTATACTAACTCTGTGCATTTTCTTGATGATGTGAAAATGAATATATTAAAAAGGATACAAATTCAGGGAGAATTCCATAAATTCATTCATGAGGGCGCAATTGAGTATATTTCCTTAAACGATATAATAGAAAATAATTTTACAATTAGAGATTTTATAAGAATAATCTGTAATGAATCAACCATATCATGTTTAAATCTTTATTCTTAAATATATAGGATTTATTTAATTTTTAGTAAAAAAAGTATTTAATAGAAAGAATTTTTTTGATTATAATAAAGTAAATATTAGGATTTTTTAATATTTCAAAATTTAAGTGGTAGTCAAATTTATACGAAATAAGATCATCCTAATTAAGCAAATGGGGATTTTTTGACAAAAAAAAAACAAGGACAGCAGAAAGACAAACCAACTGAAGAAAAAAAGTCTGATATTATAAAAGCTATAGTACTAAGTATATTTGATGAAAATGGTCCTAGCCCTAAGATCTTTTGGCCCTATGATTTGGATGATAGTGCTGGACTATTAATTGCTATGAAAACTATTAGCTTATTAATGGGAGACGCAGTTTACCAAGATGGCTCAGATACTGAGGGAATTAATTATTTTGGAATATTACCTTTTCCTGATTTAGGATTAAATGGTTTAACATATTTTTTTCTTATTCCGGACAATGAGGCTCGTGGTAAAGCATTAGCAGCAACTATAACAGTGTTAATTGATGAAAGTGATAGAGTCTTTTTCTATGAAAACATGAAATATCTAAGAATTATTATCGATAAAGCCGCAACACAAATTCAAAATAATAAGAACCAAAATGAGCGAGAATTAATTATGGATGAAATAAGGGAAGAACTTTTTGAATTCACAAAAGAATTAAAAGATCCTTTCTCTACTAAACGACAAATTAAAATCTTACTAACAGGATTAGATCAAGCAGGCAAATCGAGTTTCTTGAAGGGAATTGAAAAAAAATATTCTGAAATCATAAAAGCTTTACCAACTAAGGGAGTGGAAAGAACAGAAGAAGTCATTTTCGAAGAACAAAATTCACAAATATCATTGTGGGATCTAGGCGGACAAAAAAAATATCGAGAAAGATTTCTTGAACAAAGTAAAATTTATTTATATAATATAGATTTAATGTTTTTCTTCATTGATATCCAAGATGTTGAACGGATTAATGAAGCGCTAAGTTTATTTAATAAAATTATAAAATCC
>CP070805.1:871698-905629 GCA_020343655.1 Promethearchaeota archaeon | reverse complement strand
AAATGATTTTCTCAATATTTTTTTGAAAACAATCTGGACATAGATTTTCTCCTGAATATCTTCTTTCGATAACAATCTCATTACTACAATGTGAACATTTACCTTTTTTCAAAAAAATTTGATAATTACTCATTAAAATCTTTGAAGACTTATAATTATCTATTAAATCCAAAAAAGAATTGCTCCAAATTTTACAAAAGATAAGATAAAACTACCAAGAATGATAATTAGTGTCACTATTCGTAAACTATTAAGTATAGTTCTCTTAATTTTTCGTTTTTCATCGTACCAGTATTCATATGAAACTTCGATTAATGATCCTTCTTTTAATTGGGTGTATTCAGGAAGATTTAGAGACACTGTATCTTTGAAACCATCACCAATTTTATCAACCAAATTGTATTTATCTCCAGCTAAAATTATTTCGTCAGGTTCTTTCACTCTTATTTCATTCTCAATAAGTATTTTTACAGAATCTACTTTTTCTACTTTATATTCCGATAGGTGGATATCATTATCATCTTTTTTGAATATGACTTTATCTGTTTTTTTCTTTAATGTTTTATACTCTTCCCCAAAACCCCAATTAAGTAGTTCTTTTACGATTCTATCACCATCGAATACTGGTAAGGGAAGCAAATTAAAAAGGGTAATACTGAATGCGATAATAAATAGCCATACGATTTCTCTTAACCAAAATTCTGGCCAAAAGCTTGTAAAAAATTTTGCAAAATCATTTTTATGCATAAAATAAGAATAACTACGAATTCCAATAACTACTCCTCTTGTATCGACATAGAGTGTATGATTTTCTGAAGCTGTACTTAAAGTTAAATTTGTAAGATTAAATGACGTAAGTGCTTTTTTTAATGTATCTCCTTTAGTTTGATTTATAGATAATCCATTTATTTTAGTTATTATTAATCCCACTGATAAACTAGTATTGAAATTATTGCCTTCCTCGCTCTCTGAATAAATTCTTGTTATTTGTAATTCTGTATTAGAGATGTATGTATATTCGATTCCTATATAGTAACGAGGTCCTAAAGTTACATTTTTTTCTGAATATGCATCTGTAGATGGTGTATAAATGCTAATGGTCAAATTGTCCCCTATTGAAACTTGCAAACTAGTCATATTATTCAATATATCACTAAGAGATCGACCTTGATATACATCAAGATGAACATATTGATCATCACCAGTAAATTTCTTTTTAATTGCTAGGAAAACATCACCATTTTCGAGATTTCCATGATTGAAACCACCTTGTGCCTCTGTAAATACTGTATTTACTTGAGTAACATGTGTATAAAAAGGAGATATGATCAAAGGATAACTAATTATTAATATAAAGGCAATACCTGCTGTGATTGCATTTACATAAGCTCCTGCTGCTGCTATTCTTAATCTAGTATTTCTGTGAAATTTACGTGAGTTTAATTCTCTCTCATCGACTTCAACAAAAGCACCGAATCCAATAATAAAGAAAAGTCCTGCCCCAAGAACCCCTGTTGATTTAATTTCCACTCCATCGGCGCTAGCAGAAATTCCATGAGCAAATTCATGAGTAGTTACTATAAATAGGAGAGGAAGAATTAGGTAAGAAAACATAGGGAGATCGATAGTTACCCCTGGAATGAGAAGAACTATTGCTTGTTCAATACTAGGTCTAAAAATTAAATTAACAAAATTTGCGAAAAAGAAATAAAAAGCATAAATAATAAGGCCAAATGAAATAAATATTCCAACAGTCCAAAAATATTTCCAAAATTTAGGAGCTTTTTTAGCAACTTTTTTGATGAAATTATTCAGTTTTTTAGTTCTAAACATCGCTAAAAGAGGAAAAAAGAGATATGTTGCTTCTTTTTTATTTCTTAATAAATAAACTAGAAGTAAAACTATAATCCAAAATAATAAAGATAAGATGAACCATGGATTCAAAATAAAATCTAATATTAAATCAATTAAGGACATAAACTTCCATTAATTTGTATTCTCTTTTATTATCTAATTTAAATTTGAAGTTAAAGTTAATGGTTATATTCTAAATTGTTTGATATTTAGGGAATAAAGACTATTAAAAAATAGAAAAAGATTAAATTATTAGTTTATAATGTTATATATATAATTAGTGTATATCGCATTCGAATCAAACCCTAAGATGTATTCTTAGCGGGGTGGGCTAGCCTGGTTTATGCCGCAGGGCTCATAAGTCGCAGAACTTATGCCCGTCTCATTGAGAAACCCTGAGATCGTTCGTTCAAATCGAACCCCCGCTACCAATTTCTTATTTTCTCTTTTCTGTAAATAATTTAGCATTAAAAACATTTTACGAAAAGATACTCATTAATATTATTAGCTTAATAGATATTTCTATATTGAAAAAACCATTAATTTAAAAATATTAAAATTAAAGAAAGGTATAAGATGAATGAAATAATGAGTTATAAGAGAAATCCTGCGATTCAGTGTTGGATAAAGCACATCTTAGATGGACAGTATAGTGAAAGTGAGAAATTTTTTTATACGATTTTTGGGCAAGTTAAGCGTATTAGAATAATCGCAACAATTATAGATAAAAAAGAAAAATTAGTTGAGTCGAATGAAGTAGATATGGGAATAGAAGAGGATTCTAATCAAAATATTCGACTTGATTTTGATTTAGATGATAGTACTGGAGTGATCAGAGCAATTATAAGAAATGTTAACCCGGAAAATTTCATTGCATTTGATAAAGGTGATGTTGTAGATGTTATAGGGCGCGTAAGTAAATATGGAGACTATGTATCATTATGGATAGAAATCCTAAAAAAAGTGGAAGAACCTAATCTTATTTTATTAAGGAATGCTGAAATAATAAATAGGATAAAACGCGGGGAAATCCAAGAAATTCCAGAAATTGTTGACAATGGTAAAAGTATTGAAGAATTTTCTGATGAGATAGATGTTGCAACTTTATTTGAAAATGAAGGTGATGTTTTTGAGCGAGATGACAAAAAAGAAAAGGTGTATTTAATAATTGAAGAATATTCTGCCAGAGGAAGGGGAATAAATTTTGATAAATTAAAGCAGGAAGCAAAAATTTCTGATAGTGAATTAAGAAGCGTGATTAATGACTTAATTTTAGAATCACGGATTTATGAATCAGATAAAGACAATTTTGAAGCTTTTTAATTTGATATTATATTTCTTATTTTTCTTAGATAAAGGTAAAATATTTTTCTCATGGTTGATTTCATTTTTTATAAGTAATTAAATAGATAAGATAATTATGGATTTGAATAACTACGAAAAATTATTAGATAAAGCATATGAGAAGATTCCTGAAAATGTTAGACAATCTTCGAGATTTGAAATCCCCAAAGTAGAAACTCGTATAGAGAGTAGAAATACATTTATTACAAATTTTAATAAAATTATTAGTACACTTAATAGAGATAAAAATCATTTTAAAGGGATATTTCTTAAAAAAGCAGGGACTATGGGTGAAATTAGAGGGCAGCAATTATTTTTGAAAGGCCAATATAAGGATCAAGTACTTAACAAGTTAATAGAAAATTATACAAAAACTTACGTATTATGTAATATTTGTAATAAGCCTGATACTCAAATTCAAAGAGAAGGGAAAAAGTTATATCTAAAATGCACTGCTTGTGGGGCAAGGGAAGAAATTAAGGAAAAATAAGTAATTATTAGATAAAAAGGATAATGAAAGTATACCTTAAAGTACATATTAAAGATGAAATTGAAACAATAGCGTGTTGCGATGAAGAATTACTTCACCAAGTTTTTAAAGAGGGAAACTTACGAATTGAAATTTCTCCCCAATTTTTTGGAGGAAGATTAATTTATCTCGAGGATGCTATTTCAATTTTGAAGGAGGCATCTTATTTCAATATAGTAGGGAAAAAAATAGTAAATAAGGCAATAGATTGTAATATTTTATCTAAAGAAGGTGTAAGATTAATAAATGGGATTCCTATGGCTTTAAAGATGATGTTTTAATGCCGAATCGATTTTGTGCAATCTGTGGAAAAATATTAGTTGAAACCGATCCTCATTTTGGAATGTGTCTTGAGTGTTATTTAAAAGAACATCCACTTTTCGAATTACCTGATCAATATTCTTTAAATATTTGTATTGATTGTGGAAGTTATTCTAAAAAGGATGATTGGGTAGAACCATTAGAAAATGAAATATTTTCAATAATAGAGCAAGCTGTTCAACAATTGCTATTAAAACCTTATTCAAAGAAAAATAATATTGATTTTTCTATTTCATTTAATGAAGAATCTTTTGTATTCTCTTCAAAAGAATTATTAAATTCGATTGAAATAGCAATCCAAGGAGTCCTAAAAGAAAAATCTAATATAACGCACGAACAAACAATAAAACTGAATTTAAACCATATATTATGTAAAAATTGTTCAAATTTGAGAGGAGGCACGTACTTCTTATCAATTGTCCAATTACGCGTTAAAGATGAAAAGCAATTTGATTTAATTATAAAAATTATGGAAGAGATTAATGAATATGTAGAACGAATTTTTGAAAGAGATCATAGACATTATATTTCAAAAATAGAAGATCAAAAATATGGAGTAGATTTGTATCTTAGTACAAATGAATTGATGAATTATTTAATTAAATTCTTAAAGACAAACTATTATTTTTTATTGAAGAGATCAAAAAAATTGGTAGGAAGAGATTCTCAAAAAGGGAGAAACCTCTATAGATTAAAATCTCTAATAAAATTTTTACCAGTAAGTAATAATGACGTAATTTTAATTGAGAATCAAAATTATGTTGTTGAGAATATTACTAAAAATAAAGTTATTCTCAGAAGCGAAAATAACACTAAGTTGATAAAAGACTATTCTTATTTCTTTAATGAAAAGATAATTAAAAATAATCCATAGTGGAAAAATTAGTGGAAGAACATAACAATAAGTTTGATGAAGAATTTGATGAACATTCTGATGATGAATTAGATAAAGATTTTGATACTGATATAGATGAATTACAAAAGAGAAAAATTGATGCCAAAAGAATTAAGCAGATTGATCAGACAAAAAAAAGAGCTACAATAGAATCTGTTTTTGACGAACGCACAGTTTTCAATTTAAATAAAATAATTGTTAACGGTCCACTGGAACGAGTTGAAGGTATTATTTCTGCAGGAAAAGAAGCAAATATTTATTTAGCATATGATTTAAATGGAAAAGAAGTTGCTATCAAAATCTATAAGATTGACAGTAATACTTCAAAATGGATGAGAAACTACATTATTGGAGATCCCAGATTTAAAAAAATACCTCGCAACGTTTCAAAGGTTATTTTTTTATGGGCAAGCAAAGAATTTAAAAATCTTAAACGTGCATATAAGGTTGGCTTAAGTGTCCCGAGACCAATATTCATTAAAAATAATATTTTAATCATGGAATATATTGGATTTGAATCCATTCCAGCCCCCCTTTTAAAAGATATTAAGAAACCTAAAGAACCAACCAATTTAATGAACTTAATATTAACATTTATAAAAGAATTATACCAAAAAGCTAAATTAGTTCATGGAGATCTTAGTGAATTTAATATCTTATATCATAACCAATCACCTGTGGTAATAGATATTTCTCAAGCTGTATCTATTCACCATCCTAAGGCAGAAGTGTATTTAGTTAGAGATATTAAGAATATTTTTAGCTATTTTGAAAAATTAGGAGTAGAAACACCGGATCCTAAAGAGTTTTATTATGAAGTCATAAAAATTGAAAATTAAAAAAAATTTTAATATTAACGATTTATAGTATTAAACTAATAAAATGAAAATTGGAAAAAATCGTATAGCGGTGTTGATTGGGAAAGATGGAGAAACTAAAAAAGAGATCGAGAAGAGATTAGGAGTTAAAATTAATTTAGATAGTAAATCAGGAGATTGTGAGATTTTACCGAAGCTAGATGATCCAAATTATATGCCATTAAATGTTTACACTGCACAAAAAGTGGTAAACGCGATTAATCGAGGTTTTAACCCAATAAAAGCTTTGAAATTACTCGAGGACAATTATGAATTTGAGAGTTTTAATTTATTACAATTACTTGGAAAATCTGACAAGAGAATAAAGCGCGTAAAGGGAAGAATAATAGGGAGAAATGGAGAGATGCGTAAAGCTATTGAAAAATATGCTGAGAGTTTTCTGTCAGTTTATGGAAAAACTGCTTCTATTATCGCAGATTATGAAAATTTACAAATTGCACGAAAAGCAGTAAGTATGTTAATCAATGGAATACCGCACCATGTAGTTCTAAGGTTTTTGGAAGATAAATATAATGAAAAGAAAAAGGAGCAATTTAAAAAGTTTTATAAACCTGAATTCTAAAGATCATAAAAATGTTTTCTTATAAATTTTTGAGGCATCCTCTAATAAATCTTTTCCATATATAAGATCTTTTAATTGTTGAACTAATTCAGTTTTATCTTTAATATTTTCTACAGAATACAATTCTTTATATTCTTCCTTGTTATAATTTTTAAGATGAACTTCAAAACTTTTGATTGAATAGGTATTTCTTTCATAGGACTTAAAAATTGTAATAGTTCGAGGATAGAGATTTTTTTCTCTTAAGAAAATTGCCCAACCATCATAATAAAATTCAGTTTTAGAATCAAAAAATTTTTTCCATTTTTGAATTTCATTTATGATGTCATTTATTTCTATCTGAATTTGGGGTGAAAATTTGTTTTCCATATAGAAAGATCTAAAAAGAAATATAAAAAGGAAGCCTAAAAAAAACTTTAATCAAAGGAAATTTCCCCTATATTAAAAACCTCATCTGACAGACCTAGCTTTGAAGTTTTTTTAATTTTGGGATTATAAATCGATTGATTTAGAGAATATCCACTGCCAAATATTTGAGGAGATTTAATTCCAGTAATTAAAAGCATAACTCTTATAAGTCCATCAAACTCATCTGAAACTCGAGCACCCCAAATCACCATTGAATCATTCACATCCATTTTTTCGGATATCTTCTTAGCTACAGAATTTGCTTCTGCTAATGTCATATCATTTCCTCCGCAAATATGAATTAATGCTCCTTTTGCCCCTTCAATACTTACATCTAATAAAGGAGTATTAAGTGCATCCTCAATAGCATCTTCAACACGATTTTCTTTTCCACTAGATTCACCAACCCCTACAATTGCTACTCCTCCAGTGCTTAAAATAGTTCTTACATCTGCAAAATCCAAATTAATTAATGATGGTAATGAAATTGTTTCTGTGATACCTTTAACCATCGTTGCTAATACTTCATCTGCTACACTGAAAGCTTCTATAATAGGTAAATTTGGAGCAATCTCGAGTAATCTATTGTTATCTATCACCACTAATGTATCCACATAGCGTTTCAAAAGGTTTAATCCCATTTTAGCTTTATCAATTCGTCCTATCTCAGTATTAAACGGCAATGTTACTACGCCTACAACAATCGCTCCTTCTAATTTTGCGATTTCTGCGATAATAGGAGCACTCCCTGTGCCTGTTCCACCGCCCTCTCCACATGTAATAAAAACTAAGTTTGATTCTCTTAAGACTTTCGTTAAATCCTCTCGCGATTCTTCAGCTGCTGCTCTACCTACCTCTGGGTTTCCTCCGGCCCCAAGTCCTTTTGTTAAGTTCTTCCCAATTAATATTTTTATATGAGATTCAACACTATCTAGATGTTGGCAATCTGTATTGACAGCTACACATTTTGCACCTCTTATTCCTATTTTCATTAGTCTATTAATTGTATTATTTCCAGCACCACCACAACCAATAATTTTAATGTTAGCGTAGCCAAAATTTTCTATCTGCGGGCGAATTACTTCCCTTTTGAGTGCGTTTTTTATAAATGATTCCATTATTAATCAAATTTTAATTTAATTTACAAAAAGAATTATAATGAAAAAATTAGAATTAATGTAATATCGAAATATTATAAAATCAAATTGCTTAAAAAGAAATTTAGATTCAATTCAAAGAGAAATCCTTATCTATTTCAGGATCAAAAATTTGTCTAAGATTGTTATCTTTGACAAGAAGTATTTTTGGTAATGAATATGGAAATCTATTCGAAAAAGTAAGACAATATGCGCCAGTGTTAGCAACAAGAACTTTATCTCCTTCTCTTAAATTTTCAGTAAAAAAATAATCTTTTACTAAAACATCTTGGTCTGTGGGTATTATGCCTGCAATAGAAGTTTTGTATTTATGGGGTTCATTAATTTGAGAAATATTGTAAAACCTTAATGAACATCTCGCAAATTTCGGGCAAATATGATTACCTATATTTAAAAAAATCCACCGTTTCTGTCCAACTTTTATTACTTTTGAAATAAACAAACCAGCATCCCCTACAAAATATCGGCCAGGTTCAAAATAAATATTGGTATAATGAGTTTCAGAATCCTCTAATGTGGTTTTTATCTCTTTGGCAATAATTCTCAATTGATCAAGTGGCATAACAGTAGCTTCTGGGAATCCACCACCAAGATTTATATTATCGATACGTATACCGTACTCTGATAACAATTTTAAATTATCAATAATTGCTTGGAGATTTTTTTTATATTGTTTGAGATCATTCATTTGTGTGCTATAATGAGATAAAATTGAATTTATCTTAATATTACTATAATTGTTGGAGATTTGTTCTAATTTACTCGCATCTCTTTTATCCAATTTGACACCTAATTTACTATCATATTTCTGAGAATTTACTCTAATACAAATATTTTGAATACGATTTAATTTTTGAGCAATCGAATTGATCTTTTTTATATCATCTAAACTATAGATTATTAATTCTTTTACTTTACTTTTAACACTTAATTCTATAAGTTCTTTTGATAAAAATGGTCCCCCAATTATTATTTTATCGGGAGGAAAACCAATTTTTAATGCGAGGTTCAGCTCTGGGAGACCAACAATTTCTGCTCCAATTCCTTCAGAATTTACAATTTTACATATCTCTGTAAGGAAATTAGCTTTAAATGAGTAGTAACAATGGAAATTTTTAAATTCAGAATTAAAAATGTTAGTAAAAGTTCTAATGTTATCCCTAATTCTATTTTCCAAGAAAATAAGTAATGGAGTTTTAAATCTGCTAACTATTTCGTTAACTGATACTGAATCAATAAAAACTGTATCATGTTCTTTTTTAAGAAATGGATTTCCAGATATGATTTTCATAAACCAATCAGTTTTAATTATTTATTAAATTTTTATAAGTTTTATGTGTTTTATAAGCAATAATATTCCATGTGTATTTTTGAGATACTTTTAATTGGCCAGCTAAGCCATACTTTTCCCTTAATCTTTTACTTTTTAATAGGCTAATAACTTTTCGAGCGATATCTTCAGGATTATCAAATTCAACTAACATACCATCAACATTTTCTCCGATTACTTCCGGAGTTGCTCCGATTCTTGCTCCTATAACTGGTTTTCCAGCAGACCATGCTTCTAGAAATGATATCCCGAAAGCATCACTGCGACTAGGCATTAAATAAATATCTGCTTCATTAAATGCTGATATTTTTTTTTTGTCAAAATATCCTGTTAGGTTTCCTGGAGTGAAATTGATTACCCTAGCATTTTCAAGTTTTTGAATTTTAGATAATTCCCGGTTAAAAGCAATTGTTGATGGACCTATAAAGGCAAAGTAAACTTTTTTCATTTTTTTAAGAATATAAGGTATTGACCTTAAAATTGTAAGCGCACCTTTTTCATAATTCTTATATCCACAAAATAATACTAATTTGTACTTTTTTTCTTTTTTTTTAAAGAATTTTTGCTTAAATGAAAATTGTTTTAATGCAGTAATTTTACCCTTTTCGAACTTTTCATAATCTACACCCATCGGAATAACTCTAATTTTTTCTGGTTGGATATGGAATTTCTGAACTAAGTAATTTTTTTCAAGATTCGTACAAGCAATTAATAGATCAAATTTTTTTAATACCTCAGTCAATTTGTTATCCAAATATCGAGGATTAGAAAAGTGGAAAAATGGTGTGCAAACTTTTGGCTTGTTAATAAAGGATCCTAGTATTAAACTCATAATTAAATTAAAATATGGGAAAAAGGTAGCGTGTACTAAATCATAATTTAAATCCGATTTTTTTAATAAGGAATCTAGTAAATCTCCCATATAAGGTCCGTTTTGAATAAATTTTACTACACTATCATCAGGTAGATTTAAAGTTCTATATGCAGGAATTGTTTTCAATTTTTGTAGAATATCTTTAATCGGGATTCCATAATTCACTGGGAATCTATTGAGCTTCAAATTATTTACTTGATTAAAATATTTATTATCAGGAGTTATTGTTCTTCCTGAGGAATTTCTTAAAGCTTTAAAATCAATAGCATTAGAAGTGTATATATCTATATTATAATTATATTTTGTTGTCAATAGCTCTGCCATCCGTTGAAAATAAAATTCAGCGCCAGAGATTGAAGGGAAATACCTAGTTGGAAGATATAAAATTTTATTCAAGGAGCTAATAATCCTTTTTATTTATAAATTATTATTAATGATCTTATGAATTTTTTGTTTTTTTCTTCTGTACTTCCATTTCTATAACTTTAGTAATTTTATTTCTAATCTCCTCTTTATTGTTTTCATAAACAGTTTTAGCTATTCGGAAGGAAATTACTTTGCTCTGTTCGTTTCCAAATTTCTTTTTTCGATGCCCACGAGCTTTAATTTTTTGTCTATTTTTAATGTCCGACATTTTATATTTTCTTTTTTATTATAAAGTTACGTGTCTTGGCCTTGATAGAAAAAATTATGCACTTATCACATAAAAGTAATTTTCCCCATTCACACTTAAAACACTCTTCAATATTTGTTTTATTTTTAAATATGCTACAAATAAATTCGGTTTTTAAGGTCTTTCTGATTCCCTCATAAACTAGAAAATTTCTTACTTCATTTAAATCGTTTTCAAACTCTATTTCAAATCCCTGATCTTTTGCCATTTTTTGTTCTTGTTCAATTTCGAAAATTGGTTGATTCATAAAGTTCTCAAACTTTCCATCATTTATTTCCTCAAAATAATTGCTTAATGTGTCTAAAAAGCATTTATAATGTTCAAAATGGAAGAATAATAGAGAAGGTGGTACAGTATGGATTTCTATAACTACATGGATTTTATGAGATTCAACATAATCATTACATATTGAACATGCACGTTTTTTATTTCTTATTTCAAAAAGTTTTATCATCTTTTGGTTTTTTTTTCATTTGTATTACAATTTACTTTTTTCTCAGGTATAAAAAGTCCTCAAAATTCCAATTTTAATACAAATATTTTTTTTTATTATGAATATTAATATATTTAACAGGATCGAATCAACAAAATGTTAAAAGATTTATTTTTAACTGTTTTTCAAAAAGCTAAGGAAAAAAAGGTAATTGATGACGAATTTATTTCATTTTTAGAGACTATTTTTCCTGATAAATCCTCAAATGTACTTGACGTATTAAAAAGAGGAATTATAAGATATACATATAAACCTTCAAATAGAATAGTTTGGGTAGCTATGGGAGAAAATCAAGAACATTTAATTTACCCAAAATTGTATTGCTCCTGTCAAGATTTCTATAAAAGTGTTGTTGTAAAAAAAAAGCGTAAATTTTGTAAGCATATCCTGGCTCAAATAATTAGCGACGCTTTAAATTCTTACAAGGAAGTTGTTTTAGAAGATAAACGATTTAAAGAGTTAGTTGCGGATTTAAAATTGAAAATCTAAGATAAAACTATTTTCAATGATTTATTTAACTGAAATATCTTGACGATCCCATTTCTCTAAATATTGATTGAATTCATCAAGGCTTACCTGACGTGGTATTTCTATTTTACTTGTAACTTCCAATTTTCTAATTTTAAATATTAATTTCTTGTTTTTTCGATAAAATTTTTCTGCTTTTGGATACTCTTCTTTAAAAACCTTCTTTAATTTTTCTATGTCCAGATCTTCTAATTTCTTATAATTTTGAATAACAAAATTACAAAGAGGATCAATGGAAATCTCAAAATTAAAAGCATCAATACGTTTTAATGATAATGGATATGCCTGACATGCCAAAGGTTTAGTATCATGAACAGTACAACCACTAACTTCATTATAAAATGGGCATCCTTGAGTTTTATTATTTAATCTAATCCGATATGTCAAAACTAATATTTTTTCATTTTTAACATCAGGAAATACTAGATCTTCGATTACTTTAAATTCAATATCGCGATCCTTTGCAATCTCAATAAGATGATCTACTTCATTAGGATATAAAGGAATTCGTTTTACATAATCACCGGGAACCTCGTGACAACATGTGCCACATAATTTACACTTGTATTTTAAGGACATTTTTTTAACAAGGAGAAAAAGAATTATTCTTAAATCTAAATTTTCAATAATATGAAAATATTACTTTTACAATAAGTCTTGTGTTTATTAGGATAATACATTGTTTTTAAATTGAAAAAATCACCCTATTATTAGGGATGTTTTTTAATAAATAAGGGTTAAATTATGGAAGGAATAAGAATTATAAAACATAATGATTTAGTTAAGAAAGATTTTATAAAACCCATATGTATTTTAGGAATGCCAGGTATTGCCGATGTTGGTAAATTTGCTTTAGATTCTCTTATTGGACAACTTAATGCAAAGAATTTAATAGATATTATATTTGACGATTATCCCGCTGGAGCTATTGTGGACAATAGTTTACTATCTGCTCCTAAAGCAGAAATATTGTATTGGAAAGATCCAAATGAATTAAGAGATATCATGTTGATAACTGCTGATGCCCAAAGTCTCACTCCAAAAGGTATATACAAAATATCGAATTTCCTAACTGAGAGAGTTTATCAATATGGGGTAAAATTGATAGTTGCTTTAGGTGCATATCCTGTAAATTCTAGACAAATCAATTCAAAAGTACCTAAAATCTTTATAAGTTCAACTAATCAAGAATTGTTAGAACATTATTTAGTCGAAGGCAATTGTCAAAAAATCCAGAAAGGAGTAATCATTGGTGCAAATGGTTTAATTCCAACATTAGCAAAAGCACGATTTAATATTGATGGTTTGGTTTTCCTAGCAGAAACAGATAATATTGCTATGGTTAATGAAGATATTACAGATTTAAAGGCATCAATTACTCTTTTAGAAATGCTCAAAAAGTCCTTTACTTTACCAATTAAATACAAATATACTTTGGAAAATATTGACGATATCACCAAAAGTCTCCAGATTAAAAGAGACCAGTTAGAAAAAGATCTCGATTCTCTCCAACTTATTGATACAGATGAAAAGAGAAAATCATTATACATTTAAGTTATAATTTTTTTAATAATTAATTCTGACTTGAAAATTGTTTTTCCTTAAAAGAATTAAGCAAAAATTATTTTAACTATGGAAATTTAGATTTATTATGAAATATGTATGTGCTAGGAAGAGCTGTGGTAAGGAAGTTAGTAAAAAAGAATTAAGTGCACTTCCAGGTATTAAATGTTCTCATTGTGGATTCCGCATTCTATATAAAAAACGACCAGATGTTATAAAACGAATTAAAGTTCGTTAAATCTTTTTTTAGGTAAAAAGAAGAGAATTTTTTTTAAATATTAACTTCGAACTTCAAATGATTAACTAGCTCTTTATACCTATTCCGAATAGTAGCTTCTGTGACTCCCGCTGTCATTGAGATTTCTTTTTGAGTACGCCTTTCTCCTTCTTGTATTGCAGCAACATATAAAGCCGCTCCAGCGAGGCCAGTTGGTGCTTTTCCTGCTGTGATACGATGTTTTTTTGCTAGTTTTAAAATTGAGGCTGCTCTATTTTGAGTTTTTCCGGAAAGTCTTAGTTCAGCACAAAAACGTGGAATAAAATTAATTGGAGAGGAGACTTTAATATTTAATTTAAGTTCATTTAAAATTAATCTATAACATCGAGCGGCCTTTTTTTTATCTACCGAAGCAAATTCTATAAAATCATCTAATGTTTTTGGAATGCTATTTAATCTGCAAGATAAATAAATTGAGGCAATTAACATCGCTTCGATTGATCTCCCCCTAATTAAATTTTTGTTAGCCATTTTCCTATAAATATGGGCTGCTGATTCTTTCAAGTCTTTAGAAAGGGTAAGCTGAGAGGAGAATCGATCTAATTCATTCATCGCGTAAGCTAAATTCCTATCAATAGATTTGTTAGTTCTTGTTCTAACATGCCATTTTCTTAACCGGTATACTTCCGCTTTCATTTTAGGGCTTATTGTCTTTCCAAATGCATCTTTATTCTTCCAACCTATCATAGTGCTTAATCCCTTATCATGTAGAGTAAGAGTAGTGGGGGCACCTACTCTCACTTTTTTATTCGCCTCTTCTGATGTAAAGGCTCGCCATTCGGGACCGCAATCTATAAGTTTTTGGCTCAAAACTAAACCACAAACATTACAAACTATCTCACCGCGAGATTCATCAGATATTATATTTTTGTTACCACATTCTGGGCATAAATTGAAATTTTTTTGAGGGGATGAAAGATCCAATAATGCCAACCCTTTAAAAATTCTCTTCTTTAATTTTCATAATTAATCTTGCACATTTAAATGTTTGCGTTTTAAGGATTTTTCCGTTAATAATAAACTCAGTTTACAATTTATGAATGTAAGAATAAATCGAAAATTTTTAATAAGTTCATTCTTTCTCTTAATATAATGCGACATTATTATAAGTCCCATGGAAAACATTGTTATCTTCGCTCTTTTCAATCAAAATGTCCAAAGTGTAATGCTAGTGTCTTGTATTGGGAATGCACCCATGGAAGTAAAGTTTTTTTTGAATACCCTCCTTATGGAAAATTGGTGAGACATTATTGTCGGTATAGTACGGGAAAATCTAATATAAAGAAAAATTATCAGATTATTGTTAAAAAGCCAAAAAGTCTTCTTGAAAACCAATCTCCAAGTTGTCCCATATGTGGGAAACTATTTAAAAATATTAATAATTTAGAAGACCATTTAGAAAACTTAAAAAAAAGGGATATCTATCATAAGCTTTTTATTGAGAATAGAATTTCCTTTGAAGATGAAAATAAGGAATATATGCAAACTGATTCAGAGCGAATTAGAAGTTATAATAAGCCTAAATTTGGAAAAATTAGTATAAAAAAAGAGAAAAAAAATGATTAAGATTATGTTATCGATAAATTTTTAATAAATTAGTATATAATTATTTTATAATAAAATATGACTTTAGATTGAATAGTTTTTAAAAATTACCAGAAGAAAGAGGAAAAAAATGCCAGTTGACCCACAAACTGCTGTTTATAATTTAATGCAAAATGATTCCCATATTATTGCAGCAGCGGTAATTAAAGGTAAAGAAATTATTTATTCAACAGATAATTGGGACATTAGTGCAGATCTTGATAGGGTAATATCAAGTTGGGTCAGCCAAAATGCTCAATTTATAATGATATCAGGAGTAAAATATTCAGTATTGCAGATGGAAGCTGAACGACTGGTTGCGATGTCATATAAAGGTGAGGGTAGTATTGTAGCTGCTAAAGACGATGAACACAAAATAATTGCTTATATGGATCCCGATGGGTATGCACTTGGTGCCGCCATGGATGTTCAAAGAGCTATCGGGAATATGAGCACTCAAGGTCCATACATAGATAGTGGGGCTCAATTAGGTCAAAAAACCACTCAAATGGGGGGAGCTGCATCTACAGGAGTTTTATCTCCAGCAGATACAGTTTCAAGTGTAGATCCTCAATTAAAAGGAGAAATTCAATCATTTTTAGATTGGATTAAAGATAGTGAAGGATTAGCCGGATACATCAATTATTATCTTCAACAAAACAATGCTCAAATAATTTCTGAGTTATCAAAAATATATAATGAATTAAGACAAATATTTGGTGTTTAGTAAACTTACTAACCAATAAATACCATTCCACCCATTTTATATTGGTTGATTTTTTCAATATATACCTTATTCTTTAGTATATATTCGGATTTTAAGAATTATAGACAGAAGTGAAAATTCTATTTCAAAATATATAAATTTTTATAATTCTTGGTAATCTTAATAATTAGATAATTCAATTATTAATCAAATGTGAAACTTTTGGTCAAGAAGGAAAAAGTTCAAAAAGATAAAAAGTCGATTTTTAAGAAAATGAAAAGTTTAATTGCTAAAGAACACTCTGAAAAAAAAGAAACACTTACTACATCGTTAGAAAAAGAAATAAAAACAGAATATTTATCAAAGGAACACCTCGAATTGGATATTCCTATTGTTCCCGAAGCCCCTAAAAAAATAGAAACTAAAAATATTAATTCTTCAAAATTATCTACCGATGTATTAGAAAGAATAAAAAAAGTTGAATCACCCGATATAAAGGTGGTATTAGTTAATTGCGAGCGTTGTAAAGATATTATACCCGTTCCAGTTCCAAAAAAAGCAGTCTTGGATTCCGAATTACCTGTAGTTCCTATAAGTTATGTTCATAAAAATCTACAAAAAAAAGATCAACACTGCTTAACAATTCATCTTGACCATGATTTTGATGTTCGAAGACAGAGGATATCTGATGTAGTGGTATCTTCTGATTAATATTTACATAAATAATATAAGCCTTAGTGCAATAGACCATCAATTTAGAAGAGTATAATTAATTTTTAAAAACAAAATTGTGTATAAAAATGAAGCCCTTAGCTGAAGAAAACATAGAAATTGATGATATCACGATTTATTTAAATCTTTTTCAATTATATAAGAGCTTTCTATTAATGATTTCTGATCAAACAAATATGGGCATTGGTAGTGTAACACTGGGAAGTCCTCCAACAATTGAAGGTATGAAATCATTAACATCATCATATAATCTATTTGGCATGAATAAAAAATTATTAAGTACTATTATAGCCGAGAGAGCTTCAAATATCCTTAAAGCTCCAGTGCTTCTTCTCTTATTTCTGAAAACCAAAAAGGTTGATGAAGAAATAATAAAACCTTTAATGAATTTCCTGAATAAAATATTAGAAGAGGCACTTGAAAAATTGGTATAATGCAGAGAGTGGGATTTTCGAAGAATTGGTTAATCCATCAGTTTTTCGAACCCACGTACTCCTATGAGACCGGATATCTCATCAGAGATTGCATAATTCAACGGAAATTGTATTTATCAGATCTTGAGTCCGACTTATGAGAATTTTTTCTTCTCAAAAGAGTCCGGCACCGTTGACCAAGCTTGGTTATCTCTGCACTTTACAAAATTATATAATTAAATGTCATTATAAATTCTTTCGAAAGTTTATCAATTTAATATAGTATAAAATACAAGTATAATTAGGAAAAATCAAAAAATTAGTCTCTAGTTCTCTTTTAAATCCTAATTAACCAAAAAAACTGGGTACTATCATTATTAGCATCATTACAACTAACATCACTATTAAAAATATACATTGTAATCTTCCTTTTTTCTTCTGTTTTCTCTCTTGTTCAAGATAATTATCTCTACAAGCTTGGCTACAAAATTTCTTATCTGTTGGCATTGCTTTACCGCAAATTGAACAGTGGCTATGAGGTCCCCATTTTTTTTTAATTTGATCTTTCCATGAAGATTGAGACATTTTTTAACTCTTTTTTAAAAGGGTTATTATAGGATATTAAAATTTTGAAGATTAAAATAATTTATTAATATTTTCAATCAGAAATAGTAGTACATTTTATATCTTTTTCACCTTTCCAATATTTTTCAAATTCTTTTAGATTTTTACCAGACATAACTCTGATTTTTATCTTACTTCTCTTTAGTATTTGTAAAGAAACCGCATCAAATATACGATATTCTCCCGCTGCTGCCTGCTTATCTCCAGATGATTTAATAATGATTTCTTGTAATTCCGCATAAGTCAAGTTTCTTAATAATTTAGCATCATCAAATTTCTTTGGATCCTTATTATAAATACCTTCTACATCTGTAAGAATCACTAATTCATCAGCTCTTATAGACTCAGCCACTTCGAGAGCAACCGAAGTTGTAGATTGTCCTGGTTGTAAGCCTCCCATGACCACGATCTTTCCAAAGAGTAATGCTGTAGAAAGTTCTTCCATTGTTTTTGGAACTAAGGGATAGGCGAAATCTTTAAAAGCAGAAATTAGTAATTTGGAGTTTATTCGAGACAAATCTATTCCAAATGTATCACATAATGTTTCGTTTCCATGAAAGAATCTTACTGTATTTATGTATTCTCGAGCGATTTTTCCCCCGCCGCAAACAATAACATGAGTTCCAAAATAATTCATTTTTTTAAAGATTTGACAGAAACGTTGAATTTTTTCTTTATTAAGTTCTCCATCTTCTGTAAATAGTAATGATCCACCTATTTTAATTACACTTTTCGCTTTCATAATATTTTCATTCTATGTTTCTTTGTATTAATATATAGTTGATTAGATAAATTAAGTTACATAAGATTTATGTCTAAAATAATAAAAAAAGTTACAATTGAGGTACCTCATAGAATATCAGGGTTTTTTGAGATAGTTGACGAAATTAATGGTGTTAAAATCAAGGATCCAGAGAGAATAGGCTCTCGAGGTGCAGGTTTTTGCGTAAATGCTGTAGGAAAAACAGAAATTATATCTCAAGTACTTGATAAAAATAATGAATTTGAATTAGAGATTTATATTAATGGAAACAAGCTTAATCAAAAGGCTGAAACTACATATTTTATAGTTAATTATGTTAAAAAATTTTTTAGAAAATCTTATAAAATAGAAATAAATCATTTTTTTGATTTACCCGTTGGATGTGGGTATGGTGGTAGTGGTTCTGGTGCACTTGGTACTATTTTTGGTTTAGATTATTTATTAAACTTAGGATTATCATATCGAGAAAAAGGAAAGATTGCTCATATTGCAGAAGTTGTAAATCGTACAGGTTTAGGAACTGTTTGTGGGCAGCTAAATGGCGGTATGGGGATATTGAAAGATCCCGGATATCCATGTGTATATATGCGAATTAATCCACCAAAAAATCTAAGAATTATGTGTGGGTCCTTTGGAATCATTCATACAAAATCAATATTGACTGATCCTATTTTGAGTTTAAGAATAAAGGAAGCGGGTAAAAAAGCTCTAAATAAATTAATAATAGACCCTAATGTTAAAACTTTTATCAATGCTTCTATCGAATTTGTAAAAAATACTGAAATACTTGAAATTCTTGAATTACCAAGAATAAATGAATTAATAAACGATTTAAATAAATTAAATATTATTGGTGCTAGTATGAATCAATTAGGTCGCTCAGTTTATGCAATATGTAGAGAAAAAAATGAAAAAGAAGTGTTAGATGTTTTAGAATCTTATAAACCCGATATAGAAGTTTACACTACATCGATACATGATAGTAAATCTATAAAATTAAAGAAGAAATGAAACAATATTAATAATTAAGAATGGATAAATCTTTTTTTAAAAGTGTTTTATTGAGATTTCTGGTTTTTTATATAATTCCGCTTTGAGCTCTTCTATAAGTTGTGACTTAATTAATCCCCTAATTCTATCATAACCTTCACACACAACTGATCTTACTCCTATTATATCTGGTGAAATTTCATTTATTAAAGGGATATTTTCTTTCCTTAAATTTCCTGCTAAGGCTATCTCAATATCGAATTCATAGGCTTTATTTCTAAATTGAATTAATTGACCAATATTCAAAAAATCAAACAAACCCTTCTCATCCTTAATATATGTATCAAGCATTGCGATATCAGCACCAGATTTTGATGCTATAGTAGGAATAGTCATAAATTCTGGTGAAGAGTTCATTCGTATTCGATCTGCATATCCAGCTGTTACAATTTTAATATCACTATTATACTCTTTTACAGCTTTAACAACCTTTTTCATTAATTTAATCGCCTCTTTCTCATTGTTAGGTCCTTTCAATCCTACTTTTATTATATCTGCGCCTGATACTGCTGCTCCTAAAGCGGCTAAAGCAGCAGAACCTGGTAAATTTGGGAAGTCTCCAATTGTTGCGCTTAATAATTGAGGACTATCAGGGGGAATTAAACTCTTCATTTCTTTAATAATCCAAGGAAAATTTGCTCCAAGAGACCCTTCCTCAGGATTTTTACAATCAATATAATCTACTTTATTCCCAATAACAATTTTAGCCTCTTCAATTGTTCTAGGACTGACTAAAAGTTTGATTTTATGAGGCATAGTGTATCTAATATAATGTAAAAATATTAAAAAATTTATTTAGGATTTTAATTAAGAAAATTCATTCCATTTAGTTAAGGAGGCTAATAAAGTCATATTTAATAAGATTTGCAATAAAAAATAGGAGAAAGATCATAAGGATTTTTATTTCTTATAGGAATATCGAAATCCAAAACATTTATTTTTATTTAATTTTATATAAAAATTTAAAATAAATCATTTTTATTAAATATAAAAAAGTAAAGGTGTTTAATATTTCGCCTAAAGAAATTACAAAATTGGATATTACTAATGAAGTATTTAAAGAACCAATAGAAGTAGTCAAACAATTATCTTCAGCCTTAGGTTTAAAATACACTAAAGTAATACAAACCTATGTAATGGAAGATCGAAGATTAAATTTATCTTTAGACCATCAAGGTTCAACTTATTTCAAAGGAAAAGTCGTCTGGATTGGTAATAAAAAGGATGATACAGAAGGGTCTATTTTCTGTGTCGATACAAAAGATGAATTAAAACAAATCAATCCAACTGCTGAAAACACGGAAAAAGTAACATTAGATATTAAAAAAGAATTAATAAAAATATCTACTGCATCAAAAACTAAATGCTCTGTGTGCGGAAAAAATATAGAGATTTTTGATGAGGTTACTGGTTGTCCTATTTGTGAAGCAAAAGCTCATAAAGAACATTTGACAGATTGGGTGAGAATGAAACATACTTGCCCAGTTTGTAAAAAATCTTTAAACGTCTCAGGTTCTGGTGTAATTTTTATAGATTAATGATCAAAATTTAATGAAATTTTTTTAATTTTTCAGAATTTAGTGTCCCATCATATAATGCTGTTGCTATAAGCACGCCAGAGAAATTATGTTCCTTGTATTCTAAAATGTCATTATAATTTCTTATTCCACCCCCCACATAAACATCTCCCTTAAAATTATGTAAAATATTTAGATAAAGTGGGGGAATTCCCCCAATTTTCTGACCTACTCTATATAAATCTAAAAGAATTATTTTTCTAACACCCATAGACTCAATTTTTCCTATAATGTTAAATGGATTTTGATTCTTCAAATTTTTAATATTTGATAAAATCAGTCCTTTATACATATCAATACTAACTATTATCCTATTTTGATTTAGGATTTGTAATCCTTGACCAATTGTTTTAATACTCTTAACAGTTTCTAATCCTATAATTAGACTTTTTATTTTGAATTTTGAGTATTGCAAAATATCTTCCAAATTGATAATTCCAGGATCTAAAATTATATCGATATCTGAAATCCCTAAAATTTCGTTCAAAATTTGAAAATTGGGAGTTTTTTTGATAATGGAATCTAAATCCGCTATATAAAACTCATTAAAATTGAAATTTTTTTTAATAGCTTCAATAATTTCGATTGGATTGGATGATTGAAATAAATAAGATCTTAAAGGTTTATATTTATTTCTTTCTCCTTTTTTAGCAAGAACCGCTGTATGATTTAAAATATCTATTACCGGTATGATTTTGAATTTAGGCATTTACTATAATGAAAAATCTTACGTCAAATTACTAGAAACAAGTTCAATATCAATCAAGCTCTAGTAATAGAACTAGTTAAATAGATTTAAAAAATTACCTTTATTGAATACTCTTTAATTTTAAAAGAATATCTTTTTTTAATTACAATTAAATAATTTTTTTTTTAAATAATCCCTACTAAATTAATGTTAAAATTCGAGTAATTTTTTTAATGTCGTGATTAAAATGAAAACAGAGGTTTATATTAATAAGATAATTGAAGAAACTGGTTTAACAAGAAAGGAAATTCAAAATTTGGTTGAAGATAAAAAAAATGAATTAAAAGGTTTAATTTCTGATGAGGGTGCGTTATTTATCATAGCTAAAGAGTTGGGAGTTGATATAAAAAATGAAAATAAAGATCTTTTAAAAGATATTGACATAAATATCTCTGATATTACTCAAAATATGAAAAACATAACATTATTTGGTAGAATCAAAGAGATCTATAAAGTTAATAGCTTTAAAAAAAATGATGGAAGCCAGGGATTTGTAGGCTCTTTTCTATTACATGATACTACAGGTGATGCTCGAATTGTACTTTGGGATGATCAAGTAAAGATTTTTAACGAACCTAATTTTGAAAAAAATGAACTTATTAAGATTATTAATGGAAACGCGAAAAAAGGAAAATTTGGAGATATTGATATACAAGTAGGAAGATATGGAAAAGTTATTTTATCTCCTGAAGATGTTGACTATAAAAAATATCCCAAAATTACCTCTAAACCCACTCTGATAAATGATATAAATTTAAATCTTAAATCTATATCGATAGAAGGAAAGGTAATTCAAATATCTCCAAACAGGGAATTTACTAGAAAAGATGGAGAATTAGGAAATGTTAGGTCCTTAACCCTATTAGATTCAACAGGATCGATTAGGGTTACATTTTGGAATGAAGATACTGAAAAATTAAGTAATATAGAGAGTGGGGATGTAATATCCATTACAAATTTAAATCCAAGATTAAGTACTCTAGACTCCAAAACAATTGATTTAAATGCAACTAAAAGCTCATATATCGAAAAAAGTTCCGAAGAGATCCATATAGAGGGGATTTTTAGAGAGAGTATTCAAACACTCCAAAATCATCAAGGGATTGCGTCTTTAAGAGGTATTATTACCTCTATCGATAACTTAAGGACCGTTTCAATTAAATCAGGTGAAGATCTCCCTTTATTAGGATTTATTTTAAGTGATAATACCGATGGAATTAGAGTTACATTATGGAATGAAAAAGCAGAGGAATATTCTAAGATATTATCGGTTGGACAGGGATTAGAATTGAAGAACGTTTTTATTAAATATAGCAATTTCTCAAATCGAAATGAAATTTCAATTCTAGATGAATCAGTTATAGAATTAATAGATTTAGAAATAAATAATCTTAAAACTGTTGAGGTTGATAGAAAGGAATTAAAACCATATTTCTCTGGGAATTATGAGAAAATCGTCAATATTAATGCTCCAGGTACAGTTGAGGTAAAAGGTTTTATTGCTAAAGATCTTACTACTATTACTATCTATGAAGCTTGTTCAAACTGCAACAAAAAAATAGATAATTGTACTTGTGGTCTGAGAGAGAAAACTGAAAATCGAATGATTATTAATCTTATCATTGATGATGGGAGTGGAACTGTAAGAACAACTCTTGTAGGTGAAACGGCAGAGAAATTTATTGGAGTTGAGACTGAGAAGATTTCACAGATAAAAGAAACTCCAGAATTTGAGAAATTTTTAGAAAAGAAATCTTCTGAATTTTTAGGTAAAGATATCATTATTAGGGGGAGAGCTAGATTTAGTGATTATTCGAACTCTTATGAAATCTCTGTGTATGATTTTAAAGAACTAAATATAGATGAGGAATTAGAAAGAGTCATAAATAAAATAGAAATCTAAATTATATTTAATAATTCTCTCTAATACCAATTGGAAAAATTTTAAACTGAAATTATATCAGTTTTTTACTGAGTTATTAAACAAATGTTACTATACTTATTAGGATTCTCTATTATATTATTATAAGTTTCTAAAACTATCTCTGCCGTTATTTCTTTAAGTTGAATATTAAATGGCCAGACTCCTATAATAATATTGCCTACTTTCTTCACATTCCCAATTAAATATCCTATTTTCTTCCCATCTGATTTAGTTGTATATAATACAACAAGATAATAATTATAAGTATAATCTACTGTTGGATTTCCAATTATGAGAACTTCTTCTATATTTTGTAAGTTAATTATATGTGGATTAGGTTCACTCAATTTTTTTAATTCAGTGATAAATTTATCAGGGATAGAAATCGGTTTTTCAAATTCTAAATTTATGAAACTTAGTGTGAGATTTTTATTTTCAAATTGTGTATCTGCCTTAAATATTACTTTATAAATAATAGAATCCATAGAAATTGTTTTAGTTATATTTTTTAATAATTTATCTAATAATAACGTCTTCCAACTGCTTATTAGAGTTTATTTGATGATAGTCTTATGCTTGTAATGTTTATTCTTGTATAAGTATATTTTCTTCAGGAAATCCAAGGTCGATTAAAAATTTTTTCATTTTAAAACGATGATCTCCTTGAAGTTCGACTTCATTAGCTCTAACAGTACCTCCAGAAGCACATTTCCTTTTTGCCTTTGTTAATATATTCTTTAGGTTTACATCGAAATTACCAACGAATGTAACGACAGTAACAACCCTCCCCCATTTCCTTGTATCATTAGATATTATAATTTGTTGCTCATCGGCACTTAAACTATCACAAATACATAGTTCTTTTGGAAAACTACATATAGGACAAATGTCGTCGTCTTTAATGCTCTATTATCACAACCTTTATTATTGACACTTATTAAAATCTAGATCTAAAAAATAATAGAATAAAATCTTATAAAAATCTTTTTTATTTTAAAAAGAAGCTTATATAAAATAAAACTTATACTTTTGATATATTTTTAAATTCTAAATTCTAAGAAATCAAAATTTTAAATTATTACATTTTATTTAAAATAAATGAAAAAAATAGCAGGATTTATAAATAAGTAATTTTAATTTAATTAGTTTTTTAGATTAATCATAATTTCAAATCTCTGTTTACAAAAATCTAGAAATGATAATCTAAGCAAAAAAGTATTTAAAGAAAAATTTTTATTATTTATCAAAAACCTTATTCTTTATGTTGGAATATTTATGTGATTCATTATAATGCAGAGCTCATGGATTTTTAAAGTGATTGTTGCTGGGGCGGGTGGTGTAGGAAAAACCGCTATGGTTACAAGGTATTGTACAGGAAAATTCGAGGAAGGTTATAAGATGACGATAGGAGCCGGATTTCATACAAAATCTGAAACACTCGACACTGGAGAGGCTGTTAAAATGCAACTGTGGGATTTTGCTGGTGAAAAAAGATTCCGTGAACTCTTACCTGACTATTGTAAAGGTGCTAGCGGTGCTTTTATATGTTTTGATATTAGTGATTACGATACCTTTAGAGAAATTCCGGAATGGCTTAAGATTATACGCCAAAAAGCGGGGTTTGTTCCTATAATCCTCATGGGAATGAAATGGGATATCTCCAATCATGAAGTAGATTTCAATATAGCTAATGATTATGCTACGCAAGCAAAATGTAACCAATGTGTATTCTGCTCATCAAAGGAAAACATCAACATCAATGAGTCTTTTAACGCAATGGCTAAATGGTTAATATATTACGCAACTCAAGTAGATGATAAATAAAAGTAAAAAATTGTCTATATTTGTAAGCTTTTTTATCCCTACTAAAGAAAAAGCTAAATACTATATTAAATAAAATAATATATAAAAAAACATAAATGTGCCTCCGTAGCTCAGCTAGGTAGAGCACCCGGCTCAGGTATCTGGGTTTCAAGATACCTCCGGAAGTTAACTGGGCGGTCGCATGTTCGATTTCATCGTTCAATCTCTGAGTATGACGATAACCATGCCGGGGGCGCATTTCTTTATTTTATGTGAACCTTAATTATCTAATATAGCTGATTTTACTCCTTTTTATTTAATTTAAACACGTTATTTTATGAATCATTAAATATAAGTAATTCCTCCAGAATATTAGAATTATTTTAAACAGTATTATGAAATAATGGTGAAGAGATTACAGGGTTTTAAGTTTAAAATTGAATAAATTATCCCTTATATTAATTTAATCTAAAAAATATTTTGTGCTCCTGCCGGGATTCGAACCCGGTTGCCGTTTCATGTCATTGATGACATGAGAAAGTCGGCGGGGTGAAAGCCCGCAATGCGAAGCCTTTTCTTCTAAATTTGGTGAAAAATTGGCCGGACTACACTACAGGAGCTGAATATTTTTAAATTAATATTAGTATTATAGTCATTTAAAACCTTTGATTTGTAAGATTTTATTTAACCATTATTTAGTTGGAATGTTGTAATTAATTTTGGATTAAAAATTTTATGAATATACGTCTTAATAATGCGGGAAGGGAGATTTGAACTCCCGAACTCCTACGAGAATGGATTCTAAGTCCACCGCCTATAGTCGACTTTCGATCAAGCATATTTTAGCCTTTGACCAGACTTGGCAATTCCCGCAGTTTAATGTTATAAAATAGTTTTATCACATAATTAAAATACCTAAAAAATAAAAAATTTTTTTTCATAGAATTAAAACTTAAATACGATTGAATTAAATGATAAAATTTTATTATTATACATAATACAAAAAATATATTATTAAGACTAATACAAAAATATCTTGGTTTCTCTAATGAGTGTAAGAGAATCCTTAATAAAACATTTAACTTCAATTCTAAGAGCATCAGAAGGCACTGTTTTAGTAGTTTTATGCGATCAGAATGGCCTTTCAATAGCAAAAATAGGTAGAAAAAGTGATATCGATTTAAATCCAAACCAAATCACGAGTTTAGCATCAGCAGCTTTTTCTGCAAGCGAAGAAAATTGGGAAGATTTAAAGATTAAAGATCAGGTTATTTCATTTTCATATTTTGATAAAGTTTGCTTAGTGACAATCAGAATTAATGAAACACTCATGACTATAGTACATGATTATCATAAAGAATGGCCTTTAGACGCAGATAATTTAGCAACAGCGATGTATTATTTAAAGCAAAAGTTAAGTGAATTTTTTGGAAGTGGAGATGAATCTGAAAGGGAAATTGAAATTTTTTGTGATAAAGTTCGTAGTGCGATTTATCTTTTCGGGATGGGTTCAGAAGTTCCCTTTGTATCTTACAAACCGGAAATTTTTGAACCTTTAAATTTATTACCTTCAATAAGAACAGTTTTAGATTCAGTTCAGAATCCAATTTTTATAAGATACAGTTTAGTTAGTCCATCTGGATTAACATTAGATGCGAGAGATGTAAGTGGACAAAATTTGCCTATAACAATTGAAGCATTTTCTGCAAATGCTAATGTTGCTTTTCAAAAGATGAAGGAGGAATCCGAAGGGAGCTCAATTGGAGATTTACTCTGCTATATTGCAATTTCAGGAAAAGACGCTGAGAACTTTTATGGTTTGATTACATGTCCTTCAGGTAAGATAAAATTCTCCATTAGTGAAAAGGGATCAAATGCTGAGGATATTTCTTTTATAGGTTTATTTACATTATCATATGGTGGAATTCCAGTCATTTGTGAATCAAGAAATATAATATATTCAATATTACAAATATTGGGTGAAGAGAGAACAACTGAAAACTTTATCAAATCTGTCAATGTCCTTACAAGTTTTAAGTATGATTAATAGAAAACCAGATTAAGTTAGTTATAGAAGATATTATACATATATCTTTTTTTAAAAATCAAATAATGAAATTTTCTAATTCAGTAAAGGGAGCTCCAAAGCTATATTGTTTGCATTACAGAGAATGTGATCCAAAAAAATGTACTGCATCGAAATTAAGCAAACTTCATCTTGTAGAAATAATTAACAATATTAAAGGAGTTCTAAAGAATTCTATTATTTTAAATCCATTTGCTCAAAAACAATTATCCAGTATTGACAGAAATACAATTCTTCACTATGGTTTAATTGTTATCGACTGTTCTTGGAGCAAAATTATGGCTTTAAAAAAATATGATTTTAAAACTGCCCGTAAGTTACCTCGGTTAATTGCTGCTAATCCAACAAATTATGGTAAATGGGAAAAATTAAGTTCTGCAGAGGCATTAGCAGGAGCACTCTTTATTACCAAATTTTTTGATTATGCTACTTTAATTCTTTCAAAATTTTCATGGGGTAGGCAATTCAAAGAATTAAATAATTTTTAAAAAAAAGATGGTAAAAAATCAAAAGTTTATTATTCTTCAGGACCCTTTGAGAGACTTGATGCTGCTATAACATCATCAATCTTAAGGATCATGGATGAAACTTCAGTTGCAGACTGAACAGCTTGAGTTAACACTGATAAGGGTTCAAGAACACCTAATTTTACCATATCATCTGGTTTTCCAGAGTCAATATTAATGCCATTGGAATTGCCATCTTCAGATTCATGTTTAGATCTTAACTCAACTATTAAATCTACAGGATTATATCCAGCATTTTCGACCAGAGTTTTAGGAATTATCTCTAATGCATTAGCATACACTTCGATTGCTAGTTGTTCTCTTCCTCCAATCGACTGGGCATATGCCCTTAGACGTTTAGCAAGTTCTATTTCAGAGGCACCACCACCTGGTAATATATATGGTAGTTCAATTGTCGCTTTAACAACTGACAAAGCATCATGGAGCATTCTTTCTGCTTCATCTACAACATGCTCAATTCCAGCACGAATCAATATACTTACTGCTTTTGGATCTGCACATTCTGAGACTATGATCATGTTATCATCCCCTATTTTCTTTTCTTCCACTTTCCCCGCTTTTCCTAAGTCATTTTCACTAATTTCAAAAAGATTATTGATCATTTTTGCATTGGTAGCTCTTGCTAATTTCTCCATATCAGATCTTTTGACTCTTCTTACAGTTATTATATCTTCTTTTGCTAGAAAATTTTGTGCTTTATCATCAACACCCTTTTGACAAAATACGACATTTGCACCAACTTCTTTTAATTTTGCTACTCGATTTTTTAACATATTTGCTTCCTCTTCAAGAAATTTATTTATTTGATCGGGTGTTTGTACTCTTATTTCTGCATCGAATTCGGTTTTTTCTACTTCTAATGATGAGGTGATTAACGCAATTTTGGCATCTTTAAATGATTTTGGCATCATTGGATGAACTACTTCCTTATCAACAATAATTCCATCAATGATATCAGTGTCTAAAAGGCTTTTTCCTTCTTTTTTAATTATTTGAATTTGATCTAAATCAACCATTATATTAATTCCACGTTCCTCTTTGATCTGGTTTACAGCTTTAACAGCGATTTTAGCAAAATGGTTTTTCACGCCAGCAATTAATTTGCTATTCATTGAAGTCTCTGCTACTTTCATTAGAGTGTCTTTATCATTAATTTCTATTTTTGTCGCTAATTCTTTTAATATTTCTTTACTTTTCAGTAATGCTTTTCTATAACCTCTGAAAATAATTGTAGGATGTACTGATTGTTCCATTAGTTCTTCTGCAAGATTTAATAGTTCTCCTGATATTATTACACTCGTAGTAGTTCCATCTCCAACCTTATCGTCTTGAGTCTTAGCTACTTCTACTATCATTTTAGCCGCAGGGTGTTCAACATCGATCGTGTCTAAAATCGTCGCTCCATCATTTGTTATAGTAACATCTCCTAATGAATCAACAAGCATTTTATCCATGCCTTTTGGTCCTAATGTTGTCCTTACCGCTTCAGCTACCGCTTTTGCAGCAGCAATATTATTCTTTTGAGCATCTTTTCCTCTTTTCCTTTCAGTTCCTTCTTTTAATATAAGGATTGGAACACCGGATAATTGTGCCATTTCTTATTCACATTTTTACTAGTTCATTAAAAAATTTTATTTATATAGATCTCTAAGTCATAAAATTAAAAAAGTTTACGAAAAATAATTCAATTCCTAATTTTTTGGGTTTTTATAAATTTTATAGAACTTTTTAAAACTGAAGAATTACATAGGGATAAAACATCCAATTATGATAATGATTTTATTCTTTTTATGCTTGAGTATAATCTCTATTAGTGTTAATATTCTATTCTATCTCTATAAAATGAGAAAATATTATTTAAGCAGAATTAAAATATTAATTTTTGTCATTTTAATATGTACTACAATATTTCTATTTTTCAATTTACCATTTTTCATTATTTATGATTCTGATTCATTTATAGATAAAAAAGATGGATTTTTTATTCCAACAATATTATTCAATTTAGCTAATATATTACACAGTGCTTCTGTTATACTTTATTTATTAACTTTTTTAAAGAGTGATGAGAGTGTTATAGATCTTGAGATTCCTTTACAATTGAGAAATAAAAAAGGAAATATCCCTATTGGGAGAATTTTGAAAGGAAAAGCTAAAAGACAAAAGTTCTATCTCTCTTTAAAAGATCTTGAGAAGCATATGTTTATATGTGGTGCAACCGGAACAGGAAAAAGCAATTTTCTTCAAAATTTTTTAATTAATTTTAAAAAAATCTACAAGATTCCTTTTTTTTTAGTGGAATTTAAAGGAGAATACCACTTCCTACAAAAAAAAATAGATGGTGTTCTCATTTTGTGGCCTGGTGAAAATTTTTCTATAAATATTTTTAATCCTGGAGAGGTAAGTCCAATAATTCATGCAGAAAGAATTTTTGATATTTTAAAAAGTGGTAAATTAATTGATGAAAATTCAGAGTTTTCACCTCAAATGGAAAAAGTTTTGGTCGAAATATTAGTAAAGGTTTGTGAAAATAAAAATTTTCAAAATTGGAAAGGTTTTGAATACTTTTGTAAGGATTATCTTAAAAAAAACAAAAATTCAATTCCAATGTTGAACCAAACTCTTATAAGTATAAAAAATCGAATTAGAAGATTTTCAATAGGACCTTTAAAGAGTTTATTTGAAAAAAAAAATGAAATCACTATTGATAGTTTGTTTAAAAGAAATATTTTAATGGATTTAAGCTCAATCATCCGGTTAGGGGGTGAAAAAGAAGATGCTCTTTTTTTTCTAAATATGATTTTGAAATATCTATGGGATAAAAATCTATCAAAAGGAGCTTACAATTTTGATGGAATCAAACATATTACTATTATTGAAGATGCCCAATATTTTGCTCCACAGGATTTAATGAAAAAAAGTAAATTAACTACTTATTTAGAAGATATTGCATTGCTACAAAGAGGGACTGGTGAATGCTTAATAACTTTAGCAACGCGTCCAGATATAAGTAAGGAAATTCTAGCTAATAATGGGATTGTTTTAACATTTAAGAATCATATAGAAAAAGAAATTATGTGTGAATTGTTGAATATTGATGCTGAAAATAAAAATTTTCTATCAATTTTAGAGGAAGGGCAATGTATAATCAGAGTAAATTCAATTAAAGAGCCCTTTTTGTTAAAGATCCCCTATATTAAACATGAATCATTAACAGTTCAAGAAATTAGGAATAATAATCAATTGATTTTAAAAAAAATAGAAAATGATTTTGGCTCAGTTTCAAAATTAAAGAATGGCCCATTTAAGGGTTATTTTATGAGAGTTGTTAAAAACATTTTTTCAATTAAGTCAAAAAAAAATAAGTTAAAAAAAGATACACCAAAAGAAAAACTATCTCGAAATTACGAAGGAAATATGCATAATGTTGATATAAAATGTAACGCAGAAGAATCTGTTCATAAGGCAGATTCATATAATAAATTGGAAAATTATCTAAATTACCTCTATAAATTACACAAGAAAAAGGAATAATTTTAAGATATCAAAATTCAATATATATATGGCACTAATAATAGGTATCATTGGAAAACCCAGCAGTGGAAAAACTACTTTTTTAAATGCGGCTTGTTTAACTCATGCTAAGGTGAGTGAAATACCTTTTACTACAATTGAGCCAAACAAAGGAATAGCTTATGTAAAAAGTAGGTGTGTCTGTAAAGAATTAAATGTAAATGACAACCCAAAAAATTCAATATGCATTGATGGGAACCGTTTTATACCAATTAATTTAATAGATGTAGCTGGACTGGTTCCAGATGCTCATAGGGGAAAAGGTCTGGGGAATAAATTTTTAAATGATTTAATTAAGGCAGATGTTCTTTTACATATAGTTGATATAACTGGATCCCTTGATAAGTCTGGAAAATTAGTATCTATGGGAGAAAACGACCCATATGAGGATATTTTATTTTTAGAAAACGAAATTAATTTATGGTTTAAAGAAATTCTTGAACGAGAAGACTGGACAAAATTTACAAAAGCAATATCAACAGAAAAAAGAAAAGTTGTGGAAGCCTTATATGATAGACTTTCAGGGGTAAAGATCAATAAGCAACAAATAATCCTATCATTAAAAAAATCAAACTTAGAAGGTCAAAATCCTTCAAAATGGAAAGATACTGACTTATTGGAGTTTGTAAAAACTTTAAGGAGAATTTCTAAACCAATTTTAGTATTAGCAAATAAAATTGACAAGGAAATTAGTGATGATAATTTACGTAAATTAAAAACGAAATATTTAGACACAATTATTCCTTGCAGTGCATTGGCAGAGCATTTTTTAAGGAAATATCATGAAGATAAATTGATTAATTATATACCGGGATCAGATGAATTTGAAATTATTAATGAAAATAAATTGAGTTCCCAAGAGATAGATATGCTGAAAAAGATAAAAACAAAAATTTTAAATATATATGGGGGTACAGGAATTCAAAAGGCATTAGATTATGCTTCATTTACTATAGCAAATCAAATTTGCGTGTATCCTGTATCAGATATTAACACATATTCAGATAATAAAGAGAATGTCTTACCAGATGCCTTTCTAGTAAAAAAGGGGACTTTTTTAAGAGATTTTATAAGAGAAAAAATTCACAGTGAATTAGCTGATAATTTTATGTTTGGTATTGATGCTAAAACAAAAAAACGACTTGGAGAAAATTATGAATTAAAAGATAGAGATATTATAAAAATAGTAACGTCAAAAAGTAAATAATTATAAACTAATCTTGTTTGGAAGTTAAGAGAATATAGATAAGAATTACTATTAATAAAATGATTCCGAAAAAAACTAAGATGAAATTAAATAATTCTTCAAATTCAGTATTAATCTGAAATAGGAAAAGAGTAATCAACATCAATATTCCATAAAACTTCATACTTATGATGAATATTTAACGAATAATTAAAAAATTTCTTATTTTCATAACCAGTTATAAGCCAATATTCGATTGAAATTTCATAATTAATAGAGATCTCATTTGTTTTACTTTCTATTTTTTGATGGTATGATATTTAAGGAAATGTAATTTCTGTAAAATAGGATTTATAACTCTTTTGATGAGATGAAAAGTTTCAAAATATAAGATGTGAAATCTATTAATTTTAAATCATATTTAAATATAGGAAAATGGACCTGACGGGAATTGAACCCGTGACCTCTTGAATGCAAGTCAAGCGTTAAAGGTTAGTACAAAATCGAACTTAACAATCTTCCACTGATCTACAGGCCCTTTTTATTTACTAAATTTAACTTGTATTAAAAACATTAATAATTAAAATTTTTTACTTTTTAAAAATAAATAAGATGAGGATTTCAATCAATTCTTTTTGAAAAAAAAAAGAAAATAAAAGTTTATTAAGAACCTACCTAAAAAAATTTTGTTATTGAAAATAAATTGGAGGTGATCCAGCCGCAGGTTCCCCTACGGCTACCTTGTTACGACTTCTCCCTCCTCGCATACTAGAAACTCGATATGACCTGTCTGACCAGACCTCATTTTTAGCACACTCGGATGGAGCGACGGGCGGTGTGTGCAAGGAGCAGAGACGTATTCACCGTGCGATGATGACACACGATTACTAGGGATTCCACGTTCATGTCAGCGGGTTACAGCCGACAATCCCCACTGAGATATGATTTC
>CP070805.1:865802-871598 GCA_020343655.1 Promethearchaeota archaeon | reverse complement strand
AAATTGTTTGCTCTAGAGTATTTTAAATCTTAGAAACACAAAAAATGTTTATGAAGAGATGGCTTTGAGGGTATAGTAAATATCATCAATAATAGTATTAAACGCTTCAATAACTCCTTGACCCGTTTTAGCAGATGTGATATAATACCCAAGAAAATTATGACTATTAACAATATCTTGAATTTCGGACTTATCTATTTCATTTTCATCTACTAAATCAACTTTATTTGCTAAAAGAACGACAGGAATATCACCACAGAATTGCTTGATATCATCATACCAATTTGTAATATGCTTGAAACTCTCAATACCAAGATCATTTTCTTCAAGACTATACACAATAATAGCTGCATTACTATTTTTAAAAAAAGAGGGACGAGCAAAACTGAAATCATCTTGTCCAGCAATATCCCAGAACATTAACCTGACTTTATCGCTATTAACTACTTTATCATAAACTGTGAATTGAGCTCCAATAGTTTTGATATAATCCTCAACAAAATCACCTTTAGTAAAATTTCGAATTAAAGTTGTTTTTCCGACTCTTCCATCCCCTACTAATGTTATTTTTAATATGAATTTTGAGCCTGAATCCTTCATTTGATTGATGTGTTGAAATTATATTCGAGGATAATAATTAATGTAAGATTAGATTTAGAAAAATATAAAATTTTGTTTTGGATTTTAATAAAAAAAGTTTAAAAAAAGTTAGTTATATTTTTAATATACTGCGTGGCTCCTAACGTGTATTTTATTTCTCACACTTTCAATTGATTTCATTTCTTGTAGATATTTAGCGTTGTATTTTGCTTTATTAAATAGTTTCAATAAAGCTCTTTTCTGTGGTTTCTGCTCTGCAACTACTACTGATTCCTTGTATTCCTCCTCCTCAATAGGGATTTCTTCTAAAAGTATAATTTCTTGCAAAATTATACTATTTTTATGTTCTCTATCATCTAAAACTTGAACCATTTTTCTTTCACCTAATATTTTTTATTTTAAATCTTTTAATCCAAAATTAAATTTCTCTGGATTTAAACAATAATATCCAAATGACTCCTTCCATCTTTTCAATTCTCTTTCTTTGTCTATTAAATCGACCTCTTCCTGAACGAAAGGAGTTTGACTTGGTATAATCTTCGGTTCTTTTTTATCCTCTTTTTTGGAAAATACATATAAGAACTCTTTCAAATCAGATGTTAGAATATTTTTACTCTCTGTCAGATTTCATCACCTCTATAATTCATTTTTTTGGATGTTAAATATAATTAGATCAAGATTTTATTTTTAGTTTTTTATCTAGGATCTTAATTGGACTTTTAGACAATTATTGGACAATAGCAATAAATTCATTCAAAACATGGAGAAAATGCTTAAAAAGAATGTAAATTAAGAATAAATTATTTTCAAAAAAAATAAATATCGAGCTATTTTTTTCTTAAAAGAGTTAAATTATTCGCTCAATTCAGTTGATAATGACTTATATTTTTGATATAATTTGTCAATGATAGTATTAAATGCTTCAACAACTCCTTGTCCTGTTTTTGCAGAGGTTATGTAGTATCCAAGGAAATTATATTTATTTACAATTTCTTGAATCTTAGATTCATCCAAATTTTTTTCATCAACTAAATCAACTTTATTTGCAAATATAACTATAGGGATATCCTCGCAATGCTGTTTGATATCATTATGCCAATTTGAAATGTGGGTAAAGCTTTCTTTGCCTAATTCATTATCTTCAAGGCTATATACAATTATAGCAGCTCTACTGTTTTTAAAAAAAGAGGGCCGTGCAAAATTGAATTCATCTTGACCAGCAATATCCCAAAACAGTAATCTAATTAAATTTCCATCTTTTTCTTTATCAAATATAGAAAATTGAGCACCAATTGTTCTAACATAGTCTTTATTGAAGGTCCCTTTAGTGTATTTTTTAATCAAAGATGTCTTACCTACTCTTCCGTCCCCTATCACAGTAATTTTAAATTTAAATTTGGATCCAGAATCTTTCATGAGAATTTATGGGAGATGTTGTATTAGCGAATATTATCTTAATGTAAGACTAGTTTTAGATAAATATAAAAGTTTGTTTTATTCATAGTTTAATATTTGAGAAAAAATTAGGAAAATTATCACAGGACTCCAATATGATAGGATTAGGTACTTATTTCTTATCTCATATTTTATATGATAAGGAGAGCTCGAATTGTTGATTTTATGGAAGATATCCGAGCTCTCCACTGATTCGCCTCAATTCTCTCCCAGATCCTACCCGTTTTATATTTTAACTTCCAATTGTGGCTATTAAAAGATCAAAATATTAAAAAAAATATTAATTAAACATAGAAAGGTCTAAAAAAATTCATTTTAATTGCATTTATACCTGAAGCATATATTTTTTGTTTTGCTTCATTCAAAGTCATTATTATCTCAAAATATCTTGGATTTAGATCTCCAAGTAATTTATCATCTTTATTTTCATTAGATTTTTGGGTAGCTTGTTGTTCAGATTCTTCAATCTCAAGTTCAAATGCAGATTTTTCAAAAGCTTGAGTCATTTTTTTTTTCACTTTTATTTTTTTTCTTAATGATAGTACTATCAAGATTTCATATATAGTTTACTTTATAGAACTCCAAATAGAATCTTGGACTATTTTTGGATCGTTAAGTATAAATAGACTCTAATATAATATATAATTAAATTAGTTTTTAAAGTAAGATTAAAAATAGCTCATGTCAAGATCGATTAACTATCCTCCAAAAGAAATTTTAGAGCCAATTTTTGGAAAGCCAGATTATGAGTTAATTATACTTTGGATTTTAAGTAATAACGATGTATGTACATGGGCAGATTTAAAAGAAAAAGTTAAGCATTCAACATTATCAATTTACTTAAATAAGCTTAAAGATAAAGGTTATATTGATAAGAGTAAATATAATGAATATCATATTACCACAAAAGGTAAGGATAGATTTTATGAATTATCTCAAGCAAAAGGTAAGAAACGGAAACTGAGTTATCCTCCAGACGCAATACTTAGAAGACGGAATTACGATCATTGGATTCTTTGGATGGTTTATAATAATAACTATTGTAAATGGTCTAATTTTCTTAATGAACCCCTTAGAATAAATCAATCATCTTTATCAAAGAATATTAATTTGTTAATGGAGAAGCAATTTGTAAGAAAAGAAGAGAAAAAATATACAATTACACGATTAGGTAAAACAGAATATTCTAATATGCTGAGATTGTACGATTTAGATAGACAATCAATCTTAGAGGAAGAAGGTAAGAGAATTAAAGAGTTAACTAAAAAGACAATTAATTTTTTTGCGAAATTTGATATTACAGACAATGAAATCAAATTTCGATTCTTGAATAATGTGTTAAAATTGCCTTTTGAAAAGGTAGAATCATCTTTAGACTCTGAAGAGGATTTTAATAAAATCCTATTATTCCTGGCAATGAATCATCCAAATCAATATCCAAATAATATATCACCTGAGGAATTTTCTCAAAATTATGATATCAAACCGGTAAAACTTGACTTTATTATTCTTCGAATTGTTGAAGAAAATATTTTTCCAATAAAGTTTTTTAAATTAGAGGTAGATAAAGATAAGAATTATTATTTTCAAGTAAATGAGAAATTAGAAAGAATGCTAAATGCGATAGTTGAGGAACACATTACTAAATTTTCATATTTAAACAATTTATACGAAGAAATTCCGGATGAAAAATCTCCCTTAACTATGGAAAGCACTGTTTCAGTTATTTTAGATGAAATTTGCGATTCCTTATTCAATAATGGTTTAAGAGAATCTTTAAGAAAATTTTTACCAGAATATATTAATTACTTAGCGTATAAAATCGAAAGAGAGAGAAAATTAATAGATACTTATGATAAGTTAGAAGGATTAATTTGGCAAGAGATCCAAATGAAATTTTTTGATCTAGTTGAAGTTAATTATCCAATAGAATCAACTGAAGTTAAAAAGGCTATTCGAGAGATTGATAAAGCCATAAAACTGAATCCAAAGAAATCTGATCTATATTATTCTAAATGTAAGATCTTGATCGATATCGGTGAATATAAGAAGGTATTAACAATTTTAGATAAGATGCTTAAGGATTTTCCTAAAGAAGAAAAGACCATCCAGATCAAAAGAGCTTACGTTCTTAAAGAAATGAAAAATGTTGAATCGGGATTGGAAATTATCGATACGTTACTTGAAAAATATCCCGATGACAATGATCTTCTTAACTATAAAGCTTCCTGGTTACAATATCTTAATCGTAAAGAAGAATCTTTAGAAGTTATTCAAAATCTCTTGGAAATTGAGCCCGATAACGCAACTTATCATGATACGTATGCAGAAATTCTCATGTTCTTTAGTGAGCATGAATCTGCTATAGAAGAATTTCTAAAAGTAATAGAGATAGGTAGTAATAATTGGTATATTTTCCAGACATATATTAAATTAGGTATCTGCTATAAAGAACTAGAAAATTATGATTTAGCAATTGAATATCTTCAGAAAGGAAAAGAGACTACAGATAAATCCTCAGCCGACCATGAAACAAAAAGAAAATGGGTTACAATTGCAGACCTCTTCCTTGCTGAGATCGCGCATTTAGAAGCTGAATTTTAATTCTATAAAAATAAAGATATTAAATTCAACTATTTTCTACTAATTTTTCTAATTCATCTATTTTATCAGATAGATATTTAATACCTTTTTCCCAGAAGGAAGGATCATTCAAGTTAATACCTATCTCGGATAGCATTTCTTCAGGTGAAAACGAACTCCCAACTGAAAGTAATTTAAGATATTTTGGAACAAATTTTTCTCTTTGTTCAAGATATAATTGATATATTGAAATTACTAAAAGATTGGACATGTTATACGCATAAACATAGAATGGGACTTGGAGAAAATGTTGTACTACAAAACAAAAATTAGCATAATCTTCCTTAATTTTGCTTATTGAATTTCCAAACATTAGTTCCATTTCTTTTACAAATGCTTCTTTAATTTCCTCCGTTGTTGGCAATTTTTTCTCTATTAGATCATGAATATATTTTTCAAACCTATAGAAAGCATTTTGTCTATGGGAAGTAGCAAACTTAGACTCAATAAAATCGCATAATAATGAAATTTTTTCTTCTTTTGATAAATCAGTATTCATTAGGTAATCAAAAGTTAAGATTTCATTGAATACCGAAGCAATTTCTGCAATAACTAAGGAAATGTCAATATTTATAAAATTTTGATCCCTTTGTATATAATAAAAATGAAAAGCATGACCAAGTTCGTGAGCTAATTCACGTACTGAATCAAAAGTATTTGCATAATTTACGAAAACAAAAGGATAGTGCTTGAGTTTTCCATTTGCACAGAAAGCACCTCGATTTTTTCCTTTTCTTGGCGTAACATCTATATGGTTTAATTTAACCATATTTTCTATTACATCCTTAAATTCAGGATAAAATTTTTCATCGGCATCTTTAATCAATCCCAATGCTTCTTGATAGGAATATTTTCTCGTGATCTGACCTACTGGTGCATACATGTCTGACATATGTAATTTTGAAAGGTTAAGGAGTTGTCTTTTTAAATTATAATATTTTTCGACTATATGATAACTTCCTGTTGTAACCTTTCCAAGTATTTCAACACTTTCATCGCTCACTTCATTTTCAAGATTTCTTCTTGATATTGGTAATTTGAAATTTCTTCTCTTACATTCTAAATCCCAATTTTTTAGGATATTATTGAAAATGTGTG
>CP070805.1:846883-865702 GCA_020343655.1 Promethearchaeota archaeon | reverse complement strand
CCTTGTCTTACAAACACAGTACTCATCGCTTGTTCAGAAGATATCTCAAAAAATTTTTCAACATTAAATCTTTTTACTTCTTGGTAGATCTTCTTTTTTTCTATCCATTCAAATAGTTTTGTAGTAATAGTCCCGGTTCTGCCCCATTTTCTATATATATAATATTTCATTTTATCAAGAGTAAAATATACATAAATCTCTGATTTTTGAGTCCCATAGGTTATGAAAGATTCTGCATTTCTACCTTTAAAAATTCTGGGTCCAAAAAATGCAAAAAGAATTCCTTCTAAGATTGTAGATTTTCCATAGGAGTTTCTTCCGCTTATTAGAATCAATCCATTAGGTAATTCATCACTATCCATAGGTAAAATTAATTTTTTATAACCCATGAAATTTTTAAAATTGATCTTAGTAATTAGCATAAATATTTTATACCTCTTTTTCTCTCTCCATTACTCGTAGTGCCTTTTTTATCGCTCTCATTCCAAATTCAGTTAACTTATCTATATTGTATTCTGTTTTATCTTCACTCAGTTTTTCTTTAACAAATGCTTTAAATTCATTATCTGGCTTATCAAGTATATAATCTTGGATTATTCCAGCACTTATATCATCCTCAAGAGTCTCAGATATGTCAGAGATTTTCCAAATTAACTGTAAAATATTATAAATTTCTGGTTGCGAAAAAACTTTCCTTCTTATTTTCACCATCAATTCATTAATTTCCCAGTTTTTTTCAAAAGTTATTTCTCCGACAAAATTAATTTTTAGCCTTGCAGATGTTTCTGCATTAAATTCTTTTTCAAAAGCAAATTGTTTCAATGCATTTTCTATTCCATTTTCTAAATCTGTTTTAGAATTCTTAGGATTAACTTCAATTGGGATAATTTCAAAAGGTCTTTTTAATAATTTATCAGTAAAAATTGTTTCAATGTTTAATTCTCTCGTTTTATCATCAATATCAACAATTAAATAACTTTGATTTTCGAGTTTCTCTTTAAAATTCATAGGTAATAAGCTTCCCGAATAAAAATGATTTCTAGAAACCTGTTTAAACCCATGTTCATGACCTAATGCGACATAATCATAATGAAAATCATCAGAATTAACTTTATTATGTAAAGTTTCATCCGCAATAGAACCATGGGCTACAGCAATATTAATATAATCATCGTTATATTCTGGTTGTTGATTAATTACCCATTTGTCATAAGCAGATTCATAAGTCTCAAAACTTTTAAACTCGAAATAGGGAAATAAATAGAATCTTACTTTTTTATCTGGAAATTCTAACAATAAAGGTTCATTTGATTTTATAGCATTTAATAAATCCCTCTCTTTAAAATAATATAAATTTGGATATTGATCTCTATTAAAATGGGATTCAAATGGAGTATATTCATATCCCTTAAAAACCCCGTGATTACCTTCAATGTATATTAATGGTACTTGATTGTTTGTCTTTTCAAAAAAGATTTGCAAGCCTTTTTTCAGAGTTCTTCTAGCTGGTTCAGGAGGGGGATATGAACTATATTTAGATGGATGGTGAAAGATATCTCCACAATGTACCACATAATCGAAATTTTTAATATTGGATATCTCATCTACTACATTTAGAAAACAATCATAAATTTCTTGTTCAAAAGGTTTTGAATAATTATTTATTGCCCACTTGTTTATCGTTCCTCTTCTTGGCCTATATCCTAAATGTGTATCTGCCATATGAATTATTTTAACCATTTTAATAACCTCTCTGTTTTGTTTTACTAACGTTAATAAAAAAAATTACTCCCCTAATACTTTTTTCCTCCATTCTTGTGTGTATTTCTTAGTTTTTTTATTGAACTGAAGTTCTAAAAATGCAGCCTCTAATTTGTTATATTCGGAAACTAGTAATGTACTCGCTTCATGTGCACCATTTAAACTCAAAGGATAACCTCGAGGAGAATATGGAATTAGATTTTTAATAGCATACATAGCATCTTTCGTGTCTAAATAATCACAGATATCAAACCTAAAAGCTGAACTATTTTCTTGTAATTTTGTAACATATGCTTTACTTTTAGTATAAATTGAGAGATCGGGTAATTCAACTAAGAATTTGGTATCATCTAAGATTTCTGCCCATATTGGCAATATAAAATTACCTTGGGCATCACGCAGGCGACATGTTTTCGAAATAGTATAATATTTTATGTTGTAAGTTTCAATAAATCTATAAAAGAATTCAGTAAAGGCAGTAGGTGGAAAAATATGGCGACGAAACATTTGTATGCCGTCACCGAGAAATATAACTTTTTCATTTTTACCCCAATTACTTTCATCTTTAATCCGTACAAGTGATTTCAAAATTTCATCTGCGGTTCTTATTCTATCTATGACATGTCCTAAGGTTGGATAATAAAAATCATGAGCATTAATATGTTCTTCAATCTTTGGTCTATAAGTTGATTCATACCAATTTACTAAATTATCAACCTTCTTTTTTAAAGGACCTATATGGAAGTCTCTTTTTATAGTTTTTATAAAATTTTCAATTACAGTCTGGTAAATAATTAATTTATGTTCATTATCTTCAATATAAGTGCTTATTGGTTTATACATGATTTTTTCTGTATAATATTTACCATTCTTAAACATAATTTGGCATTCTCCGAATTTAAAAGACGCCAATTTGGCATACGTTCCACTAAGTGCATTTGAGCTCTCATCAAACCCAATTATTTTATACCCTTCATCGATATAGTCGGATAATTCGCCGTCAATTATATGGTGAGGCATTTCAGCAAAAACGCAATTAGTATTTTTAAGGCTTTCATCATTATCAAATTTATCAGTTTCTAATTCAATCTTTTCTTCTTCTGTCCATTTTACACGTCTCTCTTGGATATATTCCTTGAATTTTTTTACTTCTTCATCTATAGATCTTTCAGGTCTTTCTTCAAAAGATTTTTCGAGAGATATTAATTCAAAATCGAAAGACATTTCTCATTCACCATTAAATATTTATCCAAAAACCTTATGGTAACCCTGTTGGAGGGGGGATATTTCCTTTTGACACCATCTTTTTTGCAAAATCTTCGTAGAATTTCTTTGAAACATTCTTAAAATAATCATCATACAATGGGATTCTTAATTTTTGAAAATTAGTAAGCCAAATCCCTGAAATTAACGCAATACCTCTAGTTCCTGTTAATGATTCGAGATCGCTATGTTGAATTCCTCCTCCTAGTGTTTTAGCCGCTACAGCTTTTTCTGTATCAGATCTTAAAGGTAAATTAATTACAGTATTCATGTTTGATAAGATTGTATCATCAATAGGAGAGTATTGTTGAGATATAACCTCTAAACCTAAATTGAATTTTCTCCCTTGGCGTGATATATCTTTAAATACATTACTATACCTCATCATCTCAGGTCGTAGTATACTAGGAGCCTCCTCGATTGTAAAAATAATTATTGGCATTTCAATAGGATCTTTTATAGATGTGCTAGTTTTTAAATATATTTTTTGTATATTAGCTTTATAATTATCATAAAAATTCTGTGGGAGTTTTTGCTCTAACTTTTTTTCTAAAGCGGGAAAATTTGTAGAAGATTTAAGAGATTTTCTGATATCAAATAACGTTCTTGCTAAAACACTGTTAAATAAGAATTGTTCTAAATCAGAAATCATAGAAGAATTAAAAATAATCAATCCTCCTTTCTCTAACTTTTTCACAATTTTTGGTAATTTGCTAATTGCATTAGATTGAAACATATCTGAATATTCCAACCAGTGCATTCTCCTTCTTATTGCCGCCATAGTTTTATCATCATGACCCCCTGGGGGCTTGTAACCGTCAGTTAGTAAATTTTCGATATAATTATTTGGATCACTTCTATGAGCTGAAAATATAGCTCCTACCTGTAAATCATTGAAAGATCCGGTAGCGAAAAGATCTTCGGGTTTTATTTCTTGATAATTAATAATACATGGTTCTGCCATACTTTTAACTTCAGCAGGAGGAATCCCTCTATTAGGATAAAGATAAAACCACTTACCGAATAGTTTTTTATTGTATTGAGACGTTTTACAAATATCATTTACACCATGATTGATGCATCCAAGTGCATACTCATCATGCATATCTATTGCTAACATCGAAATTTTCGTCCCTTTGTTATTAAGAATAACATTCGCATTATGTTGAAGTAATCCATCAATAAAAACTTGATTCAAGTTGGATTTCCCCATTCCTGTTGCTCCTGCAATGAAAAAATGATACATAAGATACTTATATGGGAAAAATACTTTAACTTTTGACTCTGAAGCTAGATTTCCCATAAAAATACCTTCTGGATCAAATATCTTTTTTAAATGTTCAGGTCTGTCATCTTGGTTTTCTGATATTTTCATAGAATGAGGTTTTAATATCTCATTTTCCATTAAGTCCTCAATAATAAAAAACACATTTATAATATGATCTACTCTTTGGTTATTTTTCTTGTCTATTTCTGTACATATGATGGGACGACCTTGGATTACATATTGCAGCTCAGTCTCCAGTTCAGCAGTAATATAATCGGTGATTCTAACATTCTTCAATTTCTGGCGAGTTAATACATAATCAGAAATGGTTTGTTCATTCAAAATTTGAACAATTATTGTATATTCTTTCTGCTTTTCTTTATCTTCAGCTTCAAGTTTAACAAATCCATGAAGATGAATATATTTTTCATAAAAAATTTCAATTATGCTTTCGAGAGAATTTATTCTAATTATCATTTTTATCTTTAATCTTTACTTCTGTTGATTAATAATATTATTTACTTTAAATAAATAAAAAATTCTATTAATCCAAACTTACATTTCTTAATCGGTCTATTGAATGTATTATTTGTCTTAATATATAAAGTTCAAAGACTTAACTAGTTTAGTAGACTATAAAAGATCTATGGCTGATTTGAATAAATCTTTTTTTTCAATTTTCCCTTTTTTTTTCTGAGGTTTGAATTGAACCGAAGATTTCCTATAGACCTTAGGATTTAATTCATAAACAAATTGAGATTGCCTTACCACTTGAGGTCCTCGGTAAGTTTGTTTAATTGAAGGAGATACAAGAAATAATTGATCTTTTGCTCTAGTTATTGCAACATAGAAAATTCTACGTTCTTCCTCGAAAGCCTCTGAATCACCAACGCTTCTGCCCGAAGGAAATGAGTCTTCACATAGCATAGGGATAAATACTACACGCCATTCAAGTCCTTTTGCTCTATGTACTGTAGATAAAATCAAAGGATTTTCTTCTTCTGTTTGATCGCCTGATTTTACTGCTTTAGATTCTAAATTAGATAAATTCAAACTAAGATTTTCCAAAAATTTTCTAATGGATAGAAAGTTTTGTGCGTACACACTCAATTGATTTAAATCTTCTACTCGTTCTTGCCAATTATCATATTTTGATTTTAAATGATCTTCAAGGACATTTATTAAATTTTTGATAACTTCTGATGGATTATCTTCTGGTTTGAAGTCTATTAATTGCTTTACATAAGAAATTAAATTTTTTATACCTTCCTTAGATATTCGGGATCCTTTTAATTTTTCAGCATAAAACATCTTATTGATTAATGCATCGATTGGATGTTCAATATTGGAAATTGCCTCAAAAATTTTTGAACCAGATGATGTCCCTATACCTTGAATTATTGAAAAAACTCTTGACCATGATATTTCATCATAGGGATTCTCAATTATACGCAAATGAGATAACATATCTTTAATGTGAGCCCTTTCAAAGAATGCAACTCCCGCTCGAACTTCATATGGTATATTTTTTGCTCTTAATTCGAGTTCTATTCTTAGTGAATGGGATCCTGCTCGGATTAAAATCGCTATTTCGTCTAAATCATAACCATTTGAACGTAATTTTAAAATTTGTTTAGCAATAAATCTTGCTTGATCCATATCATCTCCTAGATTCACTTGATATGGTAAATTCCCTTTGGATCGTGTAGAGCGCATAGATTTTTTAAACTGCCTCTTATTATGTCCTATTGAATTGTTTGCCAAATCTAATATTTCAGGCACACTTCTATAATTATAAGTTATGGTATATCTTTTGCAATGCTTATACTTCTTCTCAAACTCTAAAATATTTTGAAAATTCGCACCTCTGAATGCATATATACTTTGAGCATCATCTCCAACTGCAATAATGTTATGTTCTGGATTCTGCTTTACAATTTTAAATATAATCTCATCTTGGATATAATTTGTATCTTGATATTCATCAACAAGGATATATTTTATATTCCTAGCAATTAATTGAGCGATTGTTCTTTCGTCCAGTAATTTATTCCAATATATCAATAAATCATCAAAATCTACTAAATTATCTTGTGCTTTCTTGGCTTTATAAATTTTGAAGACTTCTTCTAATTTTTCAATAACAATCTCATTATCGAATTGGCTATATTTCCATAGTATAACATCTCTGATTGATTTATGACAATTAAAAGAATATGATAAAATCGCTTTTGCCATTCTAGAATTAGGAAAACGTTCTTCGATTTCTTTCACATTAGCTTTTTCAATTGAAAGTTTCATTAATGCTCTTGCGTCAGTTTCATCCATTATTGTATAATTTGTTTTTAGCCCTAACATTTTTGCATATCTTCGAATAAAACGATTTGCAATTGAGTGAAATGTTCCTGCCCAGATTCCTTTGGGGCGTTTTCCGAGAAGAATTTCTACGCGTTTAATCATTTCATTTGCTGCCTTATTTGTAAATGTGACTAACATAATCTCATTGGGTTTTATACCTAATAATAATAATTTTGCGACGGAATAAACAATAGTTCTTGTTTTTCCACTACCGGCTCCAGCAATTACTAACATAGGTCCCTTTATGTTATTAACAATTTCAAGCTGCTCTTTGTTTAATTCATCCTCAAAATTAACCTTATTATATTCTTCTATGATGTGAGGAGGTTCTTCTTCTAAGGATTCAGCATAATCCTCATCATAGAACTCAAATACATATTCTTCGTCTATATTTTCTTTATTCTGATTCAAAATTTTTAAAAATTTATTTAGTACTAAAATTTAATAATTCAAAATTAAAAAATAATTTAAGGGAGACTGTTTAATAAATTTTAAGATCTATCAATATACGTAATTCTTTTTCTAAAAAGTGCTTTAACTTTTTTTATATGAGCCCAACCAATATTTTAAAGGCAACAGTTTCGTTTTTTTCATCAACGGAAGTAATTGTAAAAGTTATATCATGTTTATCTCTTATGTAAGGTGCTGCTTGTGCTGACATAAATTTCATTCTAGTGGTTGTATTCTTTCCTTCCCAAATCCAAACTTTACTATTCTTTATGTCAACAAAAAGTAGAATTTTATTTGAATCTAATAATTCAAACAAGGGAATATTTTCCTTAATTTCTATTTCTTCAAAATCTTCTAATTCTATATTAAATTGATAGATAAATATCAAAATTAAATCTCTTGAATTTCTTTCTAATATATTTAATATTTTAACTTGTTGATTTATAAATTTTAATCATTTATATATTAACTGCTATAAAATTTTCTTGTTAAAAAAGATTCCAAACTGTAGAAATGTGAATGATCCTATAATATCATTTATAGATAGAAGTGATTAAATAACTTATTCAGTTGTATGACAAAAGAGAATCAATCTTCTTAAAAATCGTTTTGGAATCTCCTTCTTCGTAATGTTGAAATGAGATGTCCCTTTGAGAGGAGCTGAATTCCAAATTGTGAGCTATATTCTCTAGAAAAATCGGTAATAATATTACAAATCATAATACCACCTTCAATATTTGTATCAATACATGCTTTATGTAACTGTCGCAATTGAGTAATGGAAATCTCTCTTTTCCAGTCTCGAACAAAAATTCCGAATGTATTAAGTTTATTTTTTACAACTGCATCGAAAGTCCAAAACTTACCCGATTTTCCTTTTAATTGTACTGGACCGTTTACAAAATTATACTTTTCAGAAAAAACATTTCTGGCTAATTCTATTAAGGTTTTATCTCCTAATGACATGAATACACCCGTTTTTTATATAAAAATAGCTCGAATGTATTATTTATATGTTATTTCAATATTTATCCAAATATTATTTAAGATGATATATTACGCAGAAAACATATACAAGGAATTATCAATTAAACATTAATTAAGATCCCGACAGAATTATTTTTGATTTCTTGGTTTTTTATCTTCATTTTCGGTGAATTCAATTAATTTGAAAAAAGGGTATTCTCCATCAGAATCAGGACCATTTCTTTGTATATATCTAAATATATTTTGTTGTAAAAATTCAATTATATGTTGTGAAACTGATTCACAAATAGATTGACATTCTAAATAATTTTTAGAACAATTTTTATTAAATTTCTCACAAAACTTTTTTAATTGTAGAGAGATTCCTTCCGCTTGCAATATTGAGATATTATTCCAACTATCCTTAAAACCTGCAATTTGGGAAGGAGAGGCTTGTTTTAGTAAACTATATAAATTATTTTCAGATAAACTTCTAATTATCCTATTTTTAACCCGTTTTACTTCTTTTTTAGCTTCAAGTTGACATAGAAAAATATAATATTTCAATAATTTTTCTGCCTTTTTAGTTTTTTCTAAATCAATTATTTTCCAACCACTAACCCTTTTGCAACTTATTTCTTTTTGTTTCGAATTAGAAAAATTAGTTGGATAGATCCAACATTGTGGAGGTTTAATTCCTGATTTATGTACTAAACATCCATTTATTTTTTTATTATATAGAAAACATTTTCCTTTCTTTTCATCAAATCTTAATTTAAAACTGAAAACATCACTTCTTATGAAATCATCTTTAGTTGCATATCCCTGTTTAATATATTCTTGAGCTAAAATTTTAGGAACATTGATCGTAATTGAACAACAATCAGCATTACAAATAACTAAGCAATTTGGACCATCTATTGCCGATCTCATTAAAATATTATACTTTCGAACAACTTCCCAAAATTTTTCGTTAACCACAGATCTTCTTCTTAATTTGATTTTAGAGAATAATCATCAAGATTGATTATCATTTATAAATTATTTTTAAAATATCTTTCCTTAAGAAAAGATATAAAAATCTATACTTTATTTTTTTATTATTACAAATTTTGTATACAAAATTTTTTCTAAATTCAAATAATAAAAATAAGAGAAGAATATCGAATGTCGCAAAACCTAGTTATTATAGATCTAACTGAGCATGAAAAAATAACTCTTGATGGATCACAAAATATAAAAGAAATTACAGGTAACGGAAAACTTATTATAAAAAATCCATCACAAAGAAGCAGATTATGGAATTTAATGTGTGATGTTAAAGAAAAAGTGAATACTTCTCTCGAATCTAGAGAGCTAAATGTAGGGGTTTTGAATCCTATTCAAGAATTTCCTAAGGAATATGAAATAAGAGATCTTAAAGATTCCTCTTTAAAAGTTCAGGAAATATTTGATACAGATAAATCTGATTCTGGTAAAACAAATAACACGTTTCTCTATAAAACTGACAACAAATGTAGCCTAAAACTCATACTTACAAATCCTTTGAGTTTACCTATCTTAGATATAAAACTTAACAGGGATATACCATCATTTATTCAAGAAATAGAAATGAGGAATCCTAGTATTGGTGATGCCACTCTAAAAGAAGAAGGGGGAAAAAGAGTACTCTCTTGGGAATTGACATCTTTAGATGCTAAAAATACAGCTGAACTTGAAGTTTTCTTTACGGTAAATATAAAAGAATTATCTGCTCAAGAACTCGGAGCTTTAAATGTTAATTATTTAATTAATAACTATAAGTTAACAATGGTGGATCCTAAAGTTAGGGGATTAACTGATTCGATGAGTGGAATTGATAGAGATGAAGGTACTCAACCTGGGATGTGGGATTGTAATGTTGAATTTATCAATGAATCTGAATTCCAAATTAGGTTGGAAGATGTAAAGGTTTCTCAAAAAATTGCTACTGGAAGTGAAATTGTTGCATCTCAAACACCAGAGAGAGTTTTAAATCCTGATGAATCATGGGATTTTGATTTTCAGGTTGAAGCTAAGGATGTACCTGAATTAAGCTCTGAAATTGGATTTACTCCAATGTATGTAGTAATTCCTAGAGTTGTTGGTGAAATCGTAAAAGAATCAACTGTTTACAATGTATTGAGTGCAACTATAGATAAAGGAATAAATCCGCCAGAAGTTGATGCCTATGCTAACACTAATATGTCAATTGTCAATACAATTGTAAATGAGGGTTCTTCAGTAATTGAAAAATTCTTCCTATCAGATGAAATTCCTTCTGATTTTGTTCCTCCACTAATTAAAGATATAAAAATTACATTAGGAGATATGGATATAAGTTCAAGAGAGGAATTTATCCAAAGAATTCTAATAGATCCAAGCGATCAAGATTTTTCTAAAAAACACCAAATTTATATTGAATTATATAATCTTTCGAATGAATTTTTACCCAGGAAAGAGTTGAAAGTTTCGTATCCTCTTTTAGCAAGAAATCCACGCCCCCCAACTGAAACGAAATATAAGTCACCTGTGAAAATAGATATTAATAGCCCAGTAGAAGGTAAATCATTTATTAGAACTCCTGAAGAAGAGCCAGAATTAAAAGTTAGATACGTTAAACGTAAATTAAAAACACTTAAAAGTATAAAACCCGGACTCACTGAGGGAGAGTTTAGTATTGGAGTAAGAGTCCAAAATAAAGGAGATGTCGAATTAGAAAATGTGTTAGTTAAAGATATTATTCCCTCTAGTTTTAGTTTAACTGAGTTTACACCTCCAGCTGGCGCAACTCATGAAGTAGTGCAAATAGGGGATCTATCAGAATTACATGTAAGGATTGCAGAGATAAAAGGAGGTGATTCTGTAATTATTAACTATAATTGCTCTGGTTCAGGAGATTATCCTCGATCAGAACCAGTTGTTATTGTTGGAGGAAGAGGCGCAAGAGAGTCATCAAGTACTTCAGAAGCACCTCCCGCTGGTACAGTAACTCCAAAAGCTCACGTACCTGACTCTCAAGCTGGAAAAATACATGATATATTTATTGAACTCTATAAAGTTGTTGATCGCGCTCCAACTGGTGAAGTTTTAGGAGATGTTCTAGAAAAAAGAAGAGATGAATTACCACCAGGACCAGTTCTTCATCAAATATTAACTTATGCTAAGGATATGAAAGCACTTGGAGATAAAATAATCGTTGGATCATTACGGGATGAAGTAATGAATAAGTTAAAAGAATTAAAAAGCAAATATGATTAATTTCTTTTTAGTAATATCTAAAAACCATATTATTTTTTTATTTTTTTTTTAGAACTTGTATATTTTAAATATATTAAAAAAAATATCTAAAAAGAGTTATAAATACATATTTAGTTTATCAATATCTTTTTGAATTCTTGAAATACGCTTTTCTTGACCTTCTTCACTAAATCCTTGTATATCTTCTTCTAAATTCAACTGTTCTTCTTCGTATGCTTTTTCAATTTCCATTCCGTATCTCATAGCAAATGCAACTAATTCTGGAATTAAAGTAATCATGGCTTTGAAACTAAAAATTCCAGATAACACTGAAAGTCTATTAATCATTTCACCAAAAGGATCTATATCCATTTCTGGTTTTCTCATTATTTCCAATATTCTTTTGAATAAAACTTCGTAGAATAGCTCCTGTTCTTCTTTGCCTAAATTTTCTTTTTCCTCTTCCATTATAATTACCTTTAGTTTTAATTATATAATATTATTAAATTTAGAAATAAATTTAATTGATTTTATTTAGAATTATTTAATAGAATAGTATTAAAAAAATAATCAATATGAATGCTTGTCAGCGATATCTTGCTATTTTTAATGAGGAAGAAAGAAAAAAGTTAGATAAAATACCTACTCATGTTCAATACATAAGAGAGGAATTCATTTCCAAATATAAAGCTGAAATTATGAAAGGGTATAATGGAAATTTATTTAATAACACATACTTCGACATTCCTTACGCTTTAGGATTTGAATCAATATTCGCACGATTTCCTTTAAGTTATAATATTAACTCTGTTAAAATTCGGGATATTAATGGAAAAATAATCAATATAAAAGAGAATGGCCAGTCTATAAAACAAAAATCAACTTATTATGAAGGAGGTTTTATACATTCTAATGATATCCTAGATGAACTATGGGCAAGTTTAAAACCATTGGATAATAGCAAAAATATTATAAAGATAATTACGTGTTATGAAAAACTTGCTCCTTTTATCTTTCCAGTATTAATGGTTGATGGGATATTTGATAGAGTCTGGAAAAGTATGGGAATAGAAATTTTTAGTCGTAACTTCCAAAAGAATACAAAACTATATAGAAATTTAATAAAGTTTTATACTGAATTAGCAAAATTAAACATTAAAGGATTGATAGAAGCAACCGGAGGAAGAGGAAAGGTTATCACATTACTAGATGATGTAGCATTTAAAGGGCGCCCAATGATATCAAAAGATCGCTGGGAACGAGATTTTCTACCTTATTATCAAGAATTAATCTCAATAATTTTAGATGCTAATTTAATTCCTCAGATCCATACTGATGGTGATCCTACGGAATTAATTCCTTCTTTTCAGAGAGTAGGTTTTAGGGGGTTACAAGGTTGGGAGGGGGGCGCTGATCCTCAATTCATAAACGATAATTTCCCAGATTTTGTAATTATTGGATTTGGTGATGTTAGTTATATTCTACCTTTTGGAAATCAAAAACAAGTTGAAAATCATGTAAAAAATCTCATGAATATTTTAAAAGAAAACAGACATTTTATAATAGGACCAAGTACAGTTATTTTCGCGGAGATCCCATTAAAAAATATAAGAACATTCATAAAAACAGTAAGGCGATATGGTAGGTATTAAAAATACCTTTTTAAGAATAAATTATTTTACCTAACGAAAATTATAAAGTATATCGTAATAATATAAAACAAATCTACATATTAAAAGATTTCATGCTGATTATAATCATATTTTTAATTTCTAGTATTATAATTAATTTTCTTGTTTATTGGAGAATTGGGTTAAAGAGAAAAAAAAGAAATAGTGAACTTAGCATATTCTTTAAGAAAATTCAACCAATCATAGGGATTATCAGTATCATATTTATCCCTATTATAAATTCAAGCTTTCTCCAACCGTATTTTATTGAGAACGTTAGCTTTTTCCGTCAATATTGGACATGGTTTTTAGTAATTGGCATTATTATTATTATTATAGGAATTAAGATTATTTCATTAGCAAAAAAAAAGTTAAAAACAGCAAATAATGTTGAAAGAAGCCAAAAATTATTAACAAAAGGCGTATATGAGATTGCAAGGCATCCAATATACTTTTCTTGGATTTTGATATATTTGGGTATTACATTTATATTAGATTCTTTTATTGCTTTAATTTTTTCTATAGTTTTAGTTATTTTAACAGAATTATTATGCATTTTAGAAGAGAAGCATTTACTTATGCCAAAATTTGGGGAATCTTATGATCATTACAAGAAAAAAACACCCTACAGACTAATATCTCCTCCCTACAATTATATATTAATAATTATGGCAATTATAGTAACTTATATTGGATTCTTGAATTTTTTTAATGTTTTATGAACACTAAAGGTGAAACCAAATTAAAATTGCGATTTTGGCTACAGATGGTTATGAGGATCTTGAACTTCATTATCCACGTATTAGGTTAAATGAAGCGGGTTATGAAACTGAATTAATTAGCTTGCATAGAAGACAGATTATAGGAAAGCATGGATATCCCATTAAACCTGACAAATTAATAAGAGATGCAAATCCTGATGATTATAATGGGGTAATTATTCCAGGAGGTACAAAAAATCCAGATTATCTTCGAAGAGATAAGGATATATTGAACTTTGTAGCACATATAAATGAACAGGGAAAATTAGTTGGTGCTATTTGTCATGCAGGTTGGGTTTTAATATCAGCAAAAATCGTGAGAGGACGTAAGGCAACAAGCTATTTTGCCATAAAGGATGATATGATAAATGCTGGTACTATCTTTGAGGATTCGCCTGTTGTGATAGATAGAAATTTAATTACATCACGAATACCAGCTGATCTACCTGAATTTATGAAAGCTGTACTGGAATTTCTTAAGGAATAGAACAAGATTTAGCTTGTTTAATATAAAGATTTAATCCTATTTATGTCATCTTTTAAGATTTCTAAAAAGTTGTTGATTTGCTCCATTTGCATATTAATTATATCAATTTTTTTGTCTATAATTTTTGAATCTGATAAATCCTTTTTCTCCAATTCTTTTCTAACAATATTATAAGATCTTATCTGATTCAATATATTTTGCATTCTTTTTATCTTAATTTCATATAGTTTCTTATATTTCTTTAGATCTTCAAGCTTTGTTTCAATACTTTCGACATAGTTAAAGCATTTTTCAATATTTTCCTCTTTCTTTAAATTTTTAATAATTAGTTCAATGCTCATTAAATATGCTAATATTAACTCTAGCTGTTTTTTATCTATTGCTTCGAATTTGATACGTGGTTCGGGATTTATCTCATCGAGTATATTTGATGTATATTTAATATTTACTTTTTGAGCAACTTTATTTGAAGTTTCATGTACTTCACTAATTCTATCTTTAATATTAAAATCATCAATATCAGTTATTAATTCCAATTCATCCAATTCTACTTTGGTGATTAAAGGTGAAAATTTAACTTGAAGCTGTTTTTTACCAAAGAATTCGTTATTTTGTCTCAAAATCTGAGTATACATTTGTATAAATTCTTGTCCAATGGGTGCAAATAAAACTCCTCCATTTTCGTCGAGTTGATTTAAAAGTGGATGAATTTTTGGTTGCTCAATTGCTCCAGTTACTAAAATTTTTTGCCAAGGACTTAATTCTGGCATTCCGTTAAGAGGATTTTTAACAATAATAGAAACATTAGAATCTAACTTTAATCTCTTTAGATTATTGGAAGTAAGCTTAGCAATTTCAGAGTTAGCTTCAAGAATTATTATTTCTCCTTTTGGTGCTAATTTATGAGCTAAAGCTGCAATGTACCCGCTTTTAGCACCTAAAATTAATAAATCATCGTTCTCAGTTAATGAAAGCCCCTGTAGCATTATTGTTATCATGTGAGGGGCTGATATTGTCCTATAGTTATGAGGATTTTTTTCATCGTAATAAAAAAGATTTGGTACATCTTCATAAAGTTTAACTACATTGAGAAATTTTTCTGGAATAAACTTTTCTAAAGGTACATCCATGAAAGCTCTTATTAATCGCTTGTCTTTCAAAATTTCATTTATGATTAATGAATCTAATAGACGCTTTTTCTTTAACTTCAATCTTTCTTTGATTCTATCGTTTCTGTCCAAATTATCTCAACTTTTTATATTAAAAGAATAATATAAAAACAAATTATTATACTTTGTTATAATATTTGTAAATTGTTTCAATAGTGTTCTCTTAATATGATGGTATTAGATATTCAGAATTTAAAAAATGCTAGAATAACATTAACTTTAATATTCGTTAATATTTTATGTTTTTTCATATTTAATTTAGTTTTATCTCAAGAAAGTATCCTACTTTTTGTCCAAATTAATAGAAATATAATTGACAATTATGAACTTTGGAGACTCATTACACCTATTTTTATGCATGGCGATCCTATCCATCTATTTTCCAATATGATAGCCCTCTTACTATTTGGAGCAACCGTTGAAAATAATAATAATATATCTAAAATACAGTATCTAACAATCTACTTTATGTCAGGTCTTATTGGTAATGTATTTTCATTAATTCTTCTTCCTTTAGACTCAATCAGTTTGGGTGCTTCAGGAGCAATTTTTGGCTTAATCGGGGTAGCTTTTCTGATTATTGCGACAGATTATCCACCACTCTTATTTTTTGCACTATTTTATATTGCTTTTTTTATTATTACTTCATTTACACCAGGTATTAATTACTGGGCCCATATATTTGGCTTAATGGGAGGACTTCTATTCGGATATTTATTTTATATACGGAAAAGAAAAATTAGAATTACTTACTAGTTTTTTTCTTTTTTTTAATTGCCTCCTCCATAGAAAAATCTTTTGGACATGTATCTCTGATAGTACAAATCTCACATTTTGGTCGGAGAGGTAAACATATTTGCTGTCCAAATCTTACAAATAATCTATTTAACTTTAACCAAAATTCTTTTGGAATGGTGTTCTTCAATGCTTCTTCTGTTTTTAGAGGATTTTTAGTTTTTACCCACTTTAATCTATTAGAAATTCTGTGTACATGTGTATCTACGGGAATTGCAGGAACCTGGAATGCATAAACCAAAACGCAGTTAGCGGTTTTGCTCCCTACCCCTGGCAAACTAATTAATTCTTCATAATTGTCAGGGACATTACTATTATATTTTTTAATTAGAACTTTTGAAACTTCTTTTATTCGAGCAGCTTTAACCTTATAAAATCCTGATGATTTAACTAGCTGCTCAATTATTTCAATATCGGCTTCAGCAATAGATTTTGGAGTATCATATTTGGCAAATAATTTTTCAGTTGCAATTCTTGTATTTGCATCTCTAGTTCGAGCTGATAATATTGTTGAAATTAAAATCTTGAAAGGATCTTGCTTTTTTTTAGCTAATTCATCTAAATGAGCTTCTCCTTCTAATTGTATTTCAATTTTATCCAGAATTTCTCTATAATTCATTTTATCTCACTTTTTTCAAATATATATAATTTTCTTTTTATAATCTGCCCTTTCTTTGCATCAATTAAAGCTTTTGTATGTTGTTTGCGAAATCTAAGTTTTTGATTAGATTTATTGTTTATTCTATTGAGATCTAACAATGGTACATTTGTAAAATTATTTTTATTTGCAATTTTTTCGATATTTACTTCAATATCATTACCATCTAAAGTACTAATAATTGGAGATATGAGACAAATTCTACAATTAGGCTTTAAAATTTTATATGATTCTCTAAAAAATTCATTATATAAAGGCATTAATTTTGTATCCACTAATTCTTTAGCTTGGGTATAATAGGGTTTTTCTGTGTAAAAGGGGCCCAATTCTGGTTCAGTACAGACACCGTCAAAAAAATAATGTTCAAAAAAATCAGTTAGATTTCTCGCATCCTTGTTTAAGAATCTTTTATTAAAAAATGGAGGTATTTCTTCATCCAATAACTCTAATAACCAATGAATATTACGAATCGTATTTTTTACCTTCTTATCATCACGATCTACCCCATAAATTTGAAAATCCTGTAATAAAGCAAACAAAGCAATTGTTCCATTTCCGACAAAAGGATCAAGGATTCTTTTCTTTTCTCTATTTTTAAATAAATTCAAGAAATTTAACATAATTATAGCTAGTTTAGGAGAAATAGCACTTTTAAATTCTTTATAAGGCCTTTCTTCATCGATTCTCTTTTTAAAATTCGGATCATCTGTAGTAAATGTTCTTGCGATATAGACTCCTTCTTCTGTAAAACCAAAAATTATTTCTGCTCTGTGTTCCTTAAGCAATTCATATTTAATTATATGATGTGGAAATATTGGATTTAGATTACCACTTTTTATATTTTTTTGAGGGTATTGATAATATAATGTTTTTTCAGCTCCTTTTTGTTTTAGGATTTCCATTATTTCTTTGTTTAGAAACGGTAAAAAGTGTTTAACCAAAATATTAGTATAATATTCATCATCATAAAGATTAGGATAAATAGAAACAGCAAAAAACATACTTTCGTAGATTTTTGGAAAAATCCCTGTTTTACCTATAATTAAATTGTCAATAACATTAAGGATCTTCTTCCTTGTTTTTTCTACGTATTTAAATTTATTAATATGAGCTGGAAAAGCATCTTTGATTGTATTAATATCTATAAAGTCATAAATTTTAGCAATCTTTTGGCACCCACCTAAAATAAATTGAATCTCCATAAGTTTATTAATATAGTATGGATCTTGATGCAATTCCTCAAATTCTACAATAGCTACATTAGCAGAATAATCAATAATTTTCCCTTTGTTTTGAGAATAATTAAGATAATTATCTAATTCTGCAATTGAGAGTTGCCAATTTGATCCCAAAACAAATAAAAATCTTTCCATGTCTAGATGAATTCTGTACTTAAGAAATAGAATAATAGATTTAATTTCTAGTTTTGGGTTGAACTTTTGTTAACTTTTATTTTCGTTTTTTAGCCAATTTTTGAAGGCTTTTGTTGGTTTTTCATGCCAAATCGCTTTTTTAGCAAAAACTTTCTCAAACTCTTTTATATCTTCATCTGTGTATCCTAATGAAGATTTTTCTTCAAATACCTCTTCTTCATTCAAATTTATAGAAATTTCATATTTTTCACCCGTTATATCTCCTAAAGCACTCATAATATCTTCAAGATCTTCTTTCTTTCTGACAAGACCCGGAACCTTTTCAATTATTTCATCTTCAGTTATTACTTTTTTTCTTTTGTTATCTTCTTCCTTTATAGCTTTTTCAAATGTCTTTTTTTTCTCTAATCTCTCTAGTCTAAATTTTTTTATCTCTTTAATGATTTCACTATAATTATCTTTAAAATATTTTAAACTTACATTAATAAGATCTGAAAAATTATCCCATTTTTCCTCTTTAACAACATTTTCTGCCCAATAATATAAATCCAGATTTAATTCAATTGTTACAGGTTTTCCTTCC
>CP070805.1:841500-846783 GCA_020343655.1 Promethearchaeota archaeon | reverse complement strand
TGCAGAATCGGATATGATCCACAAGCAAAATGCTGGTTACTCAAAAGAAGATATAATCGCAGGTCTATGTGATTCCCTTGTTCGTAACTATATGAATAATTTATCGAAAGGAAAGGAATTAAACGAACCAGTTGTTTTTCAAGGAGGAGTCTCCTATAATAAAGGAATTATTCAAGCTTTTGAAAGACACCTGGGATGTGAAGTAATTGTCCCGAAATATAATGTTTTAATGGGAGCCTTAGGAATGGCTATCCTAGTAAGAGATTATTATTTAGATCATCCAACAGAGACACTTTTCCGAGGACTCCATGTAGGTGATCTAGAATTCAAAACATCAACATTTCATTGTGGAGATTGTCCAAATAATTGTGAAATTGTTCAAGTTAAAATGCCTCAAGACGAGAATAAAGTAATCGCTCGTTGGGGCAGTAGATGTGGAAAGTGGGAGGTGTTTTAAGGATATGACAGAATTTTTAAAACAATTAAAAGAATTGGGTGAGGAATTCCTTGAAACCCTCAGACATAAGACTAAGTTAAGTACGATTTTTGACCTTTATACAGAAAAGGTTATTCCCACATTTGTTTCAGAAAAAGATTTAAAAGAATATTATGAAAAAAGAATGGAAGAAGTTAATGATTTTATAGATAAGTTATAATAATAAGAGGTTATAAAAAAATGAGTGAAATAAGTGAAGATTCAACTCCAGAAATGAAGAAAGAAGAAGATAAGTTAAATCCGATGGCAATAGCTACTGATGTGCTTTATGGTGCTGTAAAAGGATTAAGTGGTTTATTTTTCAAAGCTTTCATGGATTTAAAAATCGAAGGGAAAGAAAATATTCCTTTAAGGGGAAAAGCGATTTTAACTACAGTTACACCGAATATTATTCGTGATATGTTAATAATAAGTCAAGTAACAGGGCGTAAAATACATTTTATGCTTGATCCTAAATTAATGAAACATCAGATAGCTGGTCCAGTGTTAAAAAGTCTTGGAATGATACGCGGAACAGAAAGTAAAGAAGATACAGAGCCTATTGATAAAGTGTTTGAAATTTTAAACGAAAAGGGAGATCTTGTTGGTATGACTCCTGAGGCTAAGCATGATAGAGAGGTTCAAATAAAATCGATGGCAGCAATTATTAAATTTGCTGTTGTTGGAGAAGCCCCTATTATTCCGATTGCGATATATACAGGAAAAACAAAGATATTAAATATGTTTACCGGAGACGGTATAAAAGTAAAGATTGGCTCACCCCTTAAGGTTGAGAAAAGACTAAACCGAGAGAAATATCGAGCTGAACGCTATGAACTCGCTGAAGATATAATCAATATTATTGAATCTCTCAAAGAAGTACCCGAAGCTGAAGAAACCAATAATATTTAATATGATTATTTTAAGCCAATATTTAGCAAATTCTTCTTTTTATAAATTTTTTTGAAAGGTTAGGAAATTCATATAGTCACAGCTTAAATTATTATAAACCTATAGTAAAGTTTACTATTAAAAAGATAGCAAGTATTGCTGTTAAAATTATTCCATCATTCCATTTCATCAATTTTTTCTTTGAAATCCAATTAAAATAGAGAATTATTGTTAATAGTATTAACCAATTCCAAAATATAATCAATGAAAGAGCAAAATTCACTATAATAATTGCACTAATTCCGAATGTAAGTGTTAGATTCCAGAATATTTTTCCAATCATCCCTCCAAAGCCTATTTCAATACTCTTTTTTTTTATGGATTTTACAACTAAAGTTAATTCTTCTACATTTGTCACGAAAGCAATAATAACAAGCCCAAAGAATGTTTCAGGAATATTTGTTAGAATTATGATTTGTTCTGCAGAAATAATTAATAGTTCCCCACCTAAAAATATGAAAATAAAGCTTATAACAATTAAAACTATTTTTCTAAATTTTGATTTTTCTCTTAAATCGTGAATCTGGATACCATTTTGTACTGAATTGTTCCTCAGAATACCTTCCACAGTAGTTTCTTTAGAGAGATTTTTTATATTCATAAAAAAATAAATAAAATATACAAAAATAAGAATAATTCCAGCAATAAATAATCCAAAATTAACTAACATCCCAATAAGAATTAAACTTATACAGCCATATAATAATATAAAGTAAAATTGTGGTGTGGATTTAAAACTGATTTTATATAAAAAAGCAGGTATGGCGAAACTTATTGTCAACGCTATGATTGAATTACCTATAACATTTCCAACTGCGATATAAGATAATCCACTTATTGCAGCAATAATCGAAGCAATTGATTCTTCTAGATCAATACCAATAATTAATGCCCCAATGATGAATGGAGATATACCGTATATTATAGATATATCTTTTAGATTTTCTAAAAATACATCTGCAGCAAAAAAGATTATTAAATATCCAATGAGGAATAGCAATATCCATAAAAAAAGTTCTAACATTTTGAATTATGATTTTTTTTATTCCAATGTATAAAAATCTGGAATTTAAACAGCTTTCCTTTGTATTCGCCATCACTTATAGCAGAGAATACAAATCCATTGTACTCATGCCAATAAATTGATGCTTTATTAAATATTGGTTTTTCTACAATAAAAGCGACAATGGGAATATCGATTTCTTTTAGAGCTTCTTTAAATATTGCTGTACCTACTCCTTTTCGTTTAAATTTAGGTATTATATTTATTTGGTCTAAATATGCGAATTCTGTATCTTTATTAAGGAGTAATTCTTTTGTTCTATTATTTTCAAATGAGAGATTCCCAATAACATCCCGAACTTTTATTATATCAAATTTTTTTTTATGAATGGTAGCAAAGCCAATAATATCTCCACTATTTTCTTTTGCCACATAAATTTGAGTATCACTATCTTTAATTAAGTTTTCATAATATTCTATTTCTACTTCTTTGCGTAGAAAACCTTGATCTTCTAATTTTTTTCTTTCTTTTTTTGTAATTTGATCAATATCTCTTATTTCTACTAGATTTTGTTTTAATACATCATGAATTCCAGTTGCATCTTCCAAACTAGCAGGTATGATATTAATAATTAATTTCTTACTCATCTATCTCTGTTGCTCCATAGAGAAAATTAGTTTTATTTTTCCTTGTAAATTAGTATTGGTTTTAGTTTTTAATAAAATAGGATTATTTTAAATTTTTGAGAAACATAGTATGTATTGTTGTAATTTTTGCTTTTGCTATATATAGATGGTAAGCGAAAGAATTATAGAGAATTATTAAATTCTTAATATTTAATCTAAGAAAAAACTGCTTAATATAAGTTAAAGATTATCATGGTTGATTTTATTAAATTAGAGGGAAGTTCTGCTGAAAGAGGATTCCAACAAGGAGAACAATTGAAAGATAAAATTCATAATATGTTCGAAGTTGTCTTTCATTCAAAGATGTTTTCAGAAGTAACATCAAAATTAATACCCTTATCTATAATAAAACTTGCTTTAGGTTATATGGGAAAAAAGAACATAAAAAAGGCTCTACACCAGCTTCTTCCAAATCAATATGAAAAAATGATTGCGATAAGTAAAGCAGCGGAAATAAAAGAAAGAATTGTTTATGGAGTTCACTTTATAGAAGTTATGTCAGGAAATCCAAAATCTATTTACAAAAATCCCCCAATTCAAGCGTGCTCAATGATTTTTGCGCTTTCTGAGTCTACTGCGGATAAATTATTGATTTTTGGACGAAATTATGATTTTCCTAATGTTCTCCAACCATTTCAAGTAGTTAGGGAAGAAGAACCTAATTATGGTTATAAAAATATAAATTACACACAATTTCCTCTTATTGGCTGTCATATGGGAATGAACGAGAAGGGATTAGCAATTGGTTATAATTATGGGCGCTCTTGGAAAAAGGAACCACTTGACTTTAGATTGAAAGGTGTTCCTGGCACTTTCATTGTGCAGGAAATTTTAGAAACTTGTGCTACAACCCAAGAAGCTGTCGATTTTATTATTAATTTCAAACGCCGATCAAATGGATGTCATTATGGGCTTATGGATATTTCTGGAGATGTATGTGTTGTTGAAACTACAAGCACTCGTTATGCCATCCGTCAACCAGAAGCCGGGATTCTAGCTCATACAAATCATTATCAGACTGAAAAATTAAAAGACGCCAATTTACCTGATTACGTACGATTTAAAATGGATGATATGGATATAAATCCTATTGAATCTCCAATAAGACGTTATAAGAGAGAAATTGAATTATTAAAAAAACACAATGGACAAATCACTATAAAAACAGTTAAAAATATTTTAAGTGATCATGATAACAGAGAACCCGATGATTTTACAGTTTGTACCCATGGACCTACTGCAGGAACCTTAGGATCAATAATTGTTCTTCCGACAAAAAGGGAATTTTGGGTTACTGATAATCATCCATGTAGTTCTGAATATGAGAAATTTAAATTATAATTAAAAATAAAAAAAAGAGTAAATAAAAAAATTAGTATCTTGTTCTAGTTGCCTGAATTCGAAGTTTTGCCTTGGTATTCTCTTTTTTGTCTTGTAAAATAACATATTGCGTTTTTGATGGCAATTTTATTTCAAATTCCTGTTCAGCGATGGTTTCATTCCTTTTCATGTGGTCCCTTTCTCTTAGAATAACTTTTATTCTTTCAATGGCAGGCTCATCAACTCGAACGGTTTTAAATTGGCTCCAGAGAGACATATCAGCTTTACTGGTAAATTCTTGATTTCTCTGAAGCTTAATGGTGCCTTTATCTGGCCATCTAGCCTTTATGGTTTTAGGACCATCCACCTTAAAGTAAAATTCTCCACGCCATCCAAAAATATCATAATCCTTCAAAGTTTTTAAAGACATTAATTCTATGCTAATTAGATAGCGTTCTTTTTCTTCACCTACTTGATCTTGTTCGAAAGTTTGGTCTTTTGCGTATGTTTTCTTAGATTTGGCATAATAACGCCGAGGCATATTATTTTCACTTAAAAATTTTGATTATATTTGAATGATTTTTTTAACACTAGTATAAATAATATCTATATATGTTTTTTTGTTAAATAAGTGGTTATTAGTATATTGGTAAATAGAATAAAATCATTATATTTACTATAATTATTTAAAATAAACATAAGAATGTTTTAACGAATAAATAAAATCTTATAAATTGTAAAGATCATATCTATTTCTGTAATTTTTTGAATTAATTTATTTTATAATTTTTAATACTGTCATTCAATTTATTTGCTATTGGAGGAATAGGAGATGGTTTTTGACCATT
>CP070805.1:837485-841400 GCA_020343655.1 Promethearchaeota archaeon | reverse complement strand
CAAATATACAATACATGAAACCAGTTATACTATAAATTCCTCCAAGAATGAAATCTTCAATCTCATCATCACTGTTCTGTGCTAAATGTAGTGTTTCTTCACATCTTTTTAAAAATCTTTTATTGATCTTCTCTTGCTTTTTATCTCCATAAGTAAGTTCTGTCCACCTATTGATATGAAACATGTTATATTCTCCATACAATAGCTTACCTCTAGTTTCGATTGTATCAACTTCTGTTAGAAGTGTCCACGCCTTTTCTATTAAATTACGATCCTTTTGGCCATAATACTCTAATTCAGAAGGATTAGAGCATATTGATATATGTAAAACCATTGGCTCTACAGCTAGAGCAGTCAATCTTATGAAATTTTTCATATCATTTACTTTTGAATATTCTTCACTAATCTGGAAAAAAATATCAATTGATTTTTTTATATTCTTTCTCGCCTCTTCAATTGAGGTAATAACTAAGCAACTATGAGCAAGTGCTTTAGCTTTACATTCCATACTTAACAGTTTATCATTGGTTTGGTCAAAAAGTCTCTCCGCCATATGAAATGCTTTAACAGATTGTTCATTCCAATTTAAATAGTCTTCTTTAATTTCAGATGCTAAAACAACTCGAGAGCATACAAATCCTAGTTTATCATAAATTTTAGCAGCGTCCTGTAATAAGTTTTTCTCTAAAAATAATTTGGCGACTTGTTCATATAAATCAGCTGCCTTCTCCCAATTGTAATTCCTTTCTTCAATTTTGGCTTCTTCAATTAGAGTTTCTAATTGGGTATTACTGACAATCATGCTTAAGATTTTCTTGAAAACCTATTGATTTGACTTATTCAATAATTATTTTTTTGTATTATTAAAATTTAGTATGAAAAGACACATTATCTTGTACTTTGGATAAATTGCATTTCTTTCTTTTGCTTTTTTTCCCATCTCTTGCGCTCTGAACGTAATTTAAATAGATTAATATCTTTGTATATCAAATCCTCCTCTTTAATAGGTATTATTCTCTCAGTGCGATCTTTTTCTGGGGTATAGATTAACGAATCACCGAATTCAGCAACATTAGCAAAGAAGCAGTAAGCATAGATAGATCTACGCGCATCAAAATGTGCTGCTTTAAAATCGGCTGTGACCGGAGTGAATGCTGGATTAATTACAATATCCACTGGTGGCTCAAAATTTTTCAATTCCACTCTCAAATCCATATCGAGGAAATCTCGACATATTACAATCGCAATTCTTCCAAACTCCGTATTACACACTAAGGTATTCCGAGGATAAGAGCTGGTTTCTATTGTTTCTTCAATTTTTTTTGATCCAATATGCATTGTTGCTGGTATATGTTTTTCTTGTTTCCAAAGAATACCATCAGGACTAATAACTAAACTAATATTTTTTTTAGTGTGTTCATTATGATAAGAACCAGGAACAATATACATATTATAAATTTTAGAATAGTTCATGAATTCTTCAATAATTTCATTATAATTCAAGTCAACCATCATTTCTGGAAAGATAAGAATATTAACTCCATTAGAATTAGCTTTCTCGATCATTTGTTTATAAGTTGATCTGAGTGAATCAATTAGATCTTCTTTAATTCCTAATAATCCAGATTCCTTTATTTCAAAATATTCTTTTAAAAGGTCTCCAGATTTAGATAATCCGATTTGAGCAATTCCAATTCTACTTTTATTCTGTTGGATTTTAGAATATTGTTTTAATAGATCTTTATAAATTAGATTGTATTTTATTATTCTCTCCTGTGTTTCTGATAATCCACTAGCTTCTAATGTTAATTGGTTGATTTCACTAATTTTTGGTGATAAACTAGATTCTATTGGACATGAGGGAGCAACGATTCCTACAGTACTTCTTGAGATTACAGGGTTGCTAATCGTAGTTAAAGCAGAATATAAAATCATTTCTTCCCTTTCTATCCTAGTTAATTTTTCATAAATCTCTTCTTGTCTTTCTTTATAGCCTGATTTCCCAAATATGTCCGCAGCTGATTTCAAATATTTAGATCCGACTTCTAATTGTTTTCTTCTCTTATCAAGTTCTAATTCTTCATCTGCTTTAATTAAATGCCAAAGTGCATCGAAGTAGATTGAGGTTCCTGAAGCCCATTCAGCTCCTACAATAAATCCACCTTTTTCATATGAACTAGATGCTTGTCTTAACATCATTTTTACTTTCTTATAATAATCTGCTTTTTTTTCTATATCGGTAGATTCATCAAACCTACAACCGTTCTCTAAAGCTAAGCAAACTGAAGAATTACCGGAAGCTAATAATTTCAATTTACTATCAGCAAATAAGCCACTCGCTTTTAGAAATAATTTTGAAGCTTCTACAAACCTTTCAGGTTCCTGATAATTCTCTGCAAGCTCCATTCCTTCCCATGCTCTACATAAATGATAGATTGCTTCTAATTCTTTTCTTTCCCTTTCAATTTTAAATAGAGTACAAATATCTCTAAATTGAGAAGCTGCTAAAGCAAAATTTTCTGCAGCAGCTAGATGATCACTTTGCTTTTGAAGAATTCTAGCTTCTTCAAGGTTGACACGGGCTAAACAATAATTAATCCTAACGTTAGCAACTTTTTTGAGTTTTGTAATTCTTTCTTTCTCAATTTTGTTAGAAGACTTTGTTAAAGCTTCTTCTAATATGTTTAATGATTTTTCAAAACATTTTTTTGTATCTTGATATTTATCAATTGCCTCTTGATGTTTTTCTTTTTTACTAGCATCTTCTGAAACTTCTAATAATGCCCAAGAGGAATAATAGGAAGCTTCATATCTATATCTAGACAAGGTTTTTAGGATTTCGCAAGCCATATCATATTCTTCTTTTGCTTTTAAATGATCCTGTTTTTTATGATTAACCTTAGCATTTTCAATTAATTTCCACGCTTTATCATACTCAATCTTTTCCTTAATTCGATCCTTTAATTGTTTAAATTGAACTTTTTCTAATGATTTTATATGAGCTTTACTTGCCATTTCATATTGTTGAGCAGAAGTGAGATGATTTCCTAATCTATCTTCAATTCGCGCTAAATATTCATGAGCAGCAGCGGTGTGGTAATAATAGCCTTTCTGGTTAGTATCTTTTATTAAATGAAGGAATAATTCTCTCGCTTGAGATAAAGGCTCTTTTTGTTTAGTTAGTATAGCCAATTCTTCGTATAACAGTCCAAGATGCATCTGGGCAGCAATGAAATTTCTATACGACTCGACTGAAAAGTCAATATTTTTCTTAGTTGCATCTATTGCAGCTATTAAATTGGTGATTTTATCTTTCTTGTGGGTCGTTATATCTGATAAAGTCTTGTACGCACGATATAATGAAATATAACCCGCAGCTTTAGACATTCCTCCTTTATACTTTTTTCCAGCATTTTCAGCAGCAGTAGCGTTATCAAACATTTTCTTGATATAATCATCACGTTTTTCTCGATCATTTGTTAAAAGAACTAACTGTGAATATAGATTGGTTAAAAGCTGATATGATATTGCATAAAATGGCCCAAAAGGTAACATTTTTAATGCCTTTCTTACCTCTTTAGTGCCTTTCTGGGCATATGATATTCTAGAATTAAGATTTAAAAAACTCCTTTGAGCAAAATCATTATAATAATATGCTGATAAAAAATATGTCAAAAAACCCCAAAAAGAATGTAAATTTTGATACACTTTGCCACATTCTTGAATTATTTTAATATCACTTAGAATTCTTTTCTGGAGATATTGGAATTTTCCTAAGACAACCGCATGATAATCCAGCCAATAAATACAATGTATAAGTAATGGTTTAAAATTTAATTTCTTCAAAATGTTTAATGCATTTTCATAATATTTTATCCCTTCATCAACAAAAAGTTTAAATTCCTCCTCCTTATG
>CP070805.1:832529-837385 GCA_020343655.1 Promethearchaeota archaeon | reverse complement strand
TCGCACAAAGTATCTTAGCGAATTGAAAGGCGGAGATAAAGTAATAGCTGTAAATTATAAAGGTGAAGCTAGAATTGTTTCTTTAGGGCGAGTAAAAATAGAAACTCGACCTATGTTGAGATTCCAATTAGAAGTTTTAAAAAAAAATAATAGGATTCCAATTAGTTGTATATGTCAAAATGCTGAAACCGTTCGTTTGGTGGACCAACAAGGTAAGGCTAAATCTGTGGTTGATATTAATGTTGGCGATGAAATATTAGTCCATATAGGCCCTAGTGCGACCCATTTTGGTACAGCAATAAAAGAAAAAATAGTAGAGAAATAAATTCATTTTTATCAATCATTATAATATATTTATAAAATTTGCTCTATGTAATTTTGCTCTAATTATCCCCATTATAATTTTAAAAAAACAATTTGTTGTATTGTTGAAAGTTGTTTTAAATAGATAGTGGCTATTTTAAAAAAAATATATTGTTAATAATATTTAGATGTTAGAGTTTTTAAATAATGGAATAATCTCCTCACTTATTATTCTAGTAACATCCCAGTAAGTAAATGGTGCGTTTTTACTTGATGCTCCGTTAGTAGATGAAAAAATAAAGTGTTGAGCGCCTGCTTCTACAAATTTGCGGATTTTATTAATGATTTCTTCTTTTGTTCCAAACATCATATTCTCTAGTAGTAAATTATCTGGAATTTCATTTAATATGGGTCCTAATTTTCTAAGATCAAATCTTGTTATATCATCTCTATCAATCTTTAGGATACTCATTTCTTCACTTCTAACCCCTGTAGCCTCGAAGTATATCTCTTCATATTCGTCCTTCCAATATCCTAATTCTTTTATTCTTCGAGGAGTCATCAATAATTCAAATTTATTGCCTTTTAGTCTTTGGTTTATTTCTTCTTCATCATCGTTCATAAAAATAAAATGGAAAACTCCAAATGAAAATTTCTCCAAATCTCTACTGTTTTCTCTCAGAACTTTAACAATTTGTTGTTTTTTTTGTTTATATGTAGTGTAATCAATTCCAACGGGCATCCAACCATCCGCAATTTCTCCAGTTAGATTTAATGTTTTTGGACTATTAGCTGCTATCCATATAGGAATATCTGATATAGGTTTAGGAAGCAAAATAGCTTTTTTCGCCTTGTAATGTTGTCCTTTAAATGTAATTCTCTTCCCCTTTTTCCAAAATAATCTCAATAGATTTATAGATTCTCTCAATTTAGATAGAGCATGGTCAAAAGGAATATTATAAGCCTTTAGATTCATTGCTTCACCCGCTCCAATCCCTAAAATAAAATTTCCTCTAGTAATATGGTTCATTGATGTACATAGCTGTGCAAGGACAGCAGGGTGTATTCTATGGGGATCTGTAACAGCTGTTCCTAAAGTTTTTCCTTTAACTATATCAGCCATAGAACCAAAAAGTGGCCAAACGCTTAGGAAATCGTCAATTAATGGGCCACTCATGCCAGTCAGGTGATCAGGAAGCCAAAGAGAATCCCAATTTTCTTTGCTAGCTGCTAAAACTTTTTTTTTAAAGAAATCATAAGAGTGAAGATAGTACAATTGATGACCAAATTTTATTTCACTCATTTTCTATCAGAATATTTAAAATTGTATTTTTTAACAGAAAAATATTATTAGAATAATCCTTATTCTAATTTAACAATATTGAAAATTAGAAAGATATAATTTAATGTTGGGGTTATTAAGTTAAATGGTAACTTTTTGGGCTCCCTTACTCCATATTTATCAACCTCCAACCCAAGAACTTAAGATTTTAAAAGTAATTAATAAAGAGTGCTACAAACCCATATTCAATATACTAGAAGAATCCGATAATGCTAAATTCTGTTTAAATATTAATGGAGTTCTTATTGAATTATTATATGAGTATGGGATGTCAGATACGATGGATTTATTAAAGAACCTTGTATCTGAAAATAAAGTAGAGATTGTAGGGACAGCAAAATTTCATCCAATTCTTCCCTTAATTCCTAAAAAAGAAGCCCAACATCAAATTCGGATGAATGAGGAAATTAATAGAAGAGAATTTGGACGTTGGCAGAGAAAAGGTTTTTTTCCACCTGAAATGGCTATTTCTGGAATTGTTGCTAAATACATTCGTCAATTAGAATATAAGTGGGTAATAATGAGTGGAATTGCTTGCCCTGAAGATATCAAATGGCCATATGATAAAATCTATACTTCTCCTAATGGACTTCAATTATTCTTTAGAGATGATATTTTTAGTAACAAGATTGCTTTTAAGAATATTGCTGCAAAAGAATTTATTAAAGCAATTAAAGAGATTTTTCACCCAGAAATAAACCCAAAGAAAAAATTTGTAAAAGAAATCGACCGATACATTATTACAGCTATGGATGGTGAGACATTTGGCCATCACATTAAAAAATATGAAAAAACCTTTTTACAGAAGGTTTTGAATCTCATTAATCTTGAAGAAAAAATAAGAATTGTGTTCATATCAGAATTGGATCAATATTTTCCAATAAGCAATAAAAAAATCATTCCACGTGAATCGAGTTGGAGCACAACATATGAAGATCTTAAAGCAAACATTCCATATCCCCTTTGGAATCATCCTGACAATAATATTCATAAATACTACTGGAAACTCATGAATAGCTTGAATAATTTAATGAATTTAGCAGAGAATCTAAATTCAACTAAAGATTGGGAGGTTACTAATTATTATGATACTGCCAGATGGTTTTATGATAGAGCTCTCCATTCATGTCCAACATGGTGGTCTAACCCACTCAATGGAACATGGTCTCCCAATTTAATTTATAAAGGGGTTGAGCTTTTAATGAAAGCGGCACTCAATGCTCAATTGGCACTTATTCATGGCGGAAAATCAGATTTAAGTGAAGGATACTACGATAGTATCTCATTCTATCATAGTTTATTACTCATGGAACTATCTAATATTACAAAAAAGCAATTAAAAAAGAAATTAGTCAAAAGTTAACAAATCAACTTCCATTCTTTAGGTTCTTAATTCCCAATTAATTTTTGAATTATTTCCTTCCATTTCTGTAAATACCTTACGAACCAGGCAGCTGAATCAAGCTCCTCTTTCTCATTTCTAAAGACAATTTTTAAAAGGGGTTTGAATTTGGTCTTTCCTAAGTGAGATTTTGGTGTTTCAATGCCCTCAATTGAAGACAAGAAAATTTGTAATTGCTTTTTTGGCTTCCACATTTCAAAATATAATATATCATTGGTAAGAGCCAATACTCCATTTCCACGTATTTGCCTACTTCCAAGAGATTCTCTACCAAAAAAATTAGCACTTTTAGTATAAAAAATGATATTTTTACCCTTTAATCTACTCAATATTACATCAATTCGCTTTTGAAATAATCTACTTACCATATATTTTTATTATTTCTATTGATAAATAATATTTTTATTCTTAAGTCAACCAATCTATTACTCCACTTTCATTCTAATAATCCCGCTTAGGAATAGTTGTTTTTCTCCTAAATAGAAAATTCTTATAATTACTTAATATTAATTTAATTGAATAAATTGTAAACAAAAATTATATAATTCTATGTTTATTTAATTAAACAAAATAAGGTTACAAAATAGATATTTATTTAATATAAGAGCTATGTTAGAAGATAATAACAGAAAGATCAAATATTGTGTATATTGTGGATCTGATGTCGCAGAAGATAAAATTTACTGTCCTAAATGTGGCAAACTAGTTATTAAATTAGCCCCTAGTAAAAAAATTCTGAAAACAACAAAATTTCAAAAGCAAGAAATTACTAGAAAATGCCCTGGTTGTGGCTCAGTAATATCATCCACTATTTTAAATCAATGTCCAATATGTAATACTGAATTAGAAAAATTATCTGAAATTAAAAAAGCGGTAATTCAAAAAAAACCAGGTTTAATTTTTACAAGTAAAAAACTTGAACCAGAGCAGAAATTTCTAATAAAGAAAGATACATGGAATTTAAAGGAAGGTATTAATGTTTTTGGAACCTGCATTTATGTATTAGTAATTGTCTTCTTTTTATTATTTACTATTATCTCATTTCAATTAGGTGCAATTACCTACGAAATAAATATTCAAATAATCCTTTTGAGTCAAATACCTGAAATATTATTCGGTATTTATCCAATTTGGTATATTTATAAAAGAAGGCATAGTTTTAACAAATTAGGAATTTATTGGGATTCAAAAAAAATTCTATTTGCATTGCTTATCGGGATTTTGGGTATTTTTGTGTTAATCTTAATTAATTATCTTTCTGATTCCCTGATTAATTTCTTTTCAGCAGTAGGTTTAGATTTTTTTGATGTTAAATCAAGTATAGAGGAACAAAACCAAGTACTTAGAAATGCTGATATATTGTGGATAATTCTTCTAACACTTTCATGGTCTATAAGAACAATCTCTACAGAAATTGTATTTAGAGGTGTTTTACACAATACATTAAAGCAAAAATTCTCAAATGAATTTTATGTGATTCTCATAGTTGCACTCGCATATTCCCTAACAATGTTGCTATTTTCTTTTTCAATGGGAATAAGTTTTTTTCTTATAAATTTTCTAACTTTTACAGTACTTGGATTTCTTTATTCGATAAATGGGAACATATTTAACACTCTAATAGCTAATATTTCTTATAATATTATTGTAATTATCCTCCTCTTTCTTTAATTTAAACTCCTCAATGTTATATAAAATAATAAAAGTAATGAAGATAAAAATATAATGATGAGTTCATTCATACCAACCATATCGGAGAATATGATAAAGATTCGAAAGCTAAAAGATCAAAAATTAAGGAAGATTAGG
>CP070805.1:792275-832429 GCA_020343655.1 Promethearchaeota archaeon | reverse complement strand
ATCTATTCCTCCCATTTTAAAAGATATAGAACGAAATTTAATTTCAAAAGGAAGTATACCACATCCAGCTATTAATAAATCATTTTCAAAAGCTCCATAAAATTGTTCCATAGGCCTTGACTTTATTGGCCATTCTAAATTCTCGTATGTATTTTTTGAAGTCTGAAACGCATATCGGGCTAATTTACCATAAGCTTCACGGTCTTCTTCTGTAAGCTTTCTAATCTCCATTTTTTTATCCTTATTTATATCTTGTTAGTAATTATACGTATTTAAAGAACCGTAATCTTCAATTTATTAAAAAATTTATTGAGATTATGGAAGATTTCTCAAAAGGTTAGATATTTTGAGAAAAAATTATAAATATCAGAAAAGATATTAAAAAGAAGGAAATTTTACAACTGATCTAAAAACCTTAAACTCAACATTAAAACTATTGGCAAACTCTTGCCTTAATATTGTTTTATATTCAGGATCTCTTTCTTTAAATGGGATTTTTTCTTTTCCTGAATAAATATCTGAGATTTTATAAGAACCAAACATTTTAGAAAAGGGAATAACAATCTGTGAAATATCGATATCTCGTTCCAAACTATTTTCAGAGGATTTTCCTATTATTTCGTGAAAAATTTCTTTTGGTTTTCTTGAGCTCATTAATTTATCACCTTTTTACTCCTTTACAATTAACTTACCTCTAATTCGGAATTTAACTCCTAGTTTTTCTAATTTGTTTTTATATTCAAATATTATTTCTCTTAATAGTTTTCGACTAATTTCTAATTGTTCTGCTAAAATATCAAATTCAATTTCATTAAATAGATCTGAATATCTGACTAATTTTTGAATAGAATCTTGAATAACTTGATTGTAATCTGTAATCTCAATTTCTCTTGTAACATCAGTTAAATCAATATCAAAAAGACTCTTTAATAATTCGGGATTACTTTCAATCCAATTATGTACAAGGTTGCGAACAGTTTCTGAACGTGACTGCTTTCTTTTTTGAGCCATCAGATTTATTACTCTCTCATCAAACGCATCTAGACTAAAAGTGATTCTAGATAATTCTGATGATTTTTTTGTTTCTGATGGCAATTTTTATTCAATCCGACAAAATATTCTTACTTATTATATTCATTTCTTTTCCAATATTTAAATATTTGCACAAATGATGAATCATTGCATCACTGAAGATGCATAGATTTATAAATGAAGAGGATCATATAATATTCATATAATATTTTAATGTCATACATATATTATACAGTCGTGTGTGTGAAATGTTAGAACTTTATATACCTCAATATGAAGAAATTAACACTAAAGACCGTATAACGATTGATTTAATAAGAGATGGTCAAGAATTTTTACAGCAATTTGATATCAATACTGTATATTTATTAGATACAATTTCTTTAGTCTATAAATATTTGAGAAATAACGGAAAAATCCCTCACAATCTCTTCAAATTTTTTATTGCTGCATATTATATTATCTCAAGGCATCCTTTTGCGTTTCCAGAACATGAGACGAAGAAAGAGTTTTGTCAAAAATTTGGTCTTCCAATAAGTTCATTAGATTATTGTGTAGAGAAAATAACGAATTCCTTAAATTATATTAAAATCTTGGATGATATGAATTACCCTTATTTCATTGATCCGCAAAGAGATATTAGTTTAAATTTCATAAAAAATCTAATTAGATCTAGAGTAGAAAAGGCAATGATGAAATTTTTAGTATGGCATCAGCCTATAAATTCACAAATATTGACTGAAGAATTAATAAATGAAGCAATCTTTAGGCAAAAAGCTTTTCCTGATGAACTTTTCAGACAATTATTTGAAATAGCTTTTGAGTATGTTGAAAAGGAGTTCCTGGATTATAATGAATATGTAAGCCTACAAAAAAAGGTTTTTATATAATTGGTTGAATAAAATATCTTACTATTGAATCGTTTATTCTTACATTAATAGAGATAAAGATAGTGTAGTATAAGAGAGTTAACAATTTCTTTTTTGATAAAATTGTAAAAGCTTAAATGTAATTATTTTCATATATTCATGTTTCTAATTTTAGAAATCTAATCCAAAAAAGTAAAAATAGTTTAAAATGAGGTGATATATATGGTTTTACTCGTAAGTCAAACCTGGTATCCAGCTTCGGAATCAGAGAAAGCTGGTAAAATTTATCTCGAAGCTTTGAAAAAATTTCCTGATGATCGAACTATTGCTAAACCAATACTAAGATCTGGTGTAAAAATGGAAAAAGAGGGCATCCATGGGATTGCAATCTATTCCGTTAAGGAAGGGAAATTTAAGGAAGCAATGGATCTTGCCGTGAATAGAATGCTTATTATTGGAAAAGAAATCAAGGATGTTAAAATGTCAATAGATACTTATTACGATATAACTGAAGCATTGCCATTCGTGGGACTTACAGCTCCAGAAGAATAAATCTTCCTTTAATTCAAATAAAACCTTTAATTTTTTTTTACACTCTAATTACTAAATTTGTTAATGAATTTCAGTAAATATAATAATAAAAAAAAGGGAATATTCTAATGTTTATACTTTGAGTGTTTTCCAATATGCTGAAAGGGAATTTTTGGATTATAATGAATATGTAAAGATACAAAAGAAGGTTTTTATATAATTTATCTCGAAATACTTTTTTTCTCTTTATCCCATTCTTGAAGGGCGAGAACAATATTTAAGAATTGTTTTTGAAAATTTAAAGGCGTTGAGAATTCATTAAATCGTAGGAATGGGCTTAATCCATATTTAGAAATTATAGATTTTCTTTTTCTTGGAAGCCATCTTGTTCTTACTATATCAGTAAATAATTTATTTTTATGTTTATTAAATTTGAAAGCAACTCTATTTGAAGAAATATAAATGCCGATAAGTTGATAATCTTTGATTTTACTTTTTCGGATTCTGTAATGAGGATTAAGTAACACATGATAATTCTTTTTAACTTCAACAGTTAACCCATCATAAGAAAATCGCCATAATATAGGAATTGTAATGCTTATGAACAAATAGATTATCAGAAATCCTCGGAAAAACGTGTTAAGTAAAGGAATATTGATATATATTACTTTAAACTCAATCAGAAGTAATAATAATACAGAAATACTGTTTAAAATTAAAAATGAAATCCAGCTCCTTCTTTTTTCTTGAAGTTTGAACCCTAAATTATCAATCTCTCTGTTTATATACTCTTTAAGAGAAGGGGTGTTTCTCATAAGTGCTGTTTTAATAATATAAATAATTATATATGCTCCAATACTAAAAATTGTCCAATTTATAGTAAAACTAAAACTGTAAGGTTGTAATCCCGTAATTGCTGCATTCTTATCCGGAATGAGAAAGGCTGGAAAGATAACCGTAAAATGAATTAGAACTATAGTTAAAATACTGAGTAGAGATATAAGAAGTTTAATTCCTATTTTTCTATATTCTGACCTAATTCTATGGTAAGAAATTGAAGATTTCGTTTCATCTTCGAAATCTAAGCCCTTAGCAGAGTTAGTGAATTTTTTTATTTTTTATCACTCCAATTTCTTATACTTTCTTTATCTTCTTGGGGAGATCTCCAAAATTTTTGAACAATTTCCTGAAATAATTTAAAATCGGGATTATCTTGATCATTTAATTGAATAATATGAAATTTCTTAGTTTTTCGCTTAATTTTAATGTAATTTTGCTGTTCCAAATAATCAAATGCATGCATTAATTTTTCCAATCTATCAACATTAAGGCCATTTTTAACGTCAGTTTTGTTCACAACAGATTCCCTTGTTTGTAATTTAGCTAAACTCATCAAAACTTGACCTCCTCTAAGAGAGGATATCGTTGTTAATTTATCAAATATTTTACAAATAACTTTGAAGATTTCATTTAGATCATTGTAGAAATTTATTTTTTCATGTCCTCTTAATTCCAATCCTGTTTTAAAATCATCTAATTGATATTTTTTTACAAAATCTTGATAAGATAATCCCATAATGATATTAATATATCAGAGAAATTATAAAAAAATTCCATAATTATATTGTACTATTTTTAATAATTATAAATAATAGACATAAGCTATGTTTTCTATTACAAAACTTTTGTATTCTTTTATAGAATTTTTAACTGTAATATGGTAAAATTAGGAATTACTTTAAAATCACACAGCTATAATGATATTATAAAGGTTTTTTCTTTACTTTTGATATATATTTAGCCTTTCTAATATCTTATTAACTTTAGAGAAAAGGCCCAAAACTAGGCTTAATTCTTTTTTTGATATGAAACTTCGTCCAAATATGTTCTTAAATGCAAAAAACATATTTTCTTTTTTATAAGAGCGAATTTTTAATTTTTCTATTATTTTTTTTATTATATCATAAAGAATTAACCGATCTTCTTGATCAGCAATTAATACTGGATTTTCTCCTCGACCTATATTTAGCACATTGATTTTTTTAAATATTTCATAGAGAATTATTCCACAAGCATGAGATAAATTTAATGCGGAATATTGATTACTAGTTGGAATTCTTAAAAGTATATCTGCAAGACTAATTTCTTCATTAGTCAATCCACGAGATTCTTTTCCGAATAAGAGAGCAATTTTCAAAGGATTATCTGATATTGGGAGGTTTAAATCTTCAGGAAAAACTGCCAACCTTCTAATATTTGAATATCTTTTTCCCTTAGCTGTTGTCGCGATAACATAATCAAAATTTTTAATAAAATTCCGAAATTCAAGTAAATGGTTTTCCTGATTATTTATTTCTATAATTTCTGCATTAAAAAGAATTTCCTTACCATGCATTGCAAATCCTTGAGTTTTATAACTCAAAATATTTCCTACACTTTCAAGTGGGTTGAAAATTATAAGCTCTCTAAAATTAAAATTTTCCATTATTCTTGCTATCGACCCAATATTTGCTGCTTGTTCAGGTTGAACCAAAATGATAGTAAGTGATAAATTTTCATACTGATGCGCTCTATGCGTTTCTTGAAAAGAATTAATTACTTTCTTTTTCTTTTTTTTATTCAATTAAACTATAACCTCCTTCGTTTAATTTCATTAGAAGCAAATTAAATTGATGATAAAAATTTTTTCATAACAGTTTGGTTAATAATTAGATTTTCTAAAATTAAGATATAAATATGAGAAATCTCATTAATTGGTTAAAGTATCAATTTTACAAATATAAGGATATTAACTAATATAAAATAGAATTTAAGTTTACAGAACTTAAATTAGGTTAATTTGAATTTAATGCCAGTATATAAAAATATCGGAGAGTTTCTTGATTTTATTAATGTTAGTAATGAAAAGTTTACCTTATTTGAGTGGAAACCAGAAAAATCATTTAGAAGATTTGATTTAGATCTAAATATTGTTAAAGAGAATCCTATAAGGGACATTTTTTTTCATAGAGATAAGGGAAACATGAAACTTGTCTATATCCGAAAACATCATTTAATATATACAGTAGGGGCAAGTCCCAAAGTCCAATATCAATTATTGGAAGCATTATTAGAATATGTTGATTTAAAGTTTAATGAAATGTATGATGTATCAGTAATATTGTCCTATGGTAATTTTAGCTCCGGTATTTTTAATGGATTTAAGGAAGTTATGGAAAATATCATAAAAAATTTTGCTGATTTAGATTTAGTTAAAAGAATTCATGTAGAATGTAGAGTTTGCAATATAGTTCTCCCTTTATTTGTTAAAAAAAGTTTCATTGAGAATGCAGAATCATATCCCGTCCCTATCGTATATAGTCATCAAGGCCACGCCATTCTCTGCTTCATTGACAAAAACTTTCAACATCGTGGAGTGGAATTAGTTAATATAAGTGGGTAAAAAATCCTAATTCAAGAAACTTAAGAAATTATTCTTAAATCCTCAATAATGAATTTTAAAAGTATAATTAAAATATTATACATATGGAAGAAAATCAGAATTCCGATGATCAACCATTTTTTGAAGAGATTGTTAAGAAAACAAAAACAGGAATCACCTTTCCAAAAGACTTAAGAGAATCATTATTTGGGGATGATACTGATGTATATTTCAGATTGCTTATCCCTAAAAAAAAAGATAGAATCATTCTGGAGTTTTTATCTGATGAAGAAGTTAAAGATCTAACCGAAAAATTAAAAGCAAAAAAACCTAAAGCAATTAAAACTTCTAGCACCTCAGTAGAGAAAAAAATAACAACTTCTAAGAAAGTTACTGGTCCAAGTCCTGCTTGGGGTGAATATTTTATTTACGATTTTGATGCCAAAGATAAAATACAACCTATTCTAGAATCTGCCTTTTATAAATTTGGTGAGACTCCTCTCAATTTAGAGGATGCTATGGGACGTGTTAAATACGCGTTGGTTTCATTTCTCTCTTCAACGAAAACTGAAAATGCCAAATTATATTTTGCGGTGGAAAAGTTTTTAATCGATATAATTGATAAGTTTGACCAACCAAATCTCCTTGATTGGATTTTTGAAAAAATTATTCCTAATATTGAGAGTAAATTCCTCTATGAACAGGCTTTATTGGCACTGGTGGAGGCTAGTTTAAAGTTCAATAGATGGGAAAAAGCAGAACTCTACATCTTCTATGTATTAAAAAACATTGATAGCTACACAAAATCCGAAATGTATAATGTTATGAATTCTTTTAAAATGCTTGTAAAAGCAGTTAAAGGGTCGGAAAGATCTGATAAAATTGACATTTTACTTAAGGAAAAACTGATGGAGTATGGCAAAGATTCAGAAGATATTGATTACAAAATTCAGATTGTAGAATTTCTTGAAGACCTACAATATATTGAATTAGCTTATGATCTTGCTAAAAAAATCCAGCTTAGTTTACCTCCAGAGAGTATGAAAATAGAAGAAATTAGAAAATTGGTAAGAAGGCTACATACTACTCCAATTAGTGAGAGTAAACCCGAATCAAGTAGAGAATTTGAAGAAGAAGGAGAGGACTAAAATTAATTTTCATTATCTGTTTGTTCATTTTCTTTTATTTTTTTAAGTTCTTCTTCAAATCTTTTTATTTCCTCTTCTTTAATTTTCTGCTCTTTTTGTTTGATAGATTTTTGTTTTAGCTCTAGTTCGACTCGGGATAACTCTTTCTCCTTTTCTATTAGTTCTTCTTTTATCTTTAGGGTTTTTTCTCTCTCTAAAATCTCCTTTTCTTCAAGTTCTTTTTCTTTTTCTTCCAATTCTAGCTTTTTTTTCTTAATTTCTAAATCTTTCTTTTTTAATTCAATCTCTTTATCAATTATCTCTTCCTCTTTTTTCTTAAGTTTTTTAGGAATTTTTTTCTCGATTTCTTCTCCAATCTCGCTTTCCTTTTCTAAGATCTCTTCTTTCATCTTTAAGACTTCTTCCTTCTTTTGAATTACTTTTTCTTCAATTTCTTTCTCTTTTTCTTCCAATTCTAGCTTTTTTTTCTTTATTTCTAATTCTTTCTTTTTAAGTTCAAATTCTCTATCCAATATTTCCGATTCCTCTTTTTCTAAGTAGTCTTTCTCTTTCACTTCAGTGGTTTCAGTTTCTTCTTCTACAATCTCTTCAATTTTATCAATACTAACAATTGATTTTAAAATTTGATCTATATAACTTATTAGTTCTTCATTTTCAGGCATTTCAGAGATCTCTTTAGCATAATCAGTCAAAATTTTTGTCATCAACTTAGGAGATTTTATTCCAATAGTTTTTAAAGCTTGAAGTGCTTTTTCTATTACGAAATCTTTTTCATCATTTAATTTAATTAGAATAGCTTTGATAAGAGATTCATCATCTATTATAGCCTCTCCGCCAGCCATATAAATTAATAATTGTAAGGCGGCTTCTCGAACATTAGGATCTTCTGAATTCACCAAATCTTCACTATAAGGAAGAAATAAATCACATTCTTTTTCACAAATCGTCTTTAAGAGCAATAAAAACGTGAATCGCAAGACAGGATCTCGCTTAGACAGACTTTCTAATAAAGAGGGGATATCAATTATTAGATTTTCCATTAAGAAACGCAATACAGTACGTCCACCATGTAATGTTAATAGGGTTTCTATTATATTTTCAAGTCTATCTAAATATTCATTATCAGTAGCATCTCCAATATATAGTGCGATGATCTGTACCGCATCATCAAATCTTCCATCATTTACAAAATCTTTTATTTGACTAATTTCTACGGCTTCTTTCTCAGTATCATTCATCTTACTAACACACCTTTTTATTTCTTGTTATTTTAAACCCATATTATATAATATTCGGTATAAATCCGAGTTATAAAATTAAATATTAATCTTAAGTCTCTAAATCTTAATTTTAACCTATTTCCACTTTCATTATAACTATTAGTTAAAAGACTTGTGTATAGAATTATTTCTAAATTTTGATTTTTATCTTCATACAAATTGATCTGATCACAATATTGTGTTAAAGCATTAAGATCTTCCCAAAAAGTATTCCAAAAATACTGATCTGCTTTGGAATCATTACCAGATGGTTTTTGTGATATTTTTGTTAATACATCATGGGGAATCATAAGAGCTATTTCTACATATTTTGAGGGGATAAACTTTAATTTCACTTCAGGAAAATAGATTTCGGCATAAAGTTTACATATGCCATATAATAACTCAAGGCTTGTGATACTTTCACGGTTAGCATTACAAAGAGCATATTTCTCATCTAAAAAGATAATGTGCATACGTTCTTCAAACTTGAATATTAAATAATTATCCATTAATAAATAGTCAAAATTTTCATCCCTATTTTGAATCCTATCATCAAAAATCTTAAAAGTCTCTTCCCATTTTTTAAAAGTTATGAACTTATTTAATTTGCGATAATCTCCGTGGAAGAAAACATCTAAAAAATCGATTAAATATAAATATGCATCATAGGGTCTATATATTACTGTCTTATTTCTGAAATATCTTTCTACAACACCCTTATGGACGCTATAACAAAAACCAGGTAAGTCATCCATTCCAAGTCCACTTTTTATGCGTAGTTTATTCAAAAATCTACGACTACAAAGAGGCGTCAATGTACATTGAATTCGATCGATTTGACACTGTTCAAAACAAAGTTCATCTATTCTTTTCCTTAATAAATCAATTAATTCTGATTTAATCTTTGTATCCGATTCATTGCTTAAATAATTTAAAATTTGGTCTGGTTGTAAGGGCATCTCGCGAATTTCTAAATAATATTTTTCTTTAGTGTCATCTATAAACTAAAAATTATTAAAATCTAATATTTTTTTTGTTTTTCTAAATAAGTATTAAAGGTAATTACAATTTGTTGTCAATTAAAATTATTAATAAGTTTTTCTTCTTTTTTTATAAATACAAACATTTCCTATTAAATTAATTAGGTACAATAGAATATGTTAAGACAAATCCATATTTTTCTAGAATCAGAACTAATTTTTGTTAAAGATTATGCAAGAGCTCTTGGAAATGAAGAATTAAGTAACGTAAAAAAAATCATAAAAAAATACATCAACATGCCGATGTCAGGGAAGACTTTTCAAAGACCTATCTCAAATTTTCAGATATTTCATAGAGCATCTGGTAAATTGTATTTTTTATTTATTACTGATTTAATTGATACTCTTCAATATATAGATGAAATTATGATAAACACAATTGAAAAATTCACAGAATTGTTTCCAAATCCTCAAAAAATTAGAGAATCAATCCAGTCTAATATTGAATTTAATGATTTCTTAGATCAGCTTCAAAAAGATCTACATTCGAAAATTGCGATAATAGGGCCAGAGTATGCAGGTAAGACAACCCTCTATAATATGCTAAAAAGTGGCGAAGAAAAAATCATAATGGATTTCGCGAAAACATCAACATTAGAAATAGACGGGATTTGTTTTGATCTATGGGATTTTCAATTGAGAGATAATTTTTCTCTTTTATGGTCTAAATTTGTCCGTGGTTCTGATTTAGTAATCCTTGTGTTTAATTTAGCAAATTACAATTTAAAGATGATTAACCATTTTTTAAAACTCCAAATATTAGAAAGTGGTTATTCTAAATTATTAATGATTGGAAATAAACGAGATTTAGTAGAAGATGCGGATATTAAAAGGATAAAAAATGAATTGAATGTTTCTGATTTTAAAGAACTCTCTTTAACTGCCTCTGACGTTAAGGCTCAGATTCATAAATTTATTATAGAAATTCTTGGTTTAAAGAAAAATTTACCTAAAAATTTTGATGAAATGGTTAAGGAAGCAGATAATTTAGTTTTTGAGGGAAAAAATGTTCAAGCTTTAGCTAAATATAAAGAATTAGTTTCTTTAAGCGAATCATTTCAAGATATCATAAACACGAAAGCTTTGAAACTGAAAATAGAGGATCTTAATAATAAAATCAAAAAAGAAATGGAAAAAAGAAAAGAATCAGAAAAAAAGAAAGAATTTGAAGTAGCTAAACCATTAATTTTTACACGAAAAATTACTGTAAAAGCTCTTCCTGGAACTGAACTTGAAATTCAATCTCAAGATGAAGAATCTTTAATTAAAAAAGCCTCTCCTCCTCCAAAACCAATACAAGAATTAATTCCATTTCAGAAATTAGATATTGAGGAAGAAATAAAGCCATCAAAAGTCCTAAAACCAACATTAAAAATTATTAAAAAAGCATCAGCCCTCAAAGATATAAGTAGCGAGTTCCAAACTGGTAAAACCGATTATATTACAAAACCTAAGCCAAAAATGCCTATAGAACTATTTGAGCCACATGAAAAAATAAAAAAAGATATGGAAAAACCATTGGTTATTGATTTTACCAAAGAATTACAAAAAATCATAATTAAAAAAGGAAGTTCTCTCAGTTTAAAATTATGTGAAAATCTAATAACTGAATTAGAGAAATCTTTAGGAAGAGCTTTAACACTTGATGATATTAAATTAGCAGCTGGTTTTTTTGTAAAACAAGAACAATTAAGCTAATTCTAACAATTTTTGTTTTCATATCGTTAGTTCAATAAAAGTTCACAACTCACTTCTTTTAAAGTAATTCAATATTAAAATTAATCAAAAAATAGATTTATTTAATTTCAACCAAAAAGAAAAATTGGTGTTTTTAAAATGAGTGAAATCAAAGAACTGAGAGCATATTTTGAAGATATAATTCGTTTGAACTATATTCAAGCTGTTTTAGGCTGGGATCAAGAAGTAAATATGCAAAATTATAAATCCTTAGAAGGTAGATCGAAACAAGTCTCTTTAATAGAAAAATTAATTCATAAAAAAGTAACTTCCGAAAAAGTTGGTAAATTAATAAAGAAAGCAGAAAAGCTTTCTAATCTCAATGAAATTGAAAGTGCTATGCTACGAGAGATTAAAAGAGAATATGATCTCGCAACAAAATTACCTGAAGAATTAGTTACTGAAATAGCTGAGATGAGTATATTAGCTGCAAAAGATTGGAGAGAAGCTAGATCTAAAAAGGATTTTTCGATTTTCCAAAAAATGCTTGAAAAGAGCGTTGATTTACAAAAAGAAAAAGCAAGAAGGCTTGATACTCATCCAGATATGTATTCTACTTTAATTGATTTATATGAACCTGGTGCCACATATAACTGGATTGCCAATGTTTTCAACCCAATTAAACCTAAATTAATAGATTTTGTAAAAAAGTTAAATTCTTCTTCAAATAAACCTGATGATTCAATATTGAGAAAACATTATGATCCTAACAAGCAATTCGAACTTAGTTTTGAGATAATTAAAAATCTTAATTACGATCTTGGTTATGGACGCCAAGACAGATCAACCCATCCATTTACATCATCACTTGCCTCTATGGATACAAGAATTACTACTCGAACAACTGAAAATTATCTAAATGAGTGCATTTTTGGAACAATACATGAATGTGGTCATGCGCTTTATGAAATGGGCATTAAGAAAGAACTCCATGATACAATTCTGTGCGAAGGTACATCAATGGGAATTCATGAATCTCAATCAAGAATGTGGGAAAATTTTGTAGGGCGTAGTAAAGAATTTTGGCGCTACTGGTATCCGACTTTTCAAAAATATTTCCCTGAAATTTTAAAAGACTATCCAATTGAAGAGTTTTATAGAGCAATAAATATTGTCCAACCATCATTCATAAGAGTAAACGCAGATGAAGTAACATATGGATTACATGTTATTTTGAGATTTGAAATAGAGAAAGATCTTATTGAGGATAAAATTCAGGTAAATGAATTACCAGAATTATGGAATTCCAAATTTGAAGAATTGTTAGGAATTATTCCTCCAGATGATGCTTTAGGAGTATTACAAGACATACATTGGAGTATGGGTGCTATAGGATACTTCCCAACATATTTTCTTGGTAATTTATATGGTGCACAAATTTACAATGATGCTTTAAAGAAATATCCTTCATTACCAGAAGATTATAAAAATGGTGAATTTTCTAATTTATTGAATTATTTAAGAGAAAAGGTTCACCAACACGGAAAAATATATAGAGCCCATGAATTAATACAGAAAATAACTGGAGAAAAACTGAATCCTAAATACTTTGAAGAATATATTGAGAAAAAGTTTTTACCAATTTATGGATTTTAGAATTCTTTCAATTTTTTTTTTTTTAATTTATTAGCTAGTGGGTAAAACTTTATTTTTCTATAATCTTAATTTTAAAAAAAGATTAATAATAAAAAAATAGAGAAAATAATCTTATGCTCTTACAAGTTAAAAAATTTTCTGAAAAACTACTTCTTCCCTTAGGTAGAAAGTTAGTTAAAATACCTGCGAATTATTTTACATTATTTGGTTTAATATCGGCTATTATTACCTTTATAGGGTTTACGTATCATTTTTTAATTATAATAATTGTTTTTCTCTTCATTACTGAATTTTTTGACCAATTAGATGGGGTAGTTGCTCGACTCCAAGGGCCTACATTATTAGGGGGATTTCTAGATTCTACATTGGATCGAATTGGAGATTTCTTTTTGTTTTCTGGAGTGATTCTTGGGGGATATACAACACTTGAAATTGGTCTTAGTGTAATTATTGGAGCATTTTTAACCTCTTATACTCGAGCTAAAATTGAAACTCTAGGAATTGATAATTTATATGGTGTAGGTATTCTAGAGCGTACTGATCGTGTACCTATTTTATTTATTGGAGCTATCTTACAAATTTGGTTCCCCACAGCTATTTGGTGGACGATGGTGGTTCTGGCAATTGGAACTAATATAACTGTCCTTCAAAGAATCATTTTCGCTTTTCAGAAATTTTCTTCAAAAAATAAAAACGAAGATAAATAAACAGCCTATCTGATTAAGATAATAAACGAGTATATTATTTTTAAGAGTTTAAAATTGCTTTCGATTGAATAAAAGTATATTCATTCCCATCATTATAATAGTAAGTGATATTCCTAAAGTTAATGCTAACAATTCAGTGTTTAAATCTGGTATAAAGAATGTAGGTAATATTATAATTGATGATAATTGACTTCCCAAATAAACTGATAAAATCGCTGCTACAGGTACAGATGATATTAAAACACCAATGAAGATCCCTATAGAACATGTTATAGACATTGAAGAAACACCAGTAATTAAAGATTCAAATGTGATATCCAAGTAATTTTCTATTAAATCACCAGTAAAAGCATCAAAAATAAGACCAACAGTAAGCGAAATTGATATTGCAATAACTAAACATAAGTAAACTGCTAAATATTTTGCTATGAGTATACTACTACGTCTTACTGGTCTAACTAGAAATAATTCATAAACATGACGATTTTTTTCATTAACAATTGAAGTACTCAGCATAATGACGGAAAGCGTACCTCCTATACTTGAAACAACAAGGGAAACTAAAAATGAGATGGGCATTCCTTCTAATTCAGCAGGATTGATAAATTGAATTAAGAAAGACAATATTGGCAATCCAAACCATAGCACTATCATAACTTTTGATTTTGCAAATCCTTTTAATTCATCAAGGAAGAGTAAGATTAGGCTCAATTAGTCTCACCTCCCACATATTTTAAATACACATCTTCTAAACTTGGTTTTACGAGATTAAAATGTCTTATTTTACAATTACATTCCATTACTCTATTTAGAATTTTGGAGATGCTAAGATCTAAATTAATATCAGATTTCAAATGAATAACTTGTTTAAATTCATCAGGTTTCTTAATAAATTCAACTTCAGAAAGTTCTGCTAAATCTTCACAGAGAGGTGTATTTTTTGCTACAATGATTTCAATAATGTTACCTATATGAAAGCTACTTTGAAGCTCTTCTGGAGATCCAATTTTCATTATTTTTCCTTTATTTAATATACCAATTTGATTAGCAATATCTTGGACATCGCTTAGAATGTGTGATGAAAATAGAATTGTAATCCCACTTTTAGCAAGTTTTTTTATAATTTCTTTAAACTGAAATCGACTACTTGGGTCTAAACCTGATAATGGCTCATCCAGTACTAAAATTTCTGGTTCATGTAAAAGAGCTTGACCTAACCTTAATTTTTGAAACATACCTCCGGATAAATACGCTATTTTTTTATATCGTACATCTGAGAGATTAGTTAATTTTAAAATATCTTGAATTCGACTTTCAAGACGTTTAGAATCTAGTTCAGAAAGACGACCAAAAGTTTTAAAAGCGTGATCAACGGTACGCCACTCTTGAAAATTGGCTTCTTGAGGGTGATAACCAATTAGCTTATGCATGTCTTGATTATTTTTAGCAATATCCTTTCCATAAATATAGACTTTTCCTTGATAATTCTTTATTAATCCAACTAAAATCTTAATTGTAGTCGTCTTACCAGCTCCATTAGGGCCAATATAACCAAAAATATCTCCCTTTTGAATACTAAAAGAAATATTATCTAATGCAAGAAGTTCTTTATAACTTTTAGAAACATTTCTAAATTCGATGCAAATTTCCTTTTCCATTTTTAAAAAACCGTTATATTAAATTCCTTAAGCTTTAAAATTTCCAATGCTATAATTAATTTATCAAAATTTATTAAAATTAGAGGAAAATTAAGAAAAGAATAAGAAGTTTATTAAAATATCTAGCTTCTTAATTTGGGTGGAGGAACATAAACCTTTCTCATCCCTTCTAATAAGGATATAGCATTTTCAGAACAAAAGTGAGCACACACGCCACAACCTATGCAATATGTTGGATTTACTTCCACAATATTATCATCATTTAATTGAATCGCATCTACAGGGCATTTCTCTACACATGTACCACATCCAATGCATAAACTACTGTCTATGCTTGACAAGAAATTCGTCCAATTAGTAAGAGCAGTCATTCCAATCCTCCACCACTCAAAAACACCACAACAACATTTGCAACAATTGCAGATTGATGTCTCTATTTTAGTAATATCCGAATGTGTATGAATAGCTTTATGAACTAGACCTGATTCTTCGGATTTTTTTAAAATTTGCAAAGCTTCATCTTTTGAAATCATTCTAGCAAAACCTTGTTCACTAGTATAACGAGCACTTTTCCCAAAAGAAAAACAATTTTCTCTCAAACTAGTGGTTTTACACGGTTTTTCCGATAAATCTTGATGATGCCTGCAGAAACAGTGCCCTACAGCAATATCATCAAACTTTTTTATAATCGCCTCAACCTCCTGAGTTGGAATTATTTGCTGTTCAGGAACTTCTAGTTCTTCATTTATAGATATAAGAATTTCTTCTCCTGAAACATTTTTATCTAAAATAGAGACAGTACGATCATAAGGACGTACACTTTCAAAGATTGCTGGGACAATCATGTCGTAATTTTCTTGAATAAAACCACTATATTCATGAAATAATTGAGCAAAGAGTTTGGCAATTTCCTTTTCTTCTTCAGTAAATTTGATTTTTCTCATAAATGTATATTCAAATATTCCAACCATTAATATAGGCATTAATCTATAAACCATAATCCCTGCTGAGCTTGGTTGGTTAAAAATTATCCCTTTTTTAGCAAGCGATTTCGCATATTTTTGAATTTGTTCCTCTGATAATTTACTATTTTGTTTAAGTTGTTCTATAGTTTGGGATGGATTTCTTTTAAAAGCCAACACTAAATCTAATTCTTCCTCAGTTATTAATTTCTTTAAAATTTTAAGCATTGTGTCATTAATGGGAAAAGGAAATACCCCAGCTTTAACAATAGCCCTCGCGGCTTTCTTGTATTTTTCATCTAGCATTTCTTATATTTTTTAAAATATTTTTAAATATAATCCAATCTAAGAATATTTAATAATATTCTGTTTGGAAAAAATCTATCATAATGATTTTTTGCAATTAATCTCTTAAATTTGAATAACAATGGAGAAAGATAATGGAGTATAGAACATATCCGGAATTTAGTACTCACTATCCCCTAATTCTCACGACCTTTATGAAAAGACCCGTGGAGATTTATCCAAATGAGATTGGCGTGGTTTATCGAAACCATGTCTCGGGTGAATACCACCGCTTTACATGGATTGAGTGGTATAAGCGTACTTGTCGTTTAGCTAATGCTTTGAATTCTCTTGGCGTAAAGCCAGGAAAACCTGATGAACCGGGTGAACGAGTTGCTACCATGGCACTAAATACACACAGACACCTAGAACTTTATTATGCTGTACCCTGTAGTGGGGCAGTACTCCATCCGATCAACGTGAGACTTGCCTTGGATCACATTGTCCACACTATAAATCATGCCGAGGATAAAGTCATATTCTTTGATGATCTACTTCTACCCATGGTTGAAAGCATCTACGATCGAATAAAAAATACTGTAAAGAAGTTCGTATACATGTCAGATAAACCAGGACTGCCTGTAACAAAGATAGAAAATCTTTATGAGTATGAGTTATTGCTTAAACAGGAATCTGAAAAATTTGAATGGTCTTATTTAAGTGAAGATAACTATGCTACTCTTTGTTATACTACTGGCACTACAGGGCTTCCTAAGGGAGTTATGTTCACTCATAGAGCACTTTACCTCCAAAGTTTGCATTTAATAGCCAGAACTAGTTTTGTTAATGATCCGACATATATACATCTTGGTGAGAATATTGTTCCTATGGTGATCACTCCCCTATTTCACATCCATGCTTGGGGCGCACCTTTTTTTTATGTCTTTATGGGAGTAAAATTGGTGTTACCAGGTACATTTACGGTTGAAGGTTTCTGCGAATTAGTTCAAACTGAAAAAGTAACAACTGTGGCAGTAGTACCAACAATTCTAGCTCTACTTCTTGAGTATAAAGATTTGGACAAATATGATTTGAGTAGCCTTATATCGGTTAGTGTGGGTGGAGGAGCTTTACCATTGGGATTAAAAACTAAGGTCGAGAATAGGATTCCTGGATTTACTGCAAGCTCAGGATATGGTATGACTGAAACAGCACCAGTTACCATAATGGCTTTTGTCAAGAAATATATGACAGACTGGTCAAAAGAAAAACTGGATGAAGTAAGAGTTAAGACAGGAATGTCAGTTCCCGGGATTGAAGTTGAAGTTATCGACGAAAATGGAAAGCCAATTCCTCATGATAATAAAACTATTGGACAGATCGTTATCCGTGGGCCCTGGGTAATGGAAAAATACTATAAGAACCCTGAAAAGACCTCAAATGTATGGTATGATGAATGGTTTCATACTGGGGATTTAGCAAAGGTTGATGAGGAAGATTTTATAATAATTGCCGATAGGATGTCAGATATTATTAGAAGCGGCTCAGAAATGGTTCCAAGCATTCTACTCGAAAATCTGGCGGCTCTGGCTGACTTCATCCTTGAAGCCACCGTTGTAGGTGTTCCTGACGAAGTTTGGGGAGAAAAAGCTCTCGCCATCATAAAGCTTCTACCTGGTTCCGACAAAAAGGAAGAGGACCTGATTGAATTCCTAAGGATTGAGGGTGTAGAGAAAGGTAAGATAACTAAATGGATGCTTCCTAAACTAGTGGCAATTGTTGACGAAATACCTAAGACAAGTGTAGGAAAATATAATAAAAGGGAGATCAAGAAGAATCTGGCGGAATATCTAGCAAAGGCAAAAGACATGAAACAAGGTTAAGCAACTGGATTTATTATTCTTAAATTTAAACACTTTTTAAATTTAAGATTCATTCTCAGTTTTTATTGTATAGTCTAAATTTAATATTCAATTACATCTTTGATTTGTTGAGCTATTGATTATTGGTTAATAATTAAGGTTAAAATTAGTTGTTTACCTAATTAGTTAATATTAAGAATTAAAATAGATACATTCTCATTGTTGGTTGATTATGGTTAATAATTGCTTAATTGTTGGTCATGGTGCGAGAGAGCATGTTATTGGTGAGGCTCTTGTAAATGGAGGTGCAAACCTATTTGCATTTATGAGTTTTAAAAATGCTGGATTAGAAGATCTAAGTAAAGATATTAAGATTCATTCTGAAACAGATTTTAAACAAATCATTGAATTTTGTGAAGAAAAAAATATTGATTTTGTTGTTATTGGTCCTGAGGCTCCTTTAGTAGTTGGAATTGTTGATGCGTTAGAGAGAGGTGGTTTTCCATGCGTAGGCCCCAAAATTGAAGCAGCTCAAATAGAAGGGTCAAAAATTTTTACAAGAAATTTGCTTGAAAAATACAAAATACAGTCAAATGTCAAAAGCAAAACTTTTAACTCGATGGAAGGTGTAGAGAGTTATATAATGGAAATGGGAGAAGAAAATATAGTTGTAAAGCCAGAAGGTTTAACTGGAGGCAAAGGAGTCAAAGTTTATGGTGATCACCTCTTTTCAAAGGAAGATATATTAAAATACTGTCAAGACCTAGTTAATCAGAAAAGCAGGTTTCTCTTAGAAGAGAAATGTGATGGTGAGGAATTCACTCTACAAACGTTTGTTGATGGAAAAAATGTCCTTGGTTCACCATTGGTACAAGATCATAAACGAGCATATGAAGATGATGAGGGACCAAATACAGGAGGGATGGGGTCTTATTCTATGGAAGATCATCTTATGCCATTTATTACTCAAGAAGATGTCAATAAGGCACTTGAAGATATGAAAAAAACAGTAGCAGCAGTTAAATTAGAAACTGGGGTAAAATATAAAGGATTTTTGTATGGTCAATTCATGAAAACAGCAAAAGGATTAAAGCTAATTGAATACAATTCACGATGGGGTGATCCTGAGGCAATGAATGTTTTGCCTCTCCTTAGAGGGAATTTTATCGATATTTGTTGGGCTATTATAAATGGAAATTTATCTCAGAATTTTGAATTTGAAAGAAAGGCTACAGTTTGTAAATATTTAGCTCCAGAAGGGTACCCTATTAACCCTAAAAAGGATGAGCCAGTCAAAATAAATAAAGAGAAAATTGATAAAACTGGAGCAAAATACTATTATGCTTCCGTTTATCGAGATAGAGAAAGAATATATACCACAACATCAAGAGCAATAGGAATATTAGGAATAGCAAATTCTTTAGGAGAAGCTGAAAAGATTGCAGAGTCAGGAGTGAAGTGTATTGAGGGAAAACTTTTCCATAGAAAAGATGTAGGAACACAAAAATTATTACAAAAACGAATTGATCATATGAATTCTCTTCTAAATAAATAAAAATTGTTTATTATTTTGTCGATTATCAATTTATTAGAGTTTTATATTCTATAATAATCAAATTATAATATTATCAAAATTAGTTTATTCTTGAATTATGAATTGGCATGAGAAGAACATAGAATTTAATAACTTAATAAGACAACTTTTTCACGATAATGATTGGCATAAAAGAGCAGAAGCTGCAAGGCAACTTGGATTGTTAGAAGATGGACGAGCTACGAATTTATTATGTAGAGCTCTTAGATCTGAGAAAGATCATATAGTTGTTAATAAAATAATCGAAGCATTAGGACGAATAAAAGACGGAAGAGCAACCTTAAGAATTGTAGAACGACTTAAAGAAGAACTAGATAAATACGAACCTGATAAATATAGAATTATCTATATTATAGAAAGTTTAACAAAAATTAGAGATAAAAGAGCTTTAGAATTTTTAGGACCTTTTTTAGATTCTTCTGATAAAGAATTGAAAAGTTTAACTCAGAATGCTTTTGATACAATAGAACCAAATTGGAAAGAGATTATTAAAAGAGAGAGAAATAAATCTATTCAAGAAATCTTCAAAATTGGTAAATAATCTAAATCCCGTTTTTCTTTTCAATATTTATAAGCCTATATTTTAGTAATAGGATCTTAATAATAAGATTATATAAACTTTTTATATTCTTTATTTTTTAAAAAAGAACTTGGTAGATTGAGAGAGTAAAGTTCATGAAAAGTGAAAACGTGTGTTGTTGGGAAAAAATTGAGCGAAAAAAATGAATTAAAATTACATATAGATAATATGAGTGAATTTTTTAAGATGAATTCATTATACGATGATTAGATTATTGATAAGCTAGGAGTTGCAGAACAATTGGGATTCCTGAATATCTGTCAGGAGATACTTTAAGATTAATGGCTCCTTTCTCTATATCGTGCTTTTTAGATAGAAATTTGTATCGTTTGGCACAAAATAACCTTGTATTACTACCTGTATTTCAAGTAAAGTATATTATAAAAGAGGTACTAAAACAATGGGTGAATAAATTTAATAGTTTTAAGAAAAATCATAAAAATATTGTAGATGGTTTAATTTCAAAAGATTGGAAGAAGCTGTTCATTAAATATAATTTTATACAAGAAATTATTGACATAACTAATAAGTCAGAAGAACAGGTAAAAAATAATCTTATGACATGAAAAAATGCGTAAAATTGTGAGAAGGTGGACAGGTAAATTGAGTTAAATTAAAGTGGTAAAATTAGATTATACTTTTTCTTTAGATTGTAGATATTATCTCTAACAAATTCTAAATAGATAAATATTATATTTTAATTTATCAATTTTTATAATAGAAAAGGAGAATTTTCTCTTTTACAATTGTATGATTTAAATCCTAAAAAATTAAATGGTGTAATCGTTAGAAATGACAAGCACATTTAGTATTCCCAGCAAAATTGGTCAAATTTTCTCTGAAAATATTGATGATCTTATTTTCATTATAGATGAGAAGTATCAATGTGAATACGTTAATTTTCAAGAATTTATAAAAATTAAAGGAATTAACGAATTTATACATCCAGAGGACTTCAAGCGAGTAATTAAACTACTAAAGAACCTTTTTAAAAATGGTTCCGGAATCGAAGAAGCTCAAATAAAATATCCTGGTGAACCATATAGATGGTTTGAAATTAAGGGACGAAGTTTTGTAGATAATGAGGATTCTAGAAAAAAAGCATTTTTAATATGTAGAGATATAACCAAGTTTAAAGAGATCGAATTTGAGTTTAAAAGAAGCCAGAAAAAATATAGTGAGTTGATAGATTCTTTACCTGAAATTAGGTATTGGAAACTTCTTCAATCAAAAGAGGGAATTACGACAGTTCAGAAAACAAGAGAAATGTTGGATTTAGTAATTGATACTATACCCCAATTAATTTACTGGAAGGATACTAATCTAATTTATCTAGGATGTAATAGCAATTTTGCTATACAAAATGGATTTAAGGATCCCTCGAATATAATAGGAAAATCTGATAACGAATTAAAATGGCTTTTAACTAAATTAGAATATATTCAAAATTGCGAGCGTAATGTAATGCGATATGATAAACCTGAATATAATGTAATTGAATCATTGATCACTGCAGATGGGAATCATGTTTGGTTTCAAATTAACAGAATTCCACTACATAATGAAAAAAGAAAAGTAGTAGGAATACTAGCTACATATGAAGATATTACAATTCGGAAGACTAGTGAGCAAAAATTAAAAGAATCTGAAGAAAAATATCGAAGTATTCTCGATAATATTAAGGAAAGTTATTTTGAAGTGGATTTAAAAGGAAATTTTACTTTTTTTAATGATGCTCTAAGTGAGCTTCAAGGCACTCCTGAAGATGAATTATTTGGGATGAATTATCAGAATTTTGTTGATGAAGAAAATAAAAAGAAGATTTTTGACGTATATCGAAATGTGTATGAAACAGAACAACCAGAATTAGATTTTCAATATCAATTTCGAAATAAAAATGGAGACTTAGTAACTTGTGAATCTTCAGTATATTTAAGATACGATTCAGATAGAAAGAAGATTGGATTCAGTGGCTTAGCACGAGATATTACAGAGAAATTCCATCTAGAACAAAAGCTGAAAGAATCAGAAGAAAAATTCAGACATTTGTTTGAAAGCTCTCCTTATGCTATATGGTTAATGGATTTGGATGGAACTATTATTGATTGTAATTCTACTATGAAACATTTACTTTCTGCTTATGAAACAGAAGATTTAATTGGTAAGAAATTTACAGAGGTACTATCAATAATAAAAAGACCTGAATTTCTTATACGTATATTAAAAGAGCGATTTGCAAAATTTCTGAAAGGAGAAAAGTTAGATCCTCTAGAATTTGAGATTACAAGATTTGATGAGAAAAAATTATGGCTGGAGATTCAAAGTTCTCTTGTGAAAGTAGGGAATAAAACTCTAATTCAGGCTCTAATTCAAGACATTACTGATAAGAAAGTAGCAGAACAAAAGTTAAGAGAATCTCAGGAAGAATTAAAAATCCTAAATAAGGAATTGGAGCAAAATGTATTAGAAAGATCTAAAGATTTAATAGAATCTGAACAACAGTACCGTACTACGATTGACTCATTGAATGATCCTTTACATGTTGTCGATAAGGATTTAAAAATTATTTTAGTAAATAAGGAATTTAAAAGATGGCTTAGTGAACTAAATATCGAACCAGATATTTTTGATAAAAAGATTTTTGAAGTGTTTCCGTTTTTACCAAGGGAAGTATATGAAGAATACAAGAAAGTATTTGATACTGGAACACCTCTTATTACAATGGAGACTACTCCCCTGCTTGATAGGAATATAATTACTGAAACTAGAAAAATTCCAATATTTAGCGAAGGGAAAGTTAAGCAAGTAATCACAATTATACGAGATGTTACAGAAAGCAAAGAAATGCAAGATCAGTTGGAAGAATCAGAAGAGAATTTTCGAAATATGATAACTAATTTAGATGAAGGATATTATAAAGTAGAAATGGATGGTAAAATATTGTATCATAATCCTGCATTTTGTAAGATTGCAGGATATGATCGTACTGAAAATTTAATTGGGAAACAACAACCTCTTTATTGGAGAAACCTAGAAGATAGAGAAGATTACATCGGAGAATTACTAGAAAAAGGATTTATAAGAAATTATATCACAAGTGTTAAAAAGAAGGATGGGGATGAAATAGTTGTTCAAGTAAATGCTCATCTAATAAAAGATGATAATGGCAAACCAATTGCTATTGAAGGGACATTTTCTGATATTACTGAAAAATTTCGATTAGAACAAGATTTAATGGAATCAGAAAAGATATTAAGACAACAGAATATTGAGTTAAAGAAACTTGATAAAGTTAAAAATGATTTCATTACAATGGCTGCTCATGAACTAAAGACACCGTTAATTTCAATTTCCGGATATACAGATTATATCCTTATGAAACATAGGAGCCAATTAAATCTTGAAATTACACAGGATTTAATAACTGTCCAGAGAAATGTTAATAGATTAGAAGTTTTAATGGATCAGCTTTTAGATGTCTTAAAAATTGATGAGGAGGAATTAAAATTACAGAAGGAATTAACAAATGTCAGCAGAATTATCAATGATTGTATTGATGAATTAAGTTATTTAATTAATGAAAAAAATCTTGAAATAATATTAAATATCGATCGTGAAATCATATTGGATTTAGATCCTACACGTATTTTTGCAGTTTTTACAAATCTTATATCAAATGCAATTAAATTTACTCCTGATTATGGTTGGATTGAAATTTCCGCGAAAAAAGAACACAATCAATATGTTTTTGAAGTAAAAGATAATGGAATTGGATTAGCCGAAGATGAAATACAACGATTATTTAAAAAATTTGAAAGGATTAAACCACCAATTTTAAATGAACATATTAATATTAAAGATTCTGGGACGGGATTAGGACTATATATTACTAAAGGGATTATTAATGCTCATGGAGGTAAAATATGGGCAATTTCTGAAGGAGAAAACAAAGGTTCAACATTTTCTTTTACATTACCTATTTAAATTCAATCTAAGTATATTGAATTTCAATTTTTAAAATGTTATTGATGATTTGAATTATATTACACTATTTAAAATTCTATTCAATTAATTTTTCTTTAATAATAAACAGAAATTTATGCATCTGTAATTTTATATTTTTGATTTTGCTGATATTAAAATAAAGCATTTCATTTTGTAATTAAAAATTCATTATGGCAACCTTAATAATCACTGAAAAAAAAAAAGCAGCAGAAGCTATAGCTAAAGCTCTTGGTCCGGTTAAAAAAATTAAAAAAACAAAAATTTTAGAAATATTTTTGGTTCCTTCAAAAAATATTAATGTGATCCCTTTACGTGGTCATCTGCTTGAATATAGAAATACAGATGTTTTTAAAAGTTGGACAAATCCCCCTCCACGGGAAATCATAACAAATCATAAATCTATTAAAAAATTCCAAATCAGAGGTTTAAGCCCATTTATTAAAGCGATAAAAGAGTATGCAAAACGGTGTGATCATTGTATCATTGGAACTGATGCAGATATTGAAGGTTGTAATATTGGATTATTTGATGCACTTCCATTTGTAAAGCAAGAAAACCCAAAAATAAAAATATCGCAATTATGGCTTAGCTCCCTTCAGAAAAATGAGATTATAAATAAATTTAATAATCTTATAGTACCAAAATATAGTTGGGGAGAATCAGGAGAAGCTAGAGCAATTATCGACGCATTTATTGGATTTTCAGCTACAAGAGAGATTACAAATACTCTACGTTCCTTGTTAAATAAATTCAGAGTTAGATTTACTTCAATTGGTCGTGTCCAGACCAGTCTTTTATATTTAATATATCTCAGAGAACAAGAGATTTTAAATTTTGTTCCAGAACCTTATTTTCTAATTGATGCTGATTTATTTCACATTAATGGCGTTTTTAGAGCTCATCATGAACTAAATCCCTTTAAAAGTGATAATGAAGTTAATGCAAGACAGATATTTCATAAGATTAGAAATGAAAAGATCGGAAAGATCATAGATAATTCTAAGAAGGTTATCAGAATATCTCCACCAACACCATTGAATACTTCAAAAGCTTTAGTTTTATTAACTAAGAATCTAAGAATCTCTGCTAATACCGCTATGCAAATAATGAATTCATTATACCTAAATAAAATTATAACTTATCCTAGAACTGATAGCGATGTCTACAAATCAGATTTTAATCATAATGAAATCCTTCAAAAATTTAAATTACATCCACAATTCAAATATTATACAATAAACTTATTAAAGAATAATAGGATAAATCCAACGAAAGGAAAAAAAGATATGGGAGACCACCCCCCTATCACTCCTCTTGAAAGTTTAGAGGTTAGTAATTCAAGATTCGAGAATAATCTGCAAAAAAGAGTTTATGATCTCCTTGCACGGCATTACCTAGCACTTTTTGGAGATGAAGCTTTAGAATCAAAGCAATTGTTAAAAATTCTCATAAAGGAAGAACCTTTTAGTGCTCAGATTGTATCGTTAATTTCACCAGGATTTCTAGAAATTGCTCCTTTTCTTAAACCGAAATATGAAGAGGAGATCCAAATTATAGGTGACGAAATCCCAATAAAAGAGATACTATTTGTTGAAAAAGAAACACAACCTCCTGCTAGATATACTGACACTTCACTGCTTAAACTAATGGAAAAAAATCATTTGGGGACAAAATCGACTAGACCTGTTATAATTAAATTATTACTTACTCGTAGCTTAACAAAAAGAGTAAAGCACCATTATCTAATAACAGATTTGGGTAAATTTATTATTGAAAACTTAATTGAAGTATGGTTACCCTTTTTAAAACCAGATTTTACTAAAAGAGTAGAAGAAAAACTAGAAGAAATAAAAGATAAAAAAAGAAAATTGAAGGATGTTGTAGATGAGATAAGAAAGGAGTTTTTAAAATTATTTGATAAATTTTTAATAAACAAGCATAAATTAATTTCTAAAATTGATAATTACCAGATGGAATACACTATTCCACTAACCTCATCAAATTGCCCTTATTGTAATAAAAATCCTATGAAATTCATAAATATTAAAAATAAGAGATTTTTAGTTTGCTCTGATGAAAACTGCAAAAAATTTCTATCTTTACCTAAGAATGGAAAATTAGAATTATTAAATTCAGTTTGTTCAATATGTGATTTTAATATTTTTAAGGTTGTACTTAGGAAAAACAATAGATCTATTATTTACTACTTATGTCCTAAATGCTGGAATTCAGGTCTTAAAAGCAAATCAAGTAAAGGATTTTGCAATAATTGTAATGAATATCAAATCATTAAAGGACAATGCATAAAAAAATTTTAAAGAATCAAAAAAGAAAGAAAGATTAAAGAAAATCGTTTGAATCAAACCTATATGCTGCTCGTGTTAATCCTACGTAATTATCACTGATCTTATAGTAAAGTTTACCATTTACTATCTTTTTCTGGAGATAATTATTTTTAATAGTATGGTTTAATGTGTGAATCATTGTCCCTAAAGTTACTGCTCCAACAAATCCATGCTGTTTTTTTGTAACTCTTATTAATTCCAATTCAGAATGCCATTGGCCATCAAGAAGAGCGATTAATATTTCATTTTTTATTGGAGTTTTAATATCCTTAATTTTGTTGAATAATTGTGAATAGCTTGGTTTATAGAACCTATTTTCACCAAATTTTTCCATTTGCTAATTTACCCTTAAAAGAAGTGTTTATAATATGAAATAATATTTAAAATTCTTATTTAACAAATTATATTATCTTAATATTATCGAGATATTCCCAAGAATTATAAAAGGATTTATTATAGTAAATTAGGTGGTATCCCGTCATTAAAATATTTAGCACGAGTAATCCAATTTTGAGAAAATTCTGGGATCATTGCTAAGATCGATCCTCCAATCCACACAGAAAAAGTACGTTCCATTGGAGCAATAATTCTGACCACCTGATTTTTCTTTTTTCTTCTAGCTAGTTCAAGTTCTAATTCCTGATACATCCTTGATTTTAAATTAGGAAACATCGAAGATCCTCCACTTAAAAAAATATTGTTTAATAAATCTGGACGAATATCCAAATCACAGGCTTCTACAACATCCATAATTGCTACATGTAATGAATCTTCTTCTAATTCAGAGGATGGCTTAAATAATAACTCTGGAATAATAAATCGTTCCTTACTGAGTGAGATAGTAGATCCATCAGGTAACGAATATTCTTTCTCATACTGCTCACTTCGTTTTAGATCTTCATTATAATCCAATGATACAAAACAAGCTTTTTCCTTTAAAACTCTCACTAGTTCTCGCCGTATAGAAGAATCAACAGACCATCCAATAGATTCTAAAATCTGCTCCATATAACGAGTTAAAACTCTTCCACCAATATCTAAAATTCGTACTGCATGTTCCAATTTATACCCTTCATAAATCGGAACAATTCTAGTATTACTGTCGCCTATTTCCACAATTAATCCTGTTTGGAAACCACCAGAATAGAGTGTTAACATAGAATCTAATACAGGATAAAAAGCCATAACTTGGTACCGTTCTAAAAAAAGTTTAAAAATTATTTCTAAGTCTTTATATGGAAATAGTGGGTGCACTGCAAATAAGACATTGACAAGTGTAGGGTCTACTCTAAGGTTATAGAAAATATAATCAATAATATTCTCAAAATGAGTCCAATCTACAACAATTCCTTTTTCAATAGGATGAAAAATTTTATACAGTCCAATAGATTGAATTTCATCTCCAACATATATTTCATTTTCACGAGAAGCTTTAGATTCATAATTAGCACCAACGCTTTGATATTTAGGTTTCCCTACCATAGTTAGGAATACTTGAGATGGTGAATCTTCTCCCGCGAATCCAATTTTTGTACTGAATTGACCAATATCTAATATTACTGTTAGATTTCCCATACCTTATTATACTTTGAATTTAATTTATAGAGAATTACCCGAAATAACTCTATCTAATATATTATTTTAATTATTAAAAAAACATTCATACTTGTATACTAATAGAATCTTTAATAGATAATAAATTCACTTGACAAAAAAAAGAGTAGAACTCTAACTTCTATCTAATTTAAGTATAAATAATAGAGCTATAAATTTAACAAATAAGAAAGATTAAAAGTCTTAAGGCTATTATTCGCCTCTCATAATCTTCTTTAAACGATTAAGCTCATCCAACATCTCATCGCGAAGAGAACCTAATCCTCCACCTACTTTAGGAGTTGTTACTGGAGTAGCTGGAGCTGCGGGTGGTCCTCCACTAGGAGGTCCAGGTCTTTTTGCAAAAGCTGGTGCTGCAGGGGGTCCAGCACTAGGAGGTGCGCTAGGTGGTGCGCTAGATACTGCAGGAGGTCCACCACCAGTTGGAGGTAATTTTGGAGCGGGTGGTAAACTAGGTTTTTTGGGAGGTCCACCACCGGGAGGAGCTGTAGGTGGTGCCGTTTTCTTAGGTGGTCCCGCGCTAGGAGGTTTTGGGGCAGATGGCGGTCCAGCAACTGGTGGAGTGGGAGCTGCTGGAATCGCTGCAGTAGGAGCGGTAGTAGGTGTAGGAGCTGCGGCGCCTCCACCAGCACTTAATAAACTAAATAATGTACTTGCTGCTGCAGTTTTAGCCTGACCAGTAGTTGGAGCAACAATTTTTTTAGAGGAAGTACTTACGGTAACAACTTCTTCACCAATTGAAACTTCCTTCAAATCCTTCTGAGCTTTTGCTAAAGATTTTATAAAATCGTTAATTCCCTTAACTGTTTCTCCAAGATCGTCAGCAAGAGAAGTTAAACCTTTTTTCATAAAGTTAATTACTCGTTCAATTTTCTTCTGTTCTTTTGAAACCATGTTCTACTCAAATCCTCTAATATTATTGAAAAATAGATTAAAATTAAAATTACTAGTTATAATCTTTATAATTTAATTATATAAAATATATTAATATGTATTTATATTTTTATTCCATTCTTAATTGAATCTCTAAATCCCAATAATATCTACATCTAGAAAAACGTTAATTATTAAAAAACCTAAACTAATAATATTATATAACATATTTAATTAGTAAGTTTAAAAATTATAAAAAATTCAATTTTCTAAAAATTTTTTAGGATCGAATAAATTAAAAGGGTTTATAAAAAATGCCTAAGCGTGAACTCTTTATAAAAAGGGTGTATGAAATAGTAAATGAGCTTAAAATTCCCTTAATCGACGAGAGAGTCTATGATAAAGTTAATTTCAACAACGGTGCCGCCATTGCTGTTGTAATATTTAGATTCGAAGAAGATGAATCTGTTATTAGAGGATTTCTCGGTCTTGCAGAATATTTCCATACGGTAGTGGTGAAGAGGAAGGACGAATTCTTTATTCCACATGCTAGCATCTTGTTTCGTTTGATTAGCGCTTAATTTATAATTTTTTTTTTACTTTTCTTTTATTAACCCTAACCATGAACTATTCAACTATAGAGTAACCTTAGTTATTACTTTTTATATGTTATTTAAGTATTATTTCAAGCCTAACAAATTATTTAAACATTTAATTACTATTACTATTTCAAAACTTACTACAATTGTTTTAAATTGAAAGTAAACAATAAGAATGAAAAATTAAAACATGAAAAAAATAATACAATAGAATATGAGGGCTTTTTTCGAAGTATTACTTCAATACAAGCCATAACAATCATCGGAATAATTATATGGCATATAGGGGATCTTTCTAAAATAAGAGAACATTCGAATATATTCATACGAACATTTTTTGAAATTATAGAAAGCAGTGGAGACGTTTTTATATTTTTAAGTGGAATATTATTAACTATCGGAGTAATGAGAACTAATTATGAAAGGTACTCTTGGAAAAGATGGTATGGAAGAAGAATAGTTAGAATATATCCAATATTGATTATATCAACATTTTTCTATTTATTTAGTAATTATTATCTTTTTCATACTGTTTTTGATGCCAATTCAGTTTTAGTCCATATGAGTGGATTACAATCTACGCCAACTACCCTAGAGGCAACCTTCTTTCTTATCGCTCCACCCCATTGGTATGTCACATTAATTTTAAGTTGTTACTTACTTTTTCCACTATTGTTTTTATGTATAAAAAAGAATGCTAAATTAACAGCATTTTTGGGTACTTTGCTTTTTGTATGTTATCTTTTATTTGCTAACGCTATTTTTGAAGTGTCTAAAGAAGTAATTAGCTTAATATTTCAAAAAGAATTGTTTTTATGGCAATATAGTTTATTTATTCTTCGATATTTTGTTTTTCTTTTTGGAATGTTGCTAGGTTATTGGATAGGGAGAAATCCTACTAAAAATATAGGTATTCTACAAAATAAGACTGTTGGATTAATTGCATTTGTATTTTTAATTATTATAATACTGTTTTACTTTATTTTTCCAATTACAAATTACACACTTTTAGATTTTATTAGGATTTTATATCATCCATTAATCTCTATTTCCTTTGTTTTTTTTTCAATATGGTTTTTTCAAAGCAAAACGATAATTAATAAAACACTTGAGGTTCCTGGAAATGAGACGCTTGAACTATTTCTAATTCATCAATTTGTAATTGATATATTTTATTACCGGATCATTGAGTATTTCTCTCTACAGAATAGAATTGAACTTTATTTAATATTTATCCCTTTAATTGTTATTATTTCTATTGCGTTAGCCTTACCTTTCTTTTTATTAGGAAGGATTTTTAGAAATGAGAGAAAAACGCATAAAGCTATATTCACATTAAGTTTTAGCTTAATTATATATGCTTTAATTATTAGTATTTTTAATCTTAATTCGGTAATTAGTGATCTAAATAGTCTATTATTATTTAGTTCAATAATAATAATATTAAGTCTGATTAATATCTTTATTTTTTTTACAAAGAAGAAAAAATTGAAATTTAATCTCCATATGAATAAGTTGTTCTTATAAAGCTAAGATATTTAGATCCTCTGTGAAATAAACCACGTTTTCTTAAAAAAAGTTTTTTTAATAATTAACTTATGCTTGAATTGTTTATTTCTAAAGATATTTGTTCCCTTCTAAGATTTAAATTTGTTCTAATAATAAGAACAATTATTCCCCAAATTATTATTAAATAATACAGGCGTGGAATGACTATTATTACAAGAGAAACTAATATAAAAATTAACATCCATTTCGACCCTTTAGACCTATCACTCGAAATAATATCATTGAAATGAAAACAAAGCCAAAGAATGATAAGTGGAATGTGAAATGTAAAATAATATTTATAAACACCTCTTGGAAAGAACAGATGAGTTAGAAAAGCTGTATAAACAATTACATCAAGAAATTTTATGATATTTAGCGTATTTTTTTTGTAGCACTTATATAATAATAATACTACAATAATTTCTATTAGCATTATTCCTATATAGGTAAATGTTAAAAACCCTAATATATATAATAACCAATATGGAGCACCTAATCTAATCAAAAAGCTATACCATTGTACAGGAAAATTATATGCAAGATCAGAAAATTCAGGATTAAATGTGATAGATTGTTCTGCAAGTAATGATTCAATATAATTCTTAGGATTAATAATAATCCATGGTAATGATCCTAAAAATGTTATTACAAAAATTATTCCAGAATACTTTATAAAACCCTTAAAATAACTAATAATTTTCTTATCATTCTTGTTTTTCCAATATTGTAAAGTTACATATACTAAAAATGGAAGCACAAAGAAAACAACAGTTTGTTTAAAAAGAATAGATATTGATAAAAACACAGTTGCTAATGAAAATCGGTTGATTGAAGTAAAATATAATGCAATAGTAAAAAAAAGTGTTATATAAGAAGTATTTAATAGTAAGCCTCCATTATAGAAAATTGAAATAGGAGATAAGGCTGTCGCCATAAAACCCCACTCTGCTACATTTTTTCCATATATATTATCAAGAAATTTATAAATTACAAATGGTAATAATAGGTTTGCTAATAACAACGGAAGAAACACTAGATCTATACTTATCAAAGATGGAATAATTATACTATAAAAGAAAAACGGGGGGTAAATGAAATTAAGATTTCTATTGCCAATAATAATATTTAAAATATATTCCAAAATATTCTTGTATTTAGAAGGATCTTCAATTTGTTGCATATATGGTAACCAGTCATCATAAAGAAACTGTTCGGCAAATCCTTGATACCAAAATTTGTAATCTGAATAGGGCTCCACTGTATTCATCAGTAAATTAAACCAAGAAGAATTAATCGATTCTTGGGAAGTCCAATTGTAAATATGAATAATAATAATTACAAAAGTCTGTATACAAAAAGAAAGAAGGTATATAATTACTAGTCGTCTATTTAATTCCCGGAATTTTATCAGTTGAAAATACACCTTGTTTCATAAACTTTGTTTTTCTGAATTTTCTCGAAAAACAATTATTCTTGTATATTTTTCACATAATATTTTGAATTATTTAAAATTTCTAGAACTTCAGATTCGGGTACGTCATACCAATTCTTATAGGCATCAGCAACGGCAAACCATAGTACTTCTCTAATATTTGGGCAATAAACATCATCGGCTTTTTCTCTAATTAATGTTACGGTTCGAAGAGGAGCTGTTGGCACTGCAATTAAGACTTTTTTTGGCTGGTATTTTCTTACCATACTTATTGCAGCTAACATTGTAAAACCTGAGGCTAAGCCATCATCTAAAAGAAAAATATACTTATTGTGGATATGCTCTTCATAAAATTTCTCAAGAATTAATTCTCTTTTATAGAATTTGAGTCTCTCGTTAATTTCTTGCTTTGTTAACTCTATAGAATCATTGATAGCCTTATGGGATAAGTTTAAGCGATATAGTAGAGGTTCATTTATTAAAATCGTTCCATCGGTAGCTACTGAACCAAAACCCGCTTCAGTATTATATGGTATTTTAATTTTGCGTACAATTAATATATCATAATTAATATTCAGTTTAGAACAAAAACCTTCAACGACAGGAACTCCTCCATTAGGAATAGCAAGGCAAAAAAATTGATCTGATTCATTAATAGTAAGTTTACCAAGAGTTTTATTTTTATCGTAGACAAAATTTGCTAAAATTTCTCCCGCTTTGAATCTTGTCTCATACCTTATGAATTTCATTCTTATTAATATTAAAGTATTTTAAAAATCTATAAAAACGATATTTGTTAACAATATTTTCTTTTTAATAATTTCGAATTTTAGCATAATAGGCTTTCGATTTAAAATACTCAAAAGAACTCTTTAGTTTTAAAGTTTGGTTATACAAATTGCAAATTCATTGATAAATTTAAATAGTTGGAATTGAATTATTATTGTAACTTTTTAAATTTCTTAAAAAATAGAGGATGAGAATATATTATGAAAATAAAGAGAAAATTATTTGGTATTAGTCTACTTACTGGTTTATTATTGTTAACTTCTGTAAATATCTCTCATGCGGCTCCACCTACATGGGTAGGAGTGAGCACTGGTGACAGTTTTGAATGGGCAATTACAGTACATATGGCAACTCTTTTAAATTTAATGGAAGACTTAAATTTAACATATGGAATGCCACCTGAATACACTGATCTTTTTGTAGGGGTTTCAAGTATGAATTATAGAATAGACATACTATCGGTTAGTGATGAAATGGATTATATAGGGATAAAATACGTAAACGTTTCTTGCTCAGTATCCTTAGTTCTTCCTGGGACTACCACAATCCCAAATATTGGACAATTTTCAAATATAATTGTTAAATTTCAAGATAACTACACAGGGGCAGTTGGGGATCTTATAAGCGGTGGTGGGTTAATGTATGCCATGGGGGGGTTATTCCTTCCAACAAACATGAATTGGACGAAACTAGTTGATGAATTTAATACCATTAAATCATTTTTTCCAGAGATTCCAACAGATTTAAATGTAACTGCCCTTGAAAACGGAATAAATGCAAATTATCCAGGTGGCGCTTTTGAATTTAACTATTCATATTATTATTTTGCAGGAACTTTAAGCGAGGTAGACGTCACCGTTACATATACAGAAAATGGCGTTCTCAGTAGTGTTATTGTTCTTTATGGCGGAGCTACTCTTTTAACTGTAGGATTTGCACAACCTGAAGAAATTTTTGGCTATGAATTATCAATTCTAATTATAATAACTACCGGGGCTGTTATCGGTTTAGTCTTTTATATAAAGAAGAAAAAACGTAAAATATAGCTTAATTTTTCCTTTTTTTTTAATTTATTAAAATTAAATTTATTTATTTTAAAATGGAATTCTTAGAAGCATTTCTTTTTTTATTTTTTTTATTGATCTATTTATCAACTTTGAAGGCAAGTACTTTTTTTCTCATTTTTGGAGCAGTAGTTTATTTGTTTTTTATAATACAATTATGTTTTCTCGACCCTTTTGAAATTATCTCAACATTCATTAAGAATATTCTCATTAATCCCTTAGGTTTTTTCTTGTTACTAGTTCCCTTAGTAATAGATGTTTTGATAAAAAGAATGAAAAAAATTCGGATATTTAAAAAAGATTTCTAATGAAATTAATCAATATTCTTTAAATTATGAATTCCAAATGAAAAAATTAATAATCCAAATCCTGCGGACATGCCTAGATTAATTAGGAGTATAATAAAAAAAGCAGTAGAAGTATCAATTGTTCCCATCATAATGGGGATGATTAAATAGAGAGTCAACAAGAGAGTTATAACTTGCAAAGTAAGTAAAAAATAATTATTAAAAAGCATATTTTTACGTCGTTCCTCGAATAGAGGTCTAACACATTGAATTCCTATTGCTTGAAAAAGAATAATAATACTGTTGATCATAAATATTACAAAAAAGACTAAAGAAATTAATAGATTAAGTATAAAAATGAATGTGAAAATAATTGTAAAAAATAAATCAATTAAAAGTACGAAATAGATCATTTCATATAAATATGAATAAACAAATGCTTTTACGCCTATTGGTGATTTCTTATAAACAAATAGTAGGTCTTTCGAATCTAAAAAAGCAGACATCCCCATAAATATTCCAAAAATGATCCCTCCCATCCAAGATATAATTAGCAATAAAACATTCTGATTTAAAGTGATTTGTATTACAATAGGAATACTAAAAAAACTCATTTCAAAAACAAATGGTTGGTTTTCAAAAGCTATATATAGAAAAATACTAAACATTAAAATAATCCCAATTATGTATACTAATTTTAATTTATTCTGCCTTTTTCGTAAAAAATCCTTAAATTGAATGACGACTAATCCTTGGTACTTTTCACGGGTGATCCTTCTAATAAATTGGTAAAATTTAGATTCTTTTTCAATTATATCAGGGTCTTTTTTAATTTCAAATTTTATATCATAAAAAGGATTGGCTCTTTTAAGGAAAAAATAGAAAACAGTGATAGGAATCAGAACTACAAGGCCAATATTTACCCAAATATTTAGTATATAAGATTCTACAAATGAAGGATTGATAAAATATAAAATTATATTTGAATACCATAAAGATGGGTAAAAGAGTATATAGTTTTTAAATCCGGGGTAATCTTTTAAAAATCCAAGTAGATATTGAAAAGAATAAAATATTACTAATACCAGAATTGCTAAAAAAAATAATAAGAAATTTCTTAATTTTTTTATCTTCTTGCTTTTAGCAATTTTCATTTCAATCCAATTAGCTAAAATTGTTCCAAGAAATGATCCAAAAATAGATAATGAGAAAAAAATTGAATAAAAAATAAGATGGTGGAAAACATTCATATATGGATTAATTTGTAATAGTAATGCTACACCAAATGGGCCAATTCCTAGAATAAATAAAAAATAGAAAGGAATTCTCCCTATGAATTCGCCAAGAATAATATCGCTTCGTTTTATTGGAGATGCCAATAGAATTTCTTTATTACCAATTTCTGTTTTTCTAAAAAGAATAAAAAGGGGATATATTATATACATTAAAAATAATGCACCAAAAGTATATTCTATTAAAGGGACAATTAAAGCCTCAAACTGGGAGGAATATAGCTTTATAATTTCTGGTAAAATTGCATCAATTAAAGTAGGTCCTAAATACAGAGACCATAATAAAAAAATTGAGAAAATAATCATAAAAAATGATTTCCGGTTCTTTCTAAATCGGCTGGTTTTTAGCCGAATTTCATTTTTTGCTAATACAATCCAGAGACTCAATTGATCTTTTCTCTTAAAATTTGATATTATCATTAAAATTAAATAATTATTAATTATGAATTCATATAAAATTTGTTTAAGTTCAATTATATGTTATTTAAAGATGAAATTAGCAATAATACTTCATTAAAACTGATTGGATGCTCATAGTATTTTTTAACTAGGAAAAAAAATCTCATCAAATTTAAAAATAGTAATTTAAGTTAAAGAATTCAATTTAATACTTAAAATTGAGCCAATAATATAAAAAATTTATTACCGAATTAGGTGCAACTAAATCCTTAAATAGGATTATAGATAATATAAATAATAGAAGGAATATAGATCAATTTATAATAAAAAATGTTTCAGGTATATAATATTAATTCAACGGATTCTGATGAGGATGGCATATGGAGATCCAAGACTCTAAAGGGAAAATTGTTAAAGAAGCCTTCCCATCAGAGCTTATCTCCATTATTGGGGATATCTTAGCTGGAATAGTGCTTTCATTACTCATTTTACCTTTTGATAGTTTTCCTGTTTTAATATTGATGATTCCCGCCCTTTTATCTTTACGCGGTAATTTAAGTGGACCATTTATAGCAAGAACATCTCGAGATTTTATAATTGGACATTTTTCAAGAAGAACATGGATCGAAAATGTTTTAGCAACATATACGCTCTCTATTATCACAGCATTTTTCATAGGTATCTTCTCTTTCATTTTAGATTTAATTCTTTTCAAATTATTCATTCTACCCATTCTGTATTTAATTTTAATTCCAATGATTTCAATAATCTTAACACTCACAATTTCAATTCCTTGTTCAACAGGATTAAACTACCTAGTTTTTAATCGAGGCTTAAATCCAAATAATATTGTTAATCCTGTGATGACTGCGATTGACGATTTTTCTACTGTGTTTTGCTTTTTCTTAACCATCATTATGTTGGGGGTGCCTTGAATTAAATATTACATGAAAATCTTTAAAGAATCTATAATTATTGTAATTTTATCTTCATTATTCGGGCTTATCTCTGGTACGTTATTATCTTCAAATGAAGCATTATTAACAACTATACCAATATTACTTTTAATAATTCCAGCTTTGAATTCTTTAATAGGGGATATATCTACTGTTCTTGTATCTAGATTAACAACACATTTATATATCGGGACATTATCTCCAAAAATTCAAAAATCAAAGAGACTAAAAGAAGATTTTTTTGGATTACTCATAACACTTATATTGAGTTTAATAGCTTTGTTATTAATAGGATATATAGTTGGTATCACAATAGGTATTAAGATTGTAAATCCATTCTTAATTATTTTTATCATTACTCTTACTATTTTACTGATTTTTATAATCATGTTTGCAGCATTGTTTTTTAGCGCTATTTTCTTATACAAGCGTGGTAGGGATCCAAATAATTTTTTAATTCCATTTCTTACATCTTTAGCTGATTTTCTAACGCCTTTATTCTTAATTTTATTTATAATAATATTTATATAAAATCAAATTAATATGAAAAGTGAGTGAATAGGACAATATGACCAAACCTAGTAAAAAATTTAAATATAAGCCTCTTTCCTTAAAAGAAATAATTCGGGAAATGAAAAAAAATATCGATTTAATGATTGATTTGGCTTATAGTGCAATTAAATTCGGAAGTAAAGAACTTGCTGATGAAGCCTATAAAATGGAACAGAGAATTCATGAACTTACATTTTTGCTAAATTTCCAAATTATTCAAGCGCATCCAAGAGGTCTAGATGGAGCGAAAAAATTAGAACCTATTGTTGTTATGGGTTACGCTATTGACAAAATCTCTGACGCCTTATCAGATATCGCTAGAGTTGTTTATATCAATAATGACATCTCCTACTTTAGCCAATTATTTAGTGATATTAGTTATGTACCTGAACCTATAGTTAAGATTGTAGTCCATAAGGGCTGTGAGTTCATTGGGCAACCAAGGAAAGATATACATTTTAGATCTATACATGGAGTCGATTTAATAGCAATACGTAGAGAAGATGAGTGGCTCTTTGAAAGAGATGAAATGGTATTAACAGATGATATTTTAATTGTTAAGGGAGAAATTCAACCTATTATAGAATTGAAAAAAATCTGTGGGGATCAAGACCCTTTTTCTTTTGATATTGGAGAACAAGAGAAAGAAAAAATAATCGATCTTGAAAACACAGATATTTGCGAAAAAGTAGAGGAGATACAAAGAAATTATGTTTTAATAACAGATATTTCAGAAACTATGATTGAGTTAGCACTAGCCGCCTTATTTTTTAAAAATGAAGAGGTTGCTGAAGATGTGTTAGAGATGGAAGAACTAATGGATGGTTTAAATATCGCTTTAGAAAAGGATCTTCTTGATTTAGCAAAACTAGTAGAAATGCCTCGAGATCTCACAGGAATAATGAGAATTGTATTTAGTTGTGAATTAATATCTGACGCTGCTGCTCATATAGCAGAAAATATACTTAAAGGTTTCGAGCCACATCCTATTCTGCAACAAGCAATTCGCGAAACTTCAGAAATAGTAGTAAGAGAGACATTATCAGAAGACTCTTACTTTAAAGATAAAACTTATAGTGAATTACAAGATAGGCGTTATAAGAGAGGATTTCATATTATTGCCTTGAAAAGAGAAGATAAATGGATATATAAATTCAAACCAGATTTTGTTTTCGAAAAGGAAGATCTTCTTATTGGGTTAGGGCCGTTGGAAACTGTAGCTCAATGGCGTAAATGTGTGAATCCTGAAAAATATAAAGAATAAATTAATTCAATAGAATAATCTTGTAAAATTTAATACTCATTTAAGTATAATCATGCATGAATATATTGAAGTGAAACTTATTTCTGAGAAGAAAGGGAGAGGTGCATTTGCTAAGAAGCCAATTAAAAAAGGGACAGTAATTGATGTTGCACATGTAGTTCCTATTCCAAACAAAGAGTACAACAAAATATACAAAACAGTCTTGTATAATTACTGTTATATCTGGGAAGATCCAGAGCATATGCCAGCATTTAGAAATGCTATAACTCTTAGCATCAGTCAATTCATTAATCATTCATTCGAACCCAATCTAAAATATCTATATGATTATGAAAATAAAGCAATAGAATTTTCTGCTATTAGAGATATTTCTAAGGGTGAAGAATTAACAGTAAATTATAATGGACTAGTTGATGATAAAAGTCCTATGTGGTTTGAAGTAGAAGATTGATTTATTTTTTTCTTAACGATTTCAAGATTTTTAAATTCATAATATCTTCTTTCATATCTTTCCCTTTTGGAGTTTCCAATATTCCCGGCATATCCTTAAATCTTTCATCATTAATAAAAAAACCAAAAGGTTCTTTCCCGATTTTTCCTTGCCCAATATGAGTATGCCTGTCAACTCTGGAACCACATTCTTTATCAGTATCATTTAAATGAAAGGCATATAGATACTTTAAACCAATAACATCCTCGAAATCGTTCCATATCTCCTCATATCCTTTTTTTGTTGTAAAATCATACCCCGCTGCAAAAGAATGGGCTGTATCAAAACAGATCCCTATTCTATTTTTATTTTGTATTTTATCTATTATTGTCTTGAAATGGTGGAATTTATTTCCTAA
>CP070805.1:786802-792175 GCA_020343655.1 Promethearchaeota archaeon | reverse complement strand
AAACTAGCTTGTTTAATATGTTTTTCTGAAAGTCTGATTAATTCATTCAATTCTAACATTATATAATAAGGAATTTAATCTAACTTTATAACTGATAAGTATATTTCTTAGATAAAAATTTTTAATTTTATTTATTCGAAGAGAAGGGATTTTTTAATCGTAGAAAAATAGGAAACTAAAAATTCCTATTTTAATTTTCATTATTAACTAAACGAAGGGTTCATTTTATATTGTTTAACGCTAAATTTAACTATGATATAAACAAAATTGAAGGAATTTATCAAATTAAAATTGATATTCCATGGGCTGTTAAATTTGTATCTCTTTATCTTTTTGAGCTCGATGAGTTAAATATCCTAATTGATTCAGGTTTAAATATAGGAACTTGGCAAAAGAAATTATTTTCAGCACTTAAAGATATAAATTTTACTATTCAAGATATCGATTATTGTATCATCACCCATATGCACACAGATCACATAGGGAATTGCCTTAATCTCAAGCAAAAGAACCCCGAACTCAAACTCCTAATGCATGATATAACTCATGAATTATTGAAATGGGAAACTAATGATGAGAATCTAAAAGAATTAAAACAGGAAGCTAGAGAGATAGCAAACCAATTAAAAAAGTATGGAATAAGTGAAGAACAAGGAAATCGAATTGTTCAATTTTTTACATATTGGCCTAGATTCTTACAATACCAGTACCCGGATATTATTGTACACGATGGAGATACTGTATTGGATAGATTAGAAATTATATGGACTCCAGGGCACAGTTTTGGACACATTTGCGTTTTTGATAAGAAAGAAAAGTACCTCTTTTCAGGAGATCATATATTAAGCCGGATTACACCACACATAGGAAATTTCGTGGTTCCTGAATATTTGGCAGAAGAATATAAAGGTTACGATTTTGACAATATTTTAAAACATTATTTGGCCTCATTAGATAAAATTGATAAGTTAAATCCTAAGATCATTTTCCCTGCTCATCAAGAAATTATTTTTAATCCTCATGAGCGGATCTTACAAATTAAAGAACACCACAAAAATCGATTGGCTGAGATTTCAAGTGTGATTAAAGATAATCCTTTAACAGCCTATAGGATTTCTCAGATTCATTTTGGAGAAGATTTGGATGAAATGAATTCTTATATGGCATTAAGTGAAGTTTTAGGGCATCTATTATATCTTGAAGCTCAGGAAAAAGTAAAAACTATTGAAAAAAATGGAAAACTTCTATATTATTGTTAAGTGCTGTTAAAAAATTTTTTTTATTAAAATAATTATTAATGATAAAAATGCTTAGCTGGATTAATCTTATTGTATTACTTATCTCAACTGCATTAATGGCATTTTTTTATATTAGGAGTGTTGGTCCAGCAAAATTGGAACAAAAAATAGGTGAGATTGCGTATAAAAAATGTGGAAATTATCGAATCATTGCAAGTGTGTTTGAAGTGATTGTAGTTATTAATTATATAATTTACTTTTTCCTCCCTCTGCCTATTTCTATTCCTCAATTCTTTATCTGGGAATATTGGATATCTGTTACTCTTAGTATTGTCATTTTAATTCCTAGTTTATATATTATGTTAAAAGGAGTTAAAGATGCCGGAAGAGAAGCTCTTTTTCCAGATAAAGAACATACTCTTTATAGGGGTATATATGAAAAAATTCGTCACCCTCAAGCATTAGGAGAAGTTTTCCTTTGGTGGGGGGTTGCATTGCTTTTAAATTCTCCATTTCTTTTTGTGTATTCAATTGTTTGGTTTCCATTATTTTATTGGTTTTGTAAAGCAGAAGAAAAAGATCTGATAATAAGATATGGAAAACCCTATATTGATTATAAAAATCGAGTAGGGATGTTTTTTCCAAAAAAGAGAAAATTAAATGAAAAATAATATCCAAGAACAACTATTTAGCTTTTTTTTTATTTAGGCGATAATTCCTAACTTTAGATTCTGAGAAGCCCCACAATACTCCTATTAAAACACAGATTATTATAGCTATAATATCATATAAAATGCAAAACCCAGGATCAGTAGCTCCGACCATACATTCAGCATCACCCAAAAATGCTTTCATTAACCCAAAATAGAAAATCTGAGATAAAAGAATATGATATGATGACTTTCCAATCCAAGAAATCCCTTTAGCTAATTTATTCTGCGGGTTTTTTGGAATTATTTTTAAAATGATTAAAAGAATAAATGCCACATAGGTATAAAAAATAATATTATAATCTCCACGTATAAAATCTATTTGATATAAATGTCTGTCAATCTGAAAAAGAATGATATAATAAGCACATAACGGAAAGAGAAACCACATAAATATATTACGGACATTAAAGATACTAGGATTTCTTGAAAACCACATACCCAATCCTATACCTCCTAAATACATCGTAATGCTTATATAGAAGAACGAAATATTTCGCCATTCTTCTAAAGAATCTACTGTAGGTCCCATAAAGAAAAATAGTGATACATGAGTGACAAAATTAATAATAAAGCAGAGAATTAAGGTTATTAGTGCTTTTGAAGTACTACTTGAAAATCCCTTATATATTAAAGGCATCAAGAGAATAGTTTGAAAAAGTATAGGCATAAACCAAATTCCAGGACCCCAGAAAGGTGATATTCCCAAATATAAGAATCTTTCGTCCATGAGAGGATATAATTGATTGGATACTATTGTTTCTAAGTTTCCATAAATCATCAAACCAACTATTATTGAAATGGCATAGAAAACTAAATAAGGAAAAACATACCTCCATAATTTCTTCTTAAAATATTTCCATGAATAGAGTTTTTTTAGTGAAGTTTCTCCCGTTCGTTTAAATGAAAGCCCCATATTAAATCCTAATATGACCATGAAAAATGGAATAGAGAGTCTTTGCCATAGGAATACAGCCATATAATTCTTTATATCCCAAGGAAGTGCATGTTCAGAAATAACAAAAATTATTATGAAAGCTTTTAGAAGGTCTATTTGAAAATAGTAATTATTATTAGATTTACGTTCTTGCTCCTTTTTGACATTATTTTCGTTTCTTGTCATGAATTTTTACAAAAATCATGCTGACGATATTGTATGTAAATTCAACTTTAATATTTAAAAAGATAATTCAAATAGTATTATAAAAATTTGAAAAAAAGGAGAATAAAAATAATTTATACTTCTTCTATTCTTAACGGAACTTGTTCTATTAAAATATCTTTTAATCTGGGTCCAACTGGGCGACCTTTCTTATGAATAGCTCGTCCTACAACTGCTTCTGCTGTTTCTAGAACCATTTCTGATAGAGTTGGATGGCTATGCACTGTATGTGTGATATCTTCGATGGTTAAACCATGTTGCATCGCAAGCGTCACCTCAGCAATCAATTCTGATGCCCCCTCGCCAATACAAGATGCACCTACAATCTGAAGTGTATGTTTGTCTGCTAAAATCATTAGAAGTCCTTCTTCTCCCATACATTTTGCCTTTCCTAAACTACTATAAGGAAATTGTCCAACTAAAACATCTATTCCTAATTCCTTTGCCTGTTTTCTTTTAAGTCCAACCGAACCAATATTGGGACTTGTAAAGATTGTTGAAGGAATAACTCTATAATTCGTTCTTTTTGGTTTTACTTGAAATTTTTTAAGATTTGATAAAGCATTTGCTACAGCAATATCACCCTCATAACTTGCTACATGAGCAAGCATAATCCCTCCGTTCACATCACCAATTGCGTATATTCCATGAATGACGGTTTCTAATGTGCTAGGATCAACTTCAATTGCTCCCCTTCTTGTAGTAATTCCTAACTCTTCTAATCCTAAATTCTTCGACACTTTATTTCTTCCAATTGAAATTAGGCATATATCTGCTTCAAAAACCGATTTTTCTGCGTCTTTAATTTGGTCTATTGGAACTGAAGCAGAACAAGTTGTTACTTTCACACTTAAGCCTAAATTTTCAACAGATAATACATTTTGGGACGTAAGTATTTTAACGCCCATTGAATCAAATTTCTTTTGCAATTGCTTTATAATTAATGGTTCCTCGGCAGCAATAGGTGTAGGGAGATATTCTAAGAGAGTCACCTCACTCCCAAAATTAGCAAAGATATCAGCAAACTCACATCCAATCACACCAGCACCAATAATTAATAGTCGCTTTGGAATAGTCTTAAAATTGGGATCCAATATATCATCACTAGTCAATATTCTCTCATGATCTACATTAAAATTAGGAATTAAAGCAGGAGTTGATCCAGTAGCAATGATAACTCTTTTTGCAATAATAACTTCATCATGAATTTCTCCTTGAATTGCAACATCAAAACCTTCTTCGAAATTGCCTCCAAGAATCTTACCATGCCCGATGTAAACGTCATTTTTCCAAGCTTTTTGTAGATTGGCAATACCAGTTCCAAGTTCATTTACTATTTGATTTTTTCGCTCGACAACTTTCGAAAAATCTGCTTCATAATCTTTAATAGTAATTCCAAAATCTTGAGCATCATTTATTCTTTCAAGAAAATGAGCAGAAGCAAGTAAAGCTTTTGTGGGAATACATCCTCTATTTAAACATGTTCCACCTAACTTGTTTTTTTCTATTAATGCAACTTTGGCTCCATATTGCGCGGCTCTAATAGCAGCATGATACCCTCCTGGACCAGCCCCTATAACCGCTAAATCGTATTTTTTTTCTGATTTTACTTCTTTAGGCATAGTTTAACCCCACAATTTAATAAAAATGTGTTTAATTAGGATGATCTAAAAATTTTGACCTTTGAATGAATAAAATGTTGGATTTTACATTTTGTTCTTTTAGGTGTTTCATTATTTCAACTAACGTGCTTTCCTCCCCAAAGTGTACAAAAGTCAAATTCTTGCTGTCTCGATCTTTTATAACACTTAGGATCCTGTTAACAGCTGATTCAATTCGTATTTGTTGATTTATATAGTAATTTAATTCCCTAAGTTCATTTGAATAATAATCAATTAAATAACTCAATTCTTGAGCACCAGGAGTATTCTTATCCTTTAACATGCTATAAGTTGATTTTAATTCATCATACTTATTGTTTATTTCACTGATTTGGCTTGTAAAATATCCTTTTACATAATGTGGTAGTTCAATCGTGAAATATGGGATATTATATTCCTTTAAGACTTTTGCTAAGTAAGTTTCATTGAATTCTCTTAAATTCATATACCCTAAATCTATTGTGGCAAAATCAACAGGTATATCCCTAAATTTACCAACTAAATCTTCAATATCTTTACCGGTAACATCGGCATCTGTATCTCTCATTAAATATACGGAAAAATTATCATCAATTAAAGTTTCAAACATTATACTATTCATT
>CP070805.1:765617-786702 GCA_020343655.1 Promethearchaeota archaeon | reverse complement strand
TCGCGAATTAATTTTTTAGAATATGCTTCAATTTCAGAAACTTCTCCTAATGTTAAGGATACAGGGCTCAGATTTCCAGAAAAAGTTATTTTATCTCCAAATTTTTCATGTAGCTTAAAAATATCATAATCAGGATTATTAGTAGTTGGTTCAACAGGGTTTATGATATCAACGCCACACTTAATAATATCCTCAAAAATTTCTAATATATCACCATCGCTGTGTAGCATGATTTTACAATCACGTTTGTGAGCAGCATCGCATACTCGTTTTAACCATGGAAATACATACTCATGAAAATACCTTGGCTTCATAAACAAACCATTTTTAAAACCATAATCATCCCATAATAATACAATTTGAGCATAATTTTCTGCTAAGATTTTCACAAGTTCTACGGTAAAAGTACCATAATCATCAAAAATTTTTCTCGCTTGCTTTGGGTGTGCTAATATTCTTGAAAAGGTTTGGAGACCAAAACCCTCTAGAGGTCCTTCTAAAATGCTTGCTGTTGCTGGAATTGAAAAAACTTCATTTTTCAAATCTTCTTGTACGGCTCTACCATTTAAAAACCATTTTAATCTTTGTTCAGAATGAGGATCCGGCTTTTCCCAACTCTCATAATCTTCAAAAGATTTTAAATAACCACCTTGATAAGCTAACATTACAGTTCCATCTTTTTGAATATCAATCTTCATTAATCGCCCATATTCATCAACATATAATTTACCAAGTTTAATAGTTTCTCTAATTAAAAGACTGACATAACTTAACACTAAGTCAATTTGAACTTTTCGAAAGAATTCATACATTATCCTGTAGCCTCGCCCACCACTAGGATCGACTCCATAATGTCTTATAATTGTATTATTTGTAAAAGCACTTTCAAACGCTGGAACTCTGTCGGGTTCTTCATGATTTATTGCTTTTAATACTCTCTCTGGCGCCTTGATTTTGTGTCCCCTAAATTCTTAAAATTATTCTTAATTATAATTTATATTAACTTTAATTTTGTTAAATAAAGATTTCTTAAAAAATGTCTTGATTCATGATAGAATCTAAAAGAATTACGCGAGATTTTTTTGCTCGGTCTACTGAATTAGTAGCAAGAGAATTACTTGGGAATTTTTTAGTAAGAGAAACAAGAAAAGGGCTCATAGTTGGGAGAATTACTGAAGTAGAAGCCTATCTTGGACCAAATGATAAAGCTAGTCATTCTTATAATTATAGAAAGACTAAAAGGACAAATACAATGTATATGACGCCTGGAACTCTTTATATTTATTTGATATATGGAATGTATTATTGTTTAAATGTTATAACTGAACCAGAGGGAATGCCTTGTGCGGTATTAATTAGAAGATTAGTTCCTATTGATGGAATTGAATTGATGTGTGAAAATAGAAATGTTAAAATTGGGAAGAATTTTAAAAATTTAACTGATGGTCCTGGAAAGCTATGTATGGCTTTGAAAATAACAAAAGCTAGATTTAATGGAAAAGATTCCTGTTCTAATAGCTCAAAATTGTTTTTCATTGAAGGTGAAAAAATTAAAGACAATTCTATTGTAGCCAATAAAAGAATTGGAATAAACTATGCTGAAGAAGATAAAGATCGGCTATTAAGATTTACTTTAAAGAATGAAAAACTATAGTTTTCTTAACTGATTTCTACTTTTTCCTATTACAAATTTGACATCAATGGATAAATTTAAATAATGGTATTTCTCATTATCTTTTGGAATTTAGGGTTAATTGTAATTTGAGGTGATTTTATCGCAAAGGACGCTTTGAAATTTTTTCAAGCATATATTAAAGAAATGATTGATATTGGTGGGAATAATTTACCCAAAGCTATTTCCACAAAATCTGGTTCAAAATTGGGTAAATTATATAAAAAAAGGGGACTAACTTTAGATATTGGAACTGCTTTAAAACAAGTATATTCTGTACTTAAAGCAAAACCATCAGTAAAAAAATTAAATGAGGATACCTATGAAGTAATTGTTAGATACTCAAAAAAATTCTGTCCAATAGGAGGGGCTTATAATCCCTCTCGAGCTACAATTTTTCAGAAGAATATTTGTATTCCTTACACACGGGGTTTTTTAAATGAACTTTTTCCACAATTTATATTTGAATCAGATATATTAAATTGCATACCACTTAATAATCAACGTACTTGCCATTACATTCTTAATATCAAAAGTAAGAAGAATACATAGCATATAACTTGAATTGAAGGTTTTTTCTAATTCACTTCTTGAATATATTTTGTTTGAAATCTTAGCAAGCCTCCTTTCCTTTTTTATTATTAAATAAATAATTCTTATAACAAATCTTAAATATTTTAAATGAAGATTAATCTTGATTTTTCTTCATTATTTATAAACATACATCTTAAAATTATGTCAAAAACTAAGGATGCTTTAAAGTTTTTTCAAGTATATATTAAGGAAATGATTGATATTGGAGGAGAAAATTTACCAAAAGCTATTTCTAGTAAATTAGGGGCAAAGTTAGGGAAAATGTATAAAGATCGAGGATTAACTTTGGATATTGAAACTGCGTTAAAACAAATCTACTTAGCATTGAATGGAAAACCAGTGATAAAACAATTAAATGAGAATAGATATGAAGTAATTGTAAAATACTCAAAGAAATTTTGCCCAATAGCAGGGGCTTATAATCCCTCCCGAGCTCCGCTTTTTCAAGACAATATATGCATTCCTTATACAAGGGGTTTTTTAAATGAACTTTTTCCCCAATTCATTTTTGGAGAAGATTTCTTAAGTTGTATTCCGCTGAATAATCAACGGCTTTGCCATTATATTTTAAAGATTGAAAATAAAAAAATGTAAAGTAACTTACATAAAAATTTTAACGATTTTTTTTAAAATCTTAGAAAATCTTTTTCCTTCTTTATTATCCAATAAATAATTTTGATAATAAATCTTATATATTTATAAATAGAGATATAACTATATTCTCATTATCTAAAACCCACTCCTCAGTAAAATGTCAAGAAATAGAGATGCATTAAAGTTCTTTCAAGCTTACATTAAAGAGATGATTGACGTTGGGGGTATTAATCTCCCAAAATCGATTTCTGTCAGTTTAGGAGCAAAATTAGGTAAACTCTTAAGAGAAAGAGGATTCAGTGGATTAGAAAATAGTTTAAAAAAAATTTATAATGTCTTAAATGCAAAGACTCATATAAAAGCTATAGATGATAAAACTTTGGATATAACACTTAAATATTCAAAAAAATTTTGCCCTATTGGGGGCAAATTCAATCCTGATAAAGCAGATCTTATCCAAAATACAATTTGTATCCCTTACACAGCATCTATTTTAAATTCCTCCCATCCTGAATTTAAATATAATCCAGAAATATTAGACTGTATTCTTAGTTCCAATAATAGATATTGCAGATATCGACTTACTAAAGAACCAAAAACCTCAATTGAAAGCAGAGAGTAATTAACGGTCCCTTCTAAGTTCATATATAAGATCTCTATTTTACCCCAACCTCGATTATTTGTAATTTTTTTGATTTATATTCATCGAATTGCCTTATTTTTCGTCTTAAAAGAACTATAGACAAGATTAATATTAAACCTAATGAAGCAAATAAGGTAAATAGAAAAATGAGAGTAAAATTAACAGGGATCGGAATTATCTCTTCAAAATTGTTAAACCATACAGCTACAAAACTATATTTTGGTACATTAATTTCTAGATTTGAATCTAGCCGTGAGTCTATCGATTTATCAACTCTACCATTATTAAATATCCTAATTGAAGCTTTGTGATTATTAACGTTGTTAACTCCTGATAAAGCAAGTAAATTGCATAGTTTTCCAACCCAAGTAAGATCACTATAACCTCGGTTAGCGAAAAGTAAAATGATCTCATTATCTGGATTTCTGAATCCCTGTATTGATCCTTGATTGACAATCATCGATTTATATCCCTCAGATATAGTTATTGTAGGGCTTCCTTCCCATTCGATCAGAAAGAGTAGATCTCCATCTCTAAAGAAACTATAATTTCCTATTTTACGTGTTATATAAGCGTTTGAAAGAATAGAATAAAGATTAGGATTATAGTTTTCAATTGAAGGTAAACCACCAGTTCCACCTGGAATATATCCCCGGTTCAAATCCTCACTTATTGCCCAAGCATAATATTGAAAATTATATGGGTGAATATCAGCCCGTCCGCTAAATAATGTAAACTTATGATATATATAGCTAAATAATGGTATAGAAATTCCATGAGGAAACCATCCAGAATAACTTAGATCATATGAAGTTTGATAATTCCAGAAAAGATCCAAAGGATTTAGATATGTCTCTATTATATTTTCAGAGCTTAAAGCAACTTCTGGATTATATAAACTCAATATCAAACGAATATTTGATAGTAATTGATTCTCTGCTTCTTGCCACCATGATCCCCCACCAGGAGTATGAGTACTAACATTTCGATAATCAAATTTCGGTGGGGCAACAGAAATTTGATCAAAAAAAACAATATCAGCATTAAAATCACGAACTGCTCGTAAACTAAAATTAAGAACAACTTCTTGCCACCATTGTGACGATGGATCTGGTATTGCAGCTGTAAAGTAAGGATTATATGATTCTGTATAAATAGAATTATAATAACCTGTCATATATTGAGTATTGTTAGAATATGTTGCTGTTGTTATGTCTACGAGTCTTCCATTGAAATAAAGCATGACTTTAGATTGCTCATCATGAGTATCATTAATACCTTGTGATAATGCAAGAGCTCCATCTCTAGGGGGATAATATTCAGGATACCCTCGATCGTGGCCTTCTTTTTGCCATCCCCACCATTCTAAGAGAAAATTTGAGGATAATCCCCTATTTTTAAATTCAAGTGGAAATTGACCCATCTCATCTACAGTATGTCCTTCTAAAATAATATTTCCTGTATTAGAATCTGTAGCATAAGAAGAACTTTTCCAAATATAATCAATTGTCTTTAACCAATGGGGAATATCATCTCGCTGATAAACTGAACCCTTCTCTACATACCATTGTTTAGTAGCCCAATCACGATATATATTAGCTGCTTCAGCCCAAGTTCGACCTTGATAGCTTTCAAGAACTACCCAATAATCCATAGTAAAATTATTTGCTTTTTCAAAGCGCATATTGTTAGATGAATGAGATATTTCGGTCTGTATTGTTTCTTTGCCCCAATTATCTCCAGTTATCTTAAAATATTTGTGCCTACTATTTGAATCCAGAGATGATAACAAAAATCCTCCTACATTTGGTTCAACAAAAATTATGAATTGCATAGAAAGAGTTCCAGGATATTCTCTATAGAATCCATAATTTAATATCGAAGAGATGGCATCCTTTATTAACCAACCTTCTCTATCTGGAACAGCAATTTCTTCTTGATTAGATGTGATAGCCCAACCTTTTATGGCTGAAATATGAGGTAGGTTAACCCAACTAATACCTGGATGATTTTCATTTGCTATGACATTAATATTCATATTAATTCCAGGATGAGGAGTGTCTACTTGTATGGTAATTAAAACATACATTGGACCTTGTATTAATGGTAATTCATACTCAAGAGTGACTTTCGCTGAAGAAACAATATTATAAATAAATGAAGAACTTGAGAGAGAATCCCATCGACTTGAATCCATGAGTTCAATCGACCAAAACGATGTATACGAATCAGGATCAAAATTAAAATTTTGTGAAGTTATTAGATTTTCAATAGAAATAATAGTTCCTTTAGTACTCAGATCTAACACTAATTTTGTGTTATTACTTTGAATAATAAGGGATCCATTATTCACTGTAATTCCATTATTATGTGTAGAATTAATATTAGGGTCATTAACTTGATTTATTATATTAATATTAATTGCAGGGATCGCAAATATTAAAAGAACTATTAAAGAAACAAAGAATTTCGAGCATTTATTCATTAAATAACTTTAATAGATAAGACTATTAAAGATTTTGTCGATGGAAATAGAAATTTAAAAAAAGTTTAGTAAATATAAAATTTAAATATTGACTTTAATCCATACTCAAATCAAAAATAAATTCTTTTGAGCCTTTTTATTGAACTTTTAATAATCGAAATTGAAGATATAAGTTAATTAAAGAACCAAAAACCTTAATTGAAGATGGTAAATAATAAGGACTTCTTTTAAAAAACCTGAACCTCGATATCAATCCTACTATTATGACCAGTAGATCTCATGCTCCTCCACACCCGCACTACAAAGCGTGAACTACTATTCGTACGGATGCTCCCGCCAGGGCCTGTCCGGTTTTGAAATTACGAGTTTATGTATTTCCTACAAAATACACTACTCTGTAACCCACCTATGTAGCCGATGCTTCGACGGAACATAAGATTGGATAATAGCACTCATGAATTCTTAATTCAGGCAATTTGCGCCATGTGCATTTTGCGCTTCGTTCAGCATGGAACTGCAGACATTGCACAACTTGTCCATTATGAAATAATCAACCCTATAATTTAAAATTTACATTTTAAATAAAGGTCGAGTTTTGAGTCTTTAATCCCCTTTCGACTCTGATATTGGATGCCAAGCCGCTAAATCTATGCTCCCAGTTACTATAGTTACATTCTTAGGAAAACTCTCTATTGACACTCTCTTCCTCATATGAAATGGATAAAAAAGAAATATTCCGTCATCTGTCTTAATAGCAGACGGTTCTTTTAGGATGCGTCTAAACCACTTTGGTTCCATAAGAGGAATCCACTTTTCTGGAATAACGTAAGAATCTATATATTCCCCAGTTAATATAATACGCTTTTTATTGGCTTTTGAATTGAATCCTTTCTTTTCTAGCAACTCATCAATGAGCTCTATTGAATAATACTCCTCTGACAGAAATGGTTGGTTAATCATTCCCATCTTATGTTCTGCATAAGGATTTCTAAAAACACACAATAGCATTTCAACATAGCGACCTATATATTCTTGAAGGTCATAGAATAAATCTTTAATTTTGATTTCTAAGCCACTTTGAAGCTGTCCAGTTATCTTAAAAGTAACACCACCATATTTTTTATCTTCTATAACACTAATATCTGAAATATAGACTCTCAAATTTATATCATCATAAATTTAAAAAAAGGAAATCACATTTTTAAAGAATCCTCTTAAAGAGGGTTTAAGCCCTAGGTATCTAAATTCTATAATTCATTATAAAATTTAAAATTTATATTTTAATAAGATTAATTGGCTTTTAATGAAAGAATAGTGCTTTAGTTTATTTCCTTGAAACCAATTTTTTTTTGAGCTCTTTTCGTCTAATGATTGAGAGAAATTCTTTTGTATCAGGAAAGACATAAACGAGGTCTTCGCCATCATCCTCAATAATAAATTCTTTATAGAATTTTCCTTTAACCTTGGCATTTAAATCATTTAATATCATAAACTTAACAATTAACATAAGATTGAAAAAAATGTATGGCATGGTGATAATATGAAGATAAAAACAGAATAAGAAATTGATAAAATTGATATTTTTAATTAATAAGAAGATTTTCTAAAAATGATCTTACTTGATTATTAGCAGGCTTTCCATGATTAAACAGACCTTTTAAATACCCATTTAGAAAGACTTTGATTTCAGAGTTAAGATCCTTTATATCAATGTAATTGAATTTTGTTTTTAATTTTTTACCATCGACTACTGGTTTTACATGTTTTTCAATTAAATTCAATGTAAAATCCACTACAGCACTATTAACTTTTTCTTTATCATGAGACGCTAACTCATAGTTTCCTTGAATAGCTTGTTTTCTTATAACATTCAATTCTATTAATAAATTCTCTAGATCTGGTAATAAATTTAATAATTTTATTTTTGTGGATAAATCTTCATTCGTATTATTTGGAAGTTGAGCATCGCAATATTTCTCTAGATTTGCGTAAAATCTTACTAAAAGTTTAAAGGTATCTTCAATTTCATACATACTTTCCCATATATTTAGATCTATCCCTTTAAGAGAATTTTTAATACTGGCTTTAACTTTTTCAGAAACTTTTGATAAATAATGTGAATAATCCTCAAATGGGAATCCAAAATAATAGTTGTTAAATTTTTCTTTAATATCTTTACCTACAACATTTTGCGATTGTATTTTTTCTTTTTTAACTATCTCTTTTACAAATTTCATAACATAATTACAGCTTGGACAATAGGTCACCCAAGATCCTAAAATTACTTCAGATGGTTTAACTCCACTAGAACTGATATAACCATTAAATCCTGATAATAGTTTACTATCTGAAGTAGAAAAAGTGGCCTCTTCTGGGTAAAAAGTTCTTGGAATGAATTTAATACTACACAGTGGACACTTAAGTTTCTCTTTTTTCTTCATGTTTCTTTTAAATGGGTTTTTTAATTAAATATAAAATGAATATACAATATCATAATTTTTATTACACATAGTTGTATAAATACAAGAATAATATGTAGAAAATATTCCATTAAAGATCTTAAAAATAAAAGACCAATAAACTATAACGTAAAAAAACATTGAAATGATTATATATTCATCAAATAATAATAACTATAATTTATTTGAAAAAATTAAACTGTTTTAGTAATCTAAAAAGATTTAAAAATAGAGGAATTCTAAGGTGTCAGAAGATATAGTATATATTGATGCTCCTACACTTCAAGATTTTATGAGGGATGTATTTATTGGCCTTGGAGTATCAAAAGATGATGCTAATATTATAGCTGATGTACTGATTGCATCAGATTTAAGAGGAATAGATTCGCATGGCATTCAACGGTGTAAAATGTATTATGATCGCATTAAGGAAGGAATTTATGAACCAAACACAAAAATAGATGTTATAAAAGAGGGACCTACTACAGCATTATTAGATGGAAATTGTGGAATGGGACATGTTATAGCATATAAGGCGATGAGAATGGCAATTGAAAAAGCAAGAAAGTATGGGCTAGGGGCTATTGCTGTTAGAAATTCAACGCATTTTGGGATTGCAGGTTACTATTCACTGATGGCCATTAAAGAGGGAATGATTGGTTTGGCTGTCACTAATGCAAGACCATCTATACCTCCCACATTTGGAAGTGAACCTATGCTTGGAACAAATCCTCTAACAATAGGAGCTCCTACGGACGAGCAATTTCCTTTTCTTCTTGATTGTGCAACTTCAATAATCCAAAGAGGAAAAGTAGAATTAAACGCTCGAATTAACAAACCACTCCCAGAAAATACTGTCATTGACAGCAACGGTGAAATATTAACTGATCCTAATAAAGTTTTAGAAGAAATGCTAGAAAGAAAGGCTTCTTTACTACCATTGGGAGGTAAAGGTGAAGATACAGCCGGTTATAAAGGATATGGCTATGCAACGATCGTAGAACTTCTTTCAGCTGCTTTGCAAGATGGAATTTATTTAAGAGATACTCTAGGAATAGTAGAAAATGGTCAAAAGAGATTAAAAGTTGGCCATTTCTTCTTAGCTATTAACATTGAAAGTTTTATAGGTATTAATTCATTTGAAAAAATCGCAGGTAATATTATGAGAGATCTTAGAGGTTCTCGAAGGATACCTGGCGAAGAAAGAATATATACCGCTGGTGAAAAAGAATACATTGCTGAGATTAACAGAAAAAAAACAGGTATTCCTCTCAATAAAAGCTTACAAGATGATATTAAAAAAATGCAAACAGAACTTAACTTAAATAGTTATAAATTTCCTTTTCTATAAACTTTGCTCTCGACAATCTTTTTATCAATATAAATCAATGTTCACTGTTTCTTGTATAATCCAAGAAAGATTATTAGAAATATGCTTAAATCTACTAATTCCGTCAATATGACAAAGTTTGCAGTTTCACCTAAGATATTTTGCATTACAGGTCTTAAGATATTTGACATCATATATAAGAGAAATCCAATTGTTAAAATTTTAGGTTTTACCATTTTAAGACGATTATATCTATAAGCTAAGTAAAAGATATATACTATACTTATCAATGAAGGAATTAATATAATTGGCAAAATCATCCCTAACACTGTTATGTTAGGGACAATGATAATTGTCACTGATTCAATAGCCACAATAACTGCAATCAATCTCGTCCTAAGTGTGTTCATAAACCTTTTATCTTTTAATCTAGTAAATCTATCCTCCATCCTAAAGAAGACTATTTCAAATCCAAGGTAAATTAGAGGCGCAACTTCAAAAATAATGATAAAGTAACGAATTTTTACGAGAAAAAGGACTACAGCATCATCAAATGTAAAAAATGTGAGATCCCAGAAAACATCGATTGTTTTTCCAAAAGCTAAGATTAGGAAAAAAATGCTTAGCAAAAAGGGAATATCAGTTAAGTATTGTACTTCCTGTTTAAACCACTTATTAATAAGGTAAAAAGTAATTATTGATAAGAGAAGTATTCTAAGAGAAATGATTAGAACGACTTGTATTGCTCCCTCATAATCTGCAAAAGCTTTTGCTATCAGCGAATAGTTTATAAAATAAAGAAAGAACACACCGATTATACCCAAAATAACACTTACAAGTATGCTATATTGATACAACCTTTTTTTGTTTAAGAGCGACATATCGTTAATTTGATGTTTTTTTTTTTAAACAACACTAAAATTTTATTTAATCAGCTACTAATGTAAGGCAAAGGGAAATCTGTTGATCTTTGAAGCTAATAGGATTGGATGGCTTCAGATTTTATCAGATTCATTTTCCTAAAAAATTTTTAAGCCATAATTTATAAAGGATCCAATTGCTTTCTCCCTCTGGTTTCACATAAAAATCGGTATTAATGAAATCATAAAAAAAATGATTTCTAGGATTAGAATCGATTTTACCAATTATATATCTTACAACTAACCCAATAATGACAAAAACGAAACCAAAACTTATTAGTGGAACACCTCTCTCTCCAAAAATTTGATGAAAAATGAGAAATAAAATTCCTATGACAATAGTTAGAACCCCAAGTACGAAAATCAAGATAGAGGGGTAGTTATAAAATCTCCATTTAAAGAACTTTTTTTTACAAACTATACAAATAGGTAAATCTAATGTAAATACAAGAGTTGAATTTTTTCTTATTCTTGCTAAAATCTTTATTTTTTCAACCTGTTTATATTTATATGGTTCTGGATACACATTTTTAGAATTACAAGCTACACACTTTAATTTATCTATAAATTCCTGCTTTTTTTTCTCATTTATACTCATTTGCTAATCTAAAACTTCTATTTTTACAATTCTTACTAATTAAAATTTCCTTTAGGTATTGGCACTTTCTAATATGAGTCTTAATAATAATTATACATTTTAAACTTATTCAAGTTAATTTCAGAAGAATAAGGGAAAAAAAAAATATTATTATTATAATTATGATACAGATATACTTATCGACGCGAAAAATGTTGTAAACATTATTACAAAAAGAATCAATCCTGCTAGTATTAAGGATATTCTGCGAGTTCTTTCATCAAGCTTATCGTTTACTGCGAAGCTCAAAAACCCAATTAGAATAAAAAACAAAGCAACGTTAACTCCAACTCTTGCTATGTTCATAAAGATAACATCCTGCCACTGCATCCAATACGTTATTTCATAAATTTCTTGTTGTCTTCTTATGTAATCGTTATATCCATAAACTCCATCCCAGTAATTCATTAAATTCTCTTGATTTGCTAAATTTTGCCATGTACCTGCATTTAGAGCAATTGAACGGCTTATCATCATCATTAATCCGAATAATATTGCCACTATTAATCCATATACAATGAATTTTGTAGCTCTATTCTTATCCAATAATGGTAATCTATCGAAAAAACTTCCCCTTTCTCCCATTATTATCGACCCCCCTTAAATTTTTTGTAATAACTATAAGATATAAACAATACAAGTAGACCTATCACGCCAGCACCGATATAGTAAAATAATTCTTCTAAGAAATCTCCCGGTCCGTCAATTTTTACAACAAGATTGAAACTTACCGTAGTATCAGAAGGAGGACCATTATTATCTCCATAAACCACTATTACATAAGATCCCGGAATCGAAATGAGATAATCTCCGCTAGTATCTCCGGCAAATTCAATATACCAATATCCATCCTCATCATATAGAAATGTTCTTTCATTATCTGAGCCAGTATATGTTGAAGGTGATTGACCCCACACAAACTGTGAATATACAAAATCTAGACCAGTCAAACCAGTTGGAGAACTATTTAATGAATATCGCTGATCATAAAATCCCCTTCCGAAGATTTTCAAAGTTGCTGAAACATTAGCATAATAAACTGAAAATTCAATGCTTATTTTTTGATGACTTTCCAATGAAAATGGAAAAGCAAATGATTTTTGTAAACCATCTTCACTATCTTCATTAATAACAATCGGTTTTTGATCTAATAATACCAATTTATCGGTTGTATAGCCTAAAATAGGGGCAAGGATTAAAAAAACAATCCCTAATATTAACACAATCTTAACGATTAGTTTCCTTTTCATTGAGTTATACCTCTAATTTTTTTTTTTAAGATTATTTTTTTTATTTGCATTAACAATTTCTTCAATTCGTTTAAAAAATTTTATAATAATGCCTTAATTTTATCATTTTCAATTTGATTAGAAAAAATCACAAAATATGAAGATATAGGAATAGATAAAATGGTTATGGCTCTTGAAAAAACTGAGTTAGAAGATTCCCTTACAGTTTTCATTAAGGAACTGATGTAAATAATTAGAGATTTAATTGAAGATAATCAGAAATTCGAATTGTCATTACATCATTAATATTGTAATTTTCACCCAAAAGTCTTTCAATTTTTACTCTTTTGATTTTTTTTGATTTTTTTAATAGTAGATAAGGTAAATAAAAGCCATACCGCTCTTTAACTTCAGAGATAATTGAAATTAATGGAATTTCAATTCTATCATTAATATCTTTTCCTTTTAATACTTTTTTTTGACATATTTCCTTGATATATTTAGTAATTCGTTCAGTACATAAAATACTCACATGCTTATCTGCGAATCGTGCTAATTTATAACCTTTATTTTTTACACATAATATTTGATAGCTGGGGATTTTACCAAGAGTAACACTCCGTTTGTCCCTATAATATTTGTCATATCCAAAATAATTATATTCTGAGCTTTTATGCTTAAATAAAGGTGTGAAATGAAGAGTATAGGGGGCATCAATTACTTTTTTTCCTACTATATTCATATAATAAACCCGTCCGCCATATAAAGAATGAACTCTCTTTTCCATTCCCAATATCCCTACCTCATCTTCATTCCTGGGATTCTTTTTATCGGAAACACAGGTTCCGTGGCCATTGAATATCCAAAGTACATAAATACCCTTACTTGTATAATTTTTTGTCCGTTCTACTAATATTCTTTTACTTATTTGAGAATTTTGGCATTCAATAACAATCTTTTTTCCATTGCTTAATTCAAAATACACATCTGCAATTTGATCTCCTATCTTATATTCTAACCTTTTTATTAAAACGGGATTGAATTTAGGAAACATAACATACCAATAAGCTTTCATTGTCTTATGTTCTATTGTTTCTGGCTCAAAACAATTACTTCTATTACCCTTATGCAAAAACCCTTTTAGTTCATGATTATAAAAAAGAGATTTTTTGCATATTGTACACAACCAATTATAGTTTTGGAAGTTTTTGGGTAGACCGTCTAAAACATTAAAAATCTTTCCTAACTCAAAATTAAAAGCTATAATAATTCTTTTGTCTTTTTCCATTGCCAATTTATTAGAATAGGTTTTAAAAAGACCCACGGTTTTTAGTAAGGAAACTTAAAATCACATGAAATTAACCTATCGTATACTTCGAGCCTATAGAGACATTAATGGTTTTTAAACTAGAGGTAATTAAGGAAAATTAATTTAAACGAAGTATGAGTTATTTAATTAAAGGTTTTAATCATGCATGATGTAATAATCTCAGGCGCTGGTCCTTCAGGATCACAATGTGCTGAAGTCTTAGCTAAAGCAGGATTTAAGGTAGCTTTATTAGAAAAAAATACAAATTGGCGAAAACCGTGTGGAGGAGCTATTCATTCTAGCGTTTTAGATCTATATCCACAATTGACAAAACTAAATATTCCTAAAATTTCAGGTGTTATTATGCATTCAGCAGATTATCATAAATTAGAGTTTAAAGGAGCTGGTGATGAATATTCAATAATCATGGATAGATTAGAGCTTGATAATATATTGAGAGAAGCAGCTGTTGATGCTGGAGCAGAGCTTTTTGATAGAAATTTATCATTTGACTTTTTATTCAAAAATCAGAAAAAAATTGGGGTAAAAACAAAAACTCCTGCTGGTATCAAAGAGTATTATGGAAAAATTTTTGTAGTGGCTGATGGAATGAGTTCTAAATTAGCCTTTAAATCGGGAATAAGATCGAAATGGAAAATTGATGAACTCGCAATTGGTAAATGCGCAATTTTAGAAGGTGATAATGAATTAAATGAAGAATATGTTTATGTATTCTTTAAACCATATCAAGGATATGGATGGATATTTCCAATAAGTAAAAAAAGGTTCAATATTGGTGTGTTTACATTTGGGGAAGATAATATCAGATATAATATCCATGAAATTTATCAAGAGTTTCTTGATAATCCAAATATTAATAAATACTTACCTGACTCTAACTATAAAAATATATGGACAAGTTCTTATTCTTTTCCAGCAAAAGGAGTATTGGAAAAAAGCTTATATGATGATAATCTAATGATTATAGGAGATGCCGGAGGATTTGTCTCCCCTATAAGTGGCGAAGGAATTCAAACGGCAGTTTTCTCAGGAAGAATTGCGGCAGAAACAGCTATAGGAGCTTTACAACAAGAAGATTATTCAAAAAATTATTTAAAAATATATAGGGCTAACCTTGAGATTAAAAAGATCATAAGGAATTTCAAATTAAAGCGATCTATGATTAAATTCTTTTATGAGAATAACGGTAAAAATCTCAATAAAATGCTTATCCTATCTAAAAAAGATTCAGAGTTTAGGGAAAAAGTAGTTAACATGTTTTCATTTGGTGAAATTCCCTCAAAGGATTTTATCACAAAAATTAATGATGAATAATAAATAATTGAATTGAATAAAAACAGTAAATCCCCATTTTTACCCATTTCACTATATTTGCCCTTCATTTTCATTTATTTTTTAAAAACGTAACCTTTAAATAGGCAAATTAATATTGTTATATTAAAGTATGTAAACAACACCTTGACAATGAAAAATTACATACAAAGAAATGGGGTTTAAGACTCAAAAAATAAAAAAATGACTTATATGTTTAAAAATGAAATGGGAGATATAAGACCTATGACATTTGAAGAATACTTTAATAGATTAAATAATGTTCGCGGTTTATCGCGCGGAACATCGAATCAGATTTCAATTTCGAGGAGTGATTTTGAGCTTCTTAAAGCGAAGGCGGAAAAGTATGAAGCATTAGTAGAGGAACATAAAAAGATAAAAACTCAAAACGATCGCATACTCAAAGAACTTGATGACATGAAAGACGATGGCCGTAAGTTTAAGGAGCTATTGGAAGAGAAGGAGAGATTTTTGAATTCGCTTTTACGAGTGCGGGCTGATTTTGAGAATTATAAGAAACATTCAGAGCGAGAGAACAGTCGTTACAAGTCATATGTTATGGAGTCCATGCTGAAAAAGCTTATTGATCATTATGATGATCTAGTGAGGGCATTGAATTTACTAAAGATGCTTGAGGATATGGATAGTATAAAAAATGGTTTTGAATTAATAGTCAAGAATTTTGAAAAATTGTTAACTGAGGAGGGTGTGAAACCGATGAATTCAGAAGGTGAGAAATTTGATCCTTATAAGCACGAAGCAATAATAGTAGAAGAGGGTCGAGATGATCTTCCAGAAAATACGATAATAGAAGAAATAACCAAGGGTTATTATATAAAAGATAAGATTTTAAGACCTGCGAAGGTCAAAATCTCAAAAAAATCAAAATTAAAAAATTTAAATGAAAATTAGAAAAATTCCAAAAATATAAATTAAAAAAAAAAATGGAGTGATAAATTATGGGAAAAATAATAGGAATTGACCTAGGAACGTCAAACTCAGCGGCAGCAGTATTAATTGGTGGGAAACCAACGATTATTCCGAGTGCTGAGGGATTAACATTAGGTGGTAAAGCATTTCCCTCTGTGGTAGCATTTACCAAAGATGGTCAGAGATTAGTTGGAGAGCCTGCGAGAAGGCAAGCGATATCAAATCCAGATCGTACAATTACAGCGATTAAAAGGAAGATGGGTACTTCTTACACGGTGAAAATAGATGGGAAGGATTATTCACCTCAAGAAATTTCAGCTATGATTCTAAGGAAAATTAAGGAAGATGCGAGTGCTTATTTGGGTGAAGAAGTTACTGATGCGATTGTTACAGTACCAGCTTATTTTAACGATAACCAAAGACAAGCTACGAAGGATGCGGGAAGGATCGCGGGATTAAATGTCAAGCGTTTAATTAACGAACCCACTGCCGCAGCTGTAGCTTATGGATTAGATAAGAAAAATGCTAGACTTAAAATCGCAGTATTGGATCTGGGTGGCGGTACTTTTGATGTAACGATAATGGAGATGGACAATCAAGTTTTTGAAGTGATTTCTACAGCGGGAGATACTCAATTAGGAGGAACTGATATGGATAAGATACTTGTTGATTATATTGTTTCAGAATTTCAGAAAGATCAAGGTGTAGATTTAAGAGGTGATTCTATGGCAATGCAAAGAATTCGGGAAGCAGGTGAAAAGGCTAAAATTGAATTATCTACATCAATAACAACGAATATTAATTTACCATATATAACTGCTACAAGTGAGGGACCTAAGCATCTTAATATGTCGCTTACGAGAGCTAAATTGGAGCAATTGATTGAGCCTGTACTAAGGAGATTAGACACATCAATCTTAAAAGCTTTACAAGATGCTGGTATGGCAAGGGGAGAAATTGATAAGATCATTTTAGTCGGTGGACCAACAAGAATGCCTGTTGTACAGAAAAAATTCGAAGATTTATTAGGTAAAGCTCCAGAGCGTAGTATCGATCCAATGGAATGTGTTGCAATGGGTGCTTCTGTTCAAGGAGGAGTGCTAACTGGTGAAGTTGAGGATTTATTATTGCTCGATGTAACACCACTATCCTTGGGGGTAGAAACATTAGGTGGAGTTTTTACAAAATTAATTGAAAGAAATACTACAATCCCAACCAAAAAGGCTGAGATTTTCTCAACAGCAGCTGATAATCAACCTGCAGTAGAAATTCATGTATTACAAGGCGAAAGGCCAAGAGCAGCGGATAATATAACATTAGGAAGGTTTCATCTGAATGGTATTCCACCAGCTCCAAGAGGAGTACCACAAATTGAAGTAACATTTGATATTGATCAAAATGGAATCATAAATGTTTCAGCTAAAGATAAAGGCACTGGTAAAAGTCAATCAATAACAATTACTGCATCTACTAAGATGTCGGATGATGAAATCGAACAGAAAATTCGAGAAGCTGAACGAAATGCCGAAGATGATAGAAAATTCAAAGAATTAACTGAAGCAAAAAACCATGGAGAAGCATTAATTTACCAAACTGAAAAGCTAATGAAAGAAAATGAAGGAGTTATTGGCGATTTAAAATCAAACATACTTGATAAGATCTCTTATTTAAGGAGTGCAATGGAATCTGAAGATGTCAGTCGAATTAAAACTGCTATGGAAGCGTTACAAAATTCATTACATGAGGTATCATCCCGGATATATGGCCAACAGCAAGGATCATATCAAGGCGCTTATCAAGGTGCTCCACCAGGAGGTATGGGAGATGTTCCACCAGGTAGTAAATATGGTTATCAAGGAAAGACTCAAGATGAAATAGAAGAAGAACAATTCAGAAAAGCAACTGGTCAAGATGATAATGTAGTTGATGCTGAGTATGACTAAGAACTACAATTTTTTTTATTATTTTTTTTTTAAAAATTCACGTTAACTGAATTATTATTCATTATTATAAGAAGAGTTTGTAAAATATGGCAAAAGATTATTATAAAATATTAGGAATAAACAAAGGAGCTTCAAAGGAAGAAATTAAAAGAGCATTTCGAAAAATGGCTCGAAAATATCATCCAGACGTTAATCCAGATGAGCCAAAATCAGGAGAGAAATTTAAGGAGATAAATGAAGCGTATACAATTTTAAGTGATGATAAAAAAAGAGATATGTATGATAGATTCGGCGTTGTAGAAGGGGATTCATCAACATATCAAAATTGGGGTGGAGCTCCCGGAGGAGGAAGAGTCCATCGAAGCCCAGATGGTACAACCTACTATTATACTACATCAGGTTCACCAGGAGGATTTGATTTCAGTGAAGTTTTTGGAAACCATAGTAATTCTAGAAGTAGAAGTGGTGGATTTGATTTTTTTAACGATTTAGGAGATATATTTGATGTTTTTAATAGAGGTGGAAGAGGAAGTACAAGGGCAAGATCTCCAAATTATAATAATCTTCCAAGAGAAGGGGATGATTTAAGATATGATATGGAAATAGATTTTATGGATGCATTTCATGGAGGAAAGAAAAAGGTTCAATATAAAGATCCCGCAACTGGTCAAATGAAGACTTTAAATGTAAACATTCCAAGAGGTATCAAAGATGATCAAAAATTACGTCTAAAGGGTAAAGGAATGCCTGGAGAAGATGGAGGTGCTTCAGGGGATTTATATATTGCTATTCATATTAGAAATCATCCAATATTCGAAAGGAGGGATGATGACATTTATATTGAGCAAGAAATTCCTTTCACAACAGCAGTACTTGGAGGAAAAATTCAGGTTTCAGGAGTAGAAAATTCTTTAAATGTGACAGTTCCTCCAGGAACAAATGATTCAGCACTTTTAAGATTGAAAAATCAAGGGTTTTATAAAATTAACTCAAATCAGAGGGGAAACTTATTGGTTAAAATTAAGATTAAGGTCCCCAAAAAACTAAATAGGGATCAGAAAGAATTATTAGAGAAATTAAAAGTTATGGGTGTGTGATCAATTAATTATTAAAGAAAAATTAGAAAATAGAGGGGAATTAATAATTGGTCTACAATTGTTTTATAATTTTAAATAAAATTAATATAATGAGGATATTAAAATGGGTTTAAATACTAAAAATAGTGTTTTATTAAATGTTTGTCCGGAATGTGGGGGATCAATAATTCCATTAATGAATACTGGAGATGTTGTATGTAATCAGTGTGGTTTAGTAATTAATGAAAAAAATGTTGATTTTTCGCATAAAGGGAGGAGAGCATATACTAATCAAGAAAAAAATAATAGGGAGCAAACTGGTGCTCCAATCTCAATATTATTACCAGATATGGGTTTAAGTACTGTTATAGATAGGAATAAAATAAGTAATCCTGATTTAAAACGTGCTGCTAAATGGAATACACGTATAACATGGCAAAAGAGAAATCTATTAATAGCATCTACAGAATTAAAAAGAATTAGTACCAATTTGAATTTACCTAATTATATAAAAGAAGATGCAATGCGTCTTTATATTGAAGCCTTTAAAAAAAAAATGCTCAGAGGTAGATCTATTAATGCTATGGTTGCTGCATGTTTATATGTAGCATGTAGAAAGAAACAACTTCCAAGAACTCTTCAAGAGATAACAAATGAAGCATCAGCAAATGCTAAAGATGTAAGAAGAAGCTATTCAACTCTGATAAGAGAATTTAATTTAAAATCTCCATCTACTGATCCGGTGGCGCTAATCCCTAGATATATTAATGATTTAAAACTAGATTCAGAAACAGAACGATTAACAATGAAAATTTTGAATTCTTATAAAAAAAAGTTTTCTATTAGTGGAAAGGATCCAAAAGGTTTATGTGCTGGAGCAATATATCTTGCTAGCAAAATTAAAAATAAAGATCTTACACAACAACAAATTGTAGAATCTATAGGAGTTACAGAAGTGACCCTTCGTTCACGTTATAAAGAATTGAAAAATAAACTAAAAATTACTGTACCCACCTAGAGTAAAATAGCAGCAAATTATCTTAATCCTAATTCTTCTGGAACTATGTTATGAAGCTTCCTATTCCCCCAAATAGTTGTAGTTGAAAAAATATAATAGATTACTCTTTTTATGAAGCTCATTTTTTCAGACTTTAGAGGTCGTATTGATTTACTTTTAATCATTTTTTTTGAATATTTAAGAATTATCTATATACTAGATTTAAATTGTGGAAAAAGTGATAATGCATTTTTCTGTTCAATATCTAAGCATTTTTTTTTATCAACCTCGCTGTAGCTTACAATTTCTTGAATCATTTCTTTTATAGCAATTTCATGAACAAATGGAAAGTCACTCCCGAAGAGGATATGGGAATGTTCCACTAATTCCATCAAAGATTGAAAAACATTCCTTGTAGCAGACAACGCTGTACCATAATAAAGATTTTTGAATTGTTTAATCAATTTTTTATTTCCAAAGGTAATCCTCCATGCAATATAGGGTGCGGTCCCTCCAGCATGAGCGAAAATAAATTTAATATTAGGATACCTTTTAAAAATACCATGATGCATGAGATTTGCTATTGCTCGTGTTGTATCAAAAACAAATTCTAAAATAGCGGAAGGAAAATTAAGATTAGGTAACTTTTCCTCAGGAGGAATATCTGGATGAATAAAAACTATTGTATTTCGCTGATTGAGTTCAGAAAAAATGTTTTCAAATTCAGGATCACCGATATATTTACCATTAAAATTTGTGAGCATTCCTACACCATTTAATTTTAATATATCTAATGCGTACTCTAATTCAAGCAGTGATGCCTTAATATCAGGAAGAGGTAATATAGCAAATCCACCAAACCGCTTTGGATAATTACTTATTAAATTAGCAGAATATTCATTACAAAGACGTGC
>CP070805.1:757966-765517 GCA_020343655.1 Promethearchaeota archaeon | reverse complement strand
AGCAACCTATTCAGATATTAAAATTGTGGAAAAAGTTATAAAAGCTCTTAAAAAAGAAGATTTTGGGATTTCCATTGTTGTAAGTGGATTAATTCCTGAAATACAAAATGTTGCAACCAAGGTTAATTTGAACTTACATACTGTCCATCTTTCCTTGGGTATATTTGGGAAAAAAGAGTTATTACCTTCTGAAAAGATTTTAGAAATTACAACAACGTGCGGGCATCATTGTATCTCACCGAAATCAGTCGAGTACTATGCACAATTGATTAAAGATGGTAAAATCTCAGTAGAAAAAGCAGCAAAAAAGCTAGCTAGACCCTGTGTTTGTGGTATTTTTAATACTTCTAGAGCAATTGAAATACTCTCTACTTTAATAAAATAATTTTTTCAAATTTAGCAATACTTGCAACACAGCTCAAGATATAAATACATAACTATTATATTTTCATTTAAAACTAAGCGATTAAGAATAGTGATTTTAATGAAAGTAAGTTTATTAGGAACCGGAAGACTTGGGACAGCTCTAGGAAAAATTTGGGCAGAAAAGGGTCATGTAATTATGTTTGGCTCTCAGGATCCTCAGAAAGCAAAAAAATTAGCCAATTCAATTGGATCTAATACAAGTGGTGGAACGTATGAAGAAGCTGCAAAATTTAGTGATGTTATCATTCTGGCAGTGCCATGGTCAGTAGCAAAAGAAACAATTAAAACAGCAGGGGATTTAAATGGCAAGATTATTGTAGATTCTACTACCACTGCAGCACCCCATTTGGGAGGGCCTTTAATAGAAATTACTCCCTCCGCAGCAGAAAAAATTGCAAAATGGGCAGTAGGGGGTAAAGTAATAAAAGCAGTTCATACTGTTGGAGTAGAGAGTTTAAATAAATTACAATTTGGCTCCGTACAAGCTAGTTTATTTGTTTGTGGAGATTATTTAGACGCTAAATCAAAAGTGAAGCAATTAGGACTCGATCTTGGTTTTGATGTTATTGATGCTGGACCACTCAAAAATGCTAGACTTATTGAACCTTTAGGAATGCTTTGGATTGAATTAGCCTATAAGCAAGGAATGGGAACTGATATTGCCTTTAAACTATTACGACGGAGAAAAGCAAAATAATTAATTTGTTATTATTAAATTACCTTTTTTATTTAATTTTTAAGCATTGAAGTAAACTATTTTTCAGTTCGATCGATACTTATATCTATAAAAAAGATTTAATTCAAAAATTATAAATAATCACACATAAATTATCTATCTATAATTGCTTTTTAATGATTGAATAATGAGAGTAGCAAGATATTATAGTAATGACGATATAAGAGAAGATGAGATGCTTAAACCAATAATTGGTCCTGGAGAGTTCTTGGTTAAGGTAAAAAAGTCTGGAATTTGTGGATCTGACATTCTGGAATATTATCGAAAAGCAAAAATGAAAAAATTAGGAGTTAATTCTTTAATTTTAGGTCATGAAATTGCTGGAGAAATTGTAGAGATAAGTGAAACGATTAAGCATCTTAAAGTTGGAGATCGTGTATTTGTATCTCACCATGTTCCATGTTTTGAATGCCATTACTGTAAACAGGGCCATCATACTGCGTGTAATCTACTTCATAATACAAACTTTGATCCTGGCGGTTTCGCAGAATACGTAAGAGTTCCAAAAATCAATATAGAGAAAAAAGGTGTATATGTTCTAGATAAAAACGTTTCTTATGAGGAAGCTGTTTTCATCGAACCGCTAGGTTGTGTTTGTCGCGCTCAAAGATTAGCAAAGGTTAAAAAAGGATTTACTGTCTTAATTTTAGGATGTGGGGCGTCTGGGTTGCTAAATATTCAACTAGCAAAACTTCGTGGAGCTAAAAAAGTCATAGCGACTGATATTAATGAATTCCGCTTACAAAAAGCAAAAGAATTTGGAGCTGATATAATTTTTCATGCAAGTGAAGATTTGCCAGAAGAAATAAAAAAGATCAACAAATATAGATTAGCTGATATTGTTATAGTATGTACAGGAGCAGTATCCGCTGCAAATCAAGCTTTAGAATGTGCCTCCCCTGGAAGTAAAATCATTTTTTTTGCGGTTCCGGAACCATGGGTTTACCTTAATGTACCAATAAATAAGTATTGGAGAAACGAGATAACTATTATGACTTCTTATGGAGCCGCTCCTGAAGATCTTGATGAGGCATATAACTGGATCCTTTCTAAGAGAATTAATGTTGTAGATTTGATTACTCACAGATTCCCACTCAGTAAAGCTGGTGAAGCATTTAAAACAGTATGTGAAGCTGGTGAATCTATCAAAGTAATTTTAGAACCAGAAGAAGAATGAATTAAAACTCTACTTATTGAAATATTTACTTCTCTGGATATGCTTCCGAATTATCCAAGATTCCCACAATGTATATATTTCTAGTAAAAAAGCTTTTAATTTCTTTTTTGGGAAAAATAAATCCATTTTAAGTAATTTTCTGACTGCTTCATCTTCAGATATTTTCATTGAATCTGAAGTTTTTAAAGCTTGATCAACTTCTTTTTGATTAATCTCAATCTTAGTTCTCATATATTCAAAAGGATGGGTATCCGGATTTTTAACAATATAAGAATGACTTGAAGTTAAACATTTAGCATCATTCAAAAAAATAGATTCTGCACGATTAATATCTTTAATATATTGTTCAATTGAGGCTTGTTTGAATCCATACCACGGACCAAAGGCATCAATTTCTGGTTTTGGTTTATCAAATCCTAAGCAACTAATATGAAATACTTTTTCTTTAGGTAAGAAAAAACCTATATGTGCTTTTGAATGTCCTGGAAATGAGATGGTATTCACACATAAGTTTTCAAATTTTAATGATTCGCCTGGTTCGAAAGAATTTACTCGTTTGCAATTCTGAAATCCATTTAATTCACCAAATTTTACAACAGAAGCATAATCCATCGCTTCGTCAAAGCCAAACCCTCTATAAAAATTGTGAAGATCGATTAAATATTTTGCTTCAGGATTAGGAGCATGAATAATAGCTCCATGTTCCTCCCAAGCATGCACATGACAAGTATGATCTACATGTGCATGAGTACAAACATAATTAGAGACTGGACCGTATCTGTTATTTACAATCTTTACATATTTAGGTTCGATATTTAAATCAAGTGCTAATGTAGAATTATTTCTACCTTCTTTAGGTAAAATTAGAAGCCCATCACAGCAAGAAAATAAGAAGGGTGTTTTTTTCTGATGAATTAGTAGGATATCTTCTGTTACCTTCCTTATATCTATGTTATCTATTTTTGGAAAAGACATCGAATTATAAAGTGTTGATAAATTGACCAAATTGCTTTAAAAAATAAAATAAACTTTAATAAGTTGACTCTAATAAATTTTATTTTTACTATCTCTATATATTCTTAATAAAATAAGAGAAAAAAATTTTAATTAAATATTAGATTTTTCCTATTTCTCGCTAGAATAATGCTTTCATTTTATCTTCTTGTTGTAGAAATGTTAGTAGAAAAAGGACTAGCATAATTATAGTGACTAATAGAGCTAGTATAAACATAGTTAGGGTATAAACAGGGTAATTAATAATCGTAGTTATTAAACCAGCAACTAGCCATACAATCTCAAGAATTACCACAATTTTAACTTGTTTCCATTCTTTCGCCAAAAAACCAAAAAGAGAACTCACTGTAAGTGCAGCAAATAGAGATGCAATAGTCAATGTAAGGGCATGAGTTTCTACAGAGGGATTAAGCAAGGCTATAGGACCAGTAATATCCGGCATAAAAAATAGGATTGTAAAAATAAGTGCCACTACGAAATGGATAATAAAAGTTAATTTCGTGAATTTTAGAATTTCTTCAGCCATTTTTTAAAACACTTCTTTTTAAAATTTTTTTATAAAATGATTTTGCATACATATTTTCCCTAGTATATAAATGTAGAAATCTTAATGATATTAGGTAATATATGAAAATTAAATGAAAACTAAAAAAAAGTAAAATAGAAAAAAATAATTACAATCCTTTAGGACCTTGCTTATAAATTTCAAAAGCTTCGTCTACAGAAGCATTATCATGAACAATAGCCCTTACGGCTTGAATCATACCCAATGGGCTATCACTCTGAAAGATGTTTCTTCCCATATCTACTCCTACTGCCCCATTCTCAACAGCATTTTTACTCATTTGTAATGCGTCTCTCTCCTCAATTTTTTTCCCTCCTGCGATTACAATTGGCGCCGGACAAATACTTGTAACTTCTTTAAAGTTATCACAATAATATGTTTTTACAAAGGTGGCACCTAATTCCGCAGCCATTCTACTCGCCATCCCTAGATATCGTGCATCTCTTACCATTTCTCTTCCTACGGCAGTAACTGCCAATGTAGGAATACCATACTCTTGCCCCCAATTAACTAACTTTGAAAGATTCATTAATGTTTGTTTCTCGTATTCTCCTCCAACAAATATTGAACAGGTAACCGCTGAAACATTTAGCCTAATTGCATCATCAACAGCTACGTTTATTTCTTCATTAGAGAGTTCTTTTAGCATTGAAGCACCTGCTGATACTCGTAAAACTATTGGTACATCAAGATTTGAGGGGACACAATTTCTTAGCATTCCACGAGTAAGCATTAATGCATCAGCATATTCAAATAACGGGCTCATGTCACTAAAACATTTTAATTGACCTGGAATATTCCCAAAATATCCATGATCAATAGCTAACATTACACATCGTCCAGATTTAGGCTTAATTATTCTATTTAACCTGTTTTGAAAACCCCAGTCACCTACTACAACCATTTTTAGTTCCCTTTCTAATATTTTGAATATAATTTAAGATTACTTTTTTAAATAAATTAATGATTGCTATTTTATTTTTTCTATAAAAACAAATAGGTAGAGTTCATAATAAATAATTAAATAAAACTTAAGAATTCTCCAACTCTATTCTTAATTTTTGAAACGACCTTACTTGAAATATCTTTTCTTATAAACTCTTTAATTAAGTTTAAGCGATAATTACTTATTTTTTTACTATTAAAAGCCTTAGATATTATAAAATTCAAGAATCATATTCAAAAAATATTTTTTTTGAAAGAAGATAATAGAATTAATCGTTAAAAAGCTTAAGAAATCCTTCTTTCCATTTCAGATAATCCATCACATAGTTCACGCCACAAACTGTATTTATTTCTCGCTTTTTGATTATTTCTCGTAATCTTTTTGCTCCTTCGATAGTTGATTGCCTTGGCCCGTAAGGGTTTAAGATAAGTTTGTTCCCAGATAATATAACATAATCACATATAAAAAGAATATTGTCAAAAATATAAAAAATAAATCCCGGTGTATGCCCATCTATATGAAATGCTTCTATTCCAGAGAGTTTAAAATTTTGATTGAATTTTTTATCAAAGGAATGCATTTTCGCAAGTGAATGTTCTGAATCACTTTTATGAATCCAAATAAAAGCAGTATAATATTCTCTATAAAGATTTGATGCCCCTAGAAAATGATTGTGTGTAAATAATATCTTATCCATTGGATCTAAATCTTTTCTAAAGGTAGAAGGACAATCAATCCAAATATATTTATTATTAATTTTAAGGCAATATGCAGCATGTTCAAGTCCCAGATTTGGATAAGAATTTAAACGAGTTACTTTATTATTTACTATTGTTTCGGCTATATTATATTTTTGTGAACATTCCTCTGCAGTAATGAAATTTTCATTTGAAGCTCCACAAAATGGACAGAAATCTGGAAAGTAAGAAATTATATTATACCCACATTTCAAACAAACATACTGAACAGATTTGTAAGTCATATTCCTATGAACAAACGTATTAAAGGAATTAAATACTTCTTTTAGATAATTTTTATAATAATAAATTTTTTAACAATAATTTCTGAAATAATACATTATAATTAAACTGAGATAAGGGAAACCTTCATGAAAATTGAAATCTCGAAAGAAGATTCCGAATATATGTATAATATCATAAAGAAAATAATTGATGAATGTGGTCCTCGAATGCCATGTAGTCCTCAAGAGGCTAAAGCTGCTGAGATTATCAAAAAAGAACTTGAAGAGACTTGCGACTCTGTAGAAATGGAACCTTTTACATGTCATCCGAGAGCCGCATTAGGTTGGATCAGAGTTGATGTTTTCTTAGTTATGTTGTCCTTTAGCTGTTTTTTCCTGGTACAACTATTCTTAACTTCCTTTTGGGCATTAATTTTAGCAATTATAATATTTGGTTTAAATTTGCTAGCTTTTCTTTTTGAATGGTATGAATTTTTCAATTACAAAGAGTTTATTGATCCTTTTTTTAAAAAAAAATCTTCACAAAATGTAATAGGTAAATTTACAGCCGAAAAAGAAACAAAGAATATTATCATTTTTTCAGGACATACAGATAGTCAATATCAATTTAATCTTTTGACATATTTAAAAGGTGCTTATGGCATAATAGCACTTCTTGGGATTGGAATATTATTTCTCTGGCTTTGGGTTTCACTTATATTTCTATCTCTGACAATAATTACATTTATTATGGGACTTCCAATAATCTATGAGGCTTTTTTCAATATTGCTATATGGTTTTTGATAATAGGAGGTATACCCTTAATAACACTCATTTTTTACACATCTCCCGGAGAAAGAGCAAATAAAGTTCCTGGTGCTGTTGATAATCTAAGTGCTGTTGCAGTTGTATTAGGGCTTGGTCGTTACTTAAAAAAGAATAAAGATATCATCCCTAAAAACACAGAAATAAGATTAATTTCTTTTGGGTGTGAAGAGGCTTTTCTGAGAGGTGCTTTTCGTTATGTGGATACCCATTTAGAGGAGTTAAAAGAACATAACACTGAATGCATCAATATAGAAATAATTCAAAATAAAGATAAAATTATTATATGGAATTTCGAACCAACAACAAGGACGCATCATTCTGAAGAATTAGTTCAAAAAGTCTATAAAGCAATAGAATCCGTAGATATTAAAGCAAAAATCTCGCGTATGGGCGGTGATAGCACCTTAGAAAGACTTATTGGTATAACATCAGGTGGTTCAGATGCGACAGCCTTTTCTAAATCAGATATTAAAGCATGTACTATTACAGCAGGTGAGTTATTGAAAATATCAGAATTTTGGCATACACCAAGAGATAGCTTTGATAAAATTGAGCAAGGTGCATTAGAAAATGCATTAAGAGTGTGTATCGGATACTTAATAAACGAGTCAAAAAAAGAAATGATTTAATTTTATATGTTTTTTAAAACAATTCCAACAATCCTTCCCACTATTAATTTTCGAAAAAATTCAGTTTTCTATCGGTTTTTACGACTAATTTTATAAACAATGTGATGAGAATAGCAGGAATTAATCCTAAAAAGCAAATTAAAAATATGCCCAGCAAAAAAATATCAGAAATGAAGGTATAAAGTAAGATTTGCCCTACAGAATCTATTAAGTAATGTAAAATTATGCTGGGAAGAAGACTTTTAGTTTTGATATACATATATCCAAA
>CP070805.1:737482-757866 GCA_020343655.1 Promethearchaeota archaeon | reverse complement strand
TATAAATCCCATAATAGATCCAGGAATACAACTTAAAGCAAATAAACCCCAAAATGTATAAAGACTTTCAATGACAAAAATATTTCCTGAAATTAAATGTGCAATCGTTCCACCTAAAAAAATCGTTCCCAATGGTTCTGTAAAAGCAGCTAATTCCACATATTTTGGAAATTTTTTACGCAAAAAATAAGACACCATTCCAACAACAAACGCTCCAGTTATTCCTCCATGAAATGCATGAATTGTACCAATTGAAAAAGAAAATCGAAGGATGGCAATATCTAATGCTACTATAATAGCAAAATCTAAACCTATCAAAACACCCGTTATAGCATTAATAAAATGAGCAAAAGGGTTAATTTTTGTCCCAAATATTAAAAAATATCCAAAAGGATTAAGATAACTCAATACTAATCCAACTGCTATAAAAATACCCGAAGCAGCTACTTTTTTAGTTAGAGTATTTTGGAAAAATCGTTTTTCTTTAGTTTTTCTTTCCATCCTGTCAGAAATTTCCTCGTTCATTTTTTGATCTGGTTTGTTAAAGTAATTTTTCTTGTTAATTTTCAATAATCTACAAAGTTCTTTAAAATTTAATCATTTTTTGAATTAATCAAAATGTTAATCACAGTATTTACTAAGGAGTAATAAAACTATGAAACTTGGAGATCAAGAAATAAGTCCTACAAAAATCATTTGTATTGGTACAAACTATATGGATCATATCGAGGAAACTAAATTAGATGTTCCTAAAGAACCTGTTTTATTTCCCAAAACATTAAATTGCTTGATTTCAAATAAAGAACCAATAATTTATCCTAAATTTTTGTATAACCAACGCAAATATAATAGAGTAGATTATGAAGTCGAATTGGCTTTTATTATAAAGGATAAATGTAAATACATTCCTAAAAATGAAGCATATAACCATATACTTGGATATACTGTATTTAACGATATTACTGCACGAAAAATGCAAGCGAAAGATATTTTATCAAAATTACCGTGGTTTCGTTCAAAATCATTTGATACCTTTGGACCTATTGGTCCCAAGATTGTTAATACAGAGGAAATTAAAAATCCACATAATCTAAGGATTGAATTAAAGCTAAATGGAGAGATTAAACAATCCTCAAATACTAAACATTTATTATTTAAAGTTCCAGAACTTTTAGAATATATCTCAACCTTTTTCACTCTTGAACCTGGAGATATTGTAGCTACAGGAACACCAAGTGGAATTGGACCTATACAACCAGGTGATATCATTGAAGCAACAATAGAAAAAATTGGAACCTTAACAAATAAGGTTGTTATGGAAGGTGAATAAAGAATGAATATTAAAATTGGAAATAAAATTATAGATCCAACGAAAATAATTTGTTTAGGAAGAAATTATATAGATCACGCTAAAGAGATGAAAGTACAAGTACCTAAGAATCCAGTATTTTTCGTAAAAACTGTAAATACATTGGTTACTAATGGGAATCCAATTATCTATCCTAAAATACTCTATAATAATCAAGAGTATAACCAAGTAGATCATGAAGTAGAATTAGCTTTTGTTGTTTCTCAAACTTGTAAAAATATTCAAGCTGAGTATGCTTATAACTATATCGAAGGTTATACTGTTTTTCTTGATATTACTGCTAGGAAAATGCAAATCAGTGATAGAAATGTAAATTTACCATGGTATAGAAGCAAAAATTTTGATTCATTTGGCCCTATTGGCCCGAGAATTGCACCTTATAGTGAGATAGAAGATCCTCATAATTTAAACATTCAATTAAAAATTAATGGAGAGTTACGTCAGCAATCCAATACCAAGCATATGCTTTTTAAAATTCCAAAAATTTTAGCATATCTTTCCAAGTTTATCACATTAGTCTCTGGGGATATTGTAGCAACGGGCACACCTAGTGGAGTAGCTTCAATCCAGCCAGGGGATATTATTGAAGCCTCAATAGATCAAATTGGAGCGATCATACATAAGGTAATCCTAGAAGAATAGAGCTAAAGGATACGTATTAGGCTTGATAAGAATTAAGATTTATTTTTATTATGAGTATGTATTTAAACAAGTAATTTTATTATTTTTAGTAGTAGTTAAAATTTATTAATAACAACTAATATTTTACTATAATGAACTCAGAAGTTAGCGAAGAAGTAAAGAAACAGATTTTTGATTTAATATCGACTCCTGGAATAGAAATTGAAGATATTATTAAAAAGGTAGATTTAGACCACGATACAATATTAAATATTTTATCTGAAGAATACTTTAGATGTAATTTAGATCATGGACGAAGGCTTTGTTGTAGATTTTGATATATTTTTATTTTTTAATAAAACTTTTTAATTTGCTTTAATTTTCTAATTTACTAAGTTCAAATTTTTTAAAAGACTTAGGACGTAATAATAAAACGGTTTCAATATAAAAAAAAAGATATTGAAATGATTAAGTTTATGGAATATTGTTTATTTTTATGTCTTTTAGCCTTTTGAAATTAGATTTGAATTAATTAGAAGATTGAACTAAAATGAGTGAAAAAGGTAAAGTAGTTGTAAAGGCTCTTGTTACAGGAGGAAGCGCTAGTGGAGGACCTCCAATTGGTCCCGCTGTTGGTCCAACGGGAATTAATATCAAGGATGTGGTTGATGAGATCAACAAGCAGACAACGGTCTTTAAAGGATTAACAGTACCTATCAGAATTGAATGTGATCCAGAAACAAAACAGTTTGAAATTTTTATCGAGACACCGTCAACAGCATCATTATTACTAAAAGAAGTAGGAGTAGAAAAAGGGAGTTCTACTCCTTCAGAAGATAAAATTGGGAATGTTACACTTGAACAAATTCAAAATGTCGTAGATGCTAAAAAGGATAAATTTTTAGATAAAAGTTATAAGGCAGCAATAAAAACAGTGTTAGGAACAGCAGTATCGGTTGGTTTAACTGTTGAAGGTGAAGATCCGAGAATAATCCAGAAAAGAATAGAAAATGGAGAATATGATGATAAAATTAGGGGTGAACTATAAAATTTGAAAGTAGATGACAAACTATTAAAAAAATCATTAAACGCTGCTATAGATTTTTCTGTAATCAAAAAAGAAGGATTTAAAGACAAAGTTAGAAAATTTGATGAATCAATTGACCTTATTATAAATATAAAAGATATTAATTTAAATGATCCTAAGAACAGGATTGATAAAGAAATTATCTTATCTAATGAAGTAATCACAGATGATAAACCTAATATATGTGTGATCGCTTCAGATGAGATATTACTTGAAGCAAGAAAACTTGGTGTTGATACTCTTGATTCGGACGGTTTAGTTAAATTGAATAATGAAGAGAAAAAATATAAGAAAAAATTTGCCAAGAAGTATGATTATTTTGTTGTAGAAGATAAAATGATGAGGGATGTTGCTCGGTACTTGGCAAGATTTCTTGGTCCTGTCGGTAAAATGCCAAAACCGTTCCCTACGGGATATGGAATCATTTCCAGTCCAGAGGATTTAAAAGTAGCTTATGATCGATATAAAAAAGTTATTCGAATTCAAATGAAAAAGCAACCTATCATTTTTGTAAAAATTGGGAAAAAATCCATGGAAAGGGAAAAATTATATGATAATATGAAGACAGTTGTAAACTTTATAGCTGATCAAATGCCACACAAATTTAACAACTTTAAATCTATGTATCTCAAATCTACAATGGGAAAACCCGTAAAAGTAACAGAAGAATTCCTAAAAAGTATTGAGGTGTGAAATCATGATTAAAAACAAACACATCCCACAATGGAAAATGGAGGAAATAAATCATTTAGTTGATTTATTTAAAAAATATAAAAATATTGCGGTAATTGAAGTTGCTCATATAAATGATATGCAATTTCAGACGATGAGGAAAATTTTAAGAGGAAAGGCGGTATTTAGGATGTCTAAAAAATCATTACAATTACGCGCAATAGAGCAGTATAAAAATGATTCCAAAAAGAAAAATCTAGATGAGCTCGCCAAACATATCCCTGGGCAATCTAGTTTAGTGTTTACTAATATTGATCTATTCGAATTGAAAAAGATTTTTCTTGAAAATGTGTGGATGGTACCCGCAAAACCAAATGAATTTACTCCAGTAGATATATGGGTACCAGCGGGAGACACTGGGCTTCCCACAGGTCAAGTTATTAGTGAATTAAATATGACATTACGTTTACCAACAAGAATAATGAATGATACAATCCATATTCGTGAGGATACAAGAACACATAAAACTGGGGATCTAGTCACTGTTAAACAGGCTGCAGTTTTGAAAAAATTAGGAATTACACCAATAGAATCATTGATTAAAATCTTTTTTGCATGGAGCGATGGTGAAATTATCCCTGAAGAATTCTTATATATAGATGTGGAACAGTTCAAACAGGACTTTTTTAGAGCTTATAGAGAAACCTTAGGAATTCTTTTTAAAATGCCATTCTTCTCAGAGGATATGACAAATGAATATATTCGAAAAGCAGTATCTGAAGCTAATATTATAAATGCTAATATATTTGGTGAGGGTATAAAAGTCTCAGTAGAAAAAGAAGAAGTTGAAGTTGATGAAAAAGAACCTGTAGAAGAGGAAGAAGAAGAATCTGTTGGGATAGGCGGATTATTTGGATGAAAAATTAAGATTTTTTTAAATTTCAATTAAAATTAAATATAAATATAAAAAACAAAAAAGAGGTTAGATAATATGGAAAGCATTTATGCAGCATTATTACTCCATAAAGTTGGAGGCAAAATAAGCGAAGCAAATGTAGAAAAAGTATTAACTGCTGCCGGTGCGAAAATTGATAAAGATCAAATCGCTAAACTAATTACTGGTTTAAAACAGACAGATATCAATGAAATTATAAAATCTGCTAGCGTTATGCCAGTGGCGACAGCACAAGCAGAAGAACCAGCAAAAAAGAAAAAAGAAAAGAAAGAGAAGAAAGAAGAGGAAACTGAAGAGGAACCAACCGGCATTGGGTCACTATTTTAGCTGAAATGTGGAGTTAAGAGAAATAACATAATAATTCAAAAGGCAGAAATAATTAAATATTGAGTAGGGAAGAACCAGATGTTATGTTAAACTACAATATTTAAATTTAAAAATTTTAATATTTTATTATTTTTACTAAAAATATTTTAAAATGAACTTAATTCTTAATCGCAAACTTTTTTTAAAATTCATTTTTTTTTAAATTACATTTCAAATTAAAGAATTACAAAATCTTTATTGATTTACTATAATTTTTTCAAAAAAACTCACGTTGTTGAATAATTATGGCCGGAAAGTTTCTTAAATTCTTCTCTCCATTCGTGAGAGCAATGCCAGAAATCAAACAACCACAACGTGAGGTTTCTTTTAAAGAAAAATTCATTTGGACTGCTCTGGTTTTGATAATTTATTTGATCCTAAGCCATATTCCACTATATGGTGTTAACCTTTCAGAATCAACTGATTATTTCTATTGGCTAAGAGTAATTCTAGCTAGTCAACGGGGCACATTAACAGAATTAGGAATAGGACCTATAGTCACATCTGGTCTCATTATGCAGTTACTATTAGGTTCAAGGATAATTAAAGTAAACATGGCCGATCCTTACGATAGAGCTATGTTTAGTGGAGCTCAAAAAGTGCTTTCTGTATTTTTAACAATCTTTAATGCTTTAGCATATATTTTGGGAGGTGCATTTGGTCCTTTATACGAAATTGGTATAGCAGGAGCCATCTTTATTTTTTTCCAATTATTATTTGCCGGAATAATTATCATATTGCTAGATGAATTACTTCAAAAAGGCTGGGGTCTTGGTAGTGGAGTTTCATTATTCATAGCAGCAGGTGTTGCTGGTCAGATCTTCTGGAATGCTTTTAGTTTTTTTCCTACTCCTGGTCCTACTGCTGATCCCCCTGGAGATGGTCTTCCAAGAGGAATTGTTATTGCTTTCTTTACAGCACTATTTGATAATGATCCAAACACACATATTGGAACTATTCTTCTACGAGGAAATTATCCATCGTTGATAGGGATTGCTACCACAGTTATAATATTCGTTTTGGTAATCTGGTTTGAATCTACTCGAATTGAAATCCCACTTGCATATCGAGGCTATCGAGGTTTTAAAGGTAAATACCCTATGAAACTACTTTATGTTTCAAATATTCCGGTTATTCTGGTTAATGCACTATATGCAAATTTTCTGTTTTTTGGGCAATTACTAGCGGGCCCTGGATCTGCCATACGTGAAACCAATGGAGGACTTATTCCCGACTTCTGGATTGATTTAATAGGAAAATTTGAAGAGACATCAGGTGAACCAGGTATGGGAGGTCAACTTAAGCCAGTATTTGGTTTAATTTATTTGCTTACTCCTCCATTTGGAATTGATGAATTAGCAGCGAATCCCCTTCGAGCTGTTATTTATGTATTAATCTTCATAACTCTATGCATATTGCTCGGCCGCGTTTGGGTCGAAGTCTCAGGTCTTGCGCCCCGTGACATAGCTAGCCAAATTATAGATTCACAAATGCAGGTACCCGGATTTCGAAGCTCTTCAAAGATAATTGAAAGAATTCTAAAACGCTATATCCCAACGCTAGTAATATTAAACGGTATAATAATTGCATTGTTGAGTTTTTTTGCAGATAGCTTAAGGGCGTTAACTTCTGGCACGGGATTACTAATTGCAATTGGAATTATTCACAATTATGCTGAGACGATCTCAAAAGAGCTCGCTGCTACACAGTACCCGGGTATGCGAGCAATGCTTGGATTGGATTAACAGAGCAATATTATCCATCAAAATGAAATTTTATGCATATGATTTAGATAATTATAAAGACTTATTAATTTAATAATGTATAATGAATTAAAATCATATGAAAACTTTATAATTTTTTCAACATAAATAATGTATAGAGATGCTATATTTAATCTTTCAAAATGCATTTTTGGATTGGATTACTAATCCTCCCGGAACGATGATATTTGTTTTCTTGTTAGCTCTAGCAACGGCATTAATTAGTGCTCTTCTAACAAGGTGGTTAGTAGATACTGAAGAGATAAACCGGAAACAAAAACAAATTAAAGCTCATGAAGAAGAAAAACAAAAAATAATCGATTTGGCTGAAATCGACCCTGAACGCTATAGAAAGGCTCGAAAGAGATGGGAACGAAAGAATGCTATGTTAAAGCAGACACAACAACGAATGGCGCTTCAAAGGATGAAACCTACGTGTATAACATTCATTCCCATGATTATAATTTTCGCAATTATGAATATGATTTTTGGTGGGAAACGAATAGCATTATCACCAATGCATGCAAATGACGTTCCTTTAATAGGTATGATAATAAGTGCTGATGCTTTTTGGATTAATTTTACAGCTTGGTATTTTCTGTGTTCTTTAGGAATTAACACACTTGTTCAAAGAATACTAAAACTTCAGAGCCAAGCTTCAGGAGGAATGGGAGGTATGTTTGCAGGTCAGAAAGCAAAAGCTTTAGAGTTTCCTGATGTTTGAAAAGCGCAGCTGATGGGATTCGAACCCATGAGTGCATTGCACACTGGCTTTCTGGGATAAGTTCCGCTCCAAGCCAGCGCCGTACCAGGCTAGGCAACAGCTGCTAAAAAAAATTTTATTTATTTTGAATACATTATACTAAGCTACTTTTTTAAACTATTTTATTGGGATTGATACAATTTCTTTCATTTTTTTTTCTAATTTTGCTTTTTTAATCGCTGCTTCTACTTCCTCATGAGATGCCCCTTTCTTAATTTCCACATTTTCTTTAATTGGTTCAATGTGTTTATAATTTATTCTTCTTCTACGAACTTTTAAACCATCAATAAGTAAGTAATTCTTATCAATAATATCAACAATAACACAATAATATCCCGCTTCTCTTCCCATAGTTTTTACGCATATTCTTCCAATGTCATATACACTCATATAATTTGTCACCAAATTATTGTTATAATTTTCTTAATTACTGGCGCTTTTAAAAACCCAGTAAACAAAAACAATTTTTAGTGATTTAAAAAATCAATGTTAAAATAAATTTTTTATGATTTTCATGCTAAAGAGTTATTTACATTTTTTCTAAGGTTGTAAGAATTTTATCAATAATTTCCTCAACTGATAAGTTTTCAGTATTTATAATTAGATCATAAATCTTTTTTATTTCTTCTTGATTGCTCAAATCAATATCATAGAGACTTTTAAATCGTTCTAATTCTGATTCTTCTCTCAATTTAGTTTCTTTTAATTTTTCTTCATAATTTGTATTATCTCTTTCAGCCATTCGTTTAACTCGGGTTTCTAAAGGACAAAATAATAATATTTTAAAATCAGCAATGGGTTTTAGAATATATCCACTTAGTTGACTGTCAATAACTATATTTCCTTTTTGGGCTATTTTGATTATTTTTTCATCTAATTTTTCATCAATTTCAGGATTTTTTTCAACATATTCAGTAAATTCCTCTAGTGTCATATTCATTTCTTTAGCTAGATCTCTAAATGCTTGTCCAGTGCTGTAATATTGGATTCTCAAATTTTTAGCAATTAATTTAGCTATTGTGGATTTACCGGTTCCGTGAAGTCCTGAAATTGTTATGATCATTATTTCTAAATATATTAAATTAGATTATTAATTCAATTAAGAAAACAGATATTTATGATTTTTACTATTAGAATTAATCAATTAAGAAAATAATAGGGGAGTAATTATTGGCTCCAAACTGTTCCTTTTATTAAAGTTTGAAGACATTGTGCACAGTATCTTCCACTTTCTATTCTATTTGCCCTTCTTGCAGTTTTGTGTGTTTTACTCATTTTACTTGGACGTAATCTTGGAATGGACTGAAGTGGTTTCTTACAAAGAGCACAATTTGCTCTTTTGGGTTTTTTTCTCCAATAATGGGTAACATTTCGATTACCTGGTGTGTTCATTTTCTTCCTAGCTTGAGCTTTAGATCTTAAACCCGGACGTGGAATTGTAATTACCTTTTTTTTACTGATTGTAGAGATATTGTTTAAATTAATATGATATTAAATAGCAAAAAAAATATTAATTTTATTATTTTTGTTAAGTTTTTAGATTGATTTTGTTTTGAAATTCTTTAAATACATGATATAAATCATCTATTAGTTGTTCTTTTAATTTTGCATCATATCTAAGTGTGTTAATATTATTTAATGCATTTTTTTTAAGAGATTTTACAGATAATAAAATATCATCTAAACCTGGAAAATTGCTTAAGTTATGATTCAATTCATCAAATAAATTAAATATAAAATCATCTTTTGTTAGACCCTCTAAAGTTAACGCATCCATTAGGGTTATAAATGAGGAGGTGATTTCTGATGTTATGCCTGGCAATTCTAAAAAAGTTCGATTTCTCATGGATATCTTACCTTCCGACAAATTTAGGGAAGAAACTCGATTTATAATATCAATTGCATTATTATATTCTTGGGAAATATCCATCCTTTTTAACAGATCGGGCAATTGGAGGTTATTTTCCTTTAAAACAAAGGATAGCTTCAATAAATTATTCATAGCATCTTTCAAAGCTTTTCTGAAGAAATCATCATTTACTATACCTTTTTGATACTTCGCATTTAAGTTGGTAATAGATTTGACTAATGCAAATAGCTCAGATTCAATTTTTGATTTAGTATCAGGAGAAATGTTAGTATCTTCTACCATATTAAACTTAAGAGATTAAAAATCAAAATTTTTATATAACGTTTGGTTTGAGAACTAATAAATTTAACCAAAAATTGTCGGGCGTAAAAAATAGAATAATATTGCGACTAAAACACCAATGATAATAGTAGGGACTAATACTCGAGTGGTAGAAGAATTACTTAATTCTCTTATAGCTAGGGTCATTAAAATAGGTACCCAAACCGCAATAGTTAACGCATCAATTATATCTAATGTCGTCCATGTTCTAGCATTAAACATTTGATCAAATACCGGTGAAATAATATCAGTAGTTACAGTAGGGAAGGCGAATAGAACAATTAATATTTTGATTGCGTTGATAATTAAGAATGGAGTAAATGCGCACAACATCATTTTAAATTTATAGGCTCCTTCTAATTGTAACATAGTACCACCTTTATAGATACTAAATGGACTTACATCAGCTTCTTTGTATTTTTCTTTTTGTTCTTTTAATGCTCCAAAGCGAGTTTCCAATCTTTCTGTGAATCCTACGGCATAATTAGCTCCTTTAGTGAATAACCAGATCAAAGCAGCAAAAAGAATCAATTGATAAACGAACCCAAAAACGAAAAATGCAGCAAAAAAGCTTAAATTATAGAGAAATCGCGTTAATGAATATGTATCAATTCCGATAAAGTTAAAATGAGAAAAGAAAGCTAAGCCCATAACTCCATAAAGTAAGGAAGAAAATAATAAAATTAACCATCCTGGAGCTTTACTTCGCTTATGGTTTATATCCCAGAAAGCTTTATTTCCGGAAACAAAAAGGTATAAAATTTTTAAATACCATGGGTATGGATTTATCCATTCTGCTTCTATCCTTCTAAAAAACCTTACTTTTTCAATCCTTTCAATTTTTAATCTTAATCCACAGAAATTACAAGCAAAACTATCAACGCTATTCTCATTTCCACATCTAGGACAACGTTGGAATGCGGCAACTGTCTGAGACATTGTTATTAGTATGTCTTATTAATTTTTATAATAATCATATAATAAAATAATCTTATAAAAATTTCTTCTTATTTTTAAATCGTACAATATTTAAAACTCTCTTAAATAATGATTTTTATCCATCTATTAAAACTCTATAATGAAATGGTTTTTTTGATTTATGATCCTATAAGTTCTATTTAAAAATAGTTTTATTAATTCAAGATTAGTTCTAGTATGGCTTGTAATTTCAAGAACTTTTATTCTGGATGTGTCATTAGCGAATGCTATGAATGGAATTAATTGGTCGCTTAAAAAACTGTCAACGGGAATTTCTTTGTCAATATACTTCATAAGTTCATTAACTGCTAGTTTACCTAGATTTTCCGAAGTTATATTTCTTTCACCAAGTATGGTTCCTGAAGAAATAACTGCTCCTGTATCTGAGCATGCCCATAAAGAAAGTCCCACTCCGGGACTTAATGAATTCACGTAATCATATTCAATCTTAACATCTATATTGAACTTTTTCTCTAATTCGTGTTGTGTAGTTTTTTTTATTCTTTCACCAACATTATTTCTTCTTAATTGGTTAGTAACTATTATTTCGCCCTGAATTAAATCTAGATTTCCTAATTCCGTTAAAAAAATAGGACTAATTTTATTTTTGGGAGGATACAAGGTACATTTTACAAGAGCTCCTCCCTTAGGGTAAAATCCATGTTTCTGAATATCAATATCTATAGGAAATCCATGATCTTTAAAAATTCTATAAGTTACTTCTTTGAGATAATTAAGGCTAGGAGCATATTTACCGAATGTTCCCCCACCTTCTATTAATATTTCAATCTTCTCTGGTTTTTGAAATCCCAAACATGCTATTTGAATAGGTTGAAGTAATAATCCTATATTTCCAGCTGTTCCGATATCGACTTTAATATTATTTTTTAGTGATTTATTAGGATTTAATGTAATTTCTTTAGTCCCTACCTTACATTCAGATAATTTGCTGTTTGTTAATTCAGATATTATTTTCAAACCCATTAAATGTTGAAGTCGTAATCCCGGTTTAGGTCTATTTGTTCTTATATTTTTTATCCGAATCGGGCGTTTAAATAATACTGAAAATCCTGCTCCTATCCGAAGTATAGCACCTCCACCTTCTCCAAAAGAACCATCAATTTCTAAAAAATCCCCTTTTGTCATACACCATCAATTTTCAATATCAAGATTTTATTCGTTGAATTCCATTAAATTCTTCAATTAATTCAACGATTTCTTTTGGAACTAATGTTTTCCACTTCTTATCATTCTTCTTAATTAAATTTCTGATATTATTACCATTATATTTCTTATTAAAAATGGTTATTTTCCTTTCAACTTTAAATCCTTTATTTAAAAACAGTTCTCTTACCCAATCACTATTAGAGAAAAGTGAACTGAACTCACCTACAATTGAAATTACATGATTTACCCACTTTTTAGCATTAAAAATATCTGGAATGTTATAAATTTCATATTTCTTAGAGGAAATACCTCTTTTTTCCAAGGATGCATTGAGAAATTTTTTTCTTTCCTCACTAGTAAATGGATCATTTATAGTATGAGATAATTGGGAGCTTCCTATTCCTATTTTTACTTTTTTATATGACTTTAAAATTTGTTTGAGAACATAAATATGCCCATGATGTAAGGGTTGAAATCTACCTATAAATAAAGCAATATCGTTTCCTTTCATATTTAAAGGTTCAGTATCTTTATAAAACAGAGACAGTACATCTGTATATAAGATTTTTTTCCAAATGTTTTTTGAATAATCGATATTTTTTTCATTCTCTAAAAGCTTTTCAAGTTCTGTTCTTCTATAGAATTTACTATCGCTAACTTCTAGTTCTTTTGGATTAGGAATCAGTTGAGTATTGTAATCAATTGTTCCAAAAAAAATGTAAGCTATCTCATTTCCCTCAGTATTTATATCATAAAAAAACACTTTTTGAATAGCTTTAGGAGGAATTCCAAACTCTTCTTCGAGTTCTCTAATGGCATTTTTCTTGATTTTATTAAGATCTAAATTCCTTGTCCAAGTGATATGCCCTGAAGAAGAATCAGTAAAATACTCAGGAAATGTCTTTTTATTTTTTCCGCGCTTTTGAACCAAATAAACAATGTCTCCATCAGGTCTTTTAGATATTATAAAAAATCTGGTAATTAAATGACTTACTTTTTTATTATGTGCTTTTATTCGCTCCATTGGAAAGATATGTTTAGAAATCTGCCCTGATTGTAAAAATTTTTTATTCTTATCGTCAATACAGACCAAAATTTCTTTTTCCATATCTAATAATCCTCTTTTACAATTTAAAAGTAACAATATCTCCTACTTTAAAACCCAATTTCTCAGCAGCACTTCCTTGATTGATTGAAATTTCAAGATAGCTAGTCGAACCAACAAGAAATAAAATTGTTTCAATAGAAACTCTTGAAAAATGGGATGTAAAGAATCCCTCATAAAATTTACCATTAATATCTATATTAATTTTTGTATCTTTGTCTATCTCTAATGTTGTATTTTGAATTCTATTATTAATGATATTAATATTAGTTATTCCGTTTCCAAAAGAATCTATATATTGAATTGAACAACGCAATAATTTTTTTTCAATATCTACGTTATATACAAGTGGTGATTCTTTTAAATTATTAAGGTTAAATTCAGGTCCAAATTTATTTAGTGGAATGCCAGAAATTAAATGTGCCCCCACAGGAGCCATAATATCTCTTCCATGAAATGTATTCGAAGTCGGTTTATTAAAGAATTCGTTGTTTTGAATTTCTATACTATTAACAATATCATCAGGAGAAATATCAGAAAATATTCCGTTGTTAGGTCCAATAAAATAATGGTTTGATATGGTCTTCAACAATAAAATTTCTCGTGAACTTCCCACCCCTGGATCAACTACAATTATAAACACAGTTCCTTTAGGGAAATATTTATAGGTGGTTCTTAGTACATATGATGCTTCGATTATTGAATAAGGAGTAATATTATGTGTAATATCTATTATCTCTATATTAGAATTAATTTTTAGTATAACTCCTTTCATACTTGCTATATAGTGTTCACCTTTCAATCCAAAATCAGTAAGCAAGCATATTAGTTTTTGATTTAAATCTACCATTTCAGGAAAAAATAAGCAATTTTGTGGAATTTATTTATGAAAAATAAAGCAAGAACGATTTATTTATTTTTTCTATATTTTTCATCTATTTTATAAAAATCTTCCAATGCCTTGGATTTTAATCTATATTCCTCTTCTTTATCAAATTGAACTAATCTTTTAGAAATCTCACTTGCTCTTCTATAGTAAGTATAAGCTGTATGAAAATCCTCATTCCTAAGAGCATTTCTGGCCTCTTGGACTATCTTTTCTCTTTCTTTAGATAGTTCAGGGATTTGCTGTAAAAAATCACCTTTTTCTCTAAGGGAAGTAGCAATATCCATAATATAGAAGCTTTCCGCGATTTCTGCTGCCTTATTATAAAATTTGGCTGCTTTCTCATAATCTAAAGATTTGATTGCATTTTCAGCCATTTTGTAGTTTTCTGAAATTTTAATATGTTCTTTATTTTCAATCTTTTCCACAAGTTCTTGGGCAATTTTTCTTTCTTGTTTATCGCCACTTAGCATAAATTTAGTAATGTTAATAATACTAGCTTTTAATGCTTCAGGTTGTAGTATATCTATTAATGGTTCTAAATGCTCCAAATATATATCTTTTAATATTAATTCAAATTCTTCTCTCGACTTATTAAGAATATTGAGACTGGGAATCTCAAATGCTTCTGCTGCTTCTTTAAGAGATGAACGAAATTTCTCAGGTTTATCATTTTCGTTTAATAATAATCCAATTATAATCCCTGATGCTTTCCTAGTTATTTTTCCTTTAAATTTATGGTTATACGAGAAAATTTGAAGATCTTTTATTTTTAGCAAATTATACTCGTTTTTTGAATGATCAAGATTTAACCTAAGAAATAAATCATTTGTAATTTTAAAATCAGATTTACCCTCTTTAAAATAATATCCCATTATCTTATAATCTGAATCAATGGGTAGTAATATTACGAAATAGCCAGTAGGCATTAAAATTTGTACACCTTTTATATTTATTATTGTTAAACTAAATTAAAACTAAGTAATACGAATTAGAAATTTTTTATCGACTAGCGCTAATTATTCTATTAGTTTCTTCTCTAATTGATTGTATAATGTTTAGTAACTGAGCAAAATATAGGTTGTCTGCTACGGCTTTCGATGCTTGTTTAATAATCTCTATAGCCTTTTTTTCTTCTTCAGTTATAGCTTCAATAGCTTTTTTATCCCATAGCTCTTTTACTTTTTGATTAAAATCATCAGAAAGTTCTTGAAGACTTTTACTAGACTGAACTCTGAATTGCTTTAAGACTTCAACTATTAACCTAATATTCTCCGTTATTGAAACTGTCTGTTCAGAGAAACTCTGACTCATTTGACTAATTGCTGTGCTCATTTGGTTAACTTGAGCTATTGTTCCATCTAATGAACTCATAATTTGATTTACTTTTTGGATCATTTCATCTAAAAGTTGTTCTGCCAAATTATTTCACCTATTTTAAAATAAATTGAAATATTTTATTCCATCACTTCTTCTTCTTTAACAGATTCTTTAAGGCTTTTTACCGAATCAATAGCTTCTGATAATAATAAATTTACAGTATCTTGATTGAGAATACCCTCAGAAAGTTTAGCAAAATCTTCCAGTTTATCAATTAAATTAGTAAGAGCATCTAATCCTAATCCTTCTTGAATTACTTTTAATTCTTTTGTTGTTATATTTCCTATTTCTTTTACAGCATCGACGTGTTTTGTTTGAGTAATGCTTATCTCATTAGAAAATTCTTCTAATTTCTCTGTTAAATTTGAAATCTTTTGTTCAATATTCTGATTAAGAGAATTGAGAGAATCGTTCAGCTGTTGTATCGAACTACCTAATTGGGCGATTCTCTTATATATATTTTGAAGAAGATCGGTTAGCATTTCAGCCATAAAAAATCAACTTTTTAAATTTTTTTTGTAATTTACAAAAATCTCTTTATTTAACTTCAATTATTAATATAACAGATTACACCAATAAAAAAATTTTTATCTTTTTTCTGATTTAATTAGTTTATAATCACTATACATTTCAATTGAATTGGGCCATTTGCTTAGCCTGGTTAACAAGGTTTTATATGCTTGGTCAACAAGCGCAGGTCTTATAAATGACTGTCGGACATATATTCAAAAAAATTGTCTGGAAAAGTAAAAACCTGAGAAATGAGAAGGGAATCCTTCTTGGCAGGAAATCCGGGGTTCAAATTGACTCGATTGGCTAAATTGAGCATGAAAATCCCCGATGGCCCATTTTATTTAGATTTTTATAATTATTTCATTGATTTTTAGTTTATGATTCGTGAAACATCTATTTTGCGTTCTTTCATATATATTCGAATAATATCTAAATATACCTTGAAATAATACTTTTCAATCGATATTAACGAATAACTTCCAAAAAATAAATTTTTATTTATCGAGATTTGAACTGATTAAATCAAGTAACCATCTTTTTATTTGAGTAATGTTTTTAAGAATACCTGATACAAGATTATCAGGAAAGGTTTGTTCTTGTTCTAATCTCTGAGCTGTCTCCATCCACTTATTTAAAGCCAATTGTACTAAACTTGCACCTTCAGCTTCCATAAACATTGGGACAACAGCAGCGGATTCTCTCGCATCTCCGATAGCAAAATAAATTTTTCGATTGATACCTTTTAACATTACTAAATTTGCACATTCATCAAGTTTTCTCTCAACTAAGATACTTTTCAAAATTTGAGTCTTAAATTCTGTATCTTTTGAGGCAAAAATTTCTTTTCTTCTTTTTAAAGCAGGTTGAATTTCTGTTATCACCTTATCACCTGTGGTACCCTCACTGAAATATTTAGTAATTTTTAATGAGTTATCTAAAGCTTCTATTGCTGTAAATTTTTTACTATTTGAATATAAGATTGCTTTTGATCCACCTTGATCTTCGCTGGAAGATAATTTTATATGAATATTTCTCATAGTTACAGAATTACATGTATGATAAGCTAACTCAAACAATTCTCGAGGTGTTAAAGGCCCATATGGTATTTCTATTTGTTTAGAAAGCCATTGAGAAGTAATTACATTATTAAATTGGTTTAAAAGACGGTTTTCCATTACGAACTCCTTTCTGCCGAATTAATTGTGTTCCTTTAATTTTTATTAAAATATAGAACTTCTAGTTTTTATTTATTTTTATTTCTGTTTAAATAGAATTTTAAAACTTTGGTACAATTTCTGTTATTGAACAATTTGTTTATACGCTCTTTCAAATCTTTCGACAGCAGAGATAATATCTTTTTCTTTTGCACCGATTGCAGCATTCATAACAATGTAAGGAGTTGGATAATTACTGCAACATGTTCCAAATGATTTCTCTTTCGGATTATAGACCCTAGGTCCTGTGACTCTTAAATTATATAAGGCACCTCCAAGGGCATATAATTTTTCTTCTTTCAAATTACTTAAGGATAACGCAATAGCTACTGGGTTATAAATATCAAGAATTCTTTCATTTATTTTTTCTGCAACCTCTTTGAGTTTTCTTTCAAGGGTTTTTCGATTTTGTTGCTGCTCTTCAATTAATTTTTGGTAACCATTTATTCCTAATGAAAGCATTGAAATTAAGAAATTGACCACCGGAGTGGCGGAAGCACGACCCGCATAAGTTTGACTAATTTTCTTAATGTTTTCTTCAATAGGTGAGGCGATTACGGCTCCGCCAACAGGAGTAAGAAAGTTCTTATCCGTTGACTGAATTATTGCATCGACTCTACCAGCATCAATAGCAGATCGAATTAGTTTCATCCATTCGGGGCTTTGAACACCATATGCATTAATGATAACATGAACAAGATCATTTTCTTCAGCAAATTTACTAATTTCTTTTAGATTATCTGGTTCACGAGGTGGAAAAAAGCTGGTTATTGAAATAATAGCAAAACAATCTTCATCCAAATTAGATTTTATATCTTCAATAGGAATTCTTACAGCATCTCCAAAAATCTTACCATTAATGATTTTTGGTTTGAAACCCACTAAATTAATCGACTTCAAAAGGGAATTATGGTCAATTTGAGGAACTATTACAGTTCTCTTAAGATTCAAGTTATATTTAACACCATCTGAATTCAAAGCTCCTAGTGTTAAAGACAACGACATTCCTGTACATAAGGGAACTACAATCGCGTCCTTAATGTTTGGTAATCCAAAATTTCTTAGTATGTTACGAGCTAAATAGTTAGAAAGTTCATACATTATTGATCCCCCCGGTGCTTTTGGTTGAGGGGCTGTGAGAAAACCGCTTCTTCCCACACCATGACAGAATCCTGCTGATGTTCTTAAATGGAGTTTTGAAGCGATTCTTGCTTCTCTTTCTCCTACTCTAGCGGTATTATTATCTTTATCAGTATCCATATTCGAAAGAGTCTGAAGGAGAAATTCAATTTGTTCGTCTGTCCATGGATCATTAGGGACAGATCTTTGCTCGAATAGGATTTTTATTGGATTTAAGAACTGATTTAAAACAAGTTGACCTCTATTCAGCATGTTTTTTGGAATATTCGAGCTTTCGAAAAAGTCAATTATTTTGCTAAAATCTACCATTTAAAACACGATGGACTTATTTTATTAATAAACTGGCGGCCCTCGAGGGGAATCGAACCCCTACCCCTTCGCAGGATAACTGGGTTTGAAGCCCAGCGTCAGAGACCACTCCAACCGTCAAGGGCCATAAAAATTACTTATTTCTAATTCAATTTATTTACCTTTTTAAAAGAAGTTTTTGGTTATAAACAATGGTAAAATTATTTAAAAAATGAAATTAACAAAAAAATTCAGATACTTTTTTATCTTCTTTAAAAATTGCATTAGTTTTCTCCATAACATCTGGAATATCTATTTGTTGTGGACATTTTTCAAGGCATTCTTCACATTGAATACATAAACTAGCTGCTCCTTCTACTTCATCTCCTTCAGAGAGTGCTTTTTCTAGATCTTTTTGTGTTTTTACCATTCTATTATAGAAAAAACTTATTCTTTGCCTGCCTCTTTCACCCCAATAATAAAGCTCATTTAGTAATCTAAATACTTCCGGAATTGTGACTCCATTTGGACACGGTAAGCAATATCCACAACTCGTACAATCCACAATTGTATATTTACTATATGCATCGCGCAATTTAGAAATTGTTAGCAATTCTTCATCTTTTAAAATATTAATTCCTGAATTATTGGCAGATTCAATATTTTCCTTGACTTGTTGCATTGTACTCATTCCACTTAATACAACGGAAACTTCAGGGTGATTCCAAACGAATTTTAAAGCCCAATCAGCCATAGTTCTCTTAAATTTAGACCTGTCTAGTACTGCTTTAATTTCTGGTTTTGTATCTAGTTTATGCTCTGGAATTGCTAATTTACCACCTCGAATTGGCTCCATAATAATTAATGCGATATTTTTACTGCCAGCATATTCTACTCCTTTAGTGCCTGCTTGATATTCAATATCAAGATAATTATATTGAATTTGGCAACAATCCCATTGATAATAATCTAATATTTCTTTGAATACTTCAAAATTATCATGAAACGAAAATCCTATGTGTTTTATCAACCCTCTAGATTTTGCTTCCTCGATTTTTTCGATTAAATTAAGTTTTTTTATTTTTTCTAATCTTTGCTTATTTAAACCATGAAAGAGATAAATATCAGGAGTAGTTTGTAATCTCTCAATTTGTTCATTTAGAAATCTATCAAAATCCTCTCTTTTCTTGACTAACCAAATTGGTAATTTTGTTGTGAGGTGAACTTTCTCACGATAACCATCCTTTAATGCTTTTCCTACTAAAACTTCACTTTCACCAAAATGATAAGGGTAAGCTGTGTCTAAATAATTAACTCCATTATCAATTGCATAGCGAATCATCTTAATTGCGTCATCCTCTATTATTTTAAATTGTTGATCCATCGGTAATCGCATGGCACCAAATCCAAGAACAGATACATCCCAATCAAGGGATCCCATTTTTCTATACTTCATATTGTTGCCCTTATTCCTCTTGTAATAATTATTGCAAAAAATTAATAGTACTAATTGAAGTTTATTCTTTTTTTATATCATTAATTTAAGAATTTATTTTTTTAGTGTGAAAAATATATTGTGTGGATATTAAAAGATCCAATAAAATATTTTCATCAAAATAGAAGTAATTTAAATAATGAATTAGTAAATTTGTACTGTTTTTTTCTTTATAAATATAAAATGGCTATTTTTTTTAAAATAAAACTATTAAAAAAGTGAATTTAGTATGAGCAGTGATTTAGATTTAGCAATTGAGTTGAATTTACCAGAGTGTCCTTTTTTAACATTGTGCGCGCTCCCAAAAATACAGTTCTTATGTAAAATTCCTGAATGTAAAAATTGTCCAGATTATATTTATAAAGTAGAAAAGATCTACAGATCTCATAATCTGAATTTTTAAAATTTACTAGTAATTTGGTTTCGATATC
>CP070805.1:693187-737382 GCA_020343655.1 Promethearchaeota archaeon | reverse complement strand
AAGGGTTGGATGGTTTGAGATGAGAAGGGCTGGATAGAGTATATTCATGAGCAAGGATTTTGCATTTATTAAAAAGTTAAACGAAATTTCAGAAATCTTAAATTGTTTCGATTAAATTAAGAAATAAATTGCACCTTTAAAATTAATGATATAATTATTGAAGTGAAGCTAATGATTCAAGCAAACACCCCCTATGATATTTTAATAAAAATTATTAAAGAAAAACATAAACAGCTCCCAACAATTATGAAAGAAAAAGGAATTGACTGTTGGTTAATATTTGTACGTGAAACTTCCGTCAATCCTGATCCTATTATGAATCAAATAATTGGTGGCGATATTGTTTGGCAGTCTGCTTTTATCTTTGCATTTGATGGAGATAAATTTACCAAAACGGCGATTGTAGGCGATTTTGATGCTCTCGCTGAAGAAAGTAAAGGTATCTGGGATACTGTCATTCCATATAAAGAAGGAATTAGCATTCCATTGAAGGAACTTTTCCGGGAAATAAATCCCTCTAAGATTGCACTAAATTATTCAGAGGATAGTGTAGTTTCAGATGGGCTTTCTCATGGAATGTATCTGAAATTAACGTCAATTTTATCTGATAAAAAGGATCTTTTTGTAAGTGCTTATCCAATAATTCAAGCACTTCGAGGACGAAAAACAAAAAAAGAAATCGAGCTAGTTACAAAAGCCTGTGAGATTACAGAAGAGATCAATCGAAAAATGACTAAGTTAATAAAAATAGGAATGAGTGAGATAGAAATCCAAAAAATGTTCCATAAAGAGATGGATAAATATGGTGTAAAAGAAGCTTGGCAGCGTATTTCTTGTCCCGCAGTAGATGTTGGCCCAGATAAAGAATTTGGTCATGTTAATCCGCTTCCTAATCTCAAAACAAAGAAGGGGCATACTTTACACAACGATTTTGGAGTAAAAATCAATGGATATTGTTCAGACCTGCAAAGAATGTGGTTTTTCGGTTCTGAAGATGAAATTCCCAAAGAACTCAAACATGCTTTTGAAACAGTCTATAATGCAATTACAAAAGCTGCAGAATACATCAAACCAGGTGTAACAGGATTTTCCGTAGATAAAATAGCTCGTGATTATGTGAAATCTCAAGGTTATGAAGAATATGCTCATGCATTAGGACATCAAATAGGTACTAATGCTCATGATGGTGGTGTATTGCTTGGTCCGCTTTGGGAACGTTATGGTGAAATCACTAAGGGAATCGTGGAAGAAGGCAATATCTTTACTCTTGAATTATACCTTAAGACTAAAAACTATGGAATGGTTTCATTAGAAGAAAATATCGTTGTAACAAAAGATGGCTGTCGATTCTTAGTCCCGAGATCCAGGAAATTCATCACAATAGAAGAATTCTAACTAATAGATTCTACAAGAAAGTACATATATTTTTAAAGATTTTCTTCGATTTATTCATTTCTTCATCACTCAACATTCTCGATTGTTAAAATAAAACTTAAAAAGGGAAAAGACATAATTAATCATTGAAAAAAATATCGTAATCATGAGAAAAGATTTAATTAATTAGATACCATTAACACTAAAAGGAGGAATAAAATATTGAGAGATTTAACTGTTATTTTGAAAAACAAACCGGGCACATTAGCCGATATGGGAGAAACCTTAGGCAAAATGGGCATTAATATAGAAGGGATATGTGGATTTCCTCTAAAAGGTGAAGGCATCATTCATATTTTGGTTGAAGATGAAGAAACGACCCGTTGGGCACTCGAAGATGCTGGTTTTGAAGTACGTGCAATACGTGAAGTACTCGTTGTGGATATAGGTCCAAAAGTAGGAAAACCCGGCACAGGTGGGCAGTTGGCTCGGAAAATAGGTAATGCCGGAGTCAATATAGATTTAATTTATTTTGCCGAGAATAACAGAGTAGTTCTCGGAGTTGATAATTTAGATAAGGCTCGTACCGCTTTGGCGGGAGAATGAGACAGGTTAAAAGGATTGTTTTTATAAATGTAACTTTATTTAGTTTTTCTTTTTTTTAATAACTTGAATAAGCTAGACTAATCCAGCTTAACAGATATTTTCTTGTAATGGATAGTTAGTGTAGTTTGTGGATACTATGAGGATCTTTGTGGAAGAAATGCAATTATATTTACTTGAATTTGTACCGAGTTATTTAGCCTTCTACCCTTAATATCTCGATTTTTTGGTGTTGAAAGACTAAATCCTTAAATAAAATTAATGAAGATATTAATATTTAAGAATTCAATTTAATTTGAATATAACAATATTAAAATGGAATTGTTAGGTGAAATACTCTTGAAAAATATCCGAATGGAAGAAATGAATTGGCTGGATATAGGGGAAGCAGTCCAGAAGGGATTTACAACAGTTGTTATTGGAATAGGGTCTACAGAACAACATGGCCCACATCTACCGACCCACACTGACACCATAATTGCTGATTTTCTAGCAAATAGAATAGCACTTAAGTTAGGAAATGCTTTACAAGCTCAAACAATTAGAATCGGATGTTCTGATCATCATTTATCGTTTCCAGGTACAATTTCTTTGAAGAACGAGACGCTAAAAGCAATAATTTATGATTATGTTAGAAGTCTTTCTAAACACAGTTTCAAAACAATTATCTTTATACCTACTCATGGTGGAAATTTTAAGCCAACAGAAGAGGCTATAGAAGAATCGCAATCAAAGTATCCAGAACTTAAAATAATTGGATATACGGATGCGTGGGAGTTTGTAAGGATTGAATGGCAGATCGCTACAGAATTTGGTATAAATAACGAGGATGCAGGCGCCCATGCAGGAGAGGTGGAGACTTCCCAAATTTTAGCTATAGCAAAAAATCAGGTGAGAAAAGAAAGGTTTAAGTCTGGATACGTTGGACCTTTAGGGGAAGACACAAGTAAAATAGTTTTTGAAAAGGGAATTTCTGCTTTATCTGAAATTGGGGTAATAGGGGATCCAACTCATGCTAATATTAAAAGAGGTAGAATTTATCTAGAAAAGCTAATAGATTCTCTCGTTGAAGATATTAAAGAATTATTGCTAGAATAAAATATATATTTTCAATAATTATACTTTTCTTTATGCCAATATATATACTTGCAACTAAACTTCAAAATCCTGATTTAGTGGAAAAACGGAAAGAACAGGGAGAAAAATGGTTGAACTTAGTTAGAGAAAAGGTTCCGGATATTAAGTGGATCGCGCATTATGCCATACTAGGTCGCTATGATTTTATTGATATTTTCGAAGTGAAAAATGAACAAGAAGCAGCAAAAGTCTCGTTGCTTTCTCGTTCTGCAGGTGCTACATTTGCAGAAAGTTGGACTGCCATTCCATATGCAGGATTTCTTGAATTAGTTGAAGATTTAAAATGAAGTAAAAATTTTAATTCAATTGGGATATAATTCAAGTCCATTAATTCTCATAAATGTATTTTTAAAATTTTTTTCTAAGTTTATAAATGCCTTTTTTAAAATACAATAATTATGTTAGAGTTACTATATAAATTAAAAAAGCGAAAATTCCAAAGGGCTAAAGATTTGTTTGCGAAGAGATATCAACATTGTAACCGTTGTAAGAAACACTTAAATATATGCTATGATGAAGAGATCGTCTGTGGTTTATGTGCAGAAACTTTTTGTAATTATTGTATAAATAATCATCAGAAATATTGTTTCAATAAGTTTGTGTAATAATACCATTCAATGAAGTTGATCAGTTAATTATTTGTATTGGCTAATATTCAGTAATATTGAATTAGAACATGGTTGATCCAGTTAAATTAGCACATTCTATTGAAAGTCAAGTATGTAAAAACGATTTAAAAAAGTATTATAGATTTCGTAAAACTCACTTCTATGGTGGGTGTGCTACCGCTGACTGTTTAGGTTGTAATTTAAGATGTGTCTATTGCTGGGCCCAGAAAAAAGTATGGCAACCCAACAAATTTGGTAAATTTTTTACTCCAAAAAGCGTAAGCGAAAAACTTCTCAAAATGAACCTATCATTAATAAGGATAAGCGGTGGAGAACCAACTATAGGAAAAGCTCATTTACTAAAATTGTTGAGCTATATCCCTGAAAATGTGTTATTCATCCTTGAAACTAATGGAATACTGTTAGACGAAGATTATATTAAGGAATTAAATGATTTCAAGAATTTATATGCAAGGGTCTCTTTGAAAGGGGTTGATGAAAAGACTTTCGAGCAAATAACAGGAGCAGATGGAAAATTTTTTCATTTCCAGTTAAGAGCATTAGAACTATTGAAAAAATATAATATTCAACATGGTGCTGCGATTCTATTTAACATTTTCACAAAAGAACAGATAAGAAGTTTAGGAATTCCTCACTTAGAATATGAACCCTTGATAAAATACCCTTTTATTATGAATAAATTGGAGAAACATGGCATTTCAGTTATAAGAGAATGAATTTCATTTAAAATGAAATTTTAAAATTCAAATAATAATTATGAATAATATCATGAAATTTGTAAAGTTATTTGAACCATTAAAAATTCGAAATATTGAAATTCGGAATCGAATTGTTTTACCCGCCATGGCTTTAAATTACACTCCTGATGGTTATATAAGTGAACAATTTACTAATTTCTACCTTGAAAGAGCTAAGGGAGGAGTTGGTTTAATTATCATAGGAGGAGCTCAGGTTGAAAAAAGAGGTGGTGGAGGACGAGGTTTTCTCTCAGTTGATGACGATAAATTTATTCCAGGATTAACTACTTTCTCAGAGATAATGCATGACCATGGTGCAAAAGTTATTGCTCAATTATATCATGCTGGTGCTTATTCTTTATCTTCTAAAGCAGTATCCTCTTCTGCAATACAATCTAATTTGACAAAAATGGTACCTAAGGAGTTAACAATTGATGAAATCAAAGTTGTTCAAGAGAATCACGCGAGAGCGGCAGAACGTCTAAAAAAAGCAGGATTTAATGGTGTAGAATTATCCGGATCTGCAGGATATTTAATCAATCAATTTCTTAGTCCGCTTACCAACAAACGTGATGATGAATATGGTGGTTCATTAGAAAATAGACTTCGATATCCGCTTGAATTAATAAAATTAGTTAAAGAAAGGGTTGGGAAGGAAATTTTAGTGGGAATGCGGATGACAGGAGACGATTTTGTGCCTGGTTCTAATACTTATAAAGAAATTGCGGTGATTGCAAAATATTATGATGAGGCGGGAATAGATTTTATAAATGTAACTGGAGGGTGGCATGAGACTAGAATTCCACAACTTCTAATGATGGTTCCCCAAGGAGCATATGCTTACTTAGCTGAAAATATTAGAAATAATGTTTCTATCCCTGTTTTTGTTAGCAATCGAATTACCAATCCAATAGTAGCTGAGGAACTATTAAGGAACGAACTGGCAGATGCAATTTGTATGGGACGTGCACTCATAGCTGATCCTTATTTACCTATCAAAACAAAAGAGAATCAGCTTTGGGATATTAGGAAATGTGTAGGATGTAATCAAGGTTGTTTTGACCATATTTTTACTGGGAGATCAGTTGAATGCATGCGAAACTATGAAGCCTCTCGAGAAAGCGAAATAAACCTTAATAAAAAAACAGAGAAACCAATGAAAGTACTAATTATTGGAAGTGGTCCTGCGGGATTAGAGGCTGCTCGAGTAGCGAGAATATTGGGTCATAATGTAACAATTTTAGAGAAAAAAGATGAGATAGGTGGGCAAATCAATGTATCATTTATTCCCCCTGGACGAAGAGATATTAATGATATAATTGATTACTACAAAGCTCAAATTGAGCATCTTAATATTGATTTACAGCTTGGAGTAGAAGCAACTCAAGAGATAATAAATGAATATGAACCAGATGCTGCCATTTTTGCAACTGGTGTTAAATATGATATCCCAGAAATTCCAGGAATCGATGGTACTCTAGGAAGCACCATTTATTTTGCTGATGATGTACTTGCGGGAGATTATCATGTTGGAAAAAATGTAGTTGTGGTAGGTGGGTCAGCAACAGGTATGGAAACAGCAATCTGGGCTGCTGAATTAGGAACCTTGGACTCAGAAGTCGCGCGTTTTATCAGTTTTTATAATTTAATGCCAAAGGATGAAATTTTTGCGAAGTGGCTCAAGGGAAATAGAAAGGTGACAATAATAGAAAAACTTCCTAAATTGGGACTCAATTTTGGGAGAACTACTCGCGGTTTTATGATTGGCCATATGATGAAATTAGGTATAAATACAATTACTAATGCTAATATAACGAAATTCGAGAAAGATACAGTAGAATTTCAGCATGAAGGCGAAACAAAATCATTAGAAAACATTGATACATTTATTTTAGCTACAGGAGTAAAACCTAACACAGATTTATACGATAAAATTGATGCATCTAATCCTTCATATAATATTTATAAAATAGGAGATTGTAAGGAACCTCGAACTATGATGGAAGCTATTCATGAAGGATTTATAACTGCTTATGAGCTTGATAAATAAAATTAATATTTTTATAATTTCTTTTTCTTATTTTGATAAAAGGTGGTTAAATTCCCGATTTTGTAATTCACTAGGATTGTCATTATCTTCAGGATCTTCATTTATGGATAATATGTGTATATGACCATGATAAATTATAAATCTATACTTGTCTCTATTTAGTTGTTCAGATTCGGGCATCTTTTACAAAATTTAAGACAAGACTTTATTTTTTTTTAAAATCCAGCTATCAATTGTGAAACTTTGAATTGCATTCATTGTATTATCAAAACCAGAATGAATTGTAGACTTAGGTATCCATACTTCACTCCCATTATCAAATTGGATAAGTAAGGCTTTATCAGTTTCGCCCTTAATGGAACCATTAACTTTTTTTATTTTACTGGGATTTTCATTATTGCTTTGATAATTCTCAATTTTATTTATGTGTTCTAAATTTGTGATTACTTCTTCTTTGACGAAGGTGTTGCTGAATAATCCAGAATCACTCTTTTTAGAAACATTGGGAGTAGTTGCAAATTCTATTTTTTCTTTTAAAATATGTTTTAATAGCATTTCTAATATCTTAAATTGAGCATACTCTAGTACTTTTGAATATTTTCCAATATGAATCCACAATTTCTTATTATCTCCATTCTCCCACTTAAAAGAAATCTGAGTATTTTTGTCTTTAAATGTATGATAACTTGACCATGAATTTACTTCTTTTTCTAACACACGAATAATCCAGACAATTTCTTCTAATGAGAATTTAATTACTTTCCCTTCTCCGCTGCTTGGTTTCTCCCAAGAACCGTCATTTTTACTCTTAATCAGTCTAAAGAAGATAAAAGGCTCATTTTTAGAAGAACTTTGGATAATCAAGCCTACTTTCTGACCAAAAAAACTGTAACTATGATTATCAACCATATATCTATCAATTGTTGTATCTTTTTAAAGAAAAACAGAGTATAGATTTAGTATTTTTGTCGAAAACTTAGATTTTGATTTATTAAAACGCAATGATTGCCTTAAATATTGACACCAAAATCACGCAATTCTGATCTTAGGTCTGTATTTGGCAAAAATAATATAGTTTTCATATTTAATTTTTTCGCAGGAGTCAAGAATGATTGAATATCATCAATAAAAACACACTCATCGGGTAATAAATTATATTTATCGATTAATCTTTGATAAATATTAATTTCAGGTTTGATAACCCTTACTTTACCGGAAATGATTTTTCCATCAAAAAGTGAGAGAAACTTATATTGGTTTTTTACAAAATGGAAGGCTTCTTCAATGAAATTAGATAAAATATAAATACTATAACCATTGGATTTTAAATCATATAAAATTTTTACATTTTCTTCTATCGGCGTAAGCATTTCCATCCAATGTTCGAAGAATGTTACCAAAAAATCACGTTCCTCTGGAAATTTCTGTATAAACTTATCTTTAGCCCTTTCAAGCGAGATAATCCCACGATCTAAATTTAACCATATTTTGCTCTTAATGACCTTAAAAATGAAATCTCCAATATAATTTTCATCTTTACTATATTTAAGCAAGAATTTTTCAGGTTTAAAATCTAATAGAACATTACCTAAATCAAAAATTATGTTTTTTATCATAATTATGAATTTATTAGATTAATAGAATAAATTAAAATACAAAATAGGGTACAATAAATAAGTTTTTTTCGTACAATTCCCACTTGAAAATATAATAAACGCGATAAATTAATTTATATAATAACAAAAAAGTGAAAAAAAATTAGCGATAATTGCCTATCAGGACCAAAATATTGTCCTGAGTGTGGAAAGGAATTAGAAGTATATGATACTAAATGTAAATATTGTGGTACTAAATTAGTCCAATCTAAATTGAAAACTAAAAGAAAAAAGAAGAACAACTATAGAACTAAAGAATAAAAGAGTTACATACATATGTTTGAAAAAGAAGAAATCAAACGCTTACAGGAGATTTTAATGAATTCTTGGCCAGCAGACCACTACTACTTTTTAAATGGTTGGATATTACGCTTTATGGAGGGGGTGACCTCTCGTGCAAATTCGGTTTTCCCTTTAAATTATACAGGGAGTTTAAATACTATCGATAAAGATATAAATTATGTTGAAAGAGCGTATCAGGCTTACAAATTACCTGCAATCTTTACAATGCCAGAATTTTTTGAGCCTAACTATTTAGATACTAAATTATTAGAGTATGGATATAAACAATTAGGCTGTATTACACATACTATGATAACCTCTGTTCAAGACTTAAGAAATGAAACTATTAATGAAGATTTTACCTACTTTTACTATTCCGAAAGACTAAAAGAATTTTCAGATTTTTTGGCAAATTATTCCAAGAGGGATCAAGAAGCTCAGAAGGTATTAGATGCATTAAGTAGTAGAATAGTTATCCCACAAAAACGCTTTATTACCGCCATATTTAATAATAAAGTTGTAGGAACTCTTATGGGTATTTTAGATTTACATGGATTTTTATATATTGCTGATGTGTTGGTAGATCCAGATTTTAGAAGGCAAAATGTTAGCACTTCTATGTTATTTAAAATGATTAAAGATTGGGGTATTCCAAATGGTGCTAAAACGATTTGGTTACAAGTTGAAAGTGAAAATAAGGAGGCTATGAATTTATACACAAAACTTGGACTCGTAAAAGCTTATAGTTACTATTATCTAGAAAAAAAGACTGAAATATAGACTAGAATCCGTTTAATATCCTTGAATTATTCTATGATATGATACAGCACCATATGAAAACTTCTCATCTAAAGAAACTGCACCACTTATAAAACCTGAGTCGATAATTTTTAGCAAATCATTGATTTCTGGATATTTTTCATATAAAAAGTTTAGAATTTCTTCAAAATAAGTAAAAAATTTCCCATAAGGGATTTTATAATTAATAAATTCTTTATAATTTAGATGCAGTATTAGCAAACGTGCAAAGCGATTTTTCAAATTCTCATTTAATTCATTAAAAACACGAAAAATCAAATTTTGATTATATTTTAAATCAAGGAAGAGTACTAATTCTATTAATTCTTTAATCTTCCTGAAATTAGAAAGTGTTGAACTCAACAATTCATTAAGTTGATTTACTATATTTATAGTTAAATTAGAACTTGCTTGTTCTAATAAAAGTTCTAATTCTTCCTTATTTAAACAATCTAAATAGTGATTATACAAAAAGAATTGTATTACGTTTAAATTACCATTTTCAAATCTTTTTGCTACTTCTTCTTTGAACACCTTTCCTGCAAGAAAATCTCCTGCCTTTTTTAATTTATTAAGTAAAGGAAATGCCAAATTACTATGGATTAAACATGTATTATAATTATTTTCATACCATGCTTGAATATTCGAACAATGAACCCAAAATCGTGTTTCTGGTGAAATCTCAATAGTATAATCTATCGAAAATTCATAATGTTTATCTGATCTTTCTATAAATTCATCAACTGAATTGAAATCATCGATCTCATCAAGAGGAACAGTCAATAAAATATGTTTACAATGCATAAATAATTCATTGTTAACATATATATTTGTTTTTCCATCTTCTAATCTAAGGTCGAGAAACTCATTTATCGTAAATTTTAGCATCAATAATTAATGGGATTTCATATATTTTATTTCTTTGCCTTTAGCAAAATATATTATACCCCATAAATTAATAAAAATTAAAGTTTAAGATGGAAAGATAAAAATTATGAGTGATATAATAAATCTCCTATATAAAAGGATACCTTTCTATTCACATTTAGGTTTTGAAATTCAAGAAATTGCAAATGGAATAGCTATTTTTGAAATCGAAATAAGAAAAGAATTGACACAGAATGGAATGATACATGGCGGCGTTTTGGCCTCTCTTGTCGATTCAACTTGTGCGTGTGCGGCCTTTTCTCTGATCCTTCCTCATGGATATATTACCACCATAGATTTACAAATTGAATTTTTAAAACCTGTTTCTAGTGGACGCTTAAGGGCAAGGGCAAAATGTATTAAAAGTGGTAAAAACATATTTTTTTGCAAGGGAAAAGTATGGCATGAAAATGGAGAACTAATCTGTACAGGGAGTTCCCAACTCCTCAAAATAGAATGAATTATTTAAACTCCACTAAAATTTTTTACTTTTTTTCTCTGATTTTTATCCTTTTTTCTATTTTACATTTAAATAAATAAAAAACTGAGTTAATAACTAATTTTTATTATGTTATATTGTTACGGAAATCATATTTTATCGTACTTTTTTAAATTTAAAACAAAATAGGAAATATTGATATGAAAAAAACAGTAAAAATCATAGTTTCCGGAGATGGAGGAGTTGGGAAAACTTCATTTCTCAACCGGTTAATACATATTAATTTCGATAATAATAGTAAATTAACTAAAGGAGTTAACTTTTTTTCCAAAATTCTCAAAATAAACGGACATGAATACAACTTAGTAATGTGGGATTTTGCAGGTCAGACCCATTTCAAAGAGCTATTGACCAATTTTGTTGATGGATCATTTGCTGCTTTTATTTTGTTTGACTAATCTCGATTTAATACTCTTGAAGGTGTAGAGGAATGGATAAAAAAATTAAATAAATATGGAAATACTTCTGCCTTTATATTAGGTACAAAATGAGATATAATTGATCTTAATGATTATAAAGTTCTTGATGATTAAATTTCAGAAATAGTGAGTAAATATGATAATATCGTAGGGTATTTAAAAATCTCTTCAAAAGCAGGATAAAATGTTGAAAAAGCCTTTAATTCTCTATTAATAAGAATTTCAAATTAATAAATTTAAAAAAATAAAATTATACTTTAATGATCCATCCAAACTCGTCTTCAATTTCTACTCTCTGAATCCCCGTTAATAATTCATATAATTTAATTGTTATTTCCCCTGGTTCTCGATTGTTAAGTATCCGTACTTGACCGTTTAAAGCAACAGATGCAATTGGTGTTATAACAGCAGCAGTTCCAGAACAGAATGCTTCAGTGCATGATTCATCATATAATTCTTTATAAGAAATATCTCTTTCTTCAACCTCTAACCCTAACTTTTTGGAAGCAAGTTCTAAAATTGACTCTCGCGTAATTCCTTCTAAAATTGTACCTGTTTTCCTTGGAGTTACTAATTTATCATTAATCATTGCGAAAAAATTTGCTGCACCTACTTCTTCGATATATTCCATATGAACTGCATCTAAATATATAATTTGGGCAAAACCTCTGGTTTTAGCTTCTTTTGCCGGTAACATTGTCCCTGCATAATTACATATTGTTTTTGCTGAGCCAGTTCCTCCTGGAGCTGCTCTTGTATATAATTTTGATATTTCTAAATCTATTCCTTTAAATCCTTCTGGAAAGTAAGGTCCAACGGGAACTGTAAAAATGATCAATTTAAACTCTTCTGCTGAATGTACTCCTAGAATTGGACCATATCCAAATAAAATTGGTCGAATATACAAAGCACCTCCACTATCATATGGTGGAATAAATTCCTCATTTGCTTTTATAACTTTCTTCACAGCATCAATAAATTTTTCTGAGTTATATTCAGGCATCAACATCCTCCTCGCACTAAAATTGAATCTCTTTCCATTTTCTTCAGGTCTAAATAATGTGATCTCTCCATTTTTGCCTCTTAGGGCTTTCATTCCCTCGAAAATACCTTGACCATAATTTAAAACACATGAAGCTGGCGAGATTTCAAATTTCCCAAACGGTACCAATTCCCCTTCGTCCCATTTACCATTTTTATGATTAGCAACAAACATTGTATTTGTTTCAATAAAATTGAACCCTAATGAATAAAAATCAATACTTTTTGGATCTACCATAAGTCTCAATTTCTTTTATTAAATTAGTAGGGTTATAATATGAAGCTTTTTTTAAAAAGTCTTATCAATATCAAATAAATATTCCAAATACCTTACTTTCTCCATTCTTGAGAATTCTAATTTGGCTTTGCTCGAAAAATTAATAATTATAAGGAAGAGATGATTGGATTTAAAAAAAAAAATAAAAAATTCATAAAACTTATCAAAACTAATTAGTTATTTGAACCTATGTCTTTACAAAAAGTAACTGTAAAAGATATAATAGAGAAGAAGAAAAAAGGCGAAAAAATAGTTACAATAACATCCTATGACTACTCAATGGCAAAAATTGTTGATGAGAGTGGTATTGATTTAATTCTTGTAGGAGATTCACTTTCAATGGTAATGCTTGGTTATAAAAATACTCTATCAGTAACTATGGATGAGATGATACACCATACCAAAGCAGTTAGCAGAGGAGTATCAAATGCCTTACTTGTAGGGGATATGCCTTTTCTATCATATAAAATAGATTCAAATGAAGCAGTTAAAAATGCGGGACGGTTTATCCAAGAAGGAGGAGCTGAAGCTGTTAAAGTTGAAGGTGGAACAGAAATATGTTCTACAATTAAAGCAATGATCAAAGCAGATATACAAGTTATGGGCCATATTGGCCTCACTCCACAAGCTATTTATGAATTCGGGGGCTTTTTAGTTCAAGGGAAGACAATTGAAGCTGCAAAAAAATTAATATTAGATGCAAAAAATTTAGAAGAAGCAGGTGTTTTTTCGATTGTCTTAGAAAGTATTCCCTGGCAAATAGCTAAATTAATTACAAGTAGTATAGACATTCCCACTATCGGTATTGGAGCTGGATCTTATTGTGATGGACAAATATTAGTTATTCATGATATGTTAGGCATATTTACTGAGTTTAAACCAAAATTTGTTAAATATTTTGGTAATATTGGAAAATCTATTCGACGTGCCTTGGATGATTATAGGGATGAAGTTCTAAATGGGATTTACCCGGATCGAGAACACTCATATGAATTTCCACAACAGGATTTAAATAAAATTAGCCAATGGATCGAAAAAATCGATATTTGTGAAGAAGCTCACAAAATACTTTAGGAATATAAAGTTCTCATAAAAAACTCTTTATTAATATTGAATGATCTCCTTCTAATCACGATAATTTTGTTATTTTTTTTTGATTTGTAGGACAATAAATATCTTCATGAATTTAAAAGAAACTATTATAATGATATCTTACTTCGTTATAAGTAAAATAACGGAATATCGATTTTATAAATAAAATTATAAATTTGTATTTATAGTAATAATATATATAATAGGTTCAAGATTTTGTAAATTTTATCGATATAAAATAATTTGAAATGTAAAATAGGGACATGTAATGGCTGAAGAATATGATTATCTCTTTAAATCGATTGTTGTAGGAGATGGAGGGGTCGGAAAAACAGCATTAACTCTCAGATTCAGTAAAGGCTTTTTCACAGAAGATTACAAAATGACAATTGGAGTAGATTTTCACGTAAAGACAATTACTATTGATACTTTAGAAGGGCCTATACGATCAAAACTTCAAATTTGGGATACTGGAGGGCAGGAACGGTTTAGCTCAATACGACCAATGTATTATAGAGGATCATTAGGAGCTTTATTAATCTTTGACCTTACAAATTCTGCGAGTTTTGAGCATTTACCCCAATGGATTGAAGAAGTAAGAGCAAATGTGAAATCAGAAATTCCACTGCTTCTAGTGGGCAATAAAAGTGATTTAATTGATCAGAGAGTCGTTTCTTTAGAAGAAGTTAATAATTTTACCGATAATTTTAATTTATATTATATGGAGACTTCTGCAAAAACAGGTGATGGTGTTGGTGATTGTTTTTATATATTAGCATGTTTGATGATTGGCTCAGGAGTACCCGATCAGCTGATATCAAAGGGAATTGTGTTTAGTCCTGGCAATGTTCCAATCACCGCTCCAGGAGCATATCCAACTCCTATTCAACAACCTGAACCTGAATTTGATTATGCTGCTCCTCCTGTTCCCGAGCCTGCCACTTTTCAAACCTATCAACCAAGCTCAGCACTTGAAACAGAACCCGAATTTGAGTTTGAGGCGCCACCAATCCCAGAACCAGTAATAGAACCGGAGTTTGAGCCAGAAATACCTCTACCTGAACCATCAGAAAAACAAGTAGAATTAACATTTAAAAAACCAGAAGAAATTTTGCTTGATAATGTTCCTACGCAACCCATGCAATTTTTAGCTAGAGATGATACATATAAACCAAAATCAATCCCCTTTACTAATAATGTTCCCATTCCCGCCCCTGCACCAAAAGGTTTTCAATCTCCTCAAGATACGTCTTCCGTAGATACTATTCCTTCAAGTGTTGCTCAGTTTCAAATACCTAAAGATGCACCTGAGACTAAGTCAGATTCTTTAATGGATTACTTACCTGAACCACTTTATTCTAAGAAGGATAAGAAAAAACTTGAAAAACAGAAAAAGAAAGAAGAAAAAGAGAAAAAACTTCAAGAAGAAAAAGAAAAGCAAGAAAAATTATTAGAAGAAATGAAAAGGGTTAAAAAAGAAAAGAAAGAAAAACCTAAAAAAGAAAAGAAGGAAAAAGTTGAAAAAATAGAAACTAAACCAGTTGTTTCAATCCCAACTTCACCAACAACAGAAGCAACACCACCACCATCCCTGTTTCAAGCTTTAACTAAAAAAACATATGAAACTGAAAAAATTTCATCTGATGCGTTTATCCCATTTGCCGCAAAACCAAAGTCTGAAATTGAAGAACAGAGTAAGCTGAGGATTATCCCAAATGTATCAGACATTGAAAGTAAACCAATTACATTTACACAAGAGCAATCACCACCATCAACTCAACCAAAAGTAATAAAGCCTTCTGGAAAAGAAATTGTAATTTGCAAACTATGTGGTGCGATTTTATCATCTGATTACGCATTTTGTAATAAATGTGGCACTAAATTATAAATTATTCTTCAAAAATGACACAATTTAATCTTAAATTTACTTATTTTAGAAATAAATTTCAATTATCTGAAAATTTAATACAAAGAGAATTAAAAAACTTAATTCAGAGATTTTTACCACATATTGGGCACGTGCTCCACATTTTTTTAATCTTAGAATTACAATGAATACACACTTTTAACTCTGGATCTATTTTTGTCTGGGGTTTACCAAATAGAGTTGAATTATTTGAAAAATATTCTTGAGAACTCTTTTTTTCCAGAGGTTTACTTTGCCCAAGAGGGATGAAAGTGGATTGTTCAACCATTTCTCGAGTTATATCCATTTTTTGTTTTAGTGTTTCCATTGGAGTTTTGTAATACGTTTTGGGTCTGATAGGTGCTTCTTTAATACTTTCTCTAATGACTTTACTTTCTTTTTTTGGTGGTTCTTTTTCGGATTCTCCAATTGGTACTCCTACTTTATAAAAGAAATATTTTTCATCATTATTTTCTATGATTCTCTCTCCGTTTTCTAAACAAACTTCAATATAGTAAATAATAACTGAACCAACTGGTACTTCAGCTATTTCTGCTATATAATAATCCGTCTTAGCATCCATATTCATTTGATACCATGATTTTCCTTGATCAGCACTAAAAATTAAATTTACATTAATAATATTTTTATTAAAATTTTCTTCAGTGATTTTTACTACAATTTTTATTGTTTTTTTATGGGCTTCTTTGAGTGTGGAGATTACTTCTGTATCATCCCAAGCAGCTCCACATTTAGGACAATTAGTAAACCAATTAGGATATTCGAAATCACACTTAGTACAATTTTTGGTAAAATACCTTGTAGTTTTTATTCCTAGTGCTTTTTTTTCTTTGCCCATATCATTAATTCCAAGTTTTTGAAATTAAATTACGAAAAAACTTACTATTAATTAAATAATAATTAGTCCTAAATATAATTTTTTTCTAGGTACAATATTTAAAACGGTAATTTTTACGGAACTTCTTTTATCAAAATCGTATCTGTCAAAAGTAAAATAATAGGATCTTAAATTAGTCAAAATAGATATTGTTCGAATCAAGAAAACCTGCTTGAATCTCTTTTAGAATATTTGACAATTATATTATTAAATTCTTTTCCTAAATCAATATTATAATGATTTGCGATGCATATTATAGAAAAAAGAAGGTCAGCTAATTCTTCACCTAAATTAGAATCTGTAATTTTAGATTTTTTAGGTTTATATCCTTCAAGAGAATTTACCTCTCTCGCAACTTCTCCTAATTCTTCCATAATAGCGCATATCATTGATAAGGGTGGCCAATACCCACCATGTTCACAGATCCAATTATCAACTGTCTTTTGAACTTTTCTAAATGAATCATTTATTTCCATATATATAATATAACGTGGTGCTATTTAAAAAATAGAAAAATATTGGTTAATAAAAAAGGTTTTCTCGCCTACGAGCCTCCCATTCAGCTTTTTTTCCAGGATTATATCTATTTACTTCACTATAATATCCTGTAACTCTTGAGTATAATTTAACATCTCCAGATTGACATCGTGGACAACTAAATTGAGTACCTCTAAACATTCTCCGACATGACGGACAATAAATAAAATCTATAGTATAAGCAAAATAAGCTGTGTTTGTATTAAGACATATATTTTTTGTGAGTTCCCATAAACCATTGATATCTGGGTTTTGTTCCCCTAACCAAATATGAGTAATAACACCACCGTTAACTATAGGATGTAGATCGCCTTGTTTCCTAATTCGTACGGATAACGGGATCTCAGCATCATACCTAAAGTGATCAGAATTAGTATAATAAGCTGATTTACCGCTTGATTGTACTATCGCTTTTTTTGGAAAATGCTTGAGATCCAGTCGTGCTAATCTGTTAGATGTCGATTCGGAAGGCTGTTCCCATAAAGAGTAATATTTTTTGTCTCTTTCTGTCATTGTATTGCATTTTGCAACCATATAGTTTAATATCTTCTTGCCCAACTTATAAGCTGTGTCATCTTCATGTAATTCATAGCCAGTTAAACTTTTCACAGCTTCATTTAATCCAGTAAATCCTATAGAGAGATTTTGATCTTTAATATTAAAAATGGGTTCACCATTAATTTTACCGCTACATAAAGGGAGATGTCCAGTCTTCAATCTTTTTTCCATCAAATTCCATTTTTTGCGTAAAATTCTTCCCGACAGCTCCATTTTATCATCCAATATTGTAAAATAATCATCCTCATCATCGGATAAATAAGCATACCGTGGAAGATTTAAACTAACGCTTTGAAGTGAACCAATGGTAACATATTTTTCCCATACATTTGCTATTTTCCTCTTTTCAGGATCAATAATACATTGCTCAATAATCTGATTTCCACTCAAAAACTTTCTACAACATTGACTGTGAATTTCATCTGGCATCCAATCTGGACACATATTAAGGAAATAAGGAGTTCCCATTGTTGCTACTTCTTCCATGATTTTTAAGTAAGATGGCTCGAATTCTCTCAACCAATCTTTTTTAATTTTTATTTCATGTTTTGGAAAAGCAAAAAGTTTCCCATTATGATCCCCTTGAATATAAACATCAGTTAAAGCATCAAAGAGTTTTAAACATTCTTCTTTATAATCACCATATACCCCTACTATTTTTCCGTGAGGCCCAACAGCAGGAATATTTAATAAACCATCCGGCACAGTTGGAGTACATGATATTGAAGTAAATGGTACTTGTCCTCCTCTTGCTGCAAATATTTGATTAGTTTCAAAAATTAGACACTGCATCGATTGTTCTAGTTCTTTAGTAGGAATACCTCGAGCGTACGGACCTAAAAATGTAGTTATATAATCGTAACCCTGACCCCCTGAAAATTCTCCCTGAATAATTCCAAGCCACTTTGCTAGGTGAGTTACAGCTACACGTAAGCTTCCTGCCTGTCCTGATTTGCTACAATGTACCCAACTCTCAACCGGAGGTAGCCCATGTTCAAGAATCATTCGAGGGTCCCATTGTTGGCAAAATGGACGCAAATCAAAGTATCTTAGCATATGGACATGAATATCGCCATATAAATGTGCATGAGCTTCTTCAGAATCTAAAATTCTTAATAGAGCATATTCATCCGATATTCTATTCGCAGCCCAATGATGGATACTTTCAGGATTCATATCTTGATTTGCATTTTCATCTACGCCATATTCTAAAATAGCTTCATAATCCATTAATGGCATTCCTATTCTTGTATATATTTTACGTTCGTCTTCGAAATGCTGTTCTGATAATATTGAACAAACAATTTCTCTAATGTGAGGACCTGATAAAAACCTAATCCCAGAAGATATTATTCTCCTAACTACTAATTCAGTAATCTTATCAGCTGATTTTTGGTCCAATTCTGTCTCTTTTATAAGACTTTGTTCAATTTTTAAAGGATCGAATGGTGCTACATCACCTTCAGTTCTAAAAACTCGTGGTAATAATTTTGTCAAATATTTACGTCTTACTTTTTCAATCTCTTTTTCTTTTAAGGATTTTGAATCTGATACCAATACCATTGTAAAACTTCCCCTTTTTCAAGTTTTATATTTTATTTTATAAATAGCGAAATAATATACTAATTTTAATTAGGTTATTTTGTCGGTAATATGAACTGATTTAAGAGAATTATTAACTATTTATTATAGTTAATATTTTAACTCTTTTGATATAAAAATTTATTTATTTTTCCAATATAAACTTAATTTATTAACTCTTTATTTGATTGTTTAAAAGCTGTGTATTAAAACTACGAAAAAATTCTTAATTATTTGGAGTCTTTTCAATTTCTAATTTATTAATTGTATAATTAGAATTATTGTTAATTTATGTCGAAGAAATGCTAACTTCTTCTGAGATTTTGTTATAAAAACTTTATAAGAAATAATAATAAGTATATTTAAATAAAAAATTTTTATTAGAATAATTCAAATCAACATCTACCATGACAAAAAATATTATAAATAAAGAAAATGTACAACCTATAGAAGGTTTACAAGGAATTCTTCGAAGAACTTTAGTATATAATGATTCATTGATGCTATGCCATTTTATACTTAAAAAAAATGCTGAAGTACCAGTACATCAGCATAAAGAACACCAGATTGGCTATGTAATTAAAGGAAAACTTAAATTTATAACAGAAAATGGTGAATTTATTGCTAAAGAAGGAGATAGTTATGTTTTTGATTCCAATGAAAAACATGGAGCGTTAATCTTAGAACACACAGAAATTATTGATGTATTTAATCCTTCTAGGGAAGATTATAAATAAAGAGAATATTTTACCACTGATATACTGCCACTGCAAAAATTGCTAGCATACAAAATAAAAATTCCCCTAATAGCCAATCTTGAAAAAATTGTTTTTTCTTATCTCTATTGTTTTTAATTTTTGTAGCTAAAGCGAAACTAATTGCTGAGTTAGTACCAGTAAAAACAATAAAAGTAAATGTCATGGCTGATAATTCTAAATCTATAATTTCTAAAATGAAATCAAAAAGTATCCAAGCACCCATAAATCCCACAAGAGCTAATAAAAATATCCAACCTGAGAACTGAATGATTTTTTCAAATTTTACATCTAATTCTGAAATAGTTGACGGGCGTCCAATTCGTTTTTTCTCAATTTTTGACATAAAAAACCAAATTGTATACTTTTTGAATAATAAAATTTTATAATTCTTAATCTTTATTATTTAAGAAATGCTTTTATCTTAAGTTCTATTCTTTAAAAGCAAAATTGCTTTAGCAATATCTCCATTACATTCTTTTAATACGGATTCGGCTTCTTTAATATCTACATTTGCTTGTGAAGCAACTAACATAATATCATTTTCTGTTATTGTTGGTTTTACTTCAGATTCTTCAATTGGTACAAGCTTTTCAATCATTTCATCACTTTCTTTTGAAACAATATCTGGGGAAACTTCTTCTGCTTGCCCTACTACCTGATAAATCTCTTGCCCTGCTTGTTTCATTAGAATAACTTCGGGTTGTTCGATGAGTAAAGTTTTGTCCGATCCTTCTATTATTACTCTCGTCGCATCTATTTGTTCCATATCAATACCTTGTTGTGACATTCTTCTCCGCATCTGTCGGGACCCAAATTGTTGTCCTTCTCGCATTTTGACCGGTTGTGGACGTTTCGGTTTGCTTTTTGCTTTATTCTGCATTTCTTTTGGTAATTTAACCAATTTTTTTCACATTTATAACTGTTTAGTATCTTAAAATAATTAATATTTCGAGATTTAAATTTTTGATTTATTAATTCCTTTTCTGATGTTGACTGCCACACCATGAGAGAAGGATTTTACATAAGAAACAGGAATTTTTAATTTACCAATACCCAACAATTCATCATCTTGATTTACTACAATTACTTCATCTAAAGGTCTTAAATCTTTATCAATTTCAATAACATGTTTACAAAAAACATTCCTTCCCTTTTTGATATATTCAGAGATATCATTTAATACAATAACTCTTAATTTTGGCGGGCTTATTTTTTCAATTATTTTTTTTGCTGAATAGAGAGTAAGAGTAAAAAATCCATTAGTAGGTCTTAAAGTGAGTAATAAGTTATTTTTATAATATATATATCTAATTTTGTTTGTATTTAATGATCTTTCAAAATGGATATGTTCAATGTCTTCAAAAAGTATATCAGTAATGCCTTTCCCAAATTGATAATCTGAAACGGCTTTAATTTGTCTTAAGCCTAGTAAAAATGCAATTTCCATAAATGTATGTGTTATTTAATTAAAAAATCTATTGGAATATAAGCAATTAAACTTATTAAATGCTAAGAATATAGTCTAGATTCTACAAATTGTTCTTTTGCTTTATTCATTACTTTATTTACCGCATCATTAAAATCTTTGTTAATGATCATATCTGCGTCTTTTCTAATTGCAAACATTCCCGCTTCTGTGCAAATTGCCTTGATATCTGCACCTGTTGCTCCTTCTGTTTGCTTTACTAATTTTTTATAATCCAAAGCATCTTCGATATTCAAATTTCTTGTATGAATTTTAAATATAGCCTCACGAGCAACTTCATCTGGAATAGGAAACTCAATCATACGGTCAAATCTACCTGGCCGTAATAATGCAGGATCCAAAATATCGATTCTATTGGTTGCACCAATGATTTTCACGTCTCCTCTTTGTTCAAATCCATCTAATTCGCTTAATAATTGCATAAGTGTTCTTTGAACTTCTCTATCTCCTGATGTAGCAATTTTTAACCTTTGAGAACCTATTGCATCTAATTCATCAATAAATAATATTGTAGGGGCTTTTTCTTTTGCCATATTAAAGATTTCTCTTACCAAGCGAGCACCTTCGCCAATAAATTTTTGAACTAATTCAGATCCAATAATTCTAATAAATGTTGCTTCAGTTTCATGAGCAACTGCCTTCGCTAATAAGGTTTTGCCAGTACCAGGAGGTCCAAATAACAAAACTCCTTTAGGAGGTTCAATTCCAATTCTTTTAAATAGTTCTGGCTTCTTTAAAGGTAATTCTACAGTTTCTCTTACTTCTTGCATTTGATCTTCTAGCCCTCCAACATCTGTATACGATATATCTGGAATTGAATCAATAACCTCCATTCCTTTAACGAATGGATCTAATTTCGTAGGTAAAACTTCCATAATTGCGAAGGTTCTCTGGTTTAAAGCAACTCTCATCCCTGAAGTTAATTTTTCATTTTTTACTTTTCTGCTACTATTTACTACAAAACTCGGTCCTGTAGAACTTTTTACAATTGCTCTGCCTTTTTCATCTAAAAAGTCTATTATTGTTGCTGATACTAATGGAGGTTCTCTCAATCTATCAATTTCATTTCTTAAGCTATGTAATTCTTGTTCCAATCTTAATCTTTCTGCGTCTAGTAATTGCTTTTCTGTTTCTAGGTTGCGGAGCCGTTTTTCTAGATGTCTGGTATATGTTATAAGATATTCTCCATCTTTACCATCTTCTTTTTTCTTCTTTTCTTTAGTCGTAGTCAAAAAAAGTATACCCCTTCTTTTCTTACTTTGTATTATATTTTTAAGAAAATAACTTAATTTAATAATAAACTTCTAATCATTTAAATTTAAGGTTACTTCTGTATTAAAACCTAAAAATGTTGAATTTTAAAAAATTTATAGATTATAAAATATAACAATAATAAACCATAAATTATAAGAGTTTTTCATCAGATTCTATAAATATAAAACAAGTCTTTCAATTATTCATTTTTCAGAAATTTTTATGCCAAAACCACAATATAATGAGATTGATAAGGAATGCCCCATATGTGGTAGTATTATTTGGGGTAGGGGGCAAAGAGTTATATTAGAAGGAGCCAAGATAACGGTATGTCTTAATTGTGCTCAACACGGTATAAAAATTCAAAAGCCAGCCGTGAGTACACATTTTAAAAAGCCACCATCTCGAAACAGAGAAAGCCTTACAAAAAAACAAATATCTAAAAAGGAGATAATTAATGAATTAGAAATAAGTCCTGATTATGCTAAAAAAATAAGAAATGTGAGAAATTCACTTGGACTCAATCAAGATCAATTTGCTCAGAAGTTGAATGAAAAACCTTCATTAATTAGAAGAATTGAAGCTGGGAAAGTAGAGCCTACAATTAAATTGGCTAAAAAAATTGAAGATGTATACAAAATAGAAATATTAAAAAAAGTAGATGAAATTGAAGCGAATGTTCAAGACAGCAAATTTATGAAAAGATCATCCGGGACATCTCTTGGTGATATTGCGTTTATTAAAAAGAAGAAATAGAAATATACCTTATATTTAGTGCATTTTATTAATTTCAACTATAGCAGAATTATATGCACCAGAAAATCCCATTTCTTCTGGTTCATCAGGGATAAAATAATTCACATTTGGAAATCCCTCTGAAGTTGAAGATATACCGGAATATATTAGGGCTGTTCCGGGTTTTAAAATAGGAGATTCTTCTAAAGTGTACATTTTAGCACCATATTCATTAGAAACATGTACTTTATCTCCTATTTCTAAATCTAAAGTTTTAATATCTTCTGATGCCAAAAATACTTTATTAAATTCATCAATAAATTTGGTATTTAATTGTCCTAGTTGAGAATGTAAAAAATGAGAATGAGAAGGTGAAATAAGTAAAAATTCATTTTTTTTCCTTGTTAACTTGCGATTCAATTCCTTTTTTCCAAATTCAAAATGTGGACCAGTGGCTTGAATCTGATTATTTGGAGTAGGAAATTCTAAATTATTAAATGGAACAGAATTATTATCAAATAATAAGTAGTAGCCCCGCAAATTTATGTCTTCTTGAACATTTGATGGTAACATATTTAAACAATTATTGAAAATTTCTTTCTCTGATTCTTGAAATATTCCAAGATTTTCATATCCAATCTTCCAAGCTAATCGCTGGAAAAACTCATAGTTAGACATACAATCTTTATATGGACAAGGACCACCAATATTAACTGATAAACTCGGAATATAATAACCTGATATAAAATCATCTGTTTCTAAATCAAATTTTGCAGGGATAACAATATCAGCATACTTGGTTGTTTCATTTAAGAACAAATCAATAACCACTGTAAATAGATTTTTATCTGATAATGCTCTTCTTAATAAATTTTGGTTAGGTAGTGAACTAGCAGGATTGAAATTATAAATAAATAGCATCTCATAATTCCCAGACGATAAAGAAGAACCAAGTTTTATTATAGGAATTTCTTTTATTTTAAATTCAGATTCACCTTGAGCAATGTAATTTTGAAGAGGGCTAATAAGTGGTTTTAAAAAATCACTCTGAGAATAAATCAAACCCGTACCCGGTTTTCCAATATTTCCAAGTAAAATCTGTATTAGAGCAATAGTTATTATTATTCTACCACCATAGAAATCTTTCTGAACGCCATAACCAATATTAAATAAAGTATGGTGTTTGAATTGTATTAATAATTCAATAAAATCTTGAAATGTTTGATAGTTAATTCCAATTTGAGATAAAAGCTTCTTTTTGTCGATTTTGGCTACTTCTAGGAAAATTGATGAGAAAGAATCAACATGTTTGTGTAAAAAATTTTCATCATATTCTTTTCTAACAATTAACTCATTGATTATCATTTTAGCTAATAAATATTCAGTCCCAGGGAAGATATGTAGAAAAGTATGAGCTTTTTCAGCTATTAACGTGCGTCGCGAATCCACTACTATAAGTTTTGTTCCAGACTTTACAGTTTTTTTTACCAAAAAATAAGCATGAATATTATTCTCTGAAAGATTCGATCCCCAAATCACAATGAGTTGCGTGGAAGGGTTATTTAGCTGAAAAGGATTTGTGGTAGAATATGTCCCAAATAGTTTTTTAAGTCCTGCGCAACCTCCTTCGTTACAGATCCCACCACTAGTGACTGTGGCACCCAATTTGCCAAAAAATCTTAATGGAGCATACATCGATATCAAACCAGAGTTACCAGAATAAAAAGCACCTAAAATAGAAGTTGGATCTCTCCTTTCTTTGATTTCTATTAGTTTTTTGCTAATTATATCGATAGCTTTTTTCAAGTTAATTGGTTTAAATGAATTTATATGTTTAGATCCTGTCCGAATTAATGGATTTTTCAATCGATCACTGTGATAAATTAATTCCTGTCTTCGATTAAATTTCTGACAGAAAAAACCATTAGTAAATGGATGATCTTTCAATGGATAAGCTGATAAAAATTTATATTCTCGAGCTTTGTCATTCCAGATCCCCTTAAATACACATGAACCATAACAATCTTTTGTACACGTACCATATCTTACTATTGTATGATTACCCTTTTCTATCATAGAAAGTTTAAGTTATGTGTTAAAATAGTCTTGAATTTCAATTAATAAGGTTGAAATTTAATTGTAAAATTTGTCAATGTCAATTTCTTTTCTTAATTAAGTGTAATTTTTGTTTTTTGAATTAACACAATCTTGTTCTTTAAAAACTCTATTATTGGTTTATTCTCCTGGGCTTCAAGGGGACTTCCACAATCAGAACATCTAAAATTAAGCTCAAAAGCTTCATCAAAATTATATTTAATGTTTGAATCTTGACAATTTTTACATATAAAGAAATAATTACTTTCTTCAAATTGTAATCTATCCCTCAGCTTACTTTCAATCAACTTCTTTTTTTCAAGTAATATTTCTTCGAGTAAGTCAAATTCATGCCACCAATAATAGATAAACCATCCAGTCGATTTATCTCTTATACGCCTAAATTGAGCTAACTTCTCAGAATAAAGTTTATAGAGCGTTTTTCGAACAGTATTTAGTTTTAAGGTTTCAAGGTCATCTGGTTCGAAATCTATATCTTTACCCTCAATTTTTCCCTTTATATTTTCTGTTATATCTTCATCAGTAATATCTTCAGATTCAGAATTTAATAGTTCCCTTCCAACATAAATAGCGATTTCACCGCCAATAATATATAATAAAGATCTTAAGAAAGGATCTAATTCTTTAATATGATTTTGCCTCATTTACTATTTGATTTTAACTTGATAAATTATTATCTTTTATAAAATTAAATTTTTTTGAAATTATAATTAAAAAAAATTTAACTCTATTCTTTACACGACAATTGTATATTGTTTTTCAATAATTTCGCCATCTATATCAACAGTTCGAACTAACTTACCTTTTCTTGTCGCCATTATTCTTAATAATCTTGAATTTTTGATGTTCTTTGGAATTTCGATGTCAGTTATTTTATAATTGTTAAAAATCGTAATCGCTTTCCAGTTTTTAGGAAGTTCTGATTTAAAATCAGATAATGATGCTTCTAAAGTAAGTTTAAGATTTTTTTCTCTATTACTAATATAACCAGTACAAAATTGAATCCTCTTACTTACATCATCTTCCTCAACCTGTTTCTTTGAAGGTTGAGGAATATTTTTCTTAGTTTTTATTTTACATGTCGGATTTATGGTATATGATAATAATAAATAACTATTTTCACGAAACTTTTGAATACTCTTTAATAAGGTTTCTTTCTTTATATTATCAACAATCTCCGCAATGTAATTTTTTGTTTGGCCCGTTGATTGCTTAAGATTCCAATTAAGTCCAAATTTATTTAGATCCTCGCTTACGTCTATTCCTGTAATTAATCTCCCTTTAATTTCAAAATACTCTTCTGGATCCGAAATCCCACTTGTAACAATTTCAAGAATCAAATCTTCATATTCATGACTACCTTTAAGTGTAAGTTTCGCCTTTGTTTGAGAAATTCTCATTGCGGGCCCTATAAAATCACCTTTAGAATATCTATAGAAATGTCGATGGACATTCTTATGATTTTTTGCTGGATCATCCAAAATCGGTGATTCAACAATTTTTTTGAGAAAATGCATCTTTTTTATCGATTTTGTTTTCTTTGAATATAATATAAATTTTGTTTATTAAATATCAAAAGATTATAATTATAAATTTTATTCATTAATAAAATTAAAAAAAAATAAAACATATCTACAAATACAGATTATAAAACAATTACAGTTATTTCATATGGCAGGTATTCCTTCATTATCTTTATGGGTTTTTGCATGGATTTTTCTTATAATAGGATTAACCTCATTAACTATTTTAATTATATATACTAAATACGGAAGAGAGGTGTCAGTTCGACTCTCAATAATCAGTATTGTAATTGCATCAATATTTTTAGGATTTGCTATACATTTTTTCCTATTAACATGGGGAATTTAATCCAAAAACTAAATGTATATATTTATAAGATTAATTTTTCCATAAATTAACGCATTTTCTTATTCAATTCTAAATTCTTCCAGTCGATAATTTGTTTTGTCAATATTTAAAAAAGAAGAAAAGTTTTCATCTAATAATCAAAATTTCTTCAATCTATTTAGATACAAAATTAGGAGTATAAAATGTTATTTCAAATACCAGAACCTCTACTCTTTGTATTATGGCTCATCTTAGCAACGATAATCGTAACATTGATTATCTACATTGCTGTTTTGCTTATTGTATCAAAAACTAAAGCCTCAGACAAAAAGTTTTTGATTCTCCTTCTCGCTTTGATTTGTGTTTTGATTATACCAATCGTTCTAGCAGCAATAGACCAAGTATTAGGAACCGTTGGAGATGTTATAGCTTTTAGTGGAACAAATCACTTACCTCGACTAACCCCCATTATCGGATTTCTCATAATTTTTATTCTAACCAAGTACTTGTTAGATATAGCTTGGGATCATTCCGTGTGGGTGTCATTGTTAACATTGTTTTTCCTGTTTCTCTTGTACACTTTAATACCAGGACTCTATGATTTTCTTCGCTTTGGATTGTAATAATCCATTTCAATAATTAAAATCTTATTTTTTCTTTTTATTTTAAAAACGATTAGAATAAATGTGCAAATTATATTTTAAAAATAAAAAAAATTAAATCTTCTCTTTTAACTTAAGTCGAGGTGCGAGACCAAGGGACATCATTTCTTGTAAAAGCAATTTAAACGCGTAAGAACAAACAACTTTTGAAATTATAGTTCCTTCTCCACATACAGGGCAATAACGTTTATCTCTGTTCCGGTCATATACAGCTAAAAGCCCACATTTTTCACAAACTAGTATTACTGTTCTATCAGATTCATCTAAAAGCCGTTCTTTTAATAATAATGCAGAACCGTGCCCAACTAAACAATCCCTCTCCATTTCTCCGAATCGTAATCCTCCTTCACGAGCACGACCTTCTGTGGGTTGTCTAGTTAAAATTTGAACAGGACCTCTTGCTCTTGCATGAAGTTTATCTGCTACTAAGTGATATAATTTTTGGTAATAAATTGGAGCGCAGTATATTCCTGCCTCATATTTCTCACCAGTAATTCCATTATACATTACTTCTCTTCCATTAAATTCAAATCCCGCATCTACTAGTTGCTCTTGAAGCTTTGTAATATCTATCCACTCAAAAGCGGTTGCATCTCCTAGTTTACCAGTTGTACACGAAATTTTTCCACTAATACCCTCAAAAAGTTGTCCTAAAGTCATTCTTGAGGGCATTGCATGAGGATTTACGATGATATCTGGAATTACTCCAGAAGCAGTATATGGCATGTCTGCTTGATCTACAACTAGTCCTAATACTCCTTTTTGACCGTGTCGAGAAGAGAATTTATCTCCTAGTTCTGGAATCCTTAAATCTCTCACCTTTATTTTAACTAGCTTATTTCCATCTACTGTTTCTGAAATAATTACCGTATCAACTATTCCTTGTTCATTATGACGCATATTTTTTGATGTTTCACGCCTGTTTGGTTGCATAAGTTCAAATTCTTCATAAGATTTTATAAATCTGGGGGGAGAAGTTCTTCCTATAAGTACATCTCCTCCATTAACTTGTGTTTCTGGTTCTATAATGCCATCTACTTCAGATAATAATCTATAAGATTCAGCAGATTTAAATCCTCTTACTCCTCTTTCTGGGATCTCAAATTTATCCACCTCTCCACCAGGATATTTTCTTTCTTCTGCATCATATGTCCTGAAAAAATGACTCCGTGCAAGCCCCCTCTCAATTGATGCTTTATTGATGATTATAGCATCTTCTATATTGAATCCTTCAAAACTCATCATTGCAATTATAAAATTTTGACCTGCCGGTCTTTTATTTATCCCTATAATCTCCATTGGACTAGTTTTTACTAGTGGTTGTTGAGGATAATGTAAAGTATGGCCTCTAGTGTCCAACCTCAAGTGCATATTTGCTGCAAATAAACCTAACGCTTGTTTTACCATTCCCGCTTCATATGTATTTCTAGGAGATTGGTTATGTTCTGGAAAAGGGATTATAGAAGCGCAAATCCCTAGAATTGCTGCTGGAGATATTTCTAAATGAGTATGTTCTGGTGTAATGTCCTCTTCAAACATCGCAATATAAGCGTTTTCTTCTTCTTCAGCATCTAAATATTCAATAACACCTTTTTGGACTAAATCCGACCAAATAAATTTCTTTTGGTTGAGTTTTTCAATATCTTCTTTTGAAACAAGTAAATTCTTATTCCTCAAAACAAATAAAGGTCTAGTTGCCCTCCCAGCATCACAATTTATTTGAATTTCTTTAGAGTCATGATAATATCCAATATTTACATGTTGCCCAATCTCTCCTTTCCTTCGTTTTTCTCTTAATTGGCGTATAAATGGATTATATTGCTGATGAATTCCAACTAACTTCCCGTTTAAGAAGACTTTAACCTTGTCTCCTCTTACATTTTTAACTTCATTGATAGGAATTACTCCTAAATCGATTAAAATATTTTCAATGATTCTTTCATCTGCTCCTACAGAAATTATTGATGCTAATCCAAGGTTTTTAACTAAACCACAATTTGGCCCTTCAGGAGTTTCAGCAGGACAAATTTTTCCCCATTGAGTAGGATGTAAATCTCTAGCTTCAAAATGTGGTTGACTACGGCTTAGTGGGGATATGACTCTTCTCAAATGGCTTAAAGTGCCCACATGATTAGTTCTATTTAATAGCTGGCTTACCCCTGCTTTGCCCCCAACCCAATTACCTGTAGCTAATGCGTGCCTAATTCTCTCTGTAATTACATCTGCTCGTACGGCAGTTTTTATATTTGGTGCCCTTCCTCGAACAGCAGTCCTTTCCAATTGATATTTAATATCCTTGACGAGATTTAAAAACGCTACTCTAAATAAGGAAGTGAATAATTCACCAGCTAATTTTAACCTTTTGTTAGCATAATGATCCTTATCATCAGGCTCTCTTAATCCTAAGGCAAGTTCCATTACTTTTTGTGCCATTTGGCCTAAATAATAAGCTTTTTTGATTCGATCTTCTTCATCATTCCCTATATGAGGCAAAAGGTACCTATCTAAAACTTGAAGGGCTCTCCTTATACGATAATCTTTTGTCTGTCCTATCGCTACTCTTTTTCCTATATAATCAAGCGCATTTTGCTGAGATTTCTCAGGATCTTTTAATACTTGAATTTCTGACGCAACATCTACAACTGGGATTAATTCTTTTTGTATTTCATCATTTTCTGATATTGCTTCAAAGATCTCTCTGTCTGAATGCAACCCTAAAGCACGCATTAATATTGCTAAAGGTACTTTTCCTGGAACTGAAGGAAATGATACCCTTAGGTTTCCATCTTTTTTTCTCTCGATAGTTACTGGAGCTCGAAAGCCACTCCTTGTTGAAAAAACTTTTGCTTGATGAGTGGCACTGGAACTTCTACTAGCTTCTTCTGCTAAGATCCTATTAGGAGCTAAGTCTTCTTGGGTTACAAGAACACGCTCTGTTCCATTTATAATGAAATAACCTCCTGGATCAAGTGGATCCTCTCCCCGATTTATTAGTTCTTGCTCTGAGAGGCTTTCTAAAGGACACCGGCAACTTTTAAGCATTATAGGTATTTTTCCAATATATATATCAAGAGTTTCTTCGGCTTCTTCTCTCTGTGTTCGCTCATCTATGGTAATTGGAGTCATTTCTAAAGTAATATCAGCAGCATAACTTAATTCTCTTATCCTCGCCTCTATTGGAGTTATTTCCATAGTAGCACCGTCCGCTTCTCTTACCTTAGGCACTCCAACTTTAATTTTTCCAAATTTAATTTTAAATCCCGGGATATCAGGAATAACTTCTCCGGATTCATCAACAATAGTTTGCATCTCGTATTCAATAAAGTTATTATACGAGTCTAAATGTTGCCGAACGAGACCTTTCTCATCAAATAGGCTTTTTAAAATAACCCACTTATCTGTATTTGATAATTTTTCAGAACTCAAAATTCATTAAACCATATTTAATTTTCTTTTCATTAAAATGTACTATTAAACTTTTTCTTTTTTTATATAACGATAATAATCTACAGATTTAACAGTTGTACTGGAATTTCGAACTATTTTGATAATATCTCCCTCTTTTGCCCCAATCGCAATCGCAACAGGATCTTTTTCGAACATTTGGGGTAAATCATTTACATCAATCTGATATTTTTCTAGAAGAATTTGCGATTCTTCTTTAGTTAAAAGAACATGTTGAGGGACAAATTTATGGAGTAGAACATCTATTCGTTTCTTTTTAGTCAAGGAAAAATCTTCTCTTTTTACGAAATATAAATACTAAAATGATACGGTTCTAAAAAATTTTTTCATTTTTCCCTCATTTTTCTTATAATAAACTGGTATTTTATTGATTTATTTTTTATGAAAACATCTAAATACCCAATATCCACTTCTTTTGCATAAGATCTCAATTTTTTCATCTGGAAAAGTATCCCTAAAAAAACTGAAAATGTAAGAAGCCCCCATTTTTTTCTTTATTACGAATTGAAATGAACCATTTTGTTTTAAATGCACGGGGATCTCAGATAGTAGCTTTAGGAAGTCTTTTCTTCCCTGACGTAAAGGTGGATTCATATAAATTCCATCAAATTTCAAATTTTTGCGTTCAATTGGCTCAAAGTAATTACCAGATAAAGCAATAACATTTTTTTTTTTATCTTGAAGATTTATTTTAATATTTTCCTTGGCACACCAAATCGCTCGTTTATTAATATCTATTAGAAAAACAGAACTTTGTGGTGATTCATAACCTAAAACAATTCCTATTACGCCATATCCACATCCTAAATCAAGTAAAACACTAGGTTGTTTCGGAATATACATATGCTCAATAAAAACTTTAGTGCCTAAATCTATCTTGTTATAAGAAAACACTCCTGTAATGGTTTTAAAAATGTAAAGATGTCTTCTTAGACTTTCTGAGATAGTATGAATTTTTACATTAACTTCAGGAAATTTGCTATAATAATGATTACTATTATTTTTCATAGTTTATATTACAATAATTAAAATTGTTATTTCTTCTCATCCCAACGGGGATAGGTGCCTCTCTCCATAAAAATCTTATTAGATTTTACAAGAATTCCCGATTTGGCTTTATAAATTTGAAATGCATCCTTAATCGCTATACCAAATCCAATCAACTCTTTTTTTAATGTCATCAACGCAACAAGTGTATTCGATTTGATCCTCGCATCAACATAACAAACACCAGCAGAAGCTAAATCTGCACCATGGCATAGTGCATCAACCGCTGTATCTCTAACAAAAATTTTTGGCAAATGTGATACCATTTTTTCCATTGGGAATATTAATTTCTTTAAATAATAGTCATTTCCCTCAATCTGATATAGTGTAAAGGCATCTTTCAAATCTTGAAGTGATATTAAATTATCACTTTCTTTAAAATTCCCCACTTTTGTTCTTCTAAGTTCAAGCATATGGGCACCAGAACAGAGAGCTTCACCTATATCAAAACAAAATTTTCTAACATAAGTTCCCGCTTCACATCCAATTCGAAATAGCACATGATTATCAACAACTTCAATGACTTCACTATAATAAATTTCTCTTACTCTTAGTTTTCTTACAACTGACGATTTTAATGGAGGTCTTTGATAAATCTTTCCTGTAAACAATTTAAATATTTTTTCTATTCTTTTCCGTTTTTCTCGAGTGTGTAAATACATTACTCCAACATATTCTTTACCAGCGCTTAATAGTGCTGATAAAACGCGTGTGGCTTTTCCCAAAGCACACGGTAACACCCCTGTAACTTTTGGATCGAGAGTCCCACCATGTCCTGCATTTGAGATTCCCAAAATCTTACGAACCCATGAAACTACTTCATGACTTGTTGGACCACTTGGTTTATCAAGATTTATTACTCCATATCGTAGAAGAGATTCAATATCTCTTTTTTCAGGTTCACATCCATAGTTTGGATCAGAGTTATCTTGAGATTTCACTAGTAATTGCTCAGATTCATCAGAGGGTAATTTAAATTCTAAATTTTGCATACTAAATGATTGTGAAGGAACTTTTAAGTTATTATAAAGTTCAAGATCACATAAATTTTTCTTAATAGAGAGTCCAAAAATAAGTAAGTATTTTTATTAGCATATTGGTGAAAAAAAGCGGGCTATAGGGGAATTGAACCCCTGACCTTTCTTTTTAAGGGAGATCTTCCCTTAAATGTCAGGTTAAAAGCCTGCTGCGCTACCTGCCTGCGCCAATAGCCCTTAAAGAATTTTTTTAATCAATAAGTGCGAATTGTATAACAATAAATCCTTTATAATATAAAAATTTTATTCAAATGAGTTTCTTTCCTTCATTTTTTAAATAATTCATTAAAAACTATTAACCATTAAGCTTTTTCTATGAAATGTTCAAATCCATAACTTTTTAACTTTTTTTTTTCTCTCTCTTTGAGAATATATACACTTTCCTCCGATATCACCTTTCCGATTTTAAAAATTTGTCCACCTTTAGATTGAATTACTCTTTGTGCAGTATCAAAAACTTTTGGATCTATAGTAAATATATGTATAAATTCTTCTCCAGAATTAAAAACTAATTTTTCTAAGGAAACATCAAATTCAGTAGAGTATTTAATTGCTTCTTTATCAATTAAATCTTCATTAAAAGTGATTTCAAATCCTAAATTTGGGTTTGAAATCATTAAATCTTGTAAAGATTTAGATAATCCATCCGAGGAATCTATACTTGCGGTCGCTAAATTTCTATCTGATAAAATAAATGCTTCATTTCCAGAGATCTTTGGCTCTAAAATACTCATAATAGATCTTTTATAATTTGGAAATCCTTTAAGATCGCCCTTTCTGTTTAAAAGAATGTCGAAACCTACTCCTGTCAAGCCAAATTTATTATTAACTATTAAAATATCACCTATTTTTATTCCTTTTCTATAAATTAAAGCTGACGGATTTTTAAAGCCGAATACTGTTGGATTTATAATTAGTTCTTTTGTTTCATTAATATCTCCCCCAATATAATCCAGTTCAAATTTCTCACTACAATCGATGATCCCATTTACTAATTCAACAAATTGACGCTTTTTAAATTCCTTTGGTAAACCAAAAGAAATAATTAAGCCTCTTGGCTTAACACCTTTAACTAGTAAATCACTTAAATTCATTATAACGGATTTCCTACCAATTTGATAAGGATTCATTAAAGGAGTTACATCGGTTGTAGATACCAACATATCAGAATTTAAAACAATGGTGTTATCTGAATCTTTTTCTTTAAATTCATAGAAAAAAGAATCATCGCTCAACAGCTCCTTTCCAGTTTTTCTTGAAACTAATTCTTCTATAAGTTTTATTAACTTAGTTTCACCAAGATTTCCTATCTGAGGATTATTCTTCATCAGATAAAATTTATAATTTTTTAACGATTATAAATTTTGAATAAACTCGCATTTTTAAAATTTCTGTGCCTCTGTGGCTTAGTGGTATAGCAACATTTAAAATCATTTTGAAGGAGATGCTAAAGATTCGTAATCTGTAGATCGGGGGTTCAATTCCCCCCAGAGGCTCAAATTATACTTCTTCTGTAAAAACAAAACGTTTGATTATTTGTAAAGCGAGCATTTTAAAGGCATCATTTATATTTTCTCCTGTCTTGGCAGATGTTTCAATATATGAAAGATTTAATTTTTGTGCGAGTTCTTCTCCTTGTTCAGTCGATACAACACGATCTTCTTTTAGATCTATTTTATTTCCAACAAGAATTAGTGAGATTGCTGGTGAAACACTCTTAATTTCTTTAAACCAATTTTCTAAACTATCAAAAGTTTCTTCGCGTGTGACATCATAAACTAAAATACCCGCTTCAGCATTTGCCAGGTAAGTTTGCCTTACACGCTTAAATTGGGCTTGTCCTGCTAAATCCCAGATAACAAAGCGTACCTTTGATTCTAATCCTTGAAATTCACACTCCTTTTTCATTATGGACGTTCCAATAGTAGATTTATAATCAGTTAGAAATGAGTCCTCAACAAATCGATGTACCATACTTGTTTTTCCTACTCCACCTTCGCCACCGAGGATTAGTTTGAAAGCATATTCTCTTGATTGTATTTTAATTTTCTGCAGTTTTTCTACTTTCCTTTCAATATATTGAGTTTTATTATCAGTAAATAATTTTGGAATTACAGGACTTACTGTTCGTCCATCAAATATTCTGGCAATTTTCTCAGCAGCTAAGTAAGCATATGGAAAAACAGGATCCACCATTGCAATCGAATTCAGTACTGTCACAAAAATCGCTTCAGGGCCAGCTTCACAGAAAATGAATCTTTGATCTTCTGTATCGAAAGTCCCTGTCCCAAAAGAGCCAGAACTAAATTCTTTTGTGATCCTAGTTAAAACGGGCTCTACTAATGCACTCACTCCTCCAATTACATCTTCTTCTACATTGGATTCTGAAATTCCTTTTAAGGCAGTCATTACTAGACCTTCTCTATTTACAATAAGGGCAGCGATTAAATTTTCTCCAATTTCTTGCTTATACCAATCTAACAATGCTTCCAATTTTTTTCGATCGACTGACATGAATTTGAAAATTATTTAGCTTGTTTCCAAATGCATTATAAAATATCTAAAATATAATATTTAATATAATACCTTTGTTATAAAAATTTATAGAAAACGATAATCTTCAAAAAAATTAGAAATAAAGTTTGATCTATAAAAACAAAAGATAACCTTCATTGATTGATGTTACTTAGAAATCTAGTTTTCTCTTTTCGATATATTAATTATATTAATTTAATAATTAAAGTTAGTACAGGAATAAAATATTAAAAATTAAATACATTATCTTAAATCAATACATCAAGAGAGTATAGCTAAACAAAGTTGCCAAGCCTGGTCTACGGCGCTAGAATACTGCTCTATTGTGAGTTAATGGCGTTACTGAGGCCAAAGCCAAGCATTGCCAAATTTAATACCATCCGATTTTGATTGTACTTTAGTAAAAAAATTAATATCAATATTACGATTTGCCATCAATTCAAGACCATAAGTAGATGGAGGATAATCTCCAAATGGATCATAAAGGAAAGATCTAATATGGTCTATATTTGGATAATTTCTAAATAATTTATCTAGATATCTATAAAAGAATTCTTTCTCTTCTGACATTTAGAAGCATTCTCATTTCTTAATAAGCTTACGTGACATTCTATAATTATATATTTAAACTGATAAAATTTGAAGAGAAAAGGATTTAAATGATAGTAAAATATTAAAATCTTAAAGATTTCTATTTATCAATTAGTCGTTCAAGAGGAATCATTAAAAGAGAGTAATAATAAAAAAAAAGCAGGGGTAGCCAAGATTCTAGAATGAATCTTCTAGAATTCTAATAAATTACAACTATTAGACTGGAATGGAAATTAGGTCTACGGCGCTAGAATAGTGCTCTATTATGAGTTTATGGCGTTACTGAGGCTCTAGTGACATAGGTCTTCGATTGAAACTTCTCATCGGCCTAAATTCGTGGGTTCGAATCCCACCTCCTGCACATTAATTTTGTTCTATATAATTTTATATTTTTTAGGTCCCTCACCAATTGTGAGAAATTCTAAGAGGCTGTTATGATTGGGGATATTAATTATTATAAAAATAAACTAAAAATATAATTAACCATAGATAGACCTATATATGACGTAATCCTTGTAAATTTTATTGAGAGATCCTAATATTATGATTACATTCATTTTTGTAAAAAGAGAATTTAAATTAATAAGAAATAACTTAAGTAATTAATTTTTAATTTTTAATAACAATTTTTACTTGTGATTCTTATTTCGACCTTGCAATTATATGATGAAGAGACTACCATTGAACATGTAAAATCATTAGCTTTTAATCGAACTGCTTCATCTACAGGAGAAACAGAAGCAGTAAATTATATGGAAAAAGAATTAAAAGAAAGTGATATTGATTCTAAGGTTGAACATTTTGAATGGAATGGACCAATGAAGATTTTAATGAGGATGATTTATATCCTCTTATTAATTTATTTATTCCTTTTTCGAGCTTTTTTAATCATTATAGTCTACTTTATTTTAAAAAATATGTTTGAAAGAACTCGTAAAATTTCATTTGTACAAAAAGAAGAATCCAAAAATCTCTATGCACTTATACCCGGTAAAGAGAATATACCAAATAAACCTTTAGTTATAATTTCTGCTCACTATGATTCCGTTTCTGCTAATTTACCTTATAAACTGCAAGTTCTTGTATTTTTTCTTTATAGAATAATAGTAATATTCTATGCAGTAATTATATTATTGTTTACAGTAGTATTTTTTCTCGATTATTTCTCGATCATCCCCTTTACTACTTTCTCTGTAATTTTAATAACTACTACATCAATTGGTGGAGTATTCGTTTCAATTCCTATAGTGTATTTAGTATTTGTTGAGCGACCTTCTTCGGGTTCAATAGATAATGCAAGTGGAGTTGCTATTTCATTAGAATTAGCAAGACTGATCAAAAAAGATCCCCTTGAAAAGATGGATCTTCTTTTTTTATGGACTGGAGCTGAAGAATGGGGTTTAAAGGGTTCAAAAAAATTCTGTCGTCAACATTTTAAAATGTTAAAACAAAAATATGACTTTGATAGATCTTTTAATATTAATATTGATATGATAGGTACTTATATCGGTCTTCTAAATAAATCAGGCTTTATATTAAAAAGAAAACTAAATAAAAATCTTAATGATGTTCTTGAAGCAACAGCAAAACATCTAAATATCTCTATTGTAAAATATAACAAAACTATTAAACCTCAAAGTGATTATAAAGTCTTTAGAAAATATGCCAGAAAACTTGGTACCAAATTTCAAGTAAGCTGTTTTCATTCAAGTAAGGATTCAAAATATATCCATTCTGTAAGAGACTCCCCCGACAAGTGTTCTGTAGATAATCTAAATGGGTGTTTAAATATTTGCCACCAAGCTTTAAGGAGTATTGATTTAAGAATAACAAGTAATTAAAAAAAATCGGATAATTTATGTTGTTTGATTTTTGGATTATCAGTTAGGCTTTCTACATATTCCTCTATTAATTCCATTCTTTGTTTTGTATATTTATCTAAATTAAAATCATTACATAATTTTAAAGCACGTGGTATATATTTTTCAATTCCGCCACGATTTACCGTTAAAATAACTCTATTCCCGCATTTAGGGCATTTCCCACTGTTTGTTAGAGGCGGTCGTCTGAATTTTTCATTACATTTAACACAGCGAAAGCCTTGAACTGCAAACTTTCTCAAATTTCCAAGTATATCGGGATTGAAATGCGTCGTTAAAACTTTTTCAGCTACTTTTTTTGCCTTAACAGATTTAATAAGTTTTGCGAGGTTTAATTGAGCCTCAATTTTATCATCCATACTTTCATATAATTTGTAAGCAGTAACTGTCGGCCCCTCATTAATATTATCTGTCGGAATATTATACCCAATTTGTTCATATTGTTTAGATGTTCCTAATCGACTTTTTACTAGGTTCATTATCGCTTCTATTTTAGAAGGCACAGTATATTGTTTAGTTACTTCATAAAACTCTAATGGATATTTATATAATGTGTCGATATTATGAGCTTCGACATCAATTTCATTAGGGTCAATTTTTGTACCAATTACTAAGGTGGCGTCCATTCTCCCCCCAATTTTACTAGGCAAATAATGTCTGGAAAAATTTAATAAAGGATCTAAAAGGAGCATAACACCATCCTCATCTCCGTCACAATTTCTTCTCTTCGATGCATGCCAGAAAGGATGAGCATAAATTGCTCGAGCAGGTGTGAATCCAATTATTCTACCTATAATCCCGGCGCTAGTATGAGGAGCTAAACCCACTATTAAATGCCCTATTAAATCTTCTCGAACTGATACATTATAAAATCGCGTCATTTCATAAAATAACTCCAATTCATCATCTAAGAAATTTGCAACTTTAGTAAAGTATTTCCCGCAATCTTTGGAAAGTATGACATCCTGAACTTTAAGTTCTAAAATCTGATCATCTTCTTTAAGAGGAATTCCATTTATATCCTCAATATATCCCAATTCTTTTAAAATTTCTATGGGTGTTTCAATTTCTTTTGGCTTAAAATGAGTTAAAGGAATATCAGTAGCATCATATCTAATTTCAGCAGTTTTATATACTAAGACATTATTTTTAGCTCTTAAAATACCTTTTTCAATTGGCTCAGGAACTTTATATTCATTTGTGAGACCGATAATTCCTTTAAAATTTTTAGGTAATTGAATATTCAGTGATCTTAAAACAGATTTTACGTGTTGCCTTATATTAAATTTAGCTTCATGAGTAGTCTTCAGAGGTTCATGGCATTTAGAACATATTTCCTTAAAGGTAGGATAAAGCAATTTACATCGTTGACATATTTTTTGCACTTCTGTATGAGCCCCACAATCAGGACATAAATTAAAAATGGTTGCTTTCCCACATTTTGGGCATTTTTTTCTACATACGTCAATATTAATCCTACCTGCTTCTACAATATTATTTTTACTACTAAAATCTACTGATTTTCTATTTTTTTGTACAAATTCACTTCCATTGTTTTTTCTTTTAAGATATCCCATAGCTTTTTCTATTAGTCTTGAACTTCCCACTACATCACTTAAAGGAAAAAGTGTATGGATTCCTTTCATACTTTTTCTTTCTGATTTCTCTGGGCGCCCCATACGCGAGCCCATAAAATAAGGTGCTTTATTTTTTATTTGGAGTGAAGAAATCTTATTGAAATATGTAAATACATTATCATCTTGTTCAATTTTAATTGATTTTTTGTCTTTCAGGTTAAAAATCGATTTATATATAAGACTCATTTCTTTACTAAATAAGATTTTATTATCCTTTAATTTATGAAGTACAAATGCGTTTTCCAAAATTTTCTTAATTGGTTTCTCATAAGTTAATTTAATATTCTGTTCAGATTCAGAAAAATTCTTAATAAACGCATTCCTTAATAAATCCAATTCTTCAATAGAAAGATTACCCCAGAAATCTAAATATCGAGGATGTAAAGGTATGCTGAATTTTTTTGAAATTTTAATAGCCTCTTCTGCTGTAGGAATATTTTTAAAAGGATTGTTAATAAAATCCTTGATCTTCTCATCAATTTTGTCTTGTTCTCTAATAGAATTCTCTAATTCTAATGCCCACCATTCTTCTACATATCCAGAGGGCACTAATTTATGGTTATTTTCTGTGAATTCACCAAAACCAAAGAGTAAATCTCCTAAAAATAGAATTTTTTTAATTTCAGGAAATATTTTTTTCGCCTTTTTTATATCTGAAACTTTTATAACATTACCATTCTTCAGCTTTACAATTGGAGGTTCAATACTATTCACTGGGCATACACTAGTACTCTTTCCTGGACGTTCAATTCTTAATTGAGTCCCAATTGCAATAAATTCATCTAAAATTACCATTGTAGCTGGATGAATACCTCCCGCAGCTAAACCAGTGTTTCTAGATCGCCCATATCTTATTCTATGACCTCCAATTTTTGAAGGATGGCTGAAAACAGGCCTCCCAGCAATTATATCCGCAACATATTTAGAATTTGGTGGGATTTTAATTTCTTTTTTTGCTTCCTTATTCTCTATATCCTTCTTTTTTTCTTGTTTTTGAGCAACCTTTTTTAATTCAGCAAGCCAATCCCACCCTTCTAAATTCATAGCGTTAGCAATATTAAGTAATTTAGGAGCCTTAAGTAAAATCCCATCATTTAAAACAAGACAAGCCCCTCCTCTTATATTATTTGTTCCGATACGAGGTAAATCTCTAAACGCTGAAACTTCTTCATCTTCTGTCGAATCACCATTTATTTCAACTGGTAATCGGCTCACAGCAAATCTTATTTCTGGGTTAGATGAAGGATATTGTAAATGAACTAATCTATCATATAATTTAATCTCCTCAACATATCTACCAATTTCAGCTTCAGTTGCTTCATATTTAGGAATATTTGATTTTCTTCTAACATAATCAGCAATCAAAACACATAGAGCCGCAGTTGTACCCCCAGCAGCACGAATTGGCCCTGCAAAATATAGAGATAAATAACTTCTACCAAAAGTATCTTTTCGGATAAGGATTTTCGATATTCCTTCAAGTGGTGCACTTACAACACCCATAGTCTTTATTGCTAATCCTACTCTTATTGCTCTGTCAACTCGATCCTCTAATGATTCAATATTTCCGATCTTTTTATCTAAAATATCGGAAACTACTTTAAAAACAAGTTCATTCTCAGTTAATCCTTCCATTTTTAATTCTCTTATTACATCAGCAACACCTTGAGGTCCTACAAGTTTTTCAACTCTTCCGGCTAAATCTTTCGCTTGAGGAGATTCTACATCTAATTCAGGGTCAAGCCCTTTTTGGCGTGCTTGCTCCGCAATTGAATAACATTGATCGACTTGTTTTTGAATTTGGTTAAAGTATATCTCCATCGCTTTACTAATATCTGGCATATTAAGATCCTTCTTTTAAAATAGAGAAAAATTGAATAAGCGAAACTTAGGGTTATTATACTTATTTTCCGAATGATATTAAATTCATTTATTAATCAGCTATTTCATTTATAAATTTAGAGAGAATGCTAATTTTCTACACCCTCTATTTATAAAAGAAAATATGTTTTTCCTTTAATAATAAATAATTTTATTTTAGACTTCAATAATTATAGTAATTCTATTTTGGATAGTAACATATTGAAAGCCGATAATTTAAATGAAAAAGAAATTATAATTAGGGAATTAGTTAATTCAGGCATAAACGTAACACCTTCAATTTTAGAATTTCTTTTAAAATTAGAAGACCCCTTGAAAAAAGTTAAATTAATTATTAGGAATGTCAGCTTTCTCCCTAATTTCGATAGTCATTTAACTAAAGAAATTTTGCAGAAAATCTCAAACGTGGAAATCCATGAAGCATTAAAAAAAGTGTTATTTAAAGAAATACAAACAAAATCATTTCAAGAGAAAGATTTCTCGAGTCCCCTAGATGCATCTGGGAGTGAAGAAGCACAAATAAAAGATTTTGAGGTTTCTGAAAATACAATACAAATGAAGAGCGAAATAGAAGAGATTCCATTAAAAATAAATGAAATTGAGACAGTATCGCAGCAAAAACATGTGAAGAACAAAATAAAAAGAAGCCTTTTCGAAGGTTCAAGATCAAATTTAGTATTTAGACCTATCGCCAAAGATTATGAATTTAATTATGATATTTTAAAGGATCCGACTGGAAAAATTCACACAAATGGTGAATATGAAGATTTTTACAATTTAACGTTAGATAAGTTCAATAAACTTCGAAATTTAATGAGGAAGAGGCCAGAAGTTCTTTCTGCTAATAATATTAAAAATATTTTAAGATTAACTAATAAAGTGGAAGTCGCTGCCCTTGGTATGGTAAATGAGATCCGTAAAACTAAAAATGGTAATTTTTTTCTAACATTAGAAGATCTGACAAGTATTATAAATGTAATAATCAGAAAAGATTCAGAGAACCAAGAAAATGTGAAAGTAGCAGAAAGAACTCTTAATGATCAAATGGTTTATATAGAAGGGACATATAATCCAGGAGAGAGAGGAAAAAGTGGAATTATATATGGCAATTATATAACAAAAATAGATATTCCAAGAGATTATGAACCAAATAAATCATTGGATCCATTATCTATTGTTTTAATCTCTGATACTCACATTGGTAGTAAAGAATTCGAAGAAAAGTTATGGAATAGATTTATCAATTTCTTAAATGGAAAAATTGGAAATAAAAGCCAAAAAGAAAGAGCTGGAAGAATCAAATATATCATAATTAATGGAGATTTAATCGATGGAATTGGAGTTTATCCTCAACAAAAAAGCGATCTTATTATTTCTGATATTTTTGCACAATTTAAAAAAGCAAATGAAATACTTTCAGGAATCCCTGATTATATTAAAATTTTCTATAGTTCTGGTAATCACGAACCTGTACGAAATGCGATACCTCGACCTGCAGTTCCAAAGAAGTATTCAGAAGAACTTATTAATAGCGGTGTAATATGTATAGGAAATCCATCTATTGTTCAAACACATAATGTCAATACATTAGTTTTTCATGGCGATAGTCTTCTAGATTTGAATATGTTGATACCTGGCTTTGAAAACAATAAACCAGTAGAAACGATGAAAGAGTTATTAAGATGTAGACATTTAGCCCCTATTTATGGAAAAAAAACACAAATAGCACCTACAAGCAAAGACTGGCTTGTAATCGATAAAATCCCTGACATTTTTCACACGGGACATATTCATATTAATGAAATGGGAGCATATAATAATATTTTATTAACTAATTCAGGATGCTTTCAAAGCCAAACAGAGTTTATGAATTCTTTAGGTATACACCCTACTCCTGGGATTCTTTCCATTGTTGATTTAGATACTCTGCATGGTACACAACTAGATTTAAAAAGTAGTGATTATTCTTCTTAAATTAGTAAAAAACTTAATTAGCTAACATGAATTTCACAATTCCCCGTAAAGAAAGTTCAGAAATGTTATTATATATTTGGAAAATACTTGATCTTCCTTCCATATCGTTAGATGATTTATTATATAAAATTTCATTTGAATTTTTCCTCTTTTCTCCTGAAAAAGCTACAGATTTTATTAATGACTGTATTGATAATAGTTATTTGGTGAAAGACGATAATCAACATCTTAGACTATCGAATGGACTGAATCAAAAATTAAATAATTGGCAAAAAAAAAGAAAAAAT
>CP070805.1:641873-693087 GCA_020343655.1 Promethearchaeota archaeon | reverse complement strand
AATCAATGAGATTTCTAAGGTGTAAGTTTGTTGTTAACATTTCTGTAAAAAATACTAAAAGAATGCTTGACAAAATTATATGTCTTTACATAAATGTTACTTTCTTCTTATTCAATACAAAAACTGATTTAAAGAAATTCAATTTTTTCAATCCGTATTTGATTTATAATTGTAACTACACTTAGTAGCTACAGTAAATCTAATGAAAAAGTAATTAAAAAAAAAGGTTGATAAAAATTAACAGAACGAAATTAATACCAAAATTGTTAATATTCCTTACATTAGGACTAATTATTTTGAGTTTCTCTACAACAGTTCAAGGTCGTGGAGCTACAATAATCAGACCAATAGACGATTATGCTGGAGAATATGTTGCCTTTTTAGATATTGTGGATTTGCCAGGATCATTCTTAGCTTGGGCTGATCCAGATTCTGGGTTATGCATTTATCCTCATGCTGTTGAATGGGTTGGTCCATTCGCGGGTCCTATTCCCGTTTTTAACTTTCTCGCCTGGGAGTATAAAGTTTTAGGGCAATGTCCACATGGAGGGTGTATACAGGAAACAGAGATAGATGAAGAAAGTACCTTAATTTCCATAAACCTACACGTAAAAGAAGTTCCCTTTTTGTTATTCAACTGGTATGTCTCTGGTCCTTACCCCTTTTGGTACAATTACGAACCAATATCCGCTGGTACTATGAACTATAACTTCCAATGTAAGATTCTTTTCAATACAGAAATGTTAAATGATTGGTTTGAAAAGTGGGGAAGATTACCATCAATTTTTGAGATAATTCATGTCTTTCCTAATCCTGATTTTCCTCCAACTCCATCAGATATTCCGGTTATAACATTCATGCATATAACTGCGGAAGGATATTTAACTGAAGGAGGAGAAGGGACAGTTAAAGTCAATCAGGTAGCGATTTTGGATCTAGACACTGGAGATTACAAGTGGCCTGTAGAAATTATAATTGTTGAGTAAAAATGTTGCGATATAATTTTTTAATTTAAAATCAAAATATAGTAAATGGAGGAGCTGGGTTAGGTAAAATACTTCCAGGTGAAGTTACTACTAAACCAACAATCCTCCTTTCTATGCTTCTTTTTTTATAATTCGCTTAGATTTATATTTTTAAAATTTCTAAGATCATTATAACTTATATTACTTTATGTGGAATATGAGGGTTCTTATCAAGCAATCAACAATTTACTCTTAAAAAATTGCTGTCTAGATGCGATTTATGTTAATAGGGAACAGGATTTAGGACTAGAAGGGCTAAGAAGAGCAAAAGAGTCATATAAACCAATCAAAATGAATAAAAAGAGTATCATTTATAAAAAGGTGTAAAGTAAAAAAAATTAGATTTATTGTTTGAAATAAAAAGAATATGTTTTTATTTTTTATTTGTAAATTTTTTTAAATCCAATTCTTCAAATAGAATTTTAACAGGTATGCCCATGTGAAACCAATAAATATATTTTTCTTGATTAGGATTTTCCTTTTGCTCCTTGTAACATTGTTCTTCAAATTCTACAATGGCTACATAAGTTTTTAGACAATTATGAGTATGTTTTCCAATTATTAACAGCAAATCATGTTGAAAAATGTAGAGAGCTCCAATTGGAATGGTGTATAATGAGAGCCTGTACTGAAGATGAAAGTTTAGAAGCAGAACAGGATGCAATATATGAAGCTTTAGATAATTTTGAAACGCTTGGTTTTAGTGGGGGATTATTATGTGTGGAGGATAAATGTGCGGCTTATACATTTGGTGAAATGTTAAATGAAAGAACTTTAGTGATACATATTGAGAAAGCTCATGCGGAATATCAGGGGTCTTATCAAGCAATCAATAATTTGCTTTTGAAAAATTGCTGTGTGGATGCAATTTATGTTAATAGAGAACAAGATTTAGGTATAGAAGAGTTAAGACGAGCAAAAGAATCTTATAAGCCACTTAGAATGATAAAGAAAGGTATAATCTATAAAAAAAGATAATTGTATGATAAATATAACTACTATATTAACTAATATATTAATTAAAAAAGCAATGATTTATATAATAAGTAGTTAATGAAGGGATATTTATTATTTAAATAAATAAAACTACCTTGCAATTTTATATTTCTGTCTTAATATCACAGCTACTCCAATGCAAGAGATAATTCCTATAATTATAATTAAATTGTATCCTTTAACAAATGCAGTAGGTATAGGTTGGTCTCTTTTGATAATTGATAAAAAGAATTTGTAATCCCTACTACCTTCAATAACACCTTCTAATACGTAATTTTTCCTATTTATTAATTTAGGAGAATAAGCATTATATGCAGATAATGCACTTTTCATTGAATCATTATATATATCTTCGAAAGAATTTGTAAGAATTTTATCATACTTATCCTTTAAATATAAAGTGCCAAATTTAATGTTTGTCTCGGGATCTGTCCCTAGATTAGCCCAATGTAAATAAGCAAAAAATTTTTCATCTGTTGGTTGAACTCCACCAAACCAATAGCTGCAATTTTCAAAAAACCAATTATATCTATCTATAAGATCGCCATATATGGTTACTTCCTCCCACCATTTTTCTACTAAATTATAACTTACTAGATCATAAGCCGCTGGCCATCTTACTTGCATATAACCGAAAGCTGTAGGTTCATAGTTATTTTGCATTGGATCAAAATTATAACCTTCAATATAATCTCCCTCTGAATTAGGATCAAAAGAATGGCCCGTTTCATGACTTATTAAACCCATTAACAAAGCAGGGCTTATTTTATATAAATTAGCATAAATTTTGATTATTGATAAAGCATCATCTTCAAGATCTAATAATTCAGAATTATCTAATTCATATTGTTGGTTGTAGTTAAAAGGGTCTTCTATATCTTGAATTTTTTTAAATTCCTTTTCACTTTTAATAAAATATTTTTCATTAGGGAAATTAAGGGCAAATTCAGCAGACCAACCTATTTCTGCATTATCCCATTCAATTTTCCACCATAAGTATTCACTTAAATAATCAATTATGGGTCCATCAATGATTCTACCAGTATCATAAGGCGGATTCGATCTACTATGAGGGGGTTGCATGGTAAAGATGATATTATTCGGATCTAAGGGATTATTCCATTCTGTAATATTTCTCACATTTAAATTTTTTGATGACTCAACAATATCACCCAAAATTAGATTAGAATGAGGGACATCAAAAAATTCCCCAATACTTATATCCAAATTTGTGATAGCATCGGGGTCATTTTCTGGATTAACATCATATAAATTGCTATTATTGGAAAATCTGAAAAAAAAACCCCAGTGCATATCATTCTCTTCAACTAAAACAATAAAATAATACCATTTACCTGCTTCAAATGATAAAGGACCTGCATCCACAACTTCTCTATCGGGATAATGATGCCTTAAAATGTGATTGTCATGGATTTTAATCCCATCTCTCCAGATTTTTATTCCATCATCTGAGCCAACTTTTAGGTAAGCAGAATTTAAATCAACAGGGCTTCTAATATAACAAGATGCATAACCGCAGACATGTTCTGGTTCACAACAATAACTGCCACCAAAACGGTGATTAAAATCTAAATAACCATGGTTGTCTGAATAACTTGAGAATTTAGTAAAGTCTACATATGCCCATTGTTTACTTTCATTCAGAAATCCTACTGCATCTCCCCCTAGAGCATAATCTCCTTCTATATATGTGTCTGTTATATTGAAATGATACTTATCCGTAGTAATAGGATGGTCCCAATCTGGATTGAAATAATTAAATGGCCCGATTGTTAACCAATCTGTTATTGCTCCACCTTCATTAGGATCAGGATGATAAAAGATAGATGATTTACATAAATTTTCTCCATTTAAATGGTTAACCTCATTATTATCTTGCTCTTGACAAAATAAACTAAAAGAGGTGATATGGATTATTAAAAGGGATATTGATACTATTATTGATAGAAAAAGTGCTTTTTTTTTTCTTATATTTGATTTTAAATAATTGGAATTTAATATCATATTATTAACATATTAGGATTATCTATATATTTAAAGACTAAAACACTTTTGTTTTTAAAATTTTTTATATTTTTTGTGGTTACTCTATTGTAATTGAGTGTTTAATACGTCAGACTCCTTTTTTTAGACTTTTACTATATTTATCTTTTATTCTTATATTTAATTTAATTAAATTAAAGACTTTTTAAAAAAAATAAATAAAAATCAATAAAGAAATACACAGAACCTATAATAGTAGGATTATTATTTTCTTAAAATATAAATGTATTATCTTTTAAAAAGTAAAATTTTCATTTTCTTCGTTATCTTTAAATTCATGTCCACATTTAGGACATCTATGTTTATCATTACCCCTTGAATCATGTTTATAAGGAAATTCCCAAATTTTCAAGTTTTGCTTAATTATATTTACCCTATGATTTTTATTTACCCTTATTGATATATAAGGTTCTGGAAATTATTGAGTCTCTCGATTAAAATATTTCTGATAACCTCCTTCAAGATCATAATCTAGTGCCATATAAACAACCTTATCATAGCTTTTTGCCCCAACTCCAACCCTAACGAGGGGATTACTGTAGTTTAATCTATATAGCACTTTGCTTTCACACACAAAAGCATGAGCAAGTATTTTGTCTAAAGGAACTTTATATCTATCCTTTCATTCAAAAATTTTCGCATATTATACCATTTAAAGAAAGGGGTATTTCTCCTATAAAAAATTAATGCTCTAAACATCGTTAACTTTGCTATAATAACATTTAAGAAAGCGAATTGCATACATAGAAAGAGAAATTATAAAAAAAGAAGTCATAAAGAATTATGGTAATGTATTGTTTATTTTATTAATACCAATTTTTGAGCAAGAAATAATGATTCTTTCAAATTCTAGAGAGGACAATAATTTGATTTACAAATATTTATATTAATATATGTAAAATTACTTATAATACTAAAAAATCGAATTAAGTGTGAAAGTTAATGTTAAAAGAAGGTTCACAAGAAGAAAAACCTGTAGGCAGATTAACTGGTAAAACGACGACTCATACAGTTACTGTTGTATTTGAAGGCACTTTAGTTGAACGGAATAACTATTTAGTAGCTTATGGTGAAAAAGATGAAGAAGGCAAAAGGCCTTATTATGTATTTTACATTTCTGAAATGTGGACTGATGAGAAGGGGCGAATGGCAAAGTTATCAGTATTAGGAGATAGACCTACAAGACCTTTTGAGATTGGTACGGATGTCTTCATGGCTAAAGAAGAGCAAATTTCAAAAATTTTAGGAATCTTCAATCCACCAGAAGAATCTCTTTCATTAGGAAAGTTAATTGGTTATCCTTATGAAGTATATCTATTGATTAAAAATTTTGGCAGGATTTTTATTACAGGAAAGTCAGGTTCGGGGAAATCGTATACAATGGGAGTTTTGACAGAGGAGTTTCTTAAAAAAGGAATTCCAGTAGTAATACTGGATAGGCATGGAGAATACGGAGCTTTAAAGGTTGCCGGTGAAGATCTTCCTAAGGGTGAAAGTGAATTTGTGGACAGTATAATTGAATTTTCTGATTTAAAGAAAAATAAAGGCGGTGATGTTGATATTGAATACCTATTTTCATTAAAACCTTCAGATATAGTTGCACCTAATCTCTGTACCGTAGTTAATTTAAATGGTATGGCTTTAGAAGTTCAAGAAGCTATAGCTGGCAAATTATTAAAGAAACTTTATGATGCAAGTACAACACGAAGCATTCCACCTTTTTACTTGTTTTTAGATGAAGCCCACTTATTTGCTGGAAAGAAACAGACAGAAACTTGTGAGGTTGTTAAATTATTTGCACAGGAGGGAAGAAAATTCGGAGCTAACATAGTAATTGGAACACAGCGTCCACAATTATTAGATACAACTATCAGAGCTCAAGCAGGCACTTGGGTTGTTCACAACCTTTCCGATATACGAGATATTGGAATAACAATTTCCAGTGCTGAAGATTTAAGTAATGAGAATAAATCAGATATTTCTGGTTTAGATAAAGGGGAAGCTATTCTCTGTGGTGAAGCTGTTAAGGGAATCCCCCTCTTTGTTAAGATAAGGAAAAGACGAACAAAGCACGGTGGTGTTAGTTTTAATCCATTAGATTTTCTTTCTCCCCAAACAGTAGAAGAGTTACAGAAGCGAAAAGAAAGACTTCTAGGAGGAAAATCCGCTGATGAATTAGAAACTGGTAAGTCAATGTATGAAGAAATGCTGGAACCAAAGAGAGCTGCTGATTATTTAGATGAAATTACGGCATTAAAAATTAGGATTCAAGAATTAGAGGATGAAGTTTCACGTTTAAAGCAAAAAGTCGCTGATGTAAAAGAAGACAAGGAAATTCCCCTCGTAGCTACTGATGAGGCTATAGAAGAATTACAGACTGAAATAAACGTTTGGAAGGAAAAGTATAATTTCTTGAAAGAGATGGCAAAGAAAGGTGGAGAAGACATTATACAATTAGATGAAAGTAGCGAAATGGTATTAGATTTGAACAATAAAATTATCGAACTTGAAGCCCAAGTCAAAAAATATAAATCAAGGTCTGATGACGCATTAATTTTAGCTGAAAAGTCAATAGCAGAGCTAAAAAAGAGACGAAAATAGTCAAAATTTACTTTTTTTTAGGTAATGTATTTTTTCTAATTTTTTTTAATAAATGAAATAATTTGATTAATGAGTTTTAATTATCTCAAATTATTTAATTTCATAAGAAAATTACTTTATTTTTATCATGAAGACTGAAACATTAAATATTGAAAGTATTAAGGAATTTCAGCAAAAGCTATCATCTTTGCTTGGCGTATCAGGACATGAAGAAGAGGTAAGAACTTTTATTCTTGAAGAAATCGAAAGTAGAGATTTAGCTGACAAAGCATGGATAGATCCACTCGGAAATGTTTTAGCTATAAAAGAAGGAAATGTTGTGGAGAATAGAATTTTATTAGATGCTCACATTGATGAAATTGGATTTATGGTTTCTCATATAACAAAAAAAGGCTTTTTACGGTTTGTCTTAATTGGTGGCTGGGATAATAGAATTCTTTTAGGACAATCTGTTATTTTGAAATCAGGAAATAATCAAATAATTCATGGGATTATAGGATCAAAACCACCTCATCTCACTACTGTTGAAGAGAGAAAGAAGTTAGTTAATATAGAAAATATGTATATTGATATTGGTATGACATCTAAAGACCAAGTAATTGATAATCATATTAATATAGGAACAGTAGGTACACTTTATAGCCCTTTTGTAGAATTCCCTAATGGAATGGTACGTGGTAAAGCATTTGATGATCGTACTGGATGTAATGTTCTTCTCCATACAATGATGCTTTTTAAAGAAAATGAACATTTTGATACCATACTTTTTAATTTTGCTGTACAAGAAGAGGTTGGTGGGCAAGGAGCAATAACTGGTGCATATAAATTGGAACCAACTATGGCTCTCGCGATTGAAAATACGACTGCTGCAGATGTTCCCGGCATTAGAAAAGATAAAATTCCTGTATATATTGGACAAGGTCCAGCAATTACTGTTGCAGACAAAACAATAATTTCTAATCCAAAAATTAACGATAGATTAATAAAGAATGCTGAGCATGAAAAAATTCCTTTTCAGTTTAAAAAACCTAGGTATGGAGGGACTGATGCTGCTAAGATTCAGGTTTCACGTAGAGGCGTGCCAAGTTCAGTTGTATCTGTTCCATGTAGATATATTCATTCACCAAATTGCTTATTAAAGCTTGAAGATATTTATCATACAGTGCGTTTAGTTGAAGCATTTATAAAAAACCCCGAAAAAGTTTAATTATTTTTCGAGAAATATATCTTCTTCTGAGATTTCATGACTTATAACTGGTTTACTGATGAATTTTTTCTCTAATTTAATTTTTTTGAGAAAGAATAAACTAAGTAAGTAAAATATTCCCATTGAAGATAATGTAATAGTAATTATTGTTGAGTTCTCAGCATTAGATCCTGTAAGAATTAGGCCAATCATTAAAGAAGCTAGAGATTGACCCGCTGCCATAATGAAAGAACTTAAGCCAAAATAAGCTCCAGAAATATTTGAAACTGCTACATCGAAATCTGTATCTTCTACCTTATCAGCAGCCTCATAAACTAAAACACTTGCTAAAGGTGGATCAAATAATCCTAATCCATACATTGAACCCAAGATTGTACCAATAGTAACTATGAATAATAATAATTCAAATTCAATAGAAAGGAATTCGATTAAAAATAATAATTCTAAAAAACTAGCAATAATAGAAACTATAATACACACTTTATATATCTTAAGTATTGAATTCTTTTTAAGTAATTTCCGCCAAATAGAGAATCCTAAAATCTTACTTAAAATTGAGACTATTATATAAATATAAAATTTACTCCCGGTAAATATAAGTGAATAAGTTAGAAATGGAATTACTATTACACCCAATATTCTACCTGATATACTATTAAAGAATCGTACCACTAGGTGTTTTCTGTATTTTTTGTCCTGTAATGGTGTCTTCATTTGATGATAAAAAGTTCTTAGGGAAGCTCTTTTCTGTCTAATTTCTAGAGTTGGAGATTTATGGAAACTTTCATCAACTGAAAAAAAAGTTATTATAATAGTAAATAAAGCAAAAATGGTAAAACCTGTCCCTATCCAAGGCATATAAAATATGATTATTTCTCCTGAATGTTCCCACCATTTTACATTTTCAGGTTCTGGTAATATACTTTCAACAATAAGTGGCAGCATTAAAGCGAGAATTGAAGCAATAATATGAAAAAATGTTGTCACTGCTGCAATTTTTTCTCTATTTTCATGAGTTTGTGATTGTTCTGTTAGCATAGAGAGATGAACTGTCATTATCGATGATCCTGCTATTGATTTAATTATCAAAATGCTCCATAAGAAAACTGCTGTAGGTAAATATAGTGAATTGTTTTGAGGACATTTAGGTGGTAGCCAGATGATAATACTTGTGAAAACCCAAATAGGTAACCCATAAAAAAGAAATGGTCGACGTTTCCCGAATCTTCCCGGCTTTTTATTATCAGCAATTATTCCAAAAACAATTGAGAAAATCGCAGAAATTATCAGTTGCAAGGAAATTCCAACTGAAGTTAATACTGAGTCAAGATTAATTGTATAAACATAATATTGGAAGATAAATACGCCTATGAACATATTGGTCAAAATCATCCCGAAATTGCCCAAGGTATATCCAAAAAGACGTCTTCCATGTAATTCGCGAGGTACCTTAACCATAATAATATAATTAATATATTAAAAATTAACTTTTAGATTTCAAAAGAAAATGAGTTAAATAGTAAAAATTTACAAAAAAAACGATAATTATTATTTGTCTTCCTTTTCTTTTTTCCTTTTTTCAACTTTTTTCTGTTGTTCTACGATCACATTGCTAATAAATTGGGTTGTAGAATAAGCAGATTCCGCCTCACCAAGACTTAATCCATCTAATTCTTCCATTGCTGCCTCATCTGCTGTTAAACCAATTTCTTTCATGGCGTATTCTTTTGCACTCATTTTATGTCTTTTAGTTCTTAGTTCTGCTCTTTGCAAATAGTAATGACTTGTCATATGTAGTACAGTACCATCGCCATAATCAAATGTAATGACAATTGGAGCTTCTCCGTATTTCTCTTGCATTTCTTTACTTACAATTAAGACTTTAACTTGAGTTCTATCTAAAATTTGTATTGGATACGAAGAACTTTCAAGCCACCAAATTGGATCAGCATCCTCATTAAATAAACCTTCTAAAAACTTATTGCTTTTATCTAATACTTCCACTCTCACACAGTCATCTGCTGTTGGTTTCTGATTGTATTTTAAATATCGAGGAAATATTTTTTCAAGAATATTTAACAGTGCCCAGTCAGTAGTAAAGAGGAATCCTCCTTTTTTGACAAATTCTTTTATCTTTGGTAAAGCATCCTCATATACATTTCCAGGACAGTTAATAATTAGAATTTGCTTGGGATTTAATTCGATTTGGTCAACTTCTTCTGGTTGGATTAAAATGTATGGTATTTTTATTAATTCTAACACTAATTCAATTTTATCATAGGAACCAGCTACTATAACAATCGAAGAATCTTTCACTTTTCTTAGGATTTCCAAATCCAGCGGTCGCTCTTTTGCCATTCTCTTTTCCAATATTTTGGAGGAAGCTTTATAAGCTTGTTCCATCTTTTTAAAATCTCCCATAAAATCTCACTTTATAATTTTTAACATATCAATTTTTTTAAAGAAATATAGAAATTGATATCTATAAATTTATTCTAGGATTGCTTCATTCAAAAAAAATTAATATTAATAAATTATAAAATCAAATTATTTAACTATTAAAATATCATTAAAAAAATTTAAACTTGGAAAAAATGAAAAAAATTGAAATAACGAGAAAAAGAATAATTTTCCTGTGTCTCTTTTTAACATTTTTCGTGATAGGGACAGTTCTAATCTTCATAATACCTATAGGTGTAAAAGGTACCTATAATCAAACTGTTCAAACTTCTGACGGAGTTACAATTTCTTTTAATGTTTTTGAGCCAAATACAGATGGATTGAACAAGAAAGCGATTATCTTAGGACACGGAGTGATGTCAAATAAAGAGATGATGAAAGGCTATGCAATTGAATTTGCAGCTGCAGGATTTGTCGCTGTTCCTTTCGATTTTCGAGGACATGGACAAAGTACCGGAGATCACAGATCTGGGTCATTATTAAACGATATACAAGCAATTATTTCTTATTTAGGATCTAGACCAGATATTGATTCATCGAATCTTGGATATCTTGGTTATTCGATGGGGGGTGTAGGAATAGGAGTAGTCAATGAATCTACTAATTTCAAATGTTTTATAGGTGCTGGAACTCGGTTGCCAAAAAACCTTAGAAAGGGAAATTCTAGTTCGCCTTTAAATATTTTAATGATTCTTGGAAGATATGATGAAATAATAACACCAGATGATCTTAAAGATGGATTATCTAATTATACAGGAATCCCCGCAACAGATCTCGATGTTAATAAATTATATGGGGGTTTTCAAGATGGAAATGCTTCTATGATATACTTAGATGATCTCTCTAATCATGTATTAGGGATTTGGGACCCAGATTTCATAAGAGAGGCTCGTGATTTTATTGCGAGTACATTTCCAGACGTAAGACCCGTTGATGAAAATTTTGTTACAAATACGAGATTATTTATCCTCTCTCTACAACTATTTGGAGGATTTGGATTTTTTGTCCTTATAATCGATCCTCTTTCAAAACTAATACTAAAATCAAGAGAAGAAGAATTTTTCAAGCTGGATTTGGATGACAATAGTGCAATTAATATAGGAGGGAAAATAATAGCAACTTCTTTAATACTTGGATTACCAGGAATTATTATTTTTGTTCCTATTTTGTTAATATTGTTTTTAGCAATTGCAGGATTTATTTCTGCATTATTGTTTGGTCAAGCTTTTGCAATTCTAATGTTACTCTGGCGAATAGGTAAAAAGAGAAATGTAGGATTAAAAGAAATAATAGAAAAACCATTTAAAACTTCAAGAAATAACATTCTTAGACAATTTTTATTAGGCTTTATTTTAGCAGTAATACTAACAATTATAATTTATGTCTCCGGTGGATTAAATTATTTAGGTATGATTCCTTCATTGGTCAAAATTCCTTGGGTACTATTATTTTTATTTATAAATTTCATTATATTCATGATATATGGGCTATTGTTTCATGGGATTTTCCAAAACAAATTTGAAAAAGTAATCAAACCACTAGTGAAGACTTCATTAGCAATATTTGGATTTTTATTTCTGTACTGGTTTACATTTCTTTTTATCTTTTCACTTATTATGAGGAGTTTTTTTTACTTTGGAAATTTCATACCCTTTGCGATACCATTATTTTTGATAAATGGCTTTCTGTCAACATTAATATATCAGAAAAGTGGAAATATAATTGCTGGAGCTCTCGTTAATACATTATTTTTTACATTACTAATTTGTACGATATCACCATATCAAAGTGGATTAGGTTTCATTTTAGGCTTTTTTCACTAATAAAATTTAAATTCCCTCTTTTTTTGATGTTATTAAATATTAAAAAAATTACCAATAATAAACAATTAAAAATTTTAAATTATAGTATATCTTATTTTTTCAATGATGTCTCAAGACCAAATCCTTTGTGTAACTTATTTCGATCAAGTTATTGGCCCCAATACTTTATATTCCAGTAAACCGCTGTCAGAAACTTCAGATGCACCAGATGTAAACAGAATCCTCGAATTCAACGATGAGGAAGGCACATTCATTTTTGCTTACAGAAAATTTCAAACAGTTAATCATATCTTTTATATCGATTCTGATTTAGCTCGAGGTGGAAAGGAATTATTGATGATTACTTATATGATCAAAACAGCAATCTTCAAGGATGAAATCGTGGACGTGTTTAAATATTTAGACTCAAAAGCGCCCGTTTTAGAAGATTTTGCTTTAGAGATAAAGAAATTAGATGAAATTGCGTCATTGTTACATCTTAAGAAAAGCAGTTTATCAGATGATTATGTAATAGAATTAGCCGATGAAGAATTAAAAAGTAGTTTCTTAGATATTTTCAATAGGTACTTTATAAAATTATCCCCTAAATACAAATTAGAAACCCCAATAAGGGACAAACGCTTAATAAAGAAAATTTTTATAATCGGGGCTCCTAGAGTTGGAAAGACGACATTTTTAAAGAACATTGAATTAATTCAATTTCTAAATATCAGAAAGAATGATTTACCAACTAGGATCTATGAAGTAGTCATTGAAAACCTTGAGATTTTAAAATATGATGAAGGTATCAGCAAATTTGAATGCAAAGAATATGAAAATTTAGAGAATTGTGTGAATATCTCTCAAGGTTTTATTCTTCTCTTTAATCTATCAGATAAAAACTCAGTTATTCGAACCAAAGAGATTTTTCAAATTGTTGATAATACACGGTTAGAAATGGAAACTGAATTAGCTCCAATATTATTGATTGGAAATAAGTTTTATGATAAAGAAGATATAGAACCAGAATTTGTCTTTAAAACCTTTGAAGTAGAAGAATTGAAGGAGCTAGGCATTAAAATTAAATATTTTCCTATAAATATTTTAAAGGAAGATGAAAAAGTAATGGAAGCTTTACGCTGGTTAATAAAAAACATAATATAACTTTTCTTTTTAGAAAAATGGTTCATTAAAAACATCTTACTGTTAAATTCCCTATCTAACAAATCTTTTAAATTATTATTAATATAATAAATAAAAACAGTAAAGCATTCAATCTTTAACTACTAATAAAACAAGAAAAATGGCAGCTAAAGGTATATTATGGGGAATTGTATTTTTCTTAACAGCAGCCATTTATGCAGCAATCCCTACTTACTTGATAGTAAGGTATTGGGTGTGGTTAAACAGCTTTCCTGTATATACAATCTCACTATTAATGTTATTTTTATGGATTGTTGCTATAATAATTGTTCTAATATATATTGTAGCTATGGTTCGAGCCTTCATTCAAAGGAATAATGAAGAAGGATTAGGTATTCCTAAAGGAGTAAAAGGATTCGGATTAGTATCGACAGTAGTTGTACTTGTATTTATACTGATTTGGTATTTAATATTTAACCAAATAGCCTTTTTCTCTATGGTCCCTCCTTGAAAAATAATAAAAAAATCGTTTTATATTTTTTTCTGCAAGATCCTGAGGAGAAATATTTCCAATTATTATCTCATTTAAATAATGTTTTTAATAATTTGACAAGAATACTAGGATGCTTTAATATAAATTTTATTAAAAACGGAAAAACTAGTGGATTTTTTAATATCTTAAAAATCACAGCTTTAGGGAAATCCATATCTCCATATATTGAGATTAAGTGTTCAATTTTGCTTGCTTTTACTATTTGAAATACTTTTTCAAAATCGTTATTACTAAATTTTTCTAAAAAGGCTCGAATTAAATAATGGATTTTCAATTCTTTTCCAATAGCAGATATACATGGTGTTTCATAGTATTTTTTAATGATTCTCTTTGAAAATTTGTTACATTTAAAACATTTTTGAATACAACTTGCCGCATATTTAGCAGCTGTTAAGAGCATTATAATCCCCCCACCTGTCGTAGCTTTAACTTGACAGGCAGAATCCCCTACCAACAAAACATTTTCAAAAGCAATTTGATTCATTAATCCATATGGTATAAGCCCTCCTTGTTGATCTATTTTATTTTGCATATCTAAGTTAAGCTTTTTAAGATAAATACGAAATTTTCTTGCTATATTTTTTAAACAAGCCAGACCTATCCGATAAATTTTATTTCCTTCAGGGACAATCCAACCGAATAATTCTTTCCATTGTGGATTGAAATACATTACCGCTTCATTTACCGGAAAATCAGACTCAATACGGATTTGTACAGCAAATAAATTCTTGTTATTTATACCAAAAGATTTCGCTACTAGAGATAACGGTCCATCACATCCTACTAATATCTTTGCTTTTAATTTTCTTTTTGAAGTTTCAATTAACACGAGTTTTTGTTTCCCATCTTTAACATATTTAAAGGATTTGAATCTCTCTCCAAAGAAATAAGTTATATTATTGTTTTGTTTTACCTTTTCATAAAACAAACGGTCTAAACCAATTCTATTAATTATATATGGTTGTTCATCACCGAATAATTTGATGTATCTTCCTGAGGGAGCGATAATTTTAGCTAGTTCCACACGGTTTAAGATGAGTTCTTGAGGTAAATCGACTAATTGACTTAGTTTTTGCGAAATGATACCTGCGCATTGAAAAGGTAAACCTATTTCTTCATGCTCTTCAATAACTATTATTTTTAAATTTGTTTTTGATAATAAATAGCATAAATAATTACCAGCAATGCTTCCACCAACAATACATACATCATATATAATATAATCTCTAAACATTATGAAATCTAATGATATCTATTAATTAGAAGTTTATGAAAGGAATTTTTGAGGTCTTTATTTTAAAAATTTCATTGAGTATAAGGATTAGAAAACTCAGTAGATTTATAAATTGAATTAATCTTTAACTTCTATTTATCCAATATATAAAACTTTAAATAGTTTTTCTTGATTTTTAGCCATTAATATTAATTCTATTTATTTAGTGAAATTTAATGGTAAATATACGAAAAAATAAGACCTTAATTAGCATATTATCAATTTTTATTATTGGCATTTATATTTTTTTTTCTGCTAGTATTTACAGTACTTTTTTTTCTATTGATACTGTAATTACACAGGTAATAGATCGTTTAACTATTATAAATTATTTCAGTTTAGGAATAGCTCAAATATTCTCTTTATTAGTTATTCCAACAACGACGATAATATTGTTAAATGTAAAGGAATTAAAAGAAGAAAAAAGATATCTTGTAAGCCGTATATTAGTAGCAATTTCAATGCCAGTCATTTTAATCAATATAATTCTTTTTAATTTCTATTATTGGGTCTTTGCAATTTTCTACCAAATCGAACTCTTGATTTGGGGTCCTTTTATTGGATTTGCCCTGTTTTATCTTATTGAATTTCTACTAAGTTTAATGGTTTTTCTTTTATTGAGAACAAAATCAGAAGAAAAATAGAAATTATCTTTTTTTTTTCCATATTTTTAATTTTTTTAGAGTTAAGATCTTTAAATTTTAATAAACTAGGAGGTTAAATGAGGAGAATCATAAAAGATTATTTTAAATATTTCATTTCTTCTTTAGGGATTGAACGAAATCCTAATGATATCATCATTCCATAACAAATTGCTAATGCAATACTCCTAAAAATAGAATTCTGACCAATAGATAAATCAGTTCTCGGGAGTAAAAATGGCATCATTTTGTCGAGAATATATTTTGTCTCTGGTTTTTCACTATGGTATTTAATAATCAAGGATTTAAATTTCTTCATAAAGGATTCATGTTCTAAAAGAATCTCTCTAAAATTATTTTTCCCATTTACAACTCCGAAATGCCCAAAACCTGCCTTTAACGGAGATTCTAGCTTCTTTAGATTCTCTAAAGTTCGCATGTAATCTTCGTGATTATAATAAATAGGCATAGATGTAGGCATTGTTAATAGTTTTGATGCATGATATATAGTACCTACAGCTTCTCCTAAAAAGATGAAATCAATTAACTCGTCTTTTATCAGGATAGGAGTTTGATGATCTGGAGTATGTCCGGGAGTTTTTAATATTGCTAATTTTATTTCTGAGCCATTCACGAAAAATTTTTCAAGTATATCTAACTTATTAGGATCATAATTAAAATTATTACTTGGTTCTATAATCTTAAAAGCTTTTTCTTCAATAGGTCTCATCTCACCAACTAGATTTCCATATGTACTTCTCCCACGCTTTAAATGGTGTTCAAAATCGTTTAATAATGTTTTAGTCAAATGATTAGTAAGGATTTTAACATTTGGATTATATCTCTTTATTTCCTCATATAATTTCCACATTCCACCATTATGATCAAAATGATGGTGAGAGGTTATTATGTATTTGAATGATGACAAAGGAATTTGATTTCTTTTAAAATATCGTAATCCCCTTTTAATTTCTAATGAAGATCCACAATCAATCAAAATGGAATAATCATCGAATTCTCCAAGAAAAACAGATAACATTCGTGGGCTTCCATAAGCTTTTATATCAATGTGATGGAGATATTCATTGATTTTCCCCGAATCAAGCATTATATCATCTTTAACCATAAAAAAAGTAATTAAAAATAGAATAAGAAGTATCTTATTAGAAAATATATTAAATTTTAATGATTTTTGAAAGAAAAATTAGAAAAAGTTTTTAATAAAATTAGAGATCAAGTTGCTGACGCCATAATTTCATCTTTAACTTCAAATCTTCTTTTTCTGGTTGACTTAGGATTTCAGTGATTTTTTTTAGATCATTACCTATATTGTGGATATTTTTTAAAACGCTATTATATCCTTTTTGTTTGACAAACTCACTTTGAAATCTTTCTAAAGAAGTTGAAATCTCTATTCCTTTCATTGTTTCTATCATGTTTATTATTTCATCAAGCATTTCTGATAAAATTGATGATGTTTTTGCTTCAGGAACTTTAGCAACTTCAGAGATTTCTTTTTCAGGTTCTTCGGCTTCAAGAGGTATTGATAGAGGTTTTTCTAACTCAAGAGGGGCTTCTCTGGAAAGAGTTGTTTTAATCGTACGCACAATTTCCTTACGAGCACCAACCCAAGCATCCTCGAGTATAGGTACAAAAATTTTAATATGTTCTTCAATGATACTCCCAATTCCTGCAATTTCTGTCACAGTTTCTCCTCTAAATTCTGTTTTTGAGAGAACACACAATATTACTTCTTCATAATCTCTATTTATCCCCCATAAATTTTGTAAAACTCGATTTCTATAATCCACATTGTCCATTTTATCTAATTCTTGCAATTTTGCTTCGTGCTCAGCTATGGCGGGATTAATATGAGTAGCAATTCTGAAGTTTATTCTTGAAGGTCGAGCTTTAATAGCATCAAGGTTGATATCTAAGAGGTCAGGAGCGACAATTAACACTCTCATTTTAGCTTTTGAGACTTCATCATTAATATGAGCTTTAGCAGCTTCTGGAGAACGAATAAACCAGATATCCTTCATTGTAATTCCTCGTCTACCCTTAGCTTGATCCCAAAATTCTCTAGTAGTAATTTCGCTAACTTCTAATTTATTTAATATATCTGATAATGTATTATCTAATGTATCAACAATTCCCTTTCCAAAAAGGTCTTTTATATTACCAAATGATTCAAAAATACCTCCAGAAAGCCCATCGATTCTTTCCTCTGCTAACTTCACAGCCTTATTAAAATTGTCAGAAATTTCTCCAAATAATTTTTCCTTATCTTCTCCTGATTTAGAAGTAATTGATTCAATATTCTTAACGGCATCCTGAAGTGAATCCTTCAATTTTGAAATAATTTCAGTGTTTAATCCTTCAGTCGCTTTTTTTAATTCATCCGCAAAAACGGTCTGACTAACACTTAATTGTACATTTAAATTATCAGTAATGTCTTTTAGACGCGTAGCAATAACTTTATCAATTACATCACCTACTGCTTGCTGAATTACTCCTAACCGTAATTTTTGTAAATTTTCAGTGATTGTACTTTTAATATCACTAAATTGATTTCTTAGATCATCAACTTGGTTTCTAATTATCTGGGATGTTCTTACATTAAGATTTTCAAATTGCTTTGTTAATGAACCCAGTTGATCATCAGATAGAGTTTTCGTAATTTCTCCTAATTGTGAGATATCGTCTGTTATCGATCTGATCTGATCTATTGCTGAAATTGTATCATCAAATTCTTTTTTCTGAGCATGGATTTGAGAAAGCATTTTTTCTTTCAAGTCACTCATTACTTCGCTAGAATCTTTTAGTTTTTCCATATCTTGGGCTTCTGATTCAAGTTTAGCAAAAGATACACCTAATTGTTGTGGTATTTTTGATTTAATATCTAAAATATAGGAATAAAAGTTCTTTAATTGTGCAATTAAAGCGGCATAGGGAGGTAAAGCTTGATAATGAGGTGTTGCACCAACAATCTCCTTGAATAAGCCTTTTTCAACAAATTTATCAGCAATTTGTTTACATTTTTCTTTTGGTTGGTCAATTAATATTGACATTTCACCAATGGATACTGCCTCTCGACCTGTAGTTCGAAAATATAATTCAATCTCCTCATCCGATAAATCTATTTCACTTAGTACTTGCTTTGTTAACTCTTTCGAATAAGAAACCTCTTTTTCTTTTTCAATAACGTCTTTTATTTCAAAATTCTCAACCTCTAAATACTGGTTAATAAAAACAATTAATTTATGAGCCGGTTCACCATGTATATCTTCTTTTCTTATTGGAAACTTTGTAATCTCCTTGTATTCATCAACAGAAATAGGAAATTTAAGCTCTTTTAAACAAATTTTACATGTTATTGGAATTTCAATTATATCCTTATCTTTAAACAGATACATTTTTCATAATCATCTCTTTTTTAAAATTTGATAACTTAAAATTTTATTTCTTCTAGATATGTTATTTCTAATAAACTTAGAGCCTTCTTCGCAATTTCATAAGTAATTCCTCCATCCATATCTTGGTTTTTATATGCTGCTCTAATTTTAGGGAGCAAAAACTCTGGAAACACAATCAGTGGTTTAATATCGGTCAATAAACAAATCCATTTCCTATTATTTTCGTCCGTAACCTCAGTTATAATATTTAAGTTCTTTAAATCATCTAATAAGATCTCAGTTACAGCGAATTCTGAAAAAATTTTAGGAATCTTATCCATTGGATAATGATTATGCCTCATTAATACAAAAAAATCATAAACATCTGGATTCAGAAGAATAGATGCTAATTTTTTTGTTTCTGTTAATGGTTGAATATAAGGATCATAATTTGTGAAGAAATCAATAACCTTTTGCCGATATATCGGTAATAATTCATTTTTAGTTTCTTTAAAGTGGTTTAGTAGGTTTTCATTAGGGACGCGAACTAACATAATATCTTTTATGAGAAACAAATATTCTCCTTGATGTGAAATTTCACCTGTTTTTTTATCTTTTTCTCCTTTTATCCAATCACGGCGCAATATATTTAATTCCAGAAATGGTTGAAGTAGAATATCCACATTCACAGTAGAAGTCATTTTTTCTAATATACTCTTCATATCCTTTTTCGATATAGGATATTCTCGTAAATTCTCTAAAATTTTCAAGCGTTCATCACTATTATAGATTAATGCGACTTTCTGAAGTTTGTCTAGATTTGATAATCGGTCAACTTGAAAGATAGTAAATTTTATCTCATTTTTTAATCTTATATTGATATTTTCTATTAAAGAAAGTTGTTTGGAATTTCTTGCTCTTGTTAATTTATCAAAGATGCTATCTAATCTATTTCCCATTTCTCTTATTAAGCCCTCAAAAATCGCAATTTCATCATCAAGCTCAAATATTGAAATTGCTAAATACTGTGTTCCATCAGCAACTTGTTTAAAATAAGATATCACCTGATAAGGAGTTCCTTTTAATCTTCCTTCATAAGAATTGCTATAACTGTATTTTACTCCAAAGAGCCCTGTGGTGTGTTGATAGAATAGTGAAAAAATATCATTTTCAATTAGCAATTCTGAAAAATTATCTTCATCGTATTTACCTTCTCGGAATATCAACTGAATAGGTTCAAACTCTGGTTCTATTTCACCAGTCTCTTTTTGATTAATTTTAAACTGAAATGTTAATATACCTTGGATCAATTATATCACTTTACAAATTTGATAAATAAGTTTTTTAAATTAAAATCATATAATTATTTCTTAAGTAACTTATTAAATTAAATTTATTTAATTAAAAATTAAAAATTCTAAAATGGACTATTTTGGGGATAGATTTATAATGAGATCTAGTATATATCGGAAAATTTCTTATTTCCTTATATTTATTATTCTATTTATATTATCAATAAATTTATTGGGATTATTTATTCATACTGACCAAGATTTTACTAAAATACAAAAATATGGAATTCTTAATACTGCAGGAACAGAACCTCGTGGACCCTTTTTATGGAATCCAATCGCAACCTATCCTTGGTATCCTGATATTAATGGAGATCCATCTGATGTTTTTGTATCTACAAGTCCAACTCAAGGAGATCTAACAATAATAGGAGATTCAGGAATAAAACAAGTTATTCTCAATACAGCAACCCAATCGAGTTGGAAACCCTTCAATAAAAGTGATTTAGTAGTTGTACCAAATCAAGGTTATGGAGTCGATGATGATGGAGTCTGGTGTTCTCATAACTGGAATGAAAATACAGACGGACATCAACCTCAGAATACTCCTGAAATGTATTGGAGAACAAATGTGAGTTTACCAGTTGATATGTCAGATTATAAAATAACTGATGTTTCATTTAATGCTATTATAAATGCTTCAGTATGGCCAAACGTTGATACTCCCGGTGATATTCAGGCTAGATTCGATTATTACGATACAATAGATCAGTATAGAAAATATGATTTTATTCAGTTTTATGTCGAAATTACTACTTTAGATATTGATGTATACAATACTTACGAGATAGGATTTAATCAAACCCGTTTATTAGGTAATGAAAGTCTCTCGTTATATGATATCGAAGGCCAGATCGGAGCTTATGGAGATCAGGCCATAAAAGATGCTTTAACTAATGTTTTGGCGGCCGATCCAGGTCATAATAATTTTACTGTTTTAACAGGTATATATATTTATTGTGAAGATAACGTAAAATCTGCGGATCGAGATACTTGGGAGGAAATTCGGTTTAAATCGTTAAATTTGACTTTTACCTATGAAAAAAAAATTGATCAATTTACAGCAGTGTCTTGGAATCAAGATTTAGATGAAGTAAATGGCACTAATGTTCGAATAACTGATGCTAATCTTGAATTTAAATATAAACTCGATCAAAATTGGACCGAATCTTCTCAAAATTCCCAAATTAGAGTCTATGTTAATGATAGGAAATATGATGACGAGCCCCCAATTATTTTAATCGATTATGTTTATTCAACTGAGTTTGAAGTAGCGCAATACAACATTACTTCGAAACTCTTACCATATGAAAACTTTACTTTATCTATTCAAGTGTATTTAGCTGAGGATTTTGAGTTAGACCATAATATAACAATTTCAATAACAGATGTTTATCTAAATATTTCTTATACAGAAACCTTCCCCGATTCTCCGGTCCCGATTCCTGAGCCATGGGTATTCTTTGCATTATTAATTGCAGTAAGTACGGCCGCAGTTTGTTTAGGGGGTTATTTTATCGCGTATCAAAGGATTTTAAAGTATCCAAGACCAGTTAGAAAAGTGCGAAAATTTAAAAGGACTCTAAATAAAAGTTCTGCACCAGATGTAGCAATAATGCCAAGAGATGTCGCATTTAAGAAATCTTATAATCGGGAATTAGGAGCTTCGTCTAAATTGTTAAGACTTAAACATAAGGAGTCAAAAGAAGTAGAAGTAGGAGAGAAAGGTGAGTTAACTAAATTAACAGATGAATCATTAGGAAAAAAATTAAATTCTGATAAACTGATAAACCAATCATTAGAAAAAAAAGGAGAACTTGATAAGTTAGTTGATAAACAACCAGAAAAACCAGAACCTTAAATAAATATTTTTTTTTTTGCCGTAAAATAGGAGAAATTAAATTTTTTAATTAATTTCATTCTTTAAACAAGCTAATATTTTAGCGTTGTGATAATTTCCTTGAAAATTCAGATATTGCCTAAGTATACCTTCTTCTTTAAATCCACATTTCTCAAAGAGAGAAATCGATCTTTTATTTTCTAGAGCAATGTAAGCTTCAAGGCGATTCAATTTTAGATGAATAAATGCGATATTTTTAATTAAATTTAAAGAAATTTCCGCCAAGCCCTTATGCCAAAAAGAAGGAATCAACCAGATTCCCATTTGGGCTCGATGATGCTGCCAATTAACATTCCAAAGACTAACAGATCCAATTTTCAATCTATTTTGTTCTTGCAATTCAATTATATAATTGAATTGAAGGTAATTCTCCCAATATTTCAAATAATTTCTAATTAATCTTTTAGAATGTTCTATTGTTCTCAACGGACCTAAGGATAAATAATTTGTTATATCTTTTTCATTTAAACTGCTTAAAAAAAATTCTGCATCGGATTTAGAAATCTTTCTAAGAAACAGATTCTTATCATTTATTTCTTCAATAATTTCTAAATCTTCTATCATTTTCTGAAAATTGATAGTATTTATCTCTACTATTATTAATTATACTTATAAATATATCAAAAAAAGAATTATAAAAATCTTCAAAAAAATAAAAAAAATAAAGAGGTTTTACATACCTCCAGTGAATTTTGGCTCTCTTTTTCTAAGAAAGGCGTCAATTCCTTCCCTGACATCGCTCGATGCTGAATTAATTCCAAATCCCATTTGTTCCATGAGAAGACCAATTTTTAAGGGTACTTGAGTTCCAAATTTCGCAGATTTTTTAATTAACATTAAAGCAGTTGTAGGTGCATTTCCCAACCATGATGCTTTTTCATGTATTAATTTCTCAAATTCCTCTCCGTCATCCACTGGAGGAAAAGAAACATGTCCCCAATCATACATTGTCTCTGCACTTTCTCTTTCTCCAAAATAAAGCATTTTGAAGGCTCTATTTATTCCGATTCGTCGCGCCATTCTTTGAGTTCCGCCGTTTGCAGGGAAAATACCTCTTACAATTTCAGGAAATCCAAAAAAGGACCTCTTAGTTGCAATCACGATATCGCAAACTAGAGTTAATTCACATCCTCCACCAAAAGCAAAACCATCTACAGCGGCAATTAAGGGTTTGTTAAATTCTTCAATTAAGTCGTAATATTTATGTTTTGTATACATTGCATGTTGCATATGAGCTGGAATTTTCATACTTAATCCTTTACCCATTCCGTAAGATAGATCTGCTCCTGAAGAAAATGCAGGTTTTTTGGTAAAATCTTTTGTTCCTCTTAAAACTACACACCGAACTTTTGGATCTATTTCCATAGATTCTAAAGCATCAACAACTTCTTTAAGGAGAGGGTTATGAAGCGCATTTAATTTATCAGGGCGATTCAAGGAAATTACAGCATAATTCCCTTCTTCATTCTTTTCTACAAGAATATGCTCAAATTTCATTTCAGACATTCTATTTAACCATTTTATAAGTCAATTTCAAATTTAATTTTTTATTATCTTTAATTTTATGATTTAAAGATAATTAGAATTATTTTTTTTACAATTAAAAATTTTCAAATTAAAATTCATTTTTGTATTAAAGAGTATAGTTTGAAAAGAAAAAAAAAGTGAAGGAAAAAAAAAAGATATTTAAGATGAATTTATTTCATATCAACCCATTTACCAGATTTCAACAATTCAGATGGTTTGAAGTATTCTTTACCTGTAAGCTCAACAAGTTCATTTAATACTTCAACTTGCTTCTGCCATGTATTTACATTTGCAGCCATCGGACCAGGCATATTCATCCCTGCCATTAGAGTTTTATCAATTACTTCCCAACTAGTTGTTACTCCTTCCTCTAAAAGTCTGCATGCCTCATTTAACATAATGGCAATTGGATATTTCATCTTATAAATTCTTGCTTTACCAGCACTTTTATCTGGTTCAGGTCTTCCTTTAGACCAATCTCGAAATCCTTGGCCTGTTTTCATACCTAGCTTTCCTTCATTAAATAATTTAGTTACAACTTTCCCAGGAGCAAAATCAGGAGAAAGCGTTTGGGAATAATACATTTGCCCATGATATAAAACATCAATCCCCACATAATCAGCTAATACTGTTATTGACATCGGACCAGTTCGGGCATCATTATCAAGTTGATCCCATGAAATTCCTTCTTCAGCGCATCTGTCAAAAATATAATTTTGATAGATTTGAGGTGGAGCTGTTACTCTATTACAGATGAATCCTGGTCTATCCCTTAATACTTTTGCGATATATCTTTCTCCCCTAAGACATGGAATAGATTTTGCGAATTCCATCCCTATATCTATACTTTCATCAGAAGAATGCTCACTATAAATAACTTCAATCAATCTCATTAAAGGTACAGGATTAAAAAAATGCATTCCAATGCATTTGTCAGGTCTTCCTGATTCTTTTCCAATATCAGTAATACTCATTGTTGATGTATTTGAAGCAAATATACAGTGAGCAGGTGCATTTTCTCCACAAGTCCTAAAAACTTGTTGTTTAACATCCATTTTTTCTATGACTGCTTCAATCATAATATCGGCATCTTTTACTGCTGAGGCTAAATCTATTGATTTTTTACAATTTGCCATAAAATCAGCAGCGGATTTACCTCCAGGTAATGTCCCCTTCGCTTCAAGCTTTTTCATCCCTTCATCTATTTTATTCCAGCCTTTATCTACGAATTCGTCCTTTATATCCACTAATGTGACATTATACCCCGCCATCAAAGCCATTTGGCCAATCCCATGTCCCATTTGACCAGCACCTACCACAACTAAATTTTTAATATCAACCATATTATTTTTATACCTCTTAAAATTAAATTGGAAATTGTATTTTTTGTAATGTTAAATTAAACATTCATTATAATTTTTTTTTATATTTGATTTTTAAGATGGAAAAAAAGTTTCAGTTCAATTATTATAAAGACTATTAGCAATTGAAATATAAATAGGAGTGTTTATAATAATTAAAAATAGAAAGAATTAAATTTTGAAATATAATTAATCATTTAAATTTAATTTCAGTTGATAATCCAAGTCATTTTATAGATAAATTTGTATTATCTAAACAGAAATCTACCTATTTGATAGTATTATAAAAAAAAGGAGGTTAAAAATATAAAAATAGCAAAAGTTCATGGTATTGCAATAAAGCTCCATCTATCAACTCTATTAATTATTGGGTTAGTTGGTTTTTACGCTACAAGTTTTTATTTTTCCCTCGTACCAAATGCAGCCTTAATTGATTTGATATTTGTTGGATTGATTAATGGTGTAATTCTATTGATTTCGATTTTGGTTCATGAATTAAGTCATTCATTAATGGCACAGAGATTTGGTCTTATTGTATCAGAAATTGAGTTGTATCTGTTTGGTGGTGTTTCAAAATTAGAGGAAGAACCAAAAACACCAAAATCTGAAATGATTATTTCAATTGTTGGACCGTTATCAAGTCTATTTATTGGAATAAGTCTATTAGGGCTATTTTTCTTACCTATAAATCTTCCTATCATCATATCAGTAACATTATTATATTCTGGTATTTCAAATATTGGATTAAGCATTTTTAATTTATTACCTGCTTTTCCTATTGATGGAGGGAGAATATTACGAGCCTTTTTATGGAAACGAAAAGATAATCTATTATCTGCTACAAAAACAGCTTCGAAAGTTGGAACATTTTTTGGTTACTGTTTAATGATTTATGGTTTTTTCCAAATATTAACTATTGGTTTATTTAATGGGATATGGTTAATATTAATTGGATCATTCTTGAATTCTTCAGCAAGACAATCATATCTTCAGACAAAAAATGAATTTATTTTATCTAATATCAGTGTAAGAGACATGTTTAGTATACCAAACCTGCAAATTCCTTTTAATCTGACTCTCGATGTGGCAATAAGAGAATTCTTTATTCCTTATAAGAAATCATATTTCCCAGTTTTTCAAAGAGATGATATTATAGGAATAATTCATATTGAAGATATTAAGAAAATTCCCATTCAGCAAAGATCAGAAATCATAGTTGGATATGTAATGAGAAGACTTTCTGAATTTCAATCTATAGATGAACAACAAACAGGTAAAGAAGCATTAAAGAAGTTGAACAAGTTAAATAAAGGTCCACTAATCTTAATTGTTAAAGAAAATAATACTAAAGAGGTACTTGGATTTATTGGAAAGACGGAACTATTATCTTCATTAGAATTCTGGAGTTTACATGCGAACAATACCTAATAGTAAAATTAGTTTCTGAATAAATAATTAGGATTTAAATATAAAAATTAAGTTCTTCGATACAAACATCTCTTTCCTCATCATTTTCGAGAAAATTTATTTCTATCTTTTTAATTTTATTTCCTAATAATATTTTGAAAACAGTTTCGAAATAACCTTTATTTATTCTGCAAAAAGTCTTACCAAATTTTAATTTTTCTCTATTTTTAATTGGTTCTCTTAAGAAACAATAATTTTCTATAATTATTCTTATTTTTTCTTTAGATGTTTGAATCTCTCGAATCCTTAAAGAGTAAAATTCTTTTAATTCATTCATTAGAATTTCAATGAGCTCTAATATTTCAAATTCTTCCTTATCATATTGTTCTTTTATTCTTTTAGCTATTGCTTCGCCTGGTCCAGAACCTATTTGATATAATATAGAAAGTAGTGAATTTCTTCCAAAAACATCTAGAATTTTATAAACCATGGCTTCGCCGATAACTTCAAATCCTTTTAAAGAATTTATATTTGAGATATCATTCTGAATTCTATCATTAAATCGATCTATTTCCAAATTAATACCCCTAAATTATTAAGAACTGAGATTAATATTTAAAGCACTTAGCTTTTTAAAAATTTAATTCAAAAAAAGTTAGTTTGTTATTAAAAACGCAACAAAATATATAAATTAGAAATGAAAATAAAATAACGAATTAATCTGATATTTCGTCCAGAACCTTATCAAATCGTTATAATCTGATTCAGTTTCTAAACAAACCGAGGTATTTCTCAGATTTTTATTTTTCTCGATAAGATACTTTTTTATTCTCACCAATATGGCTTTAGCACAAACTTCCATTGTAAAATTCCTCATATTAGCTGAAATCGGTGGGAAAACAATAGAAATTAAGCCTTTTTCATCTGCTAATTTTTATAAATTCCATGTAGCTAGCATCAATTTCTTTGCTTCATTTCCTTGACCAAGTCTAGGTCTATTAGTATGGATCAAATATTTTGTTATGTACCCTCCTGATGTCATTACAGAACTACCTACAGACACTTGAGTAATTTTATAAATAATCCGATTACATTCAACTTGGGGATTAGCAGCACCAGCTTTTCTTAATATTCTACATCTTAGATCTCCACTAGGTAAAAGCCTATTATTAGTAGGAATTACTATTGCATCATATTGTTCAATATTGGTTAAATACCCTGTAAAAATATCAATTATCGAATTAATAATTGTCAATTGATTCATTAAAATTATAACCTAAAAATGGATATTTACATTTTTAGTTATAAAAAGAAATTCTGTCTTAGGGAATTTAAAACGGCTAAATTAACAACTATGACTATTCCTCATTAATTTGAATAATTTTTTTGATAGCTTTCTCTACTTGTTCATCAATTATCAAAAGCACTTTTCTATAAGTTTCATTTGAGGTATAATAAGGATCAATAATATTGATATTATGAATTTCTCCATTGAATTCCTTTAGTGCAAAAGTTTTTTTATCAATATTTTTAACATTCTTATAGTCTCTAATAATTTTAATAGCATGAGATCTCTCCATCGTAAGTATTAAATCTTGTTTTTCTAATAAATTACGAGTAATTATTTTTGGAATAAAATCTGAATATTTAATTCCTTTTGAATCCAAATACTTTCGTGATTCTGGCTGGATAAAAGAGAAAGCATTAAAGAATCCTGCGCTATCAATAATGAGATTGATTTCATGCTTTTTAGCATAATATCGAGCGAGATAGGAAGCGGTAGGGCTTCGGGCAGTATTTCCTAAACATACAAAGAGAACTCGCTTAATTTTATTCACGGTTACTCATTTATAGAAATCACTGTATTTTAAATAAGTTTTATGGGATTTTTTTGAGATAAACGTTAAATAAGAAGTTATACTAACGAATAATACCGAAATCAATCTCATTTAATGTTTAATGAGGAAAGAATCTGTTAAAAATTGGTTTGTAAAAGTATTTGCAAGAGATATAGATTTGGAAAGAAACTCATTTCTTTATTTATTTTTTTCTTTATAGCGATAATTTTGATAATTGAATTAAAGGGAATATTCAAAAATTCAATTCCGCAAAATATTTAATTAAAAAATATTTTAGACAAAAATATGGGGAATTTGAAAAATAATTATTATTAAAATAAATTATTGATTATTTTCTGATCTATTAATATCAATTATTTTTTCAACGACTTTTAATATTCCTTTTTCAATTCTTCTAAGAATTTTATTATATTCTTCCTCTGGCAGATAGAAAGGATCCTTAATTTCTAATTTTTTTTTTTCTCCTGCAAAATCTAATAATAAAAAAACTTTTTCATTTAAATCTTTAAGATTTTTGAACTTTCTTTTCAATTTGTTAATATGGTGTTTTTGCTCGAATCCTAAAATTAGATCTTGTTTTTCTAATAATTGTAAATCAATTCTTTTTGTTTTAAAATTACTAATGTCAATTCCTTTCGATTTTAAATAGTTTATAGTACCTGGCTGAGCCGTCTCATAATAATGATAGATACCAGCGGAATCAAACTCAACATCCTTTAATGCTTCTTTATATTTTGTCATTTTAAGCCAATTAGCAAATGCTTCAGCAAAGGGGCTTCTACATGTATTTCCAGCACAATAAAAAAGGACTTTTTTTATCTTATACATCTTATATTCTGTTTTTAACTTAATTTATCATAAATTTTCCTCAATTTATTTGTAATAAAATTTTAATTTAATTAATTGTATTTTAAAATAAATTTTAATTAAATTATGGAAAAATTAAATAATTCCATTGAAGTTTAATACTGATTTCTTAATAATTGGAAGCGGAATATCTGGACTTTCTTTATCGTTAAATCTATCAAACTTAGTTCCTACAGAGAGAATTTTATTAATAACAAAAGAAAGTTTACATGAAAGTAGCACTTATCACGCCCAAGGAGGAATCGCTTGTGTATGGAACACCAATGATAGTTTTGAAAAACATATTCAAGATACCATAATGGCTGGAGATGGCTTGTGTAATGAAAATATCGTAAGAAAGATAATTATTCAAGCTCCCGAGAGGATAAATGAATTAATTGATTTAGGGGTGAATTTTAATAGAAATGAAAATGGGGAATATGACTTAGGACAAGAGGGAGGTCATTCAGAAAGAAGAATTCTCCATGTAAATGATCAAACGGGGCAAAGTATTGAAAACATTCTTATAAATAATGTAAAAAAACATGATAATATTGAGATTAAAGAAAAATGGTGTGCAGTCAATCTTTATGTAAAGAATTTAAAATGCCATGGAGCTTACGTTATAGAGCAAGAAACTGACGAAATTCATAATATTGCAGCAAAAGCTACTATTTTAGCTACAGGAGGAGCGGGTAAAGTTTATTTATACACTACAAATCCAGATGTAGTTTCGGGAGATGGTATCGCAATGGCATATAGAGCAGGAGCTATGATTTCTAACATGGAATTTTATCAATTTCACCCTACATGTTTATACCATCCATATGCGAAAGCAGCTTTAATCACAGAAGCGATGCGAGGAGAAGGAGCAATCTTGAAAGATATGAGAGGATATGAATTTATGCAAAAATATCATCCTCAAAAAGATTTAGCCCCAAGAGATATCGTATCAAGAGCTATTGATGCTGAATTGAAGAAATCTGGGGAGGATTATGTTTACTTAGATATTGCATCCTATAAGAATTCTGAGTTCATTAAAAGTCATTTTCCTGGAATTTATGAGAAATGTTTAGAATTCAATATTGATATTACAAAAGAACCAATTCCCGTAGTTCCTGCTGCTCACTATTGTTGTGGAGGAGTTATGGCAGGAATTGATGGTCTTACAGAAATAAAGAATCTTTTTGTAATTGGCGAAGCAGCATGTACAGGGTTTCATGGTGCCAATAGATTGGCAAGTAATTCCTTACTTGAAGGTTTAGTTGGGGCACATGAATGTGCAAATTATTTATCAGCACATATTTCTAATTTGAAAATTAGAGAATTTGCAGAATGGGAGCCAGGAGATGCGATTCCGTCAACTGAAGCTGTAGTAATCACACAAAACTGGGATGAAGTTAGAATGTTAATGCAAAATTTTGTAGGAATCGTGAGGTCAGATATGCGGTTAAAAAGAGCTCTTAAAAGAATGAATATATTTGCAGAAGAGATAGATTATTATTATTGGAATTATAAGGTAGAGAAGAATTTAGTAGAATTAAGAAATTTATCAATGGTAGCAGAACTCTTAATTAGATGTGCATTATCTCGAAAAGAGAGTAGAGGAACTCATTTTAACGAAAATCACCCTAATAAATTAGAATTAGCAAGAAATTCATACATTAAGAGGCCTTGGTAAGACCAAATAGCATGTTATAACTATAATTTTAAATTATTACTCTCATTTATATTGATAAGTTTACTCCTAAAGAAGATAGGATTTATATTGAATATTGGTAAGAATATTAGAATAGAAAGGATAATTGATCGGAAAAGCAAAAGAACAATCATTATTCCTATGGATCATGGATTAACAATGGGAACGATAAAAGGTTTGGAAGATGTCGCGGCTATGGTTGATAAAGTTGCTTTAGGCGGGGCAAATGCAGTATTAATGCATTCGGGGATGGTAGGTGCCGGACACAGAAAGTATGGTAAAGATATTGGTTTAATTATACATTTATCAGGAGCAACAAGTTTAGCACCAGATCCAAATAGAAAAATATTGGTTTGTTCAGTTGAAAGAGCTTTAAAAATGGGCGCTGATGGAGTTTCGATTCACATTAACATTGGAGCAGATGAAGAACCAGAAATGCTTCAAGATGCTAGTGAAATAGTGGAGTCTTCAAGAGAATGGGGTATACCGCTAATAGCTATGATGTATCCAAGAGGTAAGAAAATTAGAGATGAAAATGATCCTGAAGTCGTTAATATTGCTGTCAGGGCAGGAGTAGAATTAGGAGCAGATATTGTTAAAACTAATTATACAGGAGATATTGATTCTTTTAAAGAAATCGTAAAGGGTGTTAGTCACGTTCCTATTATAATAGCAGGTGGCCCTAAAATGGACACTATTCCAGAATTATTCCAAATGGTTTATGATTCACTTCAATCAGGAGGAGCAGGGGTAGCATTTGGCCGAAATATATTTCAATCAAAAAACCCTACAAATATGGTTCAAGCAATTAGTAAAATAGTACATAATAACTATACTGTAGAAGAAGTCTTAAAAGAATATAATTTTAATTAGGAATGCTGTAAATACTATTATAATGAAAAATATGAGTGTTTATTCAATTTTCAAAAAAAAAATTGAAAATTATCCTCAAAATCAGCAATTAAGGGTAATAATTTCATTTGAGGATCTCTCAAATCGAGAAAAATTCGTACAGAAATATAAAGAATTGGAAATTTTAGGAAAATTCGATTTCATTCCATCTATTTATACAACCATGAAAAAAAAAGAAATTGCTAATTATGAACAAGAAATATTAATAAGACAAATCGAGGAGGATCAAAGGCTTTTCCTGTCAATGTTAGATGTAATAGAGATTTTAGAGTTAGATGAATATAAAAATTCCCACATCTCATATACAGGAAAACACGTTAATGTAGGAATTATAGATGATGGAATAAATAAAAATTTTGAATCATTATCTAAAAATTTCAAGGGAGAACGGGGATTTAATAAAATTAAGTATAAACAAAAAGAGATTACCCATGGAACAATAATCGCAAGTATAATCAGTAATCAATTTAAAGATATATATGATAATCACATAGGAATTGCTCCAGATGTTAATTTAATTGATTTTAATATTTCAAATCCCTATCAAGAGTTTTATTTTTCTAATATTTTAGATGTTGTCGATAAGATCTATGAAGAAAAAATAAATATTGATATTCTTTTAATATCTTTTTCCACAAAAGAGCCCTCTGATGGTAAAGATATATTATCTTTAGCTTGTAATCTACTAGTTGATAATGGTCTAATAATTGTAAGCCCCGCAGGCAATTTTGGACCAAAATTATATACTATAGGGAGTCCAGGTGCAGCACAAAAAGTTATTACCATCGGAGCTCTTACAAAAAAACTTACTGTGCCTAAATTTAGTGGGAGAGGCCCAACTTTAGATGAAAGATCAAAACCAGACTTATGCTTACCTGGTTTTAATGTGATAGTACCATTATCAAATCATTTACGTGTAAGAGTCATCGGAACTAGTGTTTCCGCGTCAATAGGAGTAGGAATTATAGCATTACTTAAGGAATTTAACCCAAAAATCTCGTATAATGAAATTATAGATTTATTTAGGAAATCTAGGTTAGAATTGAATTGGGAAAGTACTGCTCAAGGAATGGGAACAGTTAAAATATCAGAACTATTCAAGAAATTGGAGTTATTTCATGAAAAATTAATACCATATAGTTATTTAATCAAGAAATCGATAAAAGTAACGATCGAATTTTTGATATTGATAATATTATTGTTTTTCCTAATCAATTTTTTTAGAATAGCGTAATTAATACCATAAATCTATTATTTTTTAAATTTAAAATTATTAGTTTAATAACTTGTATATGAAATATTTAATACAAAAGTCATTAATTCTTTAATAGTAGAATGACCCAAAATAAACTACTTCATATAATTGTTGATAATAGAGAACAAAAGTTAAAAACACTGCTAGATAAAAAAAAAGATACAATAACCTATGAATCAAAACAATTAGATATCGCTGATGTTGTTATTTCTAGCGAGGTTGCCATAGAAAGAAAGGAAGGATTCGATTTTGTGACTTCAATAATGGACAACAGACTATTTGAACAGTTATTACGCTTAAAAGAGGCATATGAATACCCTATCTTAATATTAGAAGGTTTGAACGATGAGGTATTTGAGAATACGGGAATGAATATCACCTCTATCTATGGTGCTCTTTCTTTTATATCATATAAATTAGGAATTTCGGTAATTCCAACAAGAAATTTAGAAGATACAGCGATAGTAATTGAAAGAATTGCATATAGAGAACAAGAAAAGGATAGCATGCCTATATTTGCAAGAAAAGCACCTAAGCAAATGTCAAAAAAAGAGAGAAGATCTTTTATTATAGAAGGATTGGTGGATATAGGTGCAAAAAAAGCCAAAACATTAATAGATAAGTTTAAAACTCCGTATCATGTTTTTAAAGCAATAAAACATACAGAGATTTTATATACTAAAACGGGTAAACCTAAAGGAATTAGAGGTCCACTTGAAAGCCTTACAGGATTTGGGTGGAAATTTGTAGAAAAAAACCAAAAGCTTCTTTTTGGAAAAAAAAAGAGAGATCCCCAAAAGAAAATTAATCAGATATACTGATTTATATTAATATATTGTGATATATGAAAAATCAAATTCAAAAAAGAGAACAAAGGATGAAAGAGAAATTTGCTCAACTAGATAACATAATTCGCGACCATTTGCGAAAAAATAAGATTCCAGGTCTGGCAATAAGTATTTTCAAGGAAGATCAAATTGTTTATTCAAAGGGATTTGGAGCTCGAGACCTTGAGGAATTTCTACCAATGACCCCCCAGACGCTTATTGGTATTGGTAGGGCAAAATATTTGTACATTTCCTGTTTCTGTAATTACTAGAGCTTCAATAGCTTTATTATTTGATTTAGATCCTATGAATCAAGTCGAAGAATTAAAGATTAGTCAAGTTATAGATGATATAAGTGGAGTTTACAAATCTCCCCATAATCTTTACGAATTAAAGATTTTTCTTAAAGGATCTGTTCTTTTTGCTGATATTGAAACTGATGATGGATTTTTAAATTATCCTTTATTACCAAAACAAGTGGAAAATTTATTATTTACCGTTTATAGTACTTTACCATTAGCAAGGGAAGGAATTAGATTTATCAGGGACCAAACAACAAGAAGAGTGAAGTTCGCTATATATGATCGATATGTTTATCGGAAAACTTAATTCAAGCTTATTTTTTATACTTTTCAGTAAAAATTGAGATTTTAATCTCAAATCTTTTTACATAACGGATATTTTGAAATCTCATAGCATGGTTATCTATCTAACGTTAATTGCAATTTTTTTTTCAAGCATGGTTTATGGAATCATTGGATTTGGTGATGCTTTAGTATTAATACCTATCATAACTCCAATAATAGGGATTAAAAATGCGATAATACTTGTGAATATTTGGGGAATCTTTCCTGCTTTACTCAATTTCATCAAATATAGAGAATTTTTAGATAAGGGATATTTCTTCCGATTTTTATCATTGGGTATTCCAGCCACTATACTTGGAACTTATTTAATAATAATACTCCAAGTAGAATGGATAGAATTAATTTTAGGATGTTTCATCTTAATTTATTCTTCTTTAAAACTCGTCAAATACCTTAAGACTCATGATAATATTGAAATAAAAAATGAAATCAATTCAACTGAACCTTTTATTTTTTTTGGTGGATTTTCTTATGGTTTATTAACTGGGTTAATTAGCGCAGCAGGACCTATTAATGTTGCGTTATTAGAAAAAACGGGGCATTATCGAGAAAGCTTTATTGAAAATTTTGCTGCAATTGGAACTATGTTGTCGTTTTCAAGAATTCCTTTTTATTTTTTTGAGGGTATGTTCCCATATGAACTTCTTATCATATTTCTATTGGCATTCCCTGTAATATTCCTTGGAACAAAACTTGGTCACCAAATTACTCCTAAAATACCTGTAAAGAAATTCCAGATTATAATCTTTTTTTTCCTTTTAGGAATTAGTTTAAAATCTATAATTTCATCTAGTATTAGTTTAATTAATTAAAAATTGAATTTTGGAAATTAAGGCTAAAATTACGGAATTATGGATTATATGCTAAAAAAAAAATAAAAAAAAATTATAATAATCCCATATATCTTTGAATTTGTGATTGAATGAGAAGTAATTGAATATTACGTGCACCACCAATAACTTCCTCAATCTTACTAATATCTAATAGCTCATCTAGAGGAGTATTATCAGTAACACTAATTCCTCCCATATGTTGCTGCACTTCGTAACAAATTTCATGTGTAAGTTTCGCTAAGTAGTATTTACCTTGAGAAGAGACGCTAGCAACCCATTTCTCAGCTTCCTTGGACGGTTTCTCAGCAAATAATATTTTTTCATCATAAATTGTTGCGGCTTGTAAAGCTAGAGAAACAGCAGCAGTACATTTAGTTAACAAATCTGCTAGACCATAACCAACACCTTGATACCGGATAACTGGTTTACCAAACTGTTTCCTCAAGTTTGTATATATAATTCCATATATTAATCCTGCATAACATATGCCAACTCCACTTCCCATTATACTTAGACGTTCAGGAACCAAACCTTCAAAAAGTCTTTTATATCCAAGTCCATCATCCGCAAGTATATAGTCTTTAGGTACCAACACGTTATCTAATATTGTATGTGATATTTGAACTCGAGGTACAGAATTAATTTTCAAGCGTTCAGTTTTTACGCCAAATTCACGTGCGATGATAGCTTGAACCATAGTATCTCTAGGATTCGCTTCATCATAGACACCATAGCACGCAAAATAATCAGCTACTGCTCCATTAGTAGTATAAACTTTCTCCCCGTTAAAGATAACACCATCTTCAGTTTTTGTACATTTAGTTGTTAAATTTACAGCGTCTGAACCTCTTTCAGGTTCAGTAATGCCTATACATCCAATTTTTTCTCCAGATAGAAGCGCATCTTGTACTTTTTGCGGTATATCAGATTCACCTCCTCCTTCATAATAATGGAAAGTAGGGTTCCCGCATAGTATGCCTGTAGCTACTCGAGCTAGTTCTAACTGTGGATCTAAGATCGATATGTGAGTTCCTAATAGTATTTCTTTTTTCATTCCAAAAGGTTCAAAACCTTTCCAGGGATTAATTCGTTGTATATAACCATGCTTTCCAAGTTCTGGAAGTAAACCATATACATCCTTTGATTTATCAATTTTAGGGTGTAAATCTAAACAAAATTCTTGAAGTTTATGGCAATATTCTTGTTCTTCTTCATTTAACATTGGAAAAACGTTATCATTAAAGATTTTTAAAACATTTTCCAAGGACATTTTTGAAAGAATTTCACCATTAATAATTTTCTCTTGAAACATTTTTTAGTCAATTCTAATAGTATTTTTTGTAATTTGAAAGATATTATATTAATTAGTCTAAATTTTTTATTACAATTAAATCTTTGATTTTAAGGAGGAGTTAAAAGAAATTTTTACAATTTAGCTTATACATAGTTATCTTTTACATATTTTTGAACTCTTTTAATCTCATCTAAATGAGTTTCAACTTTGGCAAAAATATAAAATCTTACATCCGGACCTGTCCCACTTGGTCTGAAATAGAGAGTTGAATCATTACTTTTTAATTGATATAAATCAATCATACCATTATTATCTGATAAGGCATGGACCATGTAGTCTTTCTCTCCAATTTTAACAATTGATCCGTCATTTTTTTCAAAATTTTTCATGATTTTAATTTTTTCTTCATCAATAGCATGAATAGTACGGTTGATTCCTTTTATAGACCAATCAATTGCTTCAGAAATGATATATCCCCTACATATGAGTTCTGTTATTAACACTAAAGCGGGAACAGGGTACTTATCTGCTATGATGGCAAAGTTAGTAGTAAACTTATAATCGCCTGCTTCCTTATTTTTAGAAACATTTAATATATTAAGAGTATGACCTCCACTTTCTTCCCAATATACCATTAAAAATGATTCCTTCTCAATATTTTTAGCTTCCATTAATTTAATTATTTGTTGTCTTAGTGGGGCAGCATGATTAATCTTGATTAACTGTCTATTCTCGTCTTCGAAATAAAGAATAGCAGTATCTATTTTTGATTGATCAACTTCAATTCCAAGAAGAAAATACATAATCACTCCCAAATGCTTATAACCAACCCCAGTTAAAATGTTTAAGAAACTCGTATGATCGCTCCTCAAATCAGTTGGAATTGTCCTAACATTAATAATTTTTTTATTAAATTCCGTTGCTAATATATTATGCATTGCAGAATAGATTTCGTTAGGAATATAAGTAAAATATTTTCCATCTTGTTTAACATACAAGGCAATTCGGTCTCTATCAGCATCAAGTAATATTGCTATATTCGAATTAGCTTGAGTCATAACAGATTGTAACTTTTCTTCTCGAATAATTGTTATTGGATTTGGAGGATTGATTTCCTCTTCTATAAGAATTACATTTGCCCCATACTCTTTAAACAAGTTAACAATTCCTCTTGCCTTTCCTAAGTATGGCCAAATTACAATATTTTTACCTCGTAAAATCTTAATTTCTAAAATATTTGATAATAATTCTTTAATATATTCATTATTTTTTTTCTCTGCATCAATTAAAATTGGTTTTGTAGATTTAAGGTAGATTTCTTTAAATTCTAACGCTTTTTTTGAGATATTATTGAATAAATCACCTGATAAAGGTATAGGGTAATCAATGTAAACCTTAATGCCATTCCAAGATAAATCATTATGACTAGCTGTTAAAACAATAATAAGTTTAATTTCATCATACAATGCTACAGATGCCGCACCATAAGGTGAAGAAACTCTTGATTTGCTCTCTTCATCTATTTGATAATAGATTTCATATCCATCATAAGTAAAAATTTGAGAACAATAATTTAATAGGATTTGCTTACTTGGTCTGTCATCTGTAACTATTAAAATTTTTAAATTTTGGTTATTCTTCATTTCTTTAAATTTTTGGCTAATCGCTTTGAAAACTCTAAGGAAGAGGAATAATTTTCTATTAGTTAATATGTATTTATCTTTGTTATCCTTTTTTTCAATATCAAGAAGTTGAATTCTTAAACCTGATGTAGGTGCTACAATGGGATTTATGATACTTTTTTCTTCCTCTGTTAATTCCGGTAATTTAAGAACCTTTATTCCTTCTTCTAACTGTTCTAATTCAATATCTTCCATTTCATAATCAATCAGATTACCCACCCAAAATAAATTACAACTTTTTTATTGTACATCAAAAATTTAAGAAATCTCTTTTATTGCTTCTTTTAAGATTGCTAAAATTTTTTCTCGATACATAGGTTCAATAGCAATCATTCCATGAGTTTTAATAATACGAGACTCACTAGATAGAATTCTTTCACAAAATTCTGGAGTTAACCTATTTGGCAAATCTTGTTTATTAGCAATGCCTATTACTAATTTATCTTGATAAAATTTATCTAATATATCATGAATTATTTCTTTTGAACTATTAATATTTTCAAATGTAGAATCAACAACCAGTAGTGTAATATCAGTTCCTTGTAGTAAACTTTTCCAAAGGTTATGGTATTGACGTTGGCCAGCAAAATCCCAGATGGTCAAAAACCTACCAAACTCATCTCCCTCATATTCCGCAATGTCAGCTGTAATTGTAGGGACGTATTCCAGATCTACATCTTTCCCACAGATAAGCTTAGTTAAGGTAGTCTTACCTACACCTCCAAAACCAATAATTGATATTTTAATACCCCCTAAAATAATGTTATCAAGTTCTCTTTCAAATTCAATAAAGATTGATCGATTTCCTCCCCAACTTCCATCTTGCAGAATTTTTCCGTACTTCTCAATGAATTTAGTTCTCAAACTTAGAATTTTTGAATTTACCATGGCATCATCATCTTCTAAATCAGTACAAACTACAATGATTATTGTATCGATTATTGTGTAGTAATACTTGAAGTCCTCAGTTTGAGTACTTTTAATGTCACTTTGGCTGATTTCCTTCATAAAACCTGAAAAGGCACTTAAAAATCCCGCTAATAAATCTCTGTCCACCTCAGAACTTCCATAATTCCTAAATAACAATGATTTTCCGTCTCTAGTTAATACATTAACGTATTGTATCATTTTGAAGATGTATTTTGTTCCACTATTAATGGTTTCAAGTTATTTTTTTTTCTTAAGAAGTTTTTTATACAAGTATTATATTAATAAAATAATAATTTTATATGCAAATTAACTCTTATCTTTTTAACATTTATCTCTTCAAATTCATATCAATAAGAGGAAAATTCATGGTGGATAAAAATAATTTAGAAATAGCGGATCTTGGCGAATTTATCAAAGAGGCTAACGAGAAAATTGATAAATTCGCCTCAATACTAGAAAAATTTGGACTTGATATTATTACTAAAATGGGACAAACTAATCTAAAAATTAACATGTTGACAGATAAGATAAATGAATTAAATAAAGCAACAATCGATATAAAGTCATTAGCGCCTCAGTTAAACAACGTAATTGAGAATCAAAGAATACTTGAAGCTGAACTTGATTTAATTAGATCTTTAATACAAAGATCTGATATTTCTTTTCACTCCAGAGAATATGAAACCCAAGAAGTTGAACGAGACGTGTCTGCAACTGATAAGAAACAATTAATCACAGAACAATTCAATAATTTAAAAAATGAAGTAGATGAGATTGAAGACCCTGAAATAGTAATCGAGCGTCTTGAAAATATTAAAGAAGACATATTCATCTTTAAAGGGGGTCATAGAATCCTTTATGAAATCGCCCAATTTGTAAAAAAATTGAATGGACTAGAAACTATTCCGGGCGATATAAAAGAAGAGGTTAAAGAAAAAATCGTATTTTGGATCAATAAATTATAATTTCTTTAAATTTCTCTTTCTTAAAAATATAGATTTTCTACGAGTTTGAGAATAGGTTTAGAGAGAATTAAGGAGAAGTGGTATTATATGGAAAGTACATGAAATCAATGAGATAATATCTTCTCGCTATTCTCCCTGTTTAAAAGAGGTAAATAGTGATCAAAGTTATTATTGAAATTTATAATATAATCTATTTAAATACCATGATTTTTAAGAAAAGATAATATAAGCAAGAAGAAGATGGATAAAAAAAAAATTAAATTATGGTTTTTCTAATATTTGTTTAGGGTCATATTCATCCGGATCCCCACCATCTTCGAGAAATTCAACAAAATTTTTCAATCCGTTTAAAATAACCATGTTTGAACGTTCTAGTATTTTTTCATGTTCTACAATTTTATAATCAACCCAATACGATAAATCTGTCATATCGCCTTTTTCTTTTAAAATAAAACCATATCCTTTAATATCAGGGTGTTCAGTTTTTACTGAAATCATTTTATTTTTGATTTGCTCTGTAATAGCATATGTAAAATCCCCAGTAGTCGATTTTACGGAACCCTTATCAGGTTCAAGTCTAGTAATTTCTTTAACGGTCATATTCCATCTAGAAATATGTGCTGGATCCTCTATAGCCTCCCAAACCTTTTTGGGAGGAGCATTAATCTCAATTTTAGTTTCAACTTTTGGCTTACAATCACCTCAAAAATTCTTAAACTATCTTAAGACAAGTTGATTTTTATACATTTGTGTCAAGATATTAAATTCATATAAAAAAATTCTTGCTAAAGATGATACAAAAGTAGAATGTGAAAAAACGTTATATATTATTCTTCTAATTTTGAGCGTAAGGTAAGCTCCGCGATTTTTTGGAAGATTGTTGGTACATTTTCACCTGTTAGTGCGGAGGTTTCAAAAAAAGGAGCATCAATTTTGTCACTTAAATGTTCAGCCATTGGTAATATGATTTTTCTTTCATCTTTTAAATCTAATTTATTGCCTATCAAAATTCGGGGGATTCCTGATAATCCATACTTAATAGAAGTGCTATACCAATTATTTATATTTGAAAATGAACTAGAACGCGTGATGTCATAAACGAGAATCATTCCATCAGCACCATTGAAATAAGGTCGATGTAACATATAGAATTGCGGTTGACCTGCTATATCCCAAATCATTAAATTAACTGTGATATCCTTGCCCATATCATCCTTTATTGTGACGGGCTCCTTTGTAATATTTACACCGACGGTTGGAATATATTCGTATTCGAATTTATCACCACAGAAATTTGTTAAAAGGCTTGTTTTGCCAACAGAAGGGTCTCCAATTACAATAATTTTGAAGATCATCTCAGTTCGTTCATGAAACACTAATTTTCCTTCTTTTTTCTCCTCAGTCATGATTTTTCTTAAGTTTCTTTTTGAAATTTTTCAGTTTTTAATTAATTAAGTAATGAAATTCCAATATAAAATTTTAATTATTCCTTTTTAAGTTGAATCCGTTTTTTAATTTCAAATCTAGATGCTTTTGATTTTTCACGAGATATAAAGAAAATTTCGTTTAGCAGAAATGTAATTTCTTTCCATCTTTCTTGCAAGTTCTTCTTTATCTCCATAAGGTTACTTTTACCTTTAATTTGACCTACACTTAAATGTGGTCTAAATCCGTTTTTGTACTTATTTACATCATTACAATCTGGTACTATTTTAAGAATTGTTGCTTGAAAATTACTAATTACATCAATTGGTTCTGGATTTAACCATAATGTATATCTCTGCCGTCCATGGTTAAAATAATTAAATTGTTTCAATTTGATTTTAAAAGGTTTGATAGAAATACATTTTTCTGAAAATTCTCTTTCAAGTGGTGGATAATCATCTTCAGGTCTAAATGGATATAAGAGTGTTATATGGGGCATCCATCTATTTATTTGGCGATCATGAATTTTACGAATTTCTTGGATTGGTGCCCATTTTTCTACTGGTGGGATTATTACCACTGCAGAAGTATACACTTTTATCATAATAATTTTTGTTATAATTTCAAATTAAAAGATTTTTATTTTAATAAATTTTAATTCTAATTTGATATATGAAGATTAAACAAAGGCATTTCATACGTAAATCCGAACTAAGACCCTTAAAAGACGAAATCCTAAAACAATATGATCAGACTTTTATTGATCAAATATTTCCTAAAAAATGTAATGTTGAGGTAATTCAGACGGAAGCGGGAGATACTTTATACGCAATCAATAATGTGTTAAAACTCTTTAAATCTAAAGACGGGTATATCCCAGTTTTAACATTATTGCTAAATAATCAAGTTAATTTAAAAACAATTATTGTTGATTTTGGTGCTGTTCGTTACGTAGCTAATGGTGCAGATATAATGCGTCCGGGCATAACAAAAATAGATCCTTCAATTAACAAAGGAGATATCGTAGAGATTAGAGAAGAAACAAAAAATAGAGCTTTAGCGATTGGTAAAGCAATGTTCGATGCTTCCGAAATGGAATCAAAAAATTCTGGAAAAGTAGTAAAGAATCTTCATACAATTCAAGATTCTATTTGGGAATTTGAAAAGCAATTTAAGTAAATTCTGCTTTCAAAATTGATCCAAGTAGAGTTTTTTCTGATTCTGCTAATTCACCAAGCGAATGGCTTTCTATTTCATAAGAATCTAATAAATCTCCACATTCTTTAAATCTGCATAAATTTATAATAATTTTCAAGCCTTCTTCTAAGATTTTTTTATCTTCTAACTCATCTGAAACCTGCATTAACTTAATTATTGAATGAGACTTCCATAATTCATTCTCATAAAAATTATTATCTAAACTCAGAAAATCTTCGAAAATTTCCGTAAAAAACTTTACTTCTGAGATCAATTTTAGTTTATACCACCTCAACCCTTACGTGCTGAAAAATACGTATTTCTCCCTTGCAGCTGCAATTATATATTTATCCATTAATATATTTTAATCCAATTTTTTTTGAGATGTTTCGTTATGGTATTACTAACATTAAAAAAACAATTAAAAATCTCATAATATCTACATATATACTTTAAATTAGGTTGTGAGTTTAAAATATTATGAATAATCAAGAATTTATTCTATATGAACAAAAAGGACGTATTGCCAAAATTACAATAAATAGACCAGATAAAGCGAATGCGTGCAATATTTCAATGTTAAAATCGATATATCAATACTTAATAAATGCAGATGATGACGAGAAAGTTAAATGTATTTTGATTAAGAGTACTGGTCAACGTTTTTTCTCCGCAGGATATGATACTAAAGAAATTCTAGGTGCTCCTGAAAAGGCAACACAAATAATTGAATGGGGTAGAAGGATCAATGAAACTATTGTTCTTATGAAAAAACCTGTAATTACACAAATTCAAGGAATTGCTATTGGTTTTGGTGTGATGGTTATCTTGGCTTCTGATTTAAGAGTTTTTGCTGATAGACCTGTTGATGAGTTATATATGAGATTACCAGAACTAGAGATTTCTGCTTTTCCTCAGACTGGGGCAACTCTTTTACCTTTATTAGGTCTCGGGTTGAATTATGCCAAAAACATGCTTTTTACTGCAGATAAATTTGGGGTGGAGGATTTAAAGAATATCAATTTCCCAGCGAAGATATTTCCCCTCGATCAACTTGAATCTGAAACTCTTAATTTCGCTAAAAAAATCATTAAATATCAGACAGAATTTATCTTCTTTACAAAAACCATGTTAAGAATTATGAATAAAGCCTACATTAAATCATGTTTTGATTTAGAAGATGAATGTGGAAAAGTTGCTTATAACCCAAAGAAAAAAACTATGAGAGAATTGGACGATTTTATAAAGAGTTTAAACGAAAAATATCCGTAAATGAAAGAATATGAGAAAACCTGAATATTTTTTGTTATTATTTCACATAAAAATTTCCACTTGAAATTTTTTTCGGTCAACCCTAAGTAATTTTTTTTTAGTAAATGGTTCTGGGCTTTTTACTTAATGATTTATAAGTGATTTCAGAAACTTAGTTTCTTGTGGAGTATAAAGTTGAAGCCTTATAATATCTGCATGATATGTTCCTTGCATATTACACGATGTTATAATCAACTTGAATTTTATATTACTAGGGAAATATGTTGATGGTCATAACGAGCGTATTAATAAATATATCTCGATGACTCATCATAAATAAAAAAAGAGGTTGTGTGTGGAAGAATGAGTATGTATCGATCATATTTATTAAAAAATAATTTCTGGGCGAAAAAAGGAAATGAAAAATTTCCTGGTACAGAAAAGGTTTTTATCAAACATGATTCTGAAGTGGGAGGGATTTATGCGTTCCTTCAAAATGAAAAGAAGGGAGTTAAAATTATGGTTGACGGAAGGGAGTATTTTTTTAATAACTTTGATAAACTAGATTCTTTTTTAACTCGACTTCAACAAAGAAAAGACGATTTCATGAAAATCCTTAGGAGAAAGAACATTTCACAAAAATTAAGAATGTTAGATATTTAGGTTTTTTTATTATTAAATTTCTATACTTTTTTAAATCGTATAGATTAGTTAAATTTTAATTTTGTTTATTTTAAATTCATTAAGATTTATAAATTGGTTGAAGTCCCGTCTGAAAATGTCTTAATCGCAATTCTTTACCACGAGAGATCTTCACTTTAGGAATTTTTTCTTTATTCTGAAAGAGTTCTTTAATAGCGGCTACAGTGTAATCGATATGAGACGTGCTATACACATTACGAGGTACCGCAAAACGGACTAAATTTAAGATACTCTTTCGTTGGTCAGGAGCTTTTTTATCCCACTCAAACGCGAAAGGTCCTAATTCACAAGCGCGTATTCCATAATGCCTAAGAAGTTCAATAGTAAATCCAACACCTCCAAAATCATCTATCTTCATATTTGTTCCCTCAAAAAACTTATCCATATTTAAGTAAACTGCATGACCACCCGCAGGAAGAATAACAGGAATACCATTTTGAGCAAGCTTTCTAGCGAATTCTCTTACTTGTGTTTTGCGTTCATTTAAATAAGATTCCTGGATAATTTCATAAAGCCCTGCTGCGAGTGCCATTATATCTCTGCCAGACATTCCCCCATAGGAATCATTACCAAAAGTCATTATCTGTTTTTCTTTCAACTTAATTCCAATATCTTCATTTATGGAAAATTTCTTATGGAAAATTCCTCTATCCCTAAAGAAGAACCCTCCACCAATGTTTGCCAATCCATCTTTTTTAAAACTAATAGTGAAACCATCAACATAAGAGAACATTTCTTGAACGATACTAGGTATTGTACGATTTTGAAATCCTTCTTCAAATTCTTTTATAAAATTAGCATTTTCGGCAAATCTGCAAGCATCAAAAAAAAGAGGGATACCATATCTTTCTGCTATCTCGCGGACCTTTCCAATATTGCTCATTGCGACTGGTTGCCCTGCAGCTGTATTATTGGTAATTGTTATATAAATTAAAGGAATAGCCTCTACACCTTTTTCTTGAATCAGACTTTCTAGTCCCTTAATATCCATATTACCCTTAAAGGGATTTCTTTTATCCATTTCATCATAAGGAAAATCATCCATTAAGTTTACTGAAAATAGATTTACAGGGTAAATACCATTAGCCACAATATTAGCCTCAGTAGTATCAAAATGTCCATTATTAGGAATATAATAATTAATATCTGAAATTGTATGTTTTAAGATAGGAGCTATAGTTGAGAAAAGTAAATGTTCAGCACATCGTCCTTGGGGAACTATGAAAGCATTAGGACGGGTTAACTGGTGGATACCACCATTTACAAACCCTCCTTCATTAGAAGTAAGATATAGATCATCCATTAGTTTTTTAACATTTGTTTCTCCCGAAAGAATCAAATTAATTGCGCGATTTGGATTATCTCCGCGCTCAAATGTATCTCTAACTGCGTCTAATAGAACATAATATCCTTTATTACGAGCATAGGATTCGTCTCCATGAAAAAGAGCAGCCCATTGAAAATCTGTCATTGTACCAGAACCAGAGTCTGATAAAAAATCCACAAATAATAAGTCTGCTGGAAAGGAAAACATATTATATTCAGTTTTCTCAAGTACATATTCACGTTGTTTTTTCGTTACTTTTTTGATTGTCCGAATTACTAATGGTTTATTTGCGGGGATTGGAAAACCTAATTCATCTTGAGATTTCAAAATCTTCTACCTATAAGTTAATATTAGAATTATTAATTTGAGTTTTTCAGCTATTTTTGAATTTATAATTCTAAATCATTAAAAAATGATATGTAAAGTTAAATCTAAAAAATTCCAAATTGAAAATTTTAATTTTAATCCAAAATTCATTAATTAATATAATAAATTTCTTAAGAGATAGTAAAAATGGAACTCCCAGATTATATTAAAAACAGAATTTGGAAGGATTATTTACCAGATGGAATAACTCTTGAAATTGATATTCCTGAGGATAAATCTTTAATTGATGTATTTGTAAATGGTGCTAAAGAACATGCCGATAAAGGGGCACTGGATTACTTCGGAAGAGAATTCACATTTAAAGAGATGGATCAATTAACAAGAAGATTTGCTTATGCCCTCTTAAAATTGGGGATCAAAAAAGGAGATGTGGTAGCTCTTTGGCTGCCAAACAGCCCTCATTTTAGCATTTGTTATTTTGCTACTCTAGGTCTTGGAGCTACATTAACTGCAATTAGTCCGCTATTTGTAGCAAGAGAGATGATTTATCAAATAAAAGATTCAGGTGCAAAATATCTTATTATGATTGATAGATTTTTTCGAGAATATAAGAAAGCAGAAGATCAATTAACACTGGAAAAAGTGATTTTAGTGAATGTAGAGGGAAAAGTTCCAGATATACTTGAGACAGACAAAATAATCCATTACAACACATTGATGGAATTAAATCCTGAACCACTAACAGAATTCACAGTTGAGATCAATCCAAAAGAAGATATTGCGATTATTCAATATACAGGGGGGACAACGGGCGACCCTAAAGGTGCTGAACTATCTCATTATAATGCTCTATCAAACCTGATGCAAATTGGACAAATCTCGGATTATATGAGAGAATATTATATTAAGGGAGATCTGGTGGGACTTTCTATACTCCCGTGGTATCATGTATATGGTCAAATATGTGAGCTTTTACAGGGTCCGCGTAGTGGAGGCAAGGGGATTATTTTTCCAACATTTGATATCCCACGGGTAATTGAAACTATAAAGAAGAAACAAGCTAATTTCATTCTTGGAGTGCCTACTATGTTTATTAATATCTTAGGATCACCTTTAAGTAAAGATGTTGATTTTTCCAATCTTAAATATTGTAATGTAGGAGCATCAGCAATGCCTATTGAGGTTGCTAAGGAATGGGAAAATAAGACTGGATTTCCCTTAGGAGAAGGATATGGTTTAAGTGAATCAACTGTTTGTGTTTCAAATGCTCCACCATGGGGTAAGAAAAAGCTTGGGAGCTGTGGTATTCCTATAGCTAGCACTTTAGTTGGGATTATTGATGAAAATCTAAATTTCTTACCAATAGGAGAACCTGGAGAATTAGTTGCATCAGGTCCTCAGATTATGCTAGGGTATCACAATCGACCAGAAGAAAATAAAAAGGTATTTTTTGAGGCGGGGGGCTATAGGTGGCTGCGAACAGGTGATTATGCAAAAATGGATGAAGAAGGTTATATATTTTTAATCGATCGCGTGAAAGATATGATAAAATACAAGGGGCATAGCGTTTATCCAAGAGAAATTGAGGAATTTTTATATGAAAACCCTGCGATTCAAGAATGTGCTGTAATCGGTGTTAAAGATCCAGAAAGAGGTGAAAACATAATGGCCCATATCATTCTTAAGAAAGAATTTAAAGATAAAATCACTGAAAAAGAAATAATAGAGTGGTCGAAGGAAAATATGGCAGCCTATAAATATCCAAGAATTGTGAAATTCGTACGTTCTCTTCCAAAGAGCGCGGTAGGAAAAGTTTTACGACGTGTAATCAGAGACAAAGAAGCTAAAAAAGCAGAAAAAAGAAAAAGTAACTAAGATTATTTTTTTATTATTTCAATTCTTTATTTTCAATAATTATATGGTTTTAATATTTAAATTAATAGTTAAATAATGAATGAACGAATTAAGAAGTTAAGAACGCAAAGTCGTCAAGCAATTCCTTATATTTCCTTAGAACGTGCTTTATTATTAACAGAATTTTACAAAACTGGTGCTGCTCATAAATTTTCTGCCCCAGTTGCTAGAGCAAAAGCATTTAAGTATTTAATGGAAAATAAAAAGATCTGTATCAAAGAAGGAGAATTAATTGTTGGTGAACGTGGTCCAGAACCTAAGGCAACACCTACTTATCCAGAAGTATGCTGTCACAGTTTAAAAGATTTGGATATACTAAACACTCGTAATAAAACTTCCTTTAAAATATCTGAAGATACAAGACAGAAAGCAAAAGATATAATAATTCCATTTTGGAAAAGAAAATCCATTCGCGATAAAATATTTTCTCAAGTTGATAGTGAATGGATTGATGCATATGAAGCTGGTATTTTCACAGAATTTATGGAACAAAGAGCACCTGGACATACAGTCGGGGGGAAAAATCTATGGGAAAAAGGATTTTTAGATTTTAAACAAGAAATAAAAGAAAGCATAGAAAAATTAGATTTTTACAATGATACTGAGGCATTTAATAAAAGAGAACAACTAAGAGCAATGGATATTGCAGCAGATGCGATAATTGCTTTTGCAGAACGACATGCTCAAGAAGCTATAAACTTGGCCTCAAAGGAATCAGACCCAATTAGAAAAAAAGAATTAGAAAAAATATCAGAGATATGTTCTCATATTCCGGCACGAGCACCCAGAACATTTTGGGAAGCACTTCAACATTATTGGTTCATTCACTTAGGTGTTATAACTGAATATAACACATGGGATTCTTTCAATCCAGGACGCTTAGATCAACACTTATATCCATTCTACAGAAATGATATTGATAATGGAGTATTAACAAAAGAAGATGCTCTCGAATTACTTCAAGCGTTTTGGGTTAAATTTAATAATCAACCAGCTCCTCCTAAGGTTGGTGTCACGGCAGAGGAGAGCAATACATATACCGATTTCTGTAATATTAATATTGGTGGGCTTAAAGAGGATGGTTCTGATGGCGTTAATGAACTCTCCTACATGCTTTTAGATGTAATTGAAGAAATGAGGATAGTACAACCAAGTAGTAATGTTCAAATTAGTAAGAAGACGCCAGATAAATTTCTAAATCGAGCTCTTGAAATAGTCAAAACCGGTTTTGGACAACCGTCAGTTTTCAATGCTGACGCGATAATTCAAGAATTAACTAGACAAGGTAAATCCATAATAGATGCTCGAAATGGTGGGGCAAGTGGATGTGTTGAATCCGGTGCTTTTGGGAAAGAAGCTTACATTCTAACGGGTTATTTTAATTTAGTAAAAATCCTTGAAATAACGCTTCACAATGGTTTTGATCCTTTAACTAAAAAACAGATTGGATTGAAAACTGGTGATCCTTCAAGTTTTCAAACATTTGATGATTTTTTTAACGCTTATTCTGAGCAAGTTAAGTATTTTATAGATATTAAAATCAAAGGAAATCAGATAATTGAACGTATTTGGGCTCAAAATCCCGCTCCATTCCTATCAACATTAATTGAAGATTGTATTACTAATGGAAAAGACTATAATGATGGGGGAGCAAAATATAATACTTCTTATATACAAATTGTAGGAATGGGAAGTATTACAGATTGTTTAGCTTCTTTAAAATATAATGTTTTTGATAAAAAGATCATATCCTTGGAAGATTTGATAAAAAGCTTAGATAAAAATTTTGAGGGATACGATATAATCCGTCAGAAGCTAATCTATAAAACTCCTAAATATGGAAATGATAATGATTATGCTGATTCATTATCTACTCAAGTTTTTGAAATGGTGTATGACGCTATTGATAATAGGCCTAATACAAAAGGCGGTGTACATCGTATTAATCTTCTTCCCACAACAGTTCATGTATATTTTGGACAAGTAACAGGTGCTACTCCAGATGGACGGAAAGCATATACCCCGCTATCAGAAGGGATTTCTCCAGTCCAAGGAATGGATATTAATGGTCCGACCTCAGTCATTAAATCTGCTGGAAAAATTGATCATCTACGAACAGGAGGAACCTTATTAAACCAAAAATTTACACCTAATTATTTTATAGATCAAAATAGAATTAAAAAATTAGCTCATTTAATTAGATCATATTTTGAAATGAATGGTCATCACATTCAATTTAATGTAGTTTCAGCAGAAACTTTACGAGCAGCACAAAAAGATCCAGAAAAACATAGAAACTTAATTGTGCGAGTTGCAGGATATAGTGATTATTTTGTTAATTTAGGATTAGATTTACAAGATGAGATTATTAGAAGAACCGAACATACTACAATTTAAGTCTGCTTCTTTATTTACATTTTGTATCTAATTTCATTTTCATATTAAAAAGTATCAAATAGGTGAATTTTAAAGATTAAATCTAATTTTAAAAAATAACTGCTCTTAAAAAATAAATGGTATAAGTGCCTTACGATTATTTGGATAATCAGGGAATGTTTTGATATACCAACGATGATGTGAACGAGCTCTAGGTGCAAGATTTGCAAATGTCCAAG
>CP070805.1:598812-641773 GCA_020343655.1 Promethearchaeota archaeon | reverse complement strand
TGTGGTTTAAGGCGATCATTTTAAAAAACGCTTTAGATAATTTGCCGATTTTTAGATTTGGCATATCTAAGAACTAATAATGTGTGATAATATGAAAATTGTAACCGTCAATATTCCTGAATCTTATCTGGATAGTATAGAAAAATTAGTGGGGGAAAATGGGCTGTATCCATCAAGATCCGAGCTAATTCGAGTAGCTGTTAGAGATTTTCTTCTCAGAGAACTAAAAATGGCCAACGATTTGGCTAAATATAAAGAGACTGAAATTGAAGATTTTGACGAAGAACATTATGTTAGGGTACCAGTTGAGCGACTAAATGAAAAAGACGAACCAGTGAGGGAATTCAAGACTTATAAGATTATTAAACGTCTAGAATATTAAGTTATTTACAAATTCAGCTATTAATAAATATGATAAATTTTGGTTCGAAAAATTTTTTTCTTTTTTTTCTTTTTTTGAAAACTTAACAATCCTAATATGGTATATATCCGCTTAGGAATAAGTTAGGATATCCAAAGTTCTATAAGTATCGATATAAACCGATGGAAGAAGATTTCAAATTGTTTTTAAAAGGCAAGAAATCGGTGCATAAAGGATTATTTTATAAGGAGGAGAGGTGAGACGCATTCTGGAAATGGTTTTTAAGAGTTTACTTGAAAGAAAATAAATATCCAACAATTTAATTTTTTTATTATTATAATTATTAATTTATAAGTGTCTAAAAGTATAAAGGCTTAAAGAAGTTTATTATTAACAATGAAGTCAAAAAAAGTCTGCAGAGTAATATTAAGAACTCCAAGAATGAGGCGCGTGCGGAACAATCTGAGAGTCATTCTGAAGCTAGCCGTAAAAAGCGAGTTAAATAGATTAAGACACCTTGAAAGTTTATATCTCCATAAAAAGAGGAGAAATGGTTTAACCCCTTCCCAACAAAAAAGATATAGTCAAGTAAAGAGAAAACGGAGCAGGTTATACTTTCGCTACATTGAATCTACTTTGCAATGCGGTGGTAGTTCAGCTTGTTACTCGTTTCAGGAGGCTAAAAAGCATGGGTTTAACCCTCAAGATCGCCCGACCGACCTTGATCTTGTATGGGTCCCATGGTTGGAGAATTGGTTTTGTATCAAATGTTTCGTCCTTAATCGACTGGGAGAAATGACTCATGAAGATTTTGGTGACCCCGTAAAGCGTGAGTGGGTAAGAGAGGAGTTCGGTATTTAAGGTTTTTTTTCAAGAGCTTCAAAACTATAACATATTAATGATATCGTCTAGAGTATTAAGTTATTTACAAATTCAGCTCTGATTAAATTTGATAAATGTTGGTTCGAAAAGTTTTTTCTTTTTTTGAAATGTTAACAATCCTAATTAAGTAAAAGATATATAGTATTGAAATAATATTTATAAAATCTAAACTAAAAAAGAATAGAGGTCGTTTTTATTACTAAAAAAACTAAGAGTATAAATCATTATAAACCTAAATTCATGGAGTGGGGTATTATTAATAAAGATAATTTTAAAGATATTTATGATATTCCACTCAAACGGTGGGATCCACTCTCTACAGTACAAATTAGATCAGAAGATTTTGGTCTTCGAAAAGAGCATGCACGATATTACGGTCATTATTCATATATATCTCCTATAAGAGGTACTAGACCAAAAGGATTTAAGACTGTCGAAGAAGAAAAACAATTCCTTGATTGCTCAAAGAAAATTGTGGGTAAATATAAAGATGTATTTTCATCTATAACAGAAGGAAAAGTTATTTATGATGATTGGGGATTGCCATTAGGAGACGGCTATACAATGATTATTACTGAAGGTGAACAAAGGCGAGATAAGCCATTCTCAGAAACACCACATCGAATAGAAAGAATTCTAGATAATTGTAAAGCCCTAACATTAATAAATAGATATCCTTCAATGGCTCGGATTGTAGATCCAGATGTAAATGAGTATATAGTGAAAAATCTCCCTTCCCACTTAAAGCTATCTCGAGGAATTAATCTAGTAACTATTTCTCGAAAATTTTATCCTTCATTATGTTTTAATTTAATTCCTATGGATGTTTTAGCGGGTATCTTTCTTTCAATGAGAGCAGCAATACTTTATTGTATTGAAGAATCCATTAATAATGATTATTATGATATCCCCGTGATGCCTTTTTTCAATATTGGAAGAAGAGTTGGAGGAAGTCAACCACGCATTCATAGTCAGGTATATATCGATTTAAATATGGACGGTCATGGAAGTAGATTAGAAGGATATCTTGAAGCTTTTAAAGATATGGGAAATAGGTGCCATTTATGCGAAACAACTCATGGGGATACTGACCGCATAATCTTAAAAACTGAATTTTGGACTTTTTACAATACAGGAAGTCCTGTAAGGAATTATCATATTAGATTTCATCCAAATGAACATTTACGAAGATTTTCTCAATTAAAAGTTAATCAAATTGAAGATTTATCAAAATCCTTAAAAATGATTTTTCAAGCATTAGATGACTTGAAAATTGATAAAAATCGTAACATTTTATTTAACTGTTGCCCATATGGATATGATGCGGACTTTCATATGTTTTCAGATATTATTCCACATGAGATAATTGGTGGAGCCGAAATGGCTGACGATATGCGTGTTGCAAGAAAATTACCTCACATTGCTGCAAAAGAAATAAGAAATTCATTAAAAAAGTATCTTAATTGACTATTTTATGGTTCAAATATATATAATAACAATAATCTGATTAAAGAATCTATTAAATTAAGAAATTTTTAGGGAAGAAACGATATAAGAAACTCTTTTCTAATCTATTATAAAAATATTTTTAATTCAAATTGAATTAGATTTATAACTATTAAATATGTTATATATATGAATATTTCCTAGAGGAATACATATTGAGAGAATGGTCTGCGATAATCCTAGCCGGTGGTAAAGGTAAACGTTTAATGCCTTTGACATCTTTAATCCCAAAACCACTGGTAAAAGTTACTAATGTTCCGATGGTTGATTACGCGATAGCTCATTTGTTATATGCAGATATAAAGCACATTGTGTTAGCTTTAGCTTATAAAGGAAAGGAAATGAAAGAATATATTGAAAAGACTTGGACTCCAGACAAATTGGGTGATGTAGAACTAGAATGTGAAATTCAAGAGAGTAAAGGTACTGCAGATGCCTATAGGCTTTTAACTGATCATATAGAAGCTAAGAACATTGTCGTATCAATGGCAGATATAGTAACAAATCTCCCAATGAAGCGCTTCATGGACTTCCATTCCGATAAGGCTGGAATAGCTACAATCTCAATGAAAACTGTAGAAAGCCATATTTCTCAATATGGTGTTGTGTTATTAGACAAAAACAGAAAAATATATCTTTTCTTAGAAAAACCTGCGCCAATGGAATTATATTTAAGTAGTATGGCTCAAAGAGAGGATCTTTTTTTACATACTAATATTGTTAACACGGGTATTTACTGTTTTGGTAAAGAAATCGGAAATATCCTTCATGAGACAGGGCTAATAGATTTCGGAAGTGAAGTTTTTCCTTACCTTCTCGAAAACAAATATAATCTTTTCGGATTTGTTGAAAATTATTATTGGATGGATGCAGGCAATTCAACTACCTATCTTTGGGTAAATTGGGATTTATTACGAAAATATGCATGGCCGATTTTGCCTAATGGTGTTGATTATGATGGAATTTATGTGATGGGAATTATCAACTCAGGACAAAATATAACGATTGAGAAACCAACTTGTTTTGGTGAATGTGTCAAGTTAGAGAACCGAGTTAAAATTAAAGACTTAACATCAATAGGACATCAAGTTACAATCGGAGAGGATACTATAATTGAAAAAAGTGTTATATGGGATGAAATCATAATTGGTGCTGGTTGTATTATCACAGAAAGTATAATTTGTAATAATTGTGAAATCGGAGATAATGTCGTTTTAGAGAGAGCAATAGTTGCACCAAATTGTAGAATTAGTAGCAATTCACAAATCAGAGATCGTACAATAGAGTTAGGACAAGAAGTTTAAATAAATCAAATTAATAAAGTTCCAATCAAAAAATATTGAAAGGTAGAAAAATATATAATTTTAGAAAATGAAATATTTATTATTAAAATAACAAGAATTCAAAAGATAATGAGTCCATTTTGTACATATTGTGGTACCGAAGTAGAAGATTCATGGAATTTATGCCCCAATTGTGGTAAAAAGTTGAGAGAAACAGAAATACCTCAGAATCAGGTTCAGCCACGACTCAATCCTTATCAACAAACCCAACAAACTTTTAGAAATCCTTATCAGCAACCTCCAGTACAACCATATCAAAAAATTTATAAAGCAGGTATAGGATATAGTTATGGTATCGCTTCCTTAATTTGTGGAATTCTGGGCATTGTACTTGGGTTTTTTTTTATTGGTTTCATTTTAGGAATACCAGCAATAATTCTGGGTAGTCTTGGAATAAGTAGAGATGAGAATAGCGCGTTAGGTGCTATTGGATTGGTTTTAGGTGTAATTGATTTTATATTTGGATTTGTTTTCTTTTTCTTCCTCTGGTTTCCGTGGTTCTGGTTTCCCTGGTGAAAGAAGTCATAAAAGATGATTTTTTTTTTTTACCTAAAATGAATGTGATTTAATGTGTAGATGTTTTAAAAAGAAATAGATTAAAGTAAATTACTATATTCTTTTTCTATATTCTCCAGGGTTTCATTCAGTAAATTGAGTAAAATAATGTTATCATGCACGTAGGTATTTTCCAAAATGTAATCTAAAATATCATTTGCAATTTTCTTATCTTTTTTAGTAAAATTTTCCATTTTAGATTTAAATAAAATTTCAAATTCTTCCTTAAACCATTCCAATTCTTTTTCTAAAAATTCTTCCACAATTTCATGATATTTAATATTAACTTTCATTAAAATACCTCAAACCTATAAATTATATAGAAACTTCCTTTTCCTTTATGTTAAATGAATTAGAAGGGCTATTTATAATTTTCATAGACCAATTTTTATAGAAAATCAAAATTGGTAAAAGTTCCAAAAAAATATAAAAGCTATAGTAATTTGGATACTTAGGGTTATTTTGAGAGAAAATATCAAATAAAAAAGCAATGAATATATTGAAATTTAGATTTTACTAATTAATTAAACTTTAAAATGATAGAAATGGAAGGTCATATTAATTTTGAAGATTTAGAACTAGAGTTTGGCTATTCATGTATGCCTGATAGATTGCACTATTACAATAAGGAAGAAAACGCTTTTCGGATGGAAGTACGTAAGTGGTGCAAAGATAATATTGAACCTGTTGCCGATAAGATTGATAAAGAGCGAAATCAGGATTTAGCTGTTGAAACTCTAAAGAGCATGAAACCATATTTAAACATAATAATTCCTGAGGAAGCTGGTGGTTTGGGTAAAGGAATTTTATATCGTACGATTTTTGGTGAAGAATTATCTGCTTTTAATTATGCTATAGCTACTATTTTCGGTGCTTCATCATGTTTATTTGCAGGACCAGTTATTGAATATGGGACTCCTGAACAGAAAACGAAATACCTTTCTGGAATTGCTGATGGCACAAAAATAGGGGCAATAGGTATAACTGAACCTACGGGTGGTTCTGATGCAATAGGAGGAATGAATTTAAGAGCTAAGAAACAAGGAGACCATTATGTCTTAAATGGAGAAAAGTGTTTTATAACGAATGGAAGTTGTGCAGATTACATATGCTTATATGCTGTGACTAATGATCAAGTGAAAAGACATAAAGGAATAACTGCCTTTATATTTGAGACAGACACTTCTGGTTTTGAAGTTGTCAAAGACTATAAACACATGGGGAGAAGAGGGCAGCCTAATTCTCTTCTAAGATTTAACAATTGTAAGGTTCCAGTTGAAAATGTATTATACAAGGAAAATGAGGGAGTAGAAGTCTTAATGTTTGGTCTTGATGGTGAGAGAACTTTTACAGCATCTCAATACATTGGTCTTGCAAGAAGTGCATTTGAAATAGCTTATAGATATGCTCAAAGACGCCAACAATTTGGAAAACCGATTTACTCGTTTGAAGGAATTTCTTTTAAAATTAGTGAAATGTTTATGGAAATTGAATTAAACAGAATTGCTACTGCTCAAATTGCTAGAATGCTCGATGAAGGACATTATTGTAGAGCATTAGTAGCTGCGCTTAAGACACGAAATGCTGATGCAGCTGTTAAAATCTCTCAAGAGGCCATCCAGGTTGTTGGTGGACTTGGATATTCTGAAGAATATCCTTTAGAACGATATTATCGAGATGCAAAAATAGGGCAAATAGCGGCAGGAGCAACAGAAATTATGAAATATCTTATTTCAAGAGAAATGATTAGAATGTGGGGTAAATAAAGATGGACCAGTTAGAAATCCGTCCCTCTGACTGGAAAAACTATATTGGTAAAGAAATAGGAATTTCAGATTGGTATGAAGTAACTCAAGATGAGATAACTAAATACGGAGAGATAATCGGTGATATGCAATGGATACATGTTGATCCTGAACGAGCAAAAAAAGAGTCTCCTTATGGAACCACTGTCGCACATGGCAATTGGGTACTTTCCATTGCTTATCCAAAATTATTTAAACAACTTTATATTCCAATCAATACAAGAATGACTATTAATTACGGTTGGAATAAGATTCGGTTCCCAGCACCTACACCAGTTGGTAAACGTATTCGATTAGTCGCCAAAGTAGTTGATGTTAGAGAAATTGGAGATGATGCTTATGATGTGGAGTTTGATTATAAAATCTATGTTGAAGGGGAATCAAAGCCATGTTTCGTGGCTTTAAAACTTTCAAGGTTTTATTCTCATTAAAATAAAAAAATATTATTTTTCTATCCTATTTGCCGATGAATTCAGGCTCTTTTTTTTCAAGTAATGCAAAAACACCTTTCTTGAAATCTTCAGTTTCAGCTGATTTTATTTGCATCTGACGCTCATTTTCAAGGTGTTCTTCTAAAGGGGTGCTTAATGCTTCGAAAAATAGTTTTTTAGTTCTAGCATATGCTAAAGTTGGTCCTTTAGCAAGACGATGAGCCCATTGTAAACTAAATTCTTCTAATTTTTCTGAGGGGACAATTGCATTAATTAACCCGAGTCTCTCTAAATCTTCTGCAGATAAAGTATCACCAAAAAATGACATTTCAGTAGCTTGTTGCCACGTTAGTTGACGACTTAATAGAATTGAACCGGCAAATCCGGGGATCAAAGCTAGCTTACAAAAAGATTGCCTAAATTTTGCTTTTTCTGAAGCAATAACGAAATCGCAAGATAGAGCAAGATTCATACCTGCTCCAACAGCCCACCCATTTACAGCTGCAATAACAGGCTTAGGAAAAAGACGCAAAATTAAAGCAATTTTGTAAAGATCTTTTGTTAAATCATCCATAACCTTACCTGAAATACCATCTTCTATGCCTGATTTGAAGAGTTTTAAATCTCCACCAGCAGAAAAAGCTCTTCCTGAACCTGTGATTATAATACACTTTACATCAGCTTTTTCTCTAAGAGATCCCAATATATCTAACAATTTTTTCGCCGTTTCTTTATTTAAGGGATTAAGATTTTCAGGATCATTTAATTTTATTGTTGCAATATTCTCTTTAATTACTAAATCAATTTTCTTTTCCATCTCTAATTCTTCTCGAATTTTATTTTCTTTTTATTGAGTTTAGTGAAAATATTATCAATAATTTAAAAACTTATGAAATTAAGGACATCAATTGATGAATTTGAAGAAACAATTCTTATGTACCAATATTCTTTGTTTTTTTAAAAAAATGATTTAATTTGGTTGAGTAATTAAAACCAATTTAATGAAGTTAATTTAAATTAGCGATTAAAATAAATTGAAACAATGAAAAAGGGATATTTTATTAAAATTTTTATTTTCTATAGCAAAATGTTAGTGTCTTCACTTCCTTTTTCTCTTTCTATTTCTTTGTATTTTTTTATCTACATATCTATTATCTTTGTATTTTATATCTTCGTATCTTGTATCTTTGAATCTTGTATCTTCGTATTTTTGTATCCATGTATATTTATTTTTTGTTTTTTTCTCTCTTGGGATATTTAATCACTTTCTTATCATATTTTTAGAGTTTTCAACTAAACCTCTCATTTTCTCTCCCTATAACAAATTATAAAAATTAATTTATTTTTTAATTTTTTCTACTGTTTATAATAAATAAGAAAAGAAAAGTATGTATAGTAATGAAAACAAATTTTAATATTCCAATTTTTGTGTTATTCCTTAGCAAATGGTTTAAGGTCTAAAGCTTCAAATATATCATCAGTAGCTTCAATAGTGCCTAAGAAGTGCCACTCGCCCTCTTCAATATTTTGACCAGAGCCGTATCTCGAAGCCATATCGTAGAGCCTGTTGAAGTTTTCGTAGTGGAGTGCAACACGGTTTTCGGCGTAGTCTCGAGCACTCCAAGTTGTCATAAGGAAGGGCCAGTCGGAGCTCTGTAAGAGCAAGAGTTCCCTTGCCATCTGTTTTAAAATTTTTATAATATTCGGATCGTGTGAGTCCTTGTATTTCGCTATTAGTTTTTCGCTCTTCGCTTCACATTCATAGATGTGGCGCCAGACGTAAATCGTCCACTCATTAAACCATACCCAATGTGAGGATGCTTGCCCCCAAGAGCCTTCAATCACCGAAACTACCTTATTAGGGGGATTATTTTCTAAATAAATTCGGGAATTTGTTAATTCTACTTCTGGATCATCTTCTACCCACCTAAGTACTCTAGCTATCCACCAATTTCCCTCAAACCACCAGTGTCCGAATAATTCTGCATCATAAGGAGCTACAACAATTCCATTTCTTCCATTTTTACTTTTATAATCTCGCAAAATGTCTTTAATAAGATTTAGATAATGACTTGCATTTTCGTCTAGTTTACCAGGTACATCATCTGGCCAGTATAACATTTTATCAGCGAGATCTGATTTGGGGTTTGTAACTTTAAAGTATTTGAGTCCTGAAGGCCAATGTTTTTTGTGAAAATCTAAGTATTCAGCACAACCAGGGTATCCATGTTCTCCGCTCCATACAACTATACCTGTTTTTTCATCTCTTGTAAAAAATCCAACTGGACCAGGAGTGGACGGATCAGTAGACACCAAATATGGTTCGTATTGAGATTTATCAAAAGAAGTCGGGATTTCTTCATATTGAGATTCGAATTGCTTCCAGAGTTCTGCGAGTAAAGGAAAACGAGCAGCATAAACTCCTTGCGATTTTCCTCCCAGCAACAAAGCCGTATCGATAAAGAAATATTTTAATCCATTTTTAGCAAGAAAATATTCTACACCAGGGCGATTATATTCTTCATTAGTTATGGGATTTTTCCATCGATATCCTGGACGATAAGCACATTCAGGTAACCAAGCACCCGTAGGAGCTCTCCCGAAATGTTTTTTATAATTATCAACTGCTGTTTTGAACTGGGCATCGATGGAAGTTTCTTTTGAAAGAAGTGGAGCGTAGCCGTGAGTTGCCCCACAGGTGATAATATCTAAATGACCCATATCTTGAAGCTTTTTAAATGCGCCTACAATATCCTTGTCGTATCTATGAATAAAATTATCTTTCACACGTTCATAGAATTCTTGCCACCATTTAGTTAATTTAATTCTCCCTTCTTCATATCTATTTTCTGTAAAATCTTCAAAATCATGCAGAGCAGCGTTATACTTTTCATCCAAATAACCTAAAAAACCATAAGTAAACTTAGGATTGCGAAGCATTTCACATAAAACTGGAGTGAGCCCAATAGTAAGTTTTGGATGGTATCCATCGTCAACCAATTTATATAATTCCATAAGAAGTGGAACATATGTTTCAGCTGCTGCTTCATTAACCCAATCCATACCATGAGGCCATACTCCATGTCCTAAAACCCATGGAAGATGAGAATGTAATACCAAAGTATAAGATCCTAAAATTTCAGTCATAATTATTTCATATTTTCAATGAAAGTTAAAATTAATCCTAAATTGCTATTTTTTAATAATTTTTCATTTCTTAAATACTAAAGAGATGACTAAAATATTATAAAATCGTTAAAGTTATATAGGTTTATTTAGCTTTTTAACATATATAATTTCCAATTGAAATTTAATCGAGATTTTAAAAAAGTCGCCTTTAATGATTCATAATCCAATTAAAAACCTAAATGAACTGAAAAAGAATGGTAGAATAGTAGGCAAGGCAAATTACGTATTTACACCCGAGATTTCCAGCTCGATTGGATCAATTCATGGTAGTTTATTCAAGCAAAATGAATCAATTGTAATGGGTAGGGATTATCATAATGATAGTCGGATGTTAAAGAGAGCATACACTTCAGGGTTGATGTCTACTGGAATAAATCTCTTAAACTTATCAGATTGCACTTTTCCATTATTACAATTTACAATTAGACGATTTGGGGCGAGTGGAGGGGTATATATCTCAGGAGGACATTTATATAGTGAAGATGTAGGAATACGTTTCTTAGATGCGGGAGGAATTGAATTATCCCAATCTGAAATTCAGAAAATAATTGAATCTTATAATAATTATCCTCAACAAGTAAGGAGAGTTGATCCTAATAATATCGGGCAAATAACAGCAATACCGCAGACAGCGGATATTTATATTAAATCCCTTCAGCAGTTTGTAGATAAAAAAAAGATAAAAAAGGCAAATCTAAAGATTGTAGTAGATTGTTCATATGGTCCCACTGGAAAAATAACTCCTCTTTTAATTAATGATATTGGAGTTGAAGTTATTGCATTAAATACACACTACCGTGAAAGATCTTCAAGTCCAGTACCTAGTATTAATACTATTCGAAATACAGCAGACATTGTAAAAGCATCTAATAGCCATCTTGGGGTTTGTTTTGATGTTGATGGTTCAAGAATATTAGTAATAGATGAAAATGGGTTAGAAATAAGTTTTGAAGATTTACTAATGCTTTTTATAACTTTTGACAAAAGAATTCAAAAATCTAAAGGTAATACCATTATTACAACACCTACAATTTCAGCTGTTGTGAAGACTTTCATCGAAGATGGGGGTTTTCCCATTAAACAAATTGAAAATTATCCAGGGGAAATCTCAAGGGGAATAAGAGAGGAGCGAGCATGCTTTGCTGCCGCTGACACTTTAAAGTTTTATTTCACGGAGTACAGCCCTTTTTCAGATGGAAATTTTATATTACTAAAAATCCTTGAAATAATGACAGCTCGGGACGACCTCCTTAGCTCTTTAACCAAAGGTTTCCCGAAGGGTATAAAAATAAATAAAACCATAGCAGTTGCCCCAGAATTAATTGAAAATGTTCACAATCGCTTACGAGAAATGGCGGATGAGAACGGATATAAATATCATGATATAATAAACGAATTGAAGATAATCAACAACGATACTTATACGATTATTAAAGTAGCATTATATAGAAATGCTATACTTCTGTCTGCTGAATCAGAAGAAAAGGAAAAAGCCCAAGAAATGATCCTTGAATTAGAAAACATAATATCTAAACTCTGAGATTTAAATGAATCATTAATTTAAACTTACCAATCAAAAAATCTTATATTTTCTCTCTAATATAGAATTAAAAATTTTAAAATAAATGGAACTAAATATATAATAATAAATATTAACTTAAGAACCAAAAAAAAAAGTTGATCTAATCATGCCATTTGACCCCCTCACAATAATAGTTCTGATAACTTTATTCATTATATTTATGATTTTTTTAGTTTTTGATTTATTTGGTCGGAATGAGAAGTATGGTTATTTAGCTTACATTGTCGCTGTAATACCGGTTAATTTCTTTTGGGGTATGGGAGGAGATCCACTCTTTACTTATGTTCTTCTTTTCCTTTTATGGATTGCTACAATTCTACGCGATACCGTAGCAGTATATCGTAAAAAAGAAAAAGAAATCAATGAAATACTCTTATATCTCACTCTTGGAGTTTTGATTCAGTTGATTATCAGTGCAATAATACCAGTAAATAATCCTGCTTTACAATACCCTTATACAGAACAATTCTGGTTTTTCTGGTTACCCAATGTACATTCGACTATCTTTGATCCTGCTATTACTGTGACTTTTAGAATTATTGCTACATTACTGATATTCCTAATTATCATTCCTTTAATCTTAGATATTAAAGATGAAGAAATAGCTTTACCGATTATCATAATATTTGTTGCGATATTCATTATTCCGTTTCTTTATTTAAGCTATATCTGGATTCCAGAACCCACGGGTTTTTGGACATTGACCTTCTTATTTTCAGTTATTTTATTTGTTATACTTTTATTAATTACTCGTAGTGGTCAGGAAACAAAATAAAATATTTTACTTTTTTTTTATTCTTCTATTAAGTTTTTATTATAATTTTTATATTTATTTCATGATAAAATATCAAATTTATTAGGAATTCATAAAAAAAATTATACTTTATATTATATAATGGAAAAAAAAAAAGAATTGTCTAACGAGTCAAGCAATAAGGAACGTTCCAAATCAGGGTCTCCCTATAGTTTTAAGGATTTACCAGGTGTTGGCGAAGCAACTGTAAAAAAATTGATAGATGCAGGAATTTTATCTATTAGAACCCTTGCTATGTATCCATTGAATAAATTAATGGATGAAGCAGGTATAGGTGAAAAAACAGCTGAAAAAATAATTAAAGCAGCACAAGATATAGAAAAAATGGGATTCAAATCCGCAGATCAAATATGGGAAAAAAGAAAAACCTTAAACAAATTAACCACAGGGAGTCAGAATTTAGATGATTTATTACTAGGTGGTATTGAGCCTGGAGCAGTTACAGAGCTTTTTGGAGAATATCGAACCGGAAAAACACAAATAGCTCATCAATTATGTGTTAATGTACAGTTATCTTATGAAGAAGGTGGACTTGAAGGTACTGCTCTATACATAGACACTGAAGGAACATTTCGACCAGAAAGATTAATACAGATGGCAGTTGCAAAAGATTTAGATCATAATTTAGTATTAAAAAATGTTACTGTAGGAAGAGCTTTTAACAGTAATCATCAAGTTTTATTAGTTAAAGAAGCTCCAAAAATAATAAACACCCAAAATATAAAATTAATTATAGTTGATTCTCTTATAGGACACTTTCGGAGCGAGTATATCGGAAGAGGGACTTTAGCATCGCGCCAACAAATAATTAATTCTCACATCCATGATTTATTAAGATTAACTGAAACTTATGATGAGTTGGCAGTCGTTTTTACAAACCAAGTTTCTGCTAAACCAGATGTATTCTATGGTAATCCTTTAACACATACAGGTGGACACGTTGTCGCACATGGTGCTACTATAAGAATTTTCCTTAGAAAAGGAAAAGGAGAACAAAGAATTGCTAAAGTTGTAGATGCACCACATATTCCTGAGAGTGACACAATTTTTTCAATTACAGAAGATGGAATAAAAGATTAATTTCATAGAATTATTAATATTTAAGATTGATATTTACTTCAAACCCTTTCCGTAATGATTCTGAAATAATACAAAATTGTTCAAAGAATTTTTTACATTGATCTGCTCTCTTACGCATTTTGGGATCATCAACTAAGGGAATTATATCTATATCTATTTTTTTAACTCTCCAAAATCCTTTCTCATTTCTCGCAATTATAACCTCTGCTGTACCATCTAAATCTTTTATTGAAAAATCTCTTTTTCGTAAGCAAAATTCAAAACTTGCAGCTAAACAACCTAAAAGAGATAAACCTAATAATTTTGCCGGCGAAGGTCCTATTTTATCAGTTTCTTTTCTCTGCCTTTCATCAATATATATATTGTGCATTTTATTTTGCCCTAGATCGCATTTAAACAACATCTGTTCTTCTAGTTTTAAGTTAACTCTAGTCTTTAACTCGTCTGACATATAAAATCAATATTTATTTTTTTTTATAATAATGATAAATTAAACTCAATTAATTTAGTGTTCTTAAAATTATTAAAAACAATTATAAATTAAGGTTAATGTTAACCTCTATCCCTGTCCTGACACTTTGTGTAACTATACAGTATTGTTCAAAAAAACTAATATTATCTTTAACTTGTTTAAGACATTGTTTTGCTCTTTTAAACGCATCGGGATTTTTTATTTTTGGATCAAGATAAACATCAATTTTTTTTATTCTCAAAAACCCTTTCTCATTTCTTGCAATAGTAACCTCTGCTTCACCTTTAAAATCATCTATAGTAAAACCTCTTTTTTTTAAACAGAAAATAAAACTTGCACTTAAACATCCTAAGACACCCAAGGCAAGCAACCTAGATGGATTAGGTCCAAGCATATTGACCTCTTCGTGATGCTCCTCATCGATATAACAATCTTTAACCTTCATATCTCCCAAATCGCATTTAAAGATCATCTGAGATTCAGATTCATCCAGTTTTATACCAACTTTAGCTTTCATTTCGTTCGAAATAATCATCACCTAATAATATTTCTTAGAAATATTTCTATTTATTAGAATCCATATATCTAAAAATTGAGAATAGTTTTTCTTTTTTTAATTTATCATCTCTGATTTGTTGAAGTAAGTGGTCTATCTCAGTTAATTCAACTTCAAAATACTTTAAATCCTGTTTGATTTCTGAATGAATTATTGATATTTCGATGGAATCATCAATTCTACAACCTCTTTTAACGAATTTTAAACATTGATTAATTCTTTTAGATATTAGGTCATCATCAATTTGTTTATCAACAATAATATTAATTTGGTTAATTAACCAATCCCCAATTTCATTTCTTATAATCTGTAATTGTATTTGATGAAAATCTAATTCCTCTCTATTATTTCTCAAACATGTAACTAAACTAGCATTAATACAATTAATATAACTCTTATCGTGTAATAATGGAGCGGTGGTTGATAGTGTATTGAGATCTTTTTCCCCAACCTCTTCTAGAATACAATTGAATAAGTTGGTTTCATTCAAATCACAATTGAAAATCCTAGTCTCCTTTTCATTCATTTAGATCAGATTATAGATGTTAATTTTTGTTAATTTTAAATAAACTAGTATAAAATTTTACAAAAATCTTCTTTTTATTATTTAAATGTTAGATTTTTTATTATTTGTTTCAATGCTTTTTAGAGAAAAATGACGATGTAAATGAAAGTACAAGCCAAGAAAATATAGTGGGATTATAAATATGTATTGTAAGGCATATATTGTAACAAATATGACCATTAATATAAAAAGAATAATTTCTATTGCCAAGCAAACCTTATTATTGTAATATTTCTCATCAAAAAATGAACTAGGATTGTTATATTTAGCCAAATATTTAGGTAAATTTTTAAATTCATCTTTTGAAATTAATAGTTTAATGCCTATTGGTTTTTTTTGAAAATAAAAAAAATTTGTACCCCAATCAATGGTATCAATAATTATATGAATAGCATAACTAAACCCCCCAATGATTAATATTATCCAATTTAAAATATAACCAATAATAATTATTATTATGCTTGGAATTATTGAATGACTTATTAATAACCTATGATTGTGATCTTTAGCATATTTAGAAAAAAGTACATCGAAATCACAAATAAATGAGAAAATAATAATAAATACAAATTCTATTAGTGTAAAGTTAAAAAAATAGTGCAAAAACGATGTAAAAATGACTCCAATAGCAAAATGACTATTTATATGCATTATTACGAAATAAATTGAATTAAAACATTAAATAATATATCTTTTTTTTTTCATTCTTTTTAATACTGCTCTTTTTGTTGCAAACCCAGCAGAACCTCGTTTTTCTACTAAAAAAGAAGCTGCAGCAGATGCTAAATAGGCAATTTCTTCGATAGTTTTCCAAGATTTATCAGAATGAATAAATTCATATAGAAATATTGAAAAATATACATCTCCCGCACCAGTTTCATCTAATACTCTCCTGGGTTTAAATGCAGGAATCTTTAATATTTTCTCTCCTTTTTTAGTAAGCATAGATCCTTTTTCTCCCATGGTCATAATATATATACCATTATTTTCATATTTGTTGCAGTAAGTCATAACTTCTTCAAAATCATCACATTCCCCTGCAAGTAGTTTCATTTCTTCCTCTGAACCTTTCAATATCAATCTTTCGCCAATTAAATCGATAATTTCATTCATTTTAGAGATAATTTCGTTATCATAAATGTATTTAACCTTACCATCTTCATCAATTTTTCTAATGAAACCCTGTAAATCTATACCTATATAAACATCAGGAAATTGATTTGAAATTTGAGTTACATATTCATAAGAAATTTCATTACATAATGGAACCAGAACAAATATATCTGGAGGATCATCAAGATATTCTAATGGAATATCATTAAAATTAAGATTAGGGCTCCTTGATGTAAGAGTTAAAACCCTCGCATGATCAAAGTAGTCTAAAACGAAATTTGTATTTTTCACATGAGAATATTTAATCCCTTTTAAATCAGTATTTTTATTCTTAATTTTATCCAATAAAGAGTCATCAAAATTTAATTTACCTATATGAGAAATTATACCAATCTTAGCATCTTGAGTATACTTCCTTAATGCTAATGAACAGAATGACACACTTCCTCCTAAACTGGGTCGATTTATACGTTTAAACCGAATAATTTGATCAATGGCGAAGTGGCCTGCAAAAATTATAGAATTATGGTTTTTGTTATGACTGTTCATTTATGAGGATTTTAATTCTTGTATTATTTTATTCTTTTCTTCTAATGCAATTTTCAATTTATTTATTTTATTCTGCAAATCTTCGATTAAACCTGACATTGGACCGTCATGAAGGATAGGTTGAGATTCTTGTTGGGTCTTTAATTCTGTAATTAAATGATCTTTTTCTTTTAATTGCTCCTGAAGAACATCTATTTTTTTTTCAAATTTATTAAGTTGAGAAGTTATTGCAGTTTCCTGTGATTTCTTTTTTAAAGATACCTGTATTTTAGAAAGTTTATTTTTAAGTTCTTCATTTTCTCTTTTAAATTCTCTTATCTCATTTGGTTCTAATTTGAATTCTCCACTTTCAATAGCTTGTTCTAGCTCAGATTTTTCTTTATTTAATTTTTCCACGATACGTTTATATTTGTTTAAATCTGATTGAAGATCTTGACATAGTATTTCTAATGTTTGAGATGAGGGTTGTTGTGATTGTGGTTTTATTATAGATGGTTTAGGCTGATCTACATAATCTATCTCTAATTTTTTCATCTTCTCTACCAGTTGTTCATTTAAAGCTTTATTTTCCTCTGTTAAAGTTTTAATCTTTTTATCAAGATCATCAATATGAGCCTTATTTTTAGATAATTCTGACTGTAAATTATCAATCAATTCTGAAGTTACATCAGATTCCGGTTCAGTAGTAGATCTAGCTAATGGTTGTTCTATCCTTGAAGTAACTTCTAATTTCGTCTTTAAATCTGTTATTTCATTACATTTTGCTCTTAATTCTACTTCTTTCTCAGCTAGATTTTTTTTCAGGCTTATTATCTCATTATTAAGTATATTAATTTCTTGTTTTTTATCTACACTCGTACTTGCTCGTTGTAACTCTTCTTTAAGTCTTTTATTCTCATCAATGGTTTTCTCAACAATTTCTTCAGTTCTGCTAATCAATTCTATGTTCTCCTTAATTTTATTTCGTAATTCTTCATTCTCTTGTTCTACAGCATTAATCCTTTCTAATATCTCGTTAATGGCGCTTGTTTCTTTTATTTCAGTCTCCATCTTTTTTCTCCATAAACTAATGAAATCCTCAACTTTTTTATTATCTTCCGGCATTTTATTATAATACTTTTTGCTATTCTAAGTATTTTATATTTTATTTGCTTTATTTCATTAAGATTCCTGAAAAATATCCCACACAATATCCACTAATACTTCCAGTTTTTTCAGAACTTGTATAATATTTTAATAATTTCCCTTTACTTGCATTTAAATTATTACATATCATAATTAAAGAAGTTATAGTTTGAGGCCCACATACAGTTGTTTTTGAGGCGGCTTCAAGTGTTTTTTCGGGATTTAGCTCTACAAAAGCATCAATTACTTGTTTATCTCTTTCCTTGAATTTTTCTAATTGCTTGGAATCATATACCTCTTTATGAGTCATATCTGAAGAGGCAACTATAACCACATCTTTATCGTATGATTCAATTGCCTGAGCAATATCGCTTGATAGTCTATTAACGACATTAAAATCTTTAATAGAGAATTTTATTGGTATAAATTTAACATCTTTATCTCGAGCGCAATATTTGATAAATGGTAATTGTACTTCAATGTTGTGTTCTCTTCCAAAAGGAAAACCCATAAATGCTGACTCATCATTTACAATTGTATTACTGTTTTCTAATATTCTTTTAGACAATTCCTCATCAATACTAATATTTCCAAGAGGAGTTTCCCATTCTCCCTCATCCATTAAGGCTACTTTTCCATAACCAATGTGATCGGTACCTAATACTATAACAGTATCAGGGATTTTTTCTTTAAATAAATTCAAAAAAGTAAATGCTGCAGCACAACCAGAATACACATAACCCGCATGAGGAGACACACCTCCAATAATTGATCTTTGTTCTTGGTTTAGAGTTTTTGGTTCTTCGCCAGGGCCGAACTCAAGATTGGTAAAAGATTCTTTTAATATCTTGAGTAAATCGGGTTTATAACGTGGATAAAAGCTACCTGCTACAGCAGCCCGTCTGACAACCATTTTTTTAACACGAGTATTTTTTGGATATATTATTAAAATTATTAATATTGAAAATTATATAATTTCATCTAATCATTACAAAATTAAAAGATTTAATAAGCTATTTTAAATAACTCTTTAATGATGAATCAAGTAAAGGACGATCAAATCTCTCTTGAAGATATAGATGTACCGGAGAAAATTCCTACGAAGTTTATCAATTCGAGAGTTATAGTATTTAATCCTTTGTATGCTTCGTATTTATACGTTAAAAAAGGTTTTTTTGGTTCCCCTTTAGGAATAAATAAACCGAGATTGGAATATTTTTCCAAACCCAGTGAATTATCTTTAATAGAGGCATATTATCTCCTAGAGCGGGATGAAATTACGATTTTTGATGTAAAAGAGGAAAAATTCCTAAATCCTAAGAAATTCCATGATTTAGCAAAAAAAATTCATCACAAATTTGAAGAAAAGTATATTATATACAAAGATTTAAGGGGGAGAGGTTATATTCCAAGGCCTGGGCTTAAGTTTGGAGCGGATTTTGTAGTTTACAAAAAAGGACCAGGAGTTGAGCATTCTCTTTTCATGGTACATGTTCTACCGCATGATTCTGAAATTTCAGCAGTGGATATGGTCCGTGCCGGTAGATTAGCAACCTCTGTGAGAAAAAAATTTGTTATTGCTAATCCACTTACTTGTAGTTATTATTTCTTTGAATGGTTTAAGCCATAGAGTAATGTTTTAAAATGATTTTCAATGATCTAGAGCGCTAATATTCTCAATTTCTGAATAAGTTTGCTTTTTATCTTTTCTATTCGTTCGAATGCATCATTGGGGACAGTTTGACCTATTCGTAAAATTGAGTTTATAAGGTCTTGTCCGAGTATATCTTCAACCATTAAACCTTGTTCAATAAGATTTTTACCCTCCTTATATATTAAAAGTAAGATTTTAATTATTCCTAATAATTTTTTATAATTCGTATAAGCTTCAATTTCATCAAAAGCATTTTGGAGTAAAAAGCCGTTTTTAATCATTTTAGCAGAAAAAAGTATTAATTGTTGATCATCTGGTAAGTTTTTTTCTCCAATTAATTGAATTAAGTGCTTTAAATCTTTTTCTTTTGATAGAATCTCATTTACTTGATTTCTACATTCAGACCAATCAAGATCGATCTCCGGCCAATCAATATCTCTCTCAAACCACCAATCCGTTATAAATTGGGGATAATTAGAATATGAATTCAGCCAATTAATAGCAGGATAATGTTTTAAATATGCTAAATTAGGATCTAATGCCCAGAAAACTTGAACTAATCGTTTTGTTGTTGCTGTTACTGGCTCACTAAAGTCACCAGCAGGAGGAGAAATTGTACCAACAATTGATATAGAACCTTTTCTTTCATTTCCTAAATGGTCCTTCCCTAGAGCACGTATTAATCCTGCTCTTTCATAAAAACTAGATAATTTTGATGGCAAGTAGGCAGGATAACCCTCTTCAGCAGGCATTTCTTCTAACAATCCAGAAACTTCTCTTAATGATTCTGCCCATCTTGACGTACTGTCTGCTAAAACAGCAACATCATATCCCATATCTCGAAAGTACTCTGCAATTGTAACACCAGAAAATAAACTAGCCTCACGAGCCGATACTGGCATATTAGAAGTATTAACGATAAAAACAACTCTCTCTAATAAGGATTTGTGACTTTTAGAAACTAAAGTTTCTGAAAATTGTTTCATAATATTAGCAATTTCATTACCAGGTTCACCACATCCTATATAGACAATGATATCAGCGTTGCACCATTTAGCTAGTATTTGTTGAATAACACTTTTTCCTGTTCCAAATCCCCCTGGAATTGCTGTAGTTCCTCCCTTTACTATTGGAAACAATAGATCTATTGCTCTTATACCTGTAATTAATGGTTCATTCGGATTTTCTTTTCTGTTATAGGGACGACTTTTAGTGATTGGCCATTTTTGAAGCATGGAAAAAGATTGTTCTTTATCATAACGCTTGACTGTAAAAATCTCATCAGTAATGATATAATCTCCTTCTGGAGCTATATATGATAATATTCCAGAAATAAAAGGAGGTATCATAATTTTATGATTGATATCTGTAGTTTCTTGAACAGTACCAATAATATCTCCTTCATTTATCTCCTCATTAATTTTTCTTATTGGTATAAAGTGCCATTTCTTAGTCCTCGATAAACATGGAAATTTAAAGCCTCTCTCCAGCCCCCCAGTAGGAAAACTTTGAAATAATTGTTCCAAAGGTCTCTGTATTCCATCGAAGACGTTTCCAAGAATTCCTGGGGCTAATTCCATGGAGAGAGGCTCATTCAAACTGACAACTCTTTCATTTAGACTGATATTTGTCAAAGGATCAAAACATTGTGCAATTACTTGATCTGAAAAAATTTGAATTATTTCTCCTAAAATATGATAATTTGGTATCTTAATTAGATCATTTAGACGTACATATTTTTCTAAACCCTTTATTTTAATAAGGGACCCATTAATTGCGGAAATGTATCCTTCCTTTGTTTTATTTTCTCTTATCAATTATTAAATCAATCTCCTATTATTATTATTGATTTATGTTCTCATTGCAAAAGGGACATTTTTTGACGAAATTGGGAACAATATTTCCACAATATTTACACTTATCTATTAGTGGTTTACGATATTCTAATTCTAAATTAACAGCTTTAGGAATCTTTATTTCTTGGTTTTGATCTTTTTGATTTTTTATTTGCTCTTTTCGTATTTGTACATATTTTTTCTGAGGAAACATTCTGGAATAGAGTTTTCTTTTTCTTGATCTTAAAAAAAATCCAATAGTAACTAAAATTATAAATAACAGTAAAATTGAGATAATTGCCGGATTGAAACCAAGTGTTATTAGAAAATAAAATAAGTAAATATTAATTGCTGAGTAAATTATTATACCAATTAGTTTTATTACAACAATCCTATTTGAATTTTTTTTCTTTTTTGGTTCCATAAATTATAGGTTTTATCTATTTTTTTAGAATTTTTTATGTTATTTGAATTCCTTATTAATAAAATCTTTGGCTTTATCGATCTGCTCTCTTACTAATTTAATTTCGATTTCTTTATCAATTTCTTCAGATATTATATCTTTATCAAGTTCTCTACTAAATCTTATAATTGAATAATCACTGTCCAGATAAAAAGGGAAATATTCAATTCCAGATCCTTGAAAGAATTTAAAGAAAAATTCATAATAGTGGAGACGCATTGTATTTATAAATACGAGTAAGCCTTCTATTAGAATTACAATAATATTTCCAAAAATAGAACCAATTAATTTTAATATATCAAATCCAATTCCTACGCCTTTGATTAAATTCCCCATTTCATTTATAGCAAATAATAAAGCAATATGGGCTAATGCTAGAGCTAGTAATCTAATGTAAGACAAGACATTGCTCATAATTGACAGCAAAGTATCAAATGTTTCAATCGAACCTTCACCTAATAACCCACCAAGAGATTCTTGCTGTAAATATGAAATCTTCACCAACTTTCCTAAAGGCTTTAAGACCATCAATAAAATACCAGGAATTAAAACTAATAATATAGGAAATGGGGGCCCTAACCAAACATTTAAATCAAATCCATATGTAAATATTAGGATTGCTCCTCCTAACAAAAAGCAAATTTTTATTAAGGAATCACTAAAAGCCAAATATCTCCTGTTTTGCTTCCAATAGTTTAAAAATTGTATGAACCAGCCCAAAATTATATGAAATATTCCAATTACAATAGCAAAATAAAATACAGATAAAATATTTTCTAATGGATCATATAACTGAATATTGAAAAAAGGAATTATGATTGGATTTTCACTAAAATCCCAAAGTACATTACCAAATATAGCAATTTCATGATGTCCAAAAAACTCACCATAGAAGAAACCGAAAAACAAAGCAGCTAATCCACAGGAAAAGATAATCCAAGAAAAGTTAGATATTGCCATTTTACGCTTTTTAAATACTAATGCTCCTATAAGTCCAGCAATTATCAAAATCAAACCATGCCCAATATCTCCAAACATTATACCAAATAATATTGGAAAGGTAAAAGCGATAATTGGCGTCGGATCTATTTCGGAATATGCTGGTGTACCATACATTTTAGTGATTGCTTCAAAGGGTTTTAATAAAAAGAAATTTTTCATAATTCTGGGAGTAAGGTCCCTTAAATCCTCCTTTTGCTCTTCTTTTTGATTTTTTGATTTTAATTCTTCATCTTTTACTTTAGTTACTGTTTTCTTTTTTTTAATTACTTCTTTTGTATAAGACTCATAAATAGGCCGTTTTTTTGAGATATCTATTGTTTCAATTATGATGTTGTCTTTAAATTTGTCAAATAAATCATCCTGGATTGTTTTTTTCTTTTTTAAAGGCACAAAAAACTTAAGAATAACTCTATTTGATGAAGTATTTTCAAATTGTTGATCGGCCCAGCTATACTCTTCAATATTTTGAACAATTTCGTTAATTCCTGCGAACATTAATAGATTATCATAGGCAATTCTATCTTGTTCTTTATTATATCGCGATATTAAATCTTTAATAAAATAAATTTCTTTTTCAATCCGATTGTAATTAACTCCTGTATCTGTTAGATATTTTTTTAAAACTGGGACTTCTTCAGAATGTATTAGTTTAATTCTTCCAAGAAATTCTTGTTCTTTATCTTTAGGGTAAATTATATAGAAACCAATTCGATCATCTGAGATTTGGAATGTATCATAAAAATTCGGGAATTCAGAGAAGAGAAAAAGATTAACTAGATTATCCAAATTTTTGGAAAATGTAGTAAAAACTCGAAATTTAAAATAATCTAAATTTTGAACATTATCTTTTGTTATATTAATTTTTTCAAGGTACTTATAACAACTTTTTACAATTTGAATATTTTCTAATTCAATATTTGCTTTTGTTATATAACTTTTTAATTCTACAGCTCGATTTGTAAAGAATTCTATTTCTTCAAGTATATGATTAATTAAATCATCAAGGTTGTTTGCATTAAACTCAATTCTCTGCGATTTTTTAATTCGCAGATTTTTAATATCTTCTTCACTAATCCTTAATCTCTTAAATAGTGAATTTAGATTTTTTCTCATTGAGTTAACTTTTTCAACTATAGGTCTTTTATCCTCAATCTCTCCTTTTCTTTTTGATTTTTCTTTTGGTTTAATTTGTACCAAATTTAAATTAGAAAGTTCAATTAGAAGTTGATCTTTATAATTTTGATTTATATCTGCTTTCATTAGACAAAATTCATTTTTTTTCCTCATTAAAGTCTCACTTATTTGGATTATTCTTCTTTAATTATAAGATCTTTAGTTTTTTTCAATCTAACATAATTTTCTCTTTCAATTTCTTCTAAAATATTTTTTATTTGTCTAATTTGTGATTCTAATCTAGGAGTTATGATATTTTTCAAACCATTTATCCTCCTATTAATTTTTTTAAAGTATAATGCTACTTTTAATAATAAATCTTCAAATTCAGAGAATTTTATAAACTTACTAAACAAATTTTTTAAATCTATTAGCAAATCATCAAGATAATGACTAGTGTTTTCAAATGTATATGCAGGAAGTTTTTCTTCCTGAAATAATTCATATTCTATTTGCGAAATAACTATTCCCATCTTTTTTTTGGTTTGAATGTTAATTCTTGGTTTATATTGAATTTTACTTAATTTACTAATAAAATTCACTTGATTTTTACCCATCTCTTCATATGTTTGTATTAATACACTTAAAGTTTCTTTATATGATTTAAGCAAATCGTTCCTTTGAATTTTATAATCTTTCCATATTTTTTTTATTTGAATTATTAGTTGTTCACGCCTAAATTCCAAGAAGTTTTGCCCTTTAATGGCAAAATCTAATCTTCTTTTTAAATTTAGCAAATTTGTTTTTGTTGGTTTAATCTCTCTAAAACTTATGATTTACACCTGTGTTTTATAATATTTATTTATAAAACTAGGATGGATTCTAATTAACTGTTTTTTATTTAGATGGGAAAGAGTCTCCCACGCAATAGTTAGAGTCTGATTAAAATCTCTTGTTTCATTTGATTTTTGATTAATAAATTTTTGTTCAAAATCGGTTCCAAATTTGAGTAGATTCTTTTGATCGTTATTTAAACCATCTTCTCCTACTATTGAAATTAAATCTTTAACTTCAAGATAACTTGAATATGCTGCTAATAATTGGGAACTGACATCAGCATGATCTCCTCTTGTTTTATCAGCACCGATAGCATCTTTCATTAATCTGGATATTGAAGCTAAAACTTCAAAAGGAGGGTAAATACCTTTTTTATGTAAGTCACGACTCAGAACTAATTGTCCCTCGGTAATGTAACCAGTAGTATCAGGGATTGGGTGAGAAATATCATCATTTGGCATTGTTAAAATAGGTATTTGGGTAATAGATCCCTGTTTACCTTTGATTTTTCCTGTGCGTTCATAAATCGAAGCAAAATCTGAATATATGTATCCAGGATATCCTTTTCTACTAGGAATTTCTTCTTTAGCAGAGCTAAGTTCTCTTAATGCTTCAGCATAATTTGTCATATCAATTAAAATTACTAAAACATGCATATCTTTTTCAAATGCATAATATTCCGCAGTAGTTAGTGCAACTCTTGGGATTATTAGTCTTTCAATAATTGGATCATCTGCAAAATTTATAAAAGAAATAATATTTTGAAGCGTCCCACTCTCTTGAAATCGTTTTAAAAAATAAATTGCTTCATCCTGAATTATTCCAATTCCACAAAATATTATTACAAAAGGTTCTTCTGAAACAACTTTTGACTGAGTAGCTATTTGAGCGGCTAATTTATTATGTGGGAGTCCTTGTGCACTAAAAATAGGAAGTTTTTGTCCTCTAATAAGAGTAAATAACCCATCAATTACAGATACACCTGTTTGGATTATGTCTATAGGATACTCTCTAGCAAATGGATTAATTGGAATTCCATTAATATCTCTTTGGACATCTGTTAAGATATCAGAATCCAAGATATTTTTTGATCTTATATCAATAGGACTTCCTAATGAATTGAAAGTTTGTCCAAACATATCTTTTGAGATACTAACTTTAAATATATCGCCTGTAAATACAATTTCTGCATTTTCTGATGATAAACCAGATGTATCCTCAAAAACTTCCACAATTATCATATCTTCATTCATTTTAACAATCTGACCTGTCCTAATGCTCTCATCGCTTGTTTTAATCTTTACTATTTCTCCATATTGAGCATTATGTTCATTTTTTAAAAATAACAGTGGTCCAATGATCTGTTGAATTTTTTTATAAATTACACTCATTTTCTTCCATATACTCTGCGAGTTAATTTTAAATCTTCTATTTGTTTTAATAATACGTTTTTTATATCTTCCAACTTATCAAAATCATTATTAGGAACGGTTCTATTAATTCTTAAAATTTCGTCTATTACCTTAAGTTCCTTAATCTCTTCAATATAAAATCCATCCTTAATCAGTTCCTCGCCTTCTTTATATACAAGAAGAATTAGTTTTATCGAACCTAATAATTTTTTAATGTTTGTATAATTATCAATCTCATCATAGGCATTTTGAATTAAAAACCCATTTTTAATTAATTTCGCAACAAAAATTATTAGTTGTTGGTCTTCTGGTAAATTTTCTTCTCCAATTAGTTGAATAATATATTTTAAATCATTATCTTTAGATAAGATTTCGTTTACTTGTTTCCGGCAATCATGCCAATCAAGATCTATTTCGACCCAATCAAAATCTCTTTCAAACCACCATTCAGAAATATATTCTGGATAATTAGAATATGAGTTTAACCAATTAATTGCAGGATAATGTTTTGAATATGCGAGTGCTGCATCTAAAGCCCATATACCTTGAACAAAATTTTTGGTTGTAGCAGTAACAGGTTCACTGAAATCTCCAGCAGGGGGAGAAACTGAACCGATAATCGTTAAAGATCCAACTCTTTCTTTTTCACCAACACTATTTCCTAATAACTCAACTACTCCTGCTCGCTCATAGAAGCTTGAGAGTTTTGATGGTAAATATGCAGGATAACCTTCCTCAGCGGGCATTTCTTCTAATAACCCAGAAATCTCTCTAAGGGATTCAGCCCATCTTGATGTACTATCAGCTAATACAGCCACATGGTATCCCATATCACGATAATATTCTCCTATAGTCACTCCTGAAAAAATACTGGCTTCCCGTGCAGATACAGGCATATTTGAGGTGTTAGCGATAAGTATTATTCGTTCTAACAAAGGTTGTTTAGTTTGAGGATCAACTAACTCGGAAAACTGCTTTAAGACATCAGCTATCTCATTACCTCGTTCCCCGCAACCGACAAACACTAAAATATCTGCGTTACACCATTTCGCTAAGGATTGTTGAATTACCGTCTTACCTGTTCCAAATCCTCCCGGAACTCCTATGGTACCTCCTTTTGTTATTGGAAATAATAAATCTATTACTCGAATTCCAGTAATTAAAGGTTCAGATGGAATTTTTCTCTCCTTGATTGGTCTTGCTTTATTTACAGGCCATTTTTGAAGCATTGAAAAAGATTTTTCCTCATTTTTTATTTTTACTCTATAAATCTCATCTATGATAGTGTATTCTCCTTCTTGGGCAATATAAGAGAGTGTTCCAGTAATTAAAGGAGGAATCATTATTTTATGTTCTATTAGAGGTGTTTCTTGTACAATTCCTATTATATCTCCTCCAGATACTTTTTTGTTAGTATTAATTTGTGGTTTAAAATGCCATTTCTTTTTTCGAGATAAAGCATCTATTTCTAAACCTCGTTCTAATCCACCATCTTCAAATATGTCAAATGCATTTTGCAATGGTCTTTGGATTCCATCAAATATCATCCCTAATAATCCTGGCGCTAATTCCATAGATAGTGGTTCATTTAAACTAACAACTTCATCATTTATTCTTAAATTTGTTGTATTTTCAAAACATTGGGCTACAATATAATCAGAATAAATTTGGATGACCTCTCCTAAAAGATTATAATTTACAACTTTAATCAATTCATGGAGTTTTATTTGACGTTCTAATCCTTTGATCTTGATTAGTGATCCCATTATTGCTGAAATATAACCCTTTTTAGGATCATTCTTATATTTGGATCTGATCATATTGCCTCAGGTATTCATTGATTTTTGATTTTTGATTTTGAATAAACAGATTAAATTTATGTTCAATAGCTTTGATTATTGAATCATCTACATTTTTTGAGATTTCTCTCTGGATAAATGAGGATTTCTTATCAATTAAATTATCAATCGTGTAATCATAAGATATCAATCCACCGCCTAATGAAATTTTAAATCCTCCAATAAAATCAGTGTGATCTTTATTAATTTCAACAAGATTTTTAAATTGATCTTGAAGCTTCTCAGGATTTTGGATAAAATAACTATAATCTTTTGAATTGAATATTATCTCTATTGCTTGTGGTTTATCGATAATATTTTTAATACTTTTAATGATATTATATAAAAAGTCGAGGTATTTCAAATAATTATCTTTAATTCTCTTATTAATATGATTTAAAAGGCTTAATTTCAAAGTTTTAATAAGGGAGTTTTTTAAGTTGAAAAATTTTTCTTTTCCTCTTAAAAGTGTTGAAGATAAGGATTGATTAAGGAATTGATTGTAATTTTCTACGAATTGTTCTCTCAATTTTTGAGCTCTCTCTTGACTTCTATCTAAATTCCTTTTTTTGATTTCTGCTTTTTGAAATAAGGTTTGTCTGTTTAATTCATCTATTTCTTTTTGAGCTTTCTCAATTAAGTACAGCCCTAAATTTCCAATTTTCTTTTTAATATCTCTCTCTTCTGAAATTTTAAATCAACTATTCCGATAAAACAATTTCTCTTATTGCTTCTAATATTTTATTTACTATTTTTCCTTCTTTATCTATTTGTGGTTGAAAAACATCTGGAAGAATAAATATAAAAGGAATTCTGTTATTAAGCTTAAAATCTATTAAGAAATTTATCATCTCATCATTTAAAGGAACTGAAATCACAATCATACCAATGGTAGGATCTTTTATTAAATTATTAAATTCTGTTTTGAATTCATCTTCAGAATTGATAATTGTACCTTCTAAACCTAAAAGTCCTAGTAAAACAACTAAATCTTCTTCTCCGAGAATATGAATTTTTTGTTCTAACATTAAAAATCTAATCCTGTTTCAGTTATTATTAATTTTTGTAGATTCTGAATATTTTTTTGAAATTCTTTCTCAATTTTCTTAATTGCGTTGTCCATTTCATTATTAAATATTTTAATTTCAGAATCTACATCTTTAGAGTGTGTTAATAAAGCTTTATTCACAAGTTCGGTTTTTTTATTAAGAAAATCTTCAAATTCTTTTTGTTTTTCTTCCCTGAATTGTTGAATGTCGTTTAAATTAACTTCTTTAGCGCTATCTATTAGTTTGCTATAAACCTGTTCAATATCTTTTATCCAGTTAAAAATGTTCATGATCACCCACTCTTAATGTAATTATTCCATCTTAATATTAATTTTTCATTTTAATAACTTATATTTTTTGTATATAACATTGATTAATTTTGGTAGAATGAACAAGCGAATTTCCTTATCTTTTTTTATTAATACTTCCAAAATTTTGTATATAGCTTGAAATTCAATATCATCACTCTTAATTTCTAGTAATTTGAAATAGTAATTTAAGTATAATTTTTCTATTGACCATATAAAGTGTTCTTGATCAAGAGAAGATGTGATAAGACTTGATTTTAATTCTTTTATTGTGCTTAAATGTTGTGTAATAACATCAATAAACTCATCTTTATCTTTTAAATTCATCAAATCATTAAGTTTCGTCTTATTTAAAAATAAATAATTATCAATTAATAGTTGCTTTAAAAGATTTTTTTCAATATTATTTTTAATTCCTCGATAAATAAGTCTCATATTATAGATCTCTGAAATATAATTGATAAATGGAGAGATCATTATTTTTTCTTTTTTGGTTAAAAACTTTATCTCGTTTCTTAGATTTTTATAATAAAATTGATCTAAAAAGGATTCTAGTACGAAAATTTCATTTGTTTTCCGAAAATAAAGAATTCCTTCTCTAATTATTTTATTATATATGGTAGGTTTCATAAAAGCTTGTATTTCTTCTAATGAGGTAATTTCAATTAATTCTTTTATAAAATCTGTATTATCTAAATATTTTTCAACTAACATATTTACCATAGATGACTTTTCATCAACACTCATTCCTAGAATTGTCCCAAGTATAATACGTTTGATATTCATAATTTCATACTTCATCAAATAATTTCTTAAAAACAGTCTCATTGTTTCAGGGGATATATAAATAATTCTTCCAATTAATTTAATATAAGTATGAAAGAGTGCCTTTTCAATATCTTCAATTTTGTAGGATTCAATCACTAATCCAGGATAAAATACCCCTATAGATTCGATAAATTGTTTTATTTCAGTAATATCTTCCAACTTTTGTATTGCTATCTCATCCATTATTAATTGTTTTAAGAAAGTAATCTTGATTAAAGTATAAGCATAAGATGGAACAATAACACTCGTAGAATTCACCAAAAATAAAATATATATAAAATAATAACCTTATGGAGGTGGGGGTATATTAAACACTAATAATATTGCTATAATCAAACCATAAATTGCAATAGCTTCTCCTAATGCAACAATGACTACTACTTTTCCAAAAGCGCCTTCCCTTTCTGATATAGCTGAAATAGCGGCGGTCCCTACCGTTTTTATAACATAAGCGGCTGCTAAACCTGAGACTGATATCGCTATTGCGGCAGAAATTGCTAATATGGGAGTTGTTGGAGAATTATAATAGTCAAAATCTGTGCCTGTTTGGGCGTGAACAAATCCCACGAGACCGTTTATCGTTAAAAGAAACACTATAACTAATATAACTTGAACTATAGCAAGATAAAAATAAAATTTTTGTTTACCTTTCATATACAATACATCTAGTTTTGATTTAAAAAATTAATCTATTAAGTCAGAAAAATTAAAAGTTGCGTATAAATTTTCTCATCAAAGATTATGAGAAATGAAGATTTAATTTTGTTTTCATGAAAAAGAATATTATTGATATAATAAAACTCTTATCAGATCTGCAATATCGTGAATGCGGTCTGCAAGATTTTCCAGTAGATTTATACTATCTCTTAATCGCAAAAGAATTCTTATATCTAAATCCTCATTAGAGTATAAATATTCAAGAAATTGTCGATATATCGTATCAATTTCGTTTTCAATCTCATGAATCGTTGTCGTATTCTTAAACACTACATCTGGTTTATCTCTAAGGCTTTTAATTGTTGATTTAAGGACATCAGCCATCTCAATTGTTTTATTAATCAATTTTTCATATCTTTTCTTTATTTCTTCGTTATTTTTACTATCTAAGTTAATTTTTGGGAGCATATCAACAAATTCAAGCGGATAATTGATAACATTATCCATTCTTAAAATCAAAGCTATAAAATCGCCTAAACCAGCAGTTTCAGCCTCAGCATAGTTTTGAATCAATTGAATTTTAATAGCATCTGCATCTTCTTCAGATAATTGCATTTTACTTTTCTTCTTCTCAAGAGAGGCTTTATTCTTCTCATAATTCTCTGCCCATCTATTATAAAAAACAGCCATATCACTAAGCACAGAATAAATAATTCTAGAATGCTCAATAAGCATTGATATGATTTCTTCCTTTATCTTATTCATGGAAAATCAATTTAAATATTTAATTTATTCTTATAAATATAAATGATTAAATCAATAAAAATATGTATTTACAGAAATTTTAATATAGATTAATTTTTTTTACAAAGAAAATATCAAGAAGATTTAAATAAATCTTATTAAATTACAATTTTTATTAAAAATAGTTTAACTTATATTATCCAACTACGAAAAGGTGATAAATTAGCTTAATGAAAATTAAGAAGAAATTAAAGGAATGGAAAGAATATTCAAAAATGTCTGATTTGGGCATAATAGCTCGACGGAAATTTTTTAATAATGCTTTCGACGGGGCTTTAACTTGTAGTGGAATTGTGAGTGGAATATTTATTCTTTTTATCGCAGGAGCGTATGATTTCTCTCCTAAGGATATTCTCATAACTGGTTTTGCAACAGCGTTAGCTATAGGAATTAGTGGTTTGTGGGGTGCCTTTCTTTCTGAGGAGGCTGAGAGAAAGAAAAAAGTACTAGATATGAAGAAGGATATGGCAGAGGTTGATGAGGAAAATGAACAGATGGAATTCATCCATATAAAAAATAAATACAAGAAAGGAAATAAAAAAAAACCTACAACATTGTTAGAAAAAGCTGAAAAATTTGCAACTATTGTAGCTTCGTTAGTAGATGGCGGTGCTCCGGTTCTAGGAAGTTCTCTTCCTTTAATTCCATTCTTTTTTGGAGGAACACTAAAATTGGAGCACTTTATCTTTTCTTATATTATTCTTTCTGGTCTGCTTATTTATTTAGGCATTTTTTTGGGTCAAATTTCGGGTGGAGGTCGACTAAGATATGCTATACATTTAATTACTGCTGGAATAGTAACATTAATTGTATCAATATTGCTAGGGATTTAACATTTTAAAATGATTCATAATTCAATCAATATTTAATTATTTTATACAAAAATAAAATGTAAATAAGAAAAAAAGGATTTCAATCGTAAATCTTATTATATTAACAAAAAATAAAATGTTTGAAAAATTCAAAACGTACGCAAAAATTACGAATTTATGGGCAATTGCTAGAAGATATTTTGTAAATAATTTTTACGATGGAATGTTAACAGTCTTAGGAATTTTATTAGGCTTTTTTGCGGTAATTCTTAATCAAGGTGAAACATCAATAGATAGTCACCTTGTTATTTTAACAGGTTTAGGTAGTTCTATATCTATGTTTATGTCAGGTTTAACTGGCTCATATCTTTCAGAGAAAGCTGAACAAAAAAAAATAAAAGAAGAATTGAGAAAAGCAATGGTGGTAATCACAACTAAAGAAGAGGATCAGATTGATGAGGATTCAGTTGATATTAAAGAAATTGAAAAAGCAATGTTAATTAAAATAAATAAGAATGTTAATTCAAAGATTAAAATCAGATTGAGAAGAAAAAAGAAAAGAAATAAAACTCTTCAAGAAAAAGCGGAGAATTTTGCAAGTATAATTGTCTCTTGTATAAATGGTGGTTCACCATTTTTAGGAGGTATGATACCGTTAATTCCTTTTTTATTGGTATCACCAGCTAATTTTAGCACTTTTATCATCTCTTTTTTTTTAATTCTTGCTTGTATCATTTTACTTGGAATCTTCTTAGGTGTAGTTTCAAAAGAATCCATTATTAAAAATATATTTGAGATGACTTTTGCTTTTCTTATTACTCTTTTGATATCTATATTTTTATTGCGATAAATTAATATCGCAAATTTTAATTTTTGATTTTCATATTAAACTTTAACAATGTAATTACTATAAAGTGATTTGAAATTTGAAGACATGCGGTGTAGATATTGGTTCATTGGAGACAAAAATGGTGTTACTTGACGATAAAAATATTATGGACTATCGGGTAGGACGATCTACCTTTGATTTTAAACGCGTTGGTAGTAATATGTTCAATGAGCTTTTAGAAAAGCATAATTTAAGAAAAAGTGAGATTTATGTTATGAGTACTGGATATGGGAGGAATACAGTATCATTTGCTGATGATCGCATTACTGAAATCACAGCACATGCACGCGGAGTTCAATATTTTTATCCAGAGGCACATTCTGTAATAGATATTGGCGGTCAAGACTCTAAAGCGATTGTAATTTCTGAAAAAACTAGAAATGTAATTGATTTTCAGATGAATGATAAATGTGCTGCTGGAACAGGTCGTTTTATTGAGGTTATGGCTGGAGCTCTCGAGGTTCCTATCCAACAAATTGGAGAATTAGCTCTTAATTCTAATAATCCAGCATCAATTAGTTCAACATGTACAGTTTTTGCTGAATCTGAAGTGATTTCCCTATTTGCAAGAGGCACAAAAAAAGAAGATATTGCTGCTGGAATTCATAAATCAATTGCAAGGAGAGTTGCTGGAATGGCTAAACGTATTGGTGTTGCACCTCTTTTAGTTTTTTGTGGTGGAGTGGCTAAAAATATAGCTGTTAAAAAGTTTTTAGAGCTAGAATTAGGTTTTGAGATTGTCACACCAGTAATTAACGGTAAAAGCTCCGCTCAACTTACGGGAGCAATAGGAGCAGCTTTAATAGCTCAAGAACAGAGAAGTGGTTAAACGCTTTGAATAATATTCTTAAAACTTATATTTTAGCTAATTATAAATAATTTTATGAATAATTAACAATTTTTTGATAAATAATTCATAGTTTTTAAATCATTAAAATGGATAATTTAGAGCTTTTATCTGATTACTCATCATTCCTCAGAGAAAAAAAAGAAGAAGGAAAAAAAATTATAGGTTTTATTTCACATGATAATATTCCAGAAGAATTATTTGATGCTGCTGGTTTTATCCCTTTAAGATTACTATTTGCGGGTAATGATGAATTTATGGATGCTAGTCATGATTATTTACCTCCATCTACGTGTGCATTCGCACAGTCGTGTATCGGATTATTTTCTCTAAAACCTAATCAATATGAATTCTTAGATTTAATCGATTATTTTATTGTTTCTAATCACTGTGTTTCAGATATATGTGCATCAGAAATAATTTCTAAACGTTTTGATATTCCTCGTTTGAATTTTTATATCCCCTATACAAATAATGAGAACAGCATAAAATATTTTAAATTAGAATTATTAGAATTAAAAAAACAATTAGAAGAAATCAATGGAAAGGAAATAAAAGACGAAAATTTAAAAGAAAGTATTAAAAAATATAATAGTTTTAAGCGAAAATTATTAGACTTTAGTTTTTTAAACATTAGTGGATCAGAAAAGTTGAAGATCCTTCAGAAAGCAATCTTATATGGTCCTTTTTTCTTACCGGAATTAGAGTCCTTCTTTGAACAGAGAAGCGATAATGAAATTCAAACATCTTTTAATTCAAAAGAAGTTTTATTGACAGGTGGATCTATCTTTATTAATGATCCTTTAATTGATTTAGTGGAAGAAGGAGGAGGAAATATAACATTTTTTGACTCTTGGATAGGTAATAACTATTATTCCCAAATTATTGCAAATGATATCTTAGATTCAATAAAAAATCCTTATGATATATTAGTTCACCGTTTTAAGAATAATAATTTTGGAGATCATTCAGTTCCTAATTTTTTAGAAAACAAAATACTTCAACTTGAAAAAATTTACCAAGATCATCTAAAGAAAACGGGAAGAAAATTAGGAATCATAAATCATATTATTAAATTCTGTGATCATATCTCTCTTTTGTCTTCACATCTAAAAAATAGATTACAAGAAAAAGGAATTCAAGTTTTAAATTTAGAGAGAGATTATTCAAGAGCTATTCGTGGACAGCTCTCTACAAGAATAGAAGCATTTTTGGAGATGATTTAAAGAGTGAGTCTTATAGCTGATGAGATTGTTAGATTTAGTTCAGTACTTAGAATTTCTTATAATCTATTAACAGGTAGAGATTATTTAAAGAGAAAGAAATTTCGAGAAAAAAAGAAATTAATTTCAATAGCACTCCCCTTTTCTGATTTGGTTTATGGGTTTCCCAATTTAGTACCAACATTTCCCATTAGAATGCATACATTTGAGATGCATAAATATCTAACATATTTAGGTTCTGCTTCGAGAATTTTTGGCTGGAAGAATGTTTCCAATTTTTTAGGAATTATAAAAAATCTAAACATTGGTGATGTAAATAAAATAATCGATGAAATTATTAATGATGTAATTGATGCTGTAAATAATAAATATAATGAGATGTATGAACTTGGAATAGAAAATGGTGTTCCAACAGATTTCTGTTATGGAATAAAATCTCTATATGGAATGCATGTAAGTAAAGGAAAAAATGTAGAAGCTAATTTAAATTACACAATTCGATGCAGTGCTTGGAATAAATACTTAGAATCCTTAAAAACAATTGAGAATCCTGCCAAACAAATTTGGATTGACATTCCTCCAAGAAATATTGGGAACGCATTAGAATTATTAACAGAGAATCTATACGATGGTATTAGAGAATTGGAAAAGATAAGTGGGAATAATTATGATAGAAACATATTACGGAATCATTTTCAAGTTGCTAATGAGATAAGAAACTATTATAAAACTATTCTTTATGATATAAGCACATTAGGATTTTATCCGTGCAATCCTGCTACATTTAGTGAAATTTTAGTGATATTAAATAATAGTTTTCAGGACTATAATTCTAATGCAATTCGATATCGAGATAATATGGCATCATTAGTAAAAGAAATGAAAGAGAGAATTAGAAATAAAATTGGCATGGATGTTAGTAAAATGCCTCGAATTTTAATTACCCCTATGTTTGGTGGATGGGAACCAAAAAGTCATGAAATAATTTATGAACTAGGAGGTCGGGCATTTTATGCTGACTGGGACATTCTATTACTTTTAGAAGAGATTCCTATCACAAAAATATCTGATCCGGTCGAAGCGTATGCTCATTATCTAATGAATGCTACAAAAAATGGGATTGGGTGCGATAATGATACACTGACGGATTCTTACTTAAGATTAGCCAGAAATTTGAGAGCCGATGGTCTTGTTTTTATCCAAGTGTTTGGTTGTCACTCTATTTCAAACTGTTATGCAATGTTAAAGGACAAATTACGTCGAGAACTTGAAATCCCAAGTATTGCATTAAATTTTAATAGAATTGGTGAAAATATCGAGCAAGTTAAAACTCGCTTAGGGGCATTCATGGAAATGTTTAATTAGTATTATTAGAAAAAAGTTTAATAATTTTATAATAATAATTTCTTTTTATTAACCTAGAGATTAATTGAATGGTTAGGCGTTAAATTATATGTTATTTCATGAAAAAATAAAAGAACTTGATTCAGATATCTATAAAGATTACCAAGTACTTTGTGGTATAGAAGAAGAATTTCTTATTATTAATAAAAATGGAAGGTTAGCAAAAGTTGCAGATGAGATTATGGTAAAATCTGCAGAAATTCTTGAAAAAGATCAAAAATTTCTTAGTTCACTTCAAGTTAAAATCCGGGGATTAGATGCTGAACCTTCTCCTTCACAAATTGAGTACGTGACTCTACCTTTACCTCCTACATCATTGGAACAAGCAGTAAAAGAAGGAAGAAAATTATTAACTGAAGCTGCGAAACAGCTTGGAGTGAAGATACTTACTCAAAGTCTTCATCCAATACAGAGTGATCCAAATCCGATTTCTGGAACTCACATTAATGTTTCTGTTCAAAGGAAGGGTAATTTGATGACTCCTGAAGAGATGAGGGTAGTATATAATTATTTGTGGGATTACCTTCCAGAAATAATTGGAATTTCTGCAAATTCATATGTATACAGAGGAAATTGGAATAATATTGCTAGTAACCGATGTGCCAATAGTACTGTTCTTAAATCAAATGGATTTGCATTTATACAGATTCCCGAAAATCGCCCCGCTTTGATTCCTATGCGATATTATGGTCGAATGAGATATAAACTTAAAATAGGATTTGAAGAAGATGAATTTTCTAAAAAAGTCATTACTAATAATCGTGGAGATCGTTTAGTAGATATCACCCCAAGAGGCCCATTTACTAATATCAGTGATGATAATGATGAACTCCCCTCAAGAAATCGAATTGAAATCCGTGTAATTGACGTACAATATGATAATGATGATTTACTTGATTTAGCTTATCTTTGCTGTATTTCTGCTATTCACGCGATCGAACTCCAATCAATTGGTGAAATTACTCAAGATCCCTACCATACTACTAATTTAGAGAATGCAATAGCAAATGGGACTAAATCTGTTTTCAGGAGATTTAATGGAACAAGTGAGTCATTAGAAACAAGTATTTCAAGATGGATAGAAGAAACTAAGAGATTTCAAGATTATTTAGGTATCAAAATTAAAAATTTGCCTGATAGAAAACTTAAAATTGATAAGTCTCAACAAGAGCTTAGTATTGATTATCAAACAAGAAAAATTGAAAAATTGAGACAACAAGGAAAAACATATGTCCTCATAGAATTAGTGGAACCAAGAATTGTGAATGATCGGAGAGGAAATCGGTATAAGATTACAGCCGGTACACAAGTTAGAGGAACCTTAGAAGCAAGGTATGATTTTGCCTATGATGATCTTGATGGTATGGTTACTAATTTCAATGGAATACGAGTTGTTAACAATCTTGTGGTGCAGAATCTTAGAATACCATTAAGGGAAAATGATCGTATATTAAGAGGACAATCTGAATCCGAATCATTAATTGATAGATTATTTGGAGACTTTTTCTTTTAATTAATAATAATAAAAACATAAAAAAAATGCGGCAACAGAAATATATAAATATTAAATGTGATAGACTTTTTGTCTATGGTACTTTACAGCATGGTCAAAGTCGAAATTATATCCTAAGAGGGTTAAAATATGAAAAAGCTACTTTATTAAATTACAAAAAGTTGGAACCTCCATCACTTGGATTTCCATTTATCATTAGAGATAATAAATCTAGTGTCGAAGGAGAAGTATATTATGGTGTGGGTGGATCCCTCTTTAATCAGATCGATATGATTGAAGGTGAGGGGAAGTTATATCATAGAATTATAGTAAAACTCAAATTACAAGATGGACGAGAAGCAGAAGCTTATACATATTACCCCTCTGAAATTCTAATTAAAAATTACGTTTAGGTTATAGGCTGATATTAATGAGTGAAGAAAATTCCTTAGAAATTGAAAAAAAAAAAAAAATACTCCTTATAGATAATTATTCTCGAGGTCTTCCTACAGATAGAATAACACGAATAGAATCTATCATAAATAATTGTATAGCTGAAGTAGAGTTAAAGACTATTCATTTTACTCAATTTAAAACAGAAATGATAGAAAATTATATTGGTATTATACTCTCTGGATCAGAATTAAATGTTTCTAGTTTTTATTATGATGAGAAATTAAAAAAGAAATTTAAGCCCCAATTAGATTTAATTCAACAAACTGATCAAATACCAGTCCTTGCATTATGCTTTGGATTTCATCTAGTTGCTTATGCATACGGGGCACAAATAAGCAGGATGAGGCTTTTTGGATTAGGTGGGAGGGTAATATTTATTTTACTTAAAGAAACAGATGAGTTAATAACTCAAAAAAATATCCCTGTGAATGTTCATCACCTTGATTTTTTGTCTCCTAATGACTGTACGGTTCAGGAAAATTTTAATGTTATTAGTATTTCCAGAACTAAGGGATACATAATGGTTCAATACATGCGACACATTGACAAACCAATATTTTCTCTTCAATTTCATCCTGAGACTCATAATCCTTATTATTTTCATCCAAGTTTATTTGATGAGAGAATTGCTAATAAAACTAGATTAATTGGAGAACAGATAATTGAAAATTTCATTTGGATGTCTATTTATAAAAAAAAAAATTTGGAGACCATAGAAAAATGAGTATTTATGCAGATGATGTTGTAAACTTTACATCTGTTCTAAAAATTGCATATAACTTTTTAACTGGTAGAGACTATTTACAAAAAAAAAAAACAAAAGAAAGAAAAACTATAATTTCAGTAGCTTCTGGTTTCCCTGATTTAATATTTGCCGCAGATTCAATTCCTGTTTTTCCAATTCGAATGGAAAAATTCAAACTTAATTTATACTTACTTGCTTTAAATTCAGCAACTAGTCTATTTGGTTGGAATCTTACGACCAAATTATTAGGGATAGCAAGACAGTTAGATTTTTTAAAAATTGTAGATAATGTTTTAAATGATGTTATTAAATCAATCAATGCAAAATATAATTTATTATATGATTTAGCTGCTGAAAAGAAAGTAATATCAGATTTTTGCTTTGGTGTCAAAGCTATTTATGGAATGCATGTTAAAGAAGTATATAATTACGATTCTGCTTTAAATTTTTCTATAAGATGTGATAAATATAATCAATATCTAAAATCATTAAAAACAGTAGTTCCAAATCAAATATGGGTAGAAATCCCCGTTATTGATAAAGAAAATGAGAAGAATGCTTTAGAAATTATGGTAAAAAATATTCATAATGCAATAATAGAATTAGAGAATATTACAGGAAATGTAGTTACTGATAATAGCTTAAATAAACAATTTCGCATTGGTAATCAGGTTAAAAGATATTATAAAACAATTATTTATGATATCAGTACGTCTGATTTCTATCCATGTAATCCTGCTACATTCTCAGAAATTTTAGCTTTATTAACCATATCGTTCCAAGATTATAACTCAAATGCTCAGAGATATTTAGAAAACATTAGCCAGTTAGTGAAAGAAATGAGAGAGCGTATAAAACAAGGCGTAGGAATGGATGTTTCTAACAGACCAAGAATTTTATTAACTCCAATATTCAATGGTTGGGAACCAGAAACTCAAGAAATCATTTATGAATTAGGAGGGAAAGTAATTTATTCAGATTGGGATTTATTAGGATTGTTAGAAGAGATTCCAGTTTCAAAGGGTTCTGATCCAATTGAGGACTATGCTCGCTTCCTTTTAAATGCCTCGAATAAAGGATTATTATGCTTAAATAATTGCGAAGCATTAATCCATTCTTACCAAAAATATATCAAAAAGATAAGAGTTGATGGACTTATTATTAACCAACTTACTGATTGCCATATAAATTCTAATTGTTATGATTTATTAAAAAATAAGATCAGAACAGAGTTTAGAATACCATCAATTGGTATTGAATTTAAGAAGATTGGAGAGAATATTGAACAAACTAAAGCTAAATTAGGTCCTTTTATGGAGCTCTTTAGCTAAATTAAAAAAAGACTTATGATCCAAAAAAGTCCGATGGCTTAAGTAGATGTTGATCTTCTTCTTTCTCTTTTTTTGCTTTTTCATGAGGATCAACCCATTCTGGTTCACCGTTTGATTTAGTTGCAACCCCTCCAGGAGGTTTTAAACCAGGAGGATTTAAATTAATACCTGCGGAAATAAGCTCTGGTTGCTGTCCCACTGCTACTGGTGTTGTTGGTATGTAAGTAATACCTCCAGCTTTCAAGAATTTTAATTCGCTTAGAACTTTCTCGAGGTTCATCGATTGAACACTTTTATTCATTGTATCCATTATTTCTTTTAAAGATTTTGATGTTTCTCTCAACCCTTTTGGATTGATTCCTGTAAGTAATGAGTCTAAATTCGCGGTAATATTCTCATTTAATTCTTTTAAGCTATCTAATACTGTAGACCAATGTTTATTCATCTGAGATTCAATAGCACTAATCATTTTCACAACTTCATTCATAAAAGTTACATGGGCTTCATAACGCTCCTCATCTTTTGCACGTAAATCAGATATCAACATAATAAGCTTCTTTAAGGCTTCTTTCTCTTCACTCATTTTTATGCGTTTTGTTTTTTTTTTTCTATTAATAATTATGATAACAAAGAAATTTATATCTATTCATTTTATATATAAAGAACCCTAATTTAATTTTATCAATTTGACTAAAATAAATTGATAGAAAAATCAAAATGTCAATAAAACATACAGCATGGGTTAGAAATCCAAAAATTCTTGAAATTAATACATGGCCATGGCTTAATTATCTTTCTGAGACTTTTAATAGCAAAATTACTTTAAAAAGTATCCCTGATGAAGTTTTAAGTCAAGAGATACGATATTTCGATGCTATCTGGTTTATGGGAGTGTGGGAAAGGAGCCCTGCGAGCAAGAAAATAGCTCTTGAGCATCCCGATCTACAAAAAGAATATCGAAAAGCTTTAAATGATTTTAAGGATGAAGATGTAGTAGGATCACCATATTCTGTGTATTATTATCACGTGGATAAACATATTGGTGGTATAGATGGTCTTAAAGCCATAAGGAAAAAATTATCTGAACGAAATATCAGATTAATATTAGATTACGTCCCTAATCATGTTTCAGTGGATTCATTATGGACATTTGAACCAAACTTATTTATTGAAGGAAACTTAGATAATTTAATGACTCATCCATATGAGTTTTTTAGCCTTTCAGGAAAGATTTTTGCGTATGGAAGAGATCCTAATTTTCCTCCATGGACAGATACGATTCAAATCAACGCTTTTTCAAAAGAAGCTCGTCAAAAAACAATTGCTACTTTATTAAATATTGCGGAATTATGTGATGGTGTTCGATGTGATATGGCAATGCTAATGGTTAACAAAATCTTTAATAAAACATGGGGTGATAAAGCTGGAGCTCCCCCTGATAAAGAGTTTTGGGAAGAAATTATTCCAAGTGTAAAGAGAGAATTCCCTAATTTTTTATTTATAGCAGAAGTATATTGGGATATGCAATGGGAACTTCAACAACAAGGATTTGATTTATGTTATGATAAACGATTGTATGAAAGATTAGCCCATGAGAATCCAAATTCTATAAAAGAGCATCTTAATGCTGAATGGGTTTATCAAAGCAGATTCATAAGATTCATTGAAAATCATGATGAATTAAGAGCGGTGGAAGAATTTGGAGAGGAAAAATCATGCGCTGCGGCAATTCTAGCATTAACTTTACCTGGTGCAAGATTAGTGTATGAGGGTCAAATCCGAGGTTATAAAACTAAATTACCAGTTCAATTGGGAAGAGCTGCTTTTGAAGTTGAAAACAAAAATATTCTTGAATTTTATCAAAATTTATTAAAATCAATACCGGGCCGGGAATTTGAGAATGCTAGTTGGACACTTTGTAAAACACAATCTTTTAACTCTGAAGATAATTCATATTTAAATATCATTTCTTATTTATGGTGGTACAATAATAATTATAGACTTATTGTTGTTAATTATAGTCCACATCCTTCA
>CP070805.1:549424-598712 GCA_020343655.1 Promethearchaeota archaeon | reverse complement strand
TATCCTTCTGATCACCGTTCTTCTTCATATAATCTTGGTAAAAATTCAGTAAAATATCCTATTTCTTCAATATTGTGCTTTCTCAAATGTTCAATGAATGAATTTGGGACTTGAGCAGGTAACCGAAATGTTGATCGTAAATGAGTTCCATTAGGAATTGAGTGATATTCATGTAAAACCCAACTAATAGGTTCATCTTTATTATTTAAAACACTTGCTGCATTTTTATGGACAAACTCAGCCTTTATAGGTATTGAGTCAGGATTTTCCCATCGAATTCTTAAAGTTGTTGATCTTCCTTCGATTGTTTCAACAACACGATGTATTGCTCCCACATGACCCTTCACATTTCCAGGAGAGATTTCCCATTCAAATGATTTATGGTCTTTAGGATGCCATAATCTATAGCGTTCCGAATTATCAATATGATCCCACCACCAATCAATCATTTCAGGAGAAACTCCAGAGAGTTCATGTTCTACGATTAGATCGATAATTTCATCATTTAATTTTTCATTATTCATTTTTATGTTTCAATTAGCGATTTAGGAAGTTAAAATTATTATTAATTTATGAAAAATTAGCTTCATTTATAAAATCTAATGAAAAGAATTAATAATTTAGGCATGATAAATATTTAATTAGGAAAATCTAAAATTCTTCGCGATGATGAATTATGAATGATTCAAAATATGTGTATCTAGACAATGCTGCTACAACTCCAATGGATCCTCGTGTTATCGAGGAAATTAACAAACACTTTAAAGAAAATTATGGAAATTCTATGAGTTTACATTCTGTTGGACAAAAAGCAGCTCAAATATTAGTGAAATCACGTGAAACAATTGCATCTCTAATCAATGCTGAAAGAGATGAAATTTTTTTTACTTCTTCTGGAACTGAGGCAGATAATATTGCTATATTTGGTGTTACCGCCAAAAATAAAAACCGTGGTAATCATATTATAACTTCAGCTATTGAACATCATGCTGTAGGTCATCCAAGTGAAGAATTGGAAAAAAAAGGTTTTGAAGTCTCAGTTTTACCTGTTGATAAAGGCGGACTAATTAATATAAGTGAGTTAGAAGATTCAATAACAAAGAAAACAATTCTCATTAGTATCATGTTTGCCAATAATGAAATTGGAACAATCCAACCTATCAAGGAAATCGGAGAAATCGCGAAAAAGCATGATATTATATTTCATACAGATGCAGTACAAGCTTTTGGAAAAATCCCGATAGATGTAAAAAAAATGAATATTGATCTTTTATCTGCGTCAGCACACAAATTATATGGACCTAAAGGAGTAGGAATGTTATATATAAAGAATAAAGGTGTGAGAAAGGGATGGGGGAAATTTATTGAACCAATAATGTATGGTGGAGGGCATGAAAGGGAAATGAGACCGAGTACTGTGAATGTTCCTGGTATTGCTGGTTTTGCTAGAGCTGCTGAACTAGCAAAGGAAGAAATGCAAAGTGAAATGGAGCGACACACTAAATTACGAGATAGAATTATAAAATGGGTAACTGAAAATATTGAAGATTCTTATCTCAATGGTCATCCAACCAAAAGACTCCCAAATAATGTAAATTTAGGATTCAAATTTATAGAAGGAGAATCCATTGTACTCGATTTAGATATGGAAGGGATAGCAACCTCAACTGGTTCTGCATGTTCATCAAAATCCCTAGAACCATCTCATGTACTTTTAGCAATCGGATTAAAACCAGAGGAAGCACACGGTTCCCTAAGAGTTACCTTAGGGCGTTTTACAACAGAAGAAGATGTAGACTACCTTTTACGGAAATTACCTCCTGTAATTGATAGGTTAAGAAAAATGTCACCACTAAAGAAAGGAGTTAAATATATGTTTGCTGATTCTTCTAATGAACATCATCATTAACTATCTATTATTTAGTTTTTATTTCTTGAATTTTCATTTTTTCTAAAATACAATATAAAAATTTCGAAAGAATTTTTGTTAAAGGAATTTTCTTCTAATTAATGAGTATTGAGGAATTTAAATTTATCGATAAAAAAATTCTACTTGAAAAAAGAGAAGAAATAAGTTCTTCTTTTAAAATTAATGCTTATAAGACGAAATTAAAATTCATGGAAGAGAAAAAAATTCCTCAAAAGGATATAAAAGATGTTCTTTATAACTTTTTTAATAAAAATAGATATATTTCAAATAAAACAAAAAATTCAATATCAAGAGTAATTTATTCACAAAAAGATAGAATTCTAATTTTAATTACTCACCATGGTAAGGAGGTTATTACAAATCGAGATAGTTTAATTAGAGATTATGGATGGTTTTTTTTCATAGAAAAATCAGAAAAAGAACCTGAAAAGAGGAAACCTAAGAAAAAGGCTGAATCAAAACAAGAAAAAACGATAAGTGTTGATGAATACCCTTATGAAGATTTAAAAATTCGGGTGAAAGAAAAAGTAAATATGCGACCGTTATATCGTACTAAAGAATATAATCATTACCTAAAGTTGATCAAATCTCAAGGAATAACTCAATTGCCAATAGAAGATGTTCTTAACAATTTATTTTTTGAAGATGAGTGTATTCCCTCTGAGGAAAAAAAAGGAATTAAAAAAATAATCTACTACCAAAAGGAAAGAGTTATTGTCATCAAATCTCTTATTGGTGATGAAATGTATGAAAATTTAGAGAACTTAGTTAAACAAAACGGATGGTATTTTTATATCACAGGAGTGCCCGTAGGAAAAAGTGAACTTTGCATCGCTATTGATAAGATTGAAAAGAGATATGATTCTGATTATTTTTCCAACATATCTCTCATAGGTGAATCAAATAATCAAAATGATATTAGAGTAACAATTTATCCAATAGTCCTTAAACCTAACCACAATTGCCATATTTTAGGTTTAGGAAAGCTCAATATATTACTGGATTGTGGTCTCTCTGAAAAAGATGAGAAAAATGAAATAGAAGGTGATATGAGATATATTGAGGAATATCTTAATGATGTACCACAACTTATTTTAGAAGAAGCAAAAAAGAAAAAAGAGTTGAAAATAGAAGATTCAGATGAATTCATATTAGATAATATTCCTGAGAATCCTAAAATTGATGCTATATTTATTTCTCATAGCCATTATGATCATGTATCGGGGCTTAAAGAACTAATTAAATTGTATCCTGATACTCCAATTTTAAGTTCTAGAATAACTTTAGATTTATATCTACTTAGGGATTCAAATTTTTTAAAACAAGAGAATCATGACGAATTTGAAGAAGAAGAATATCAAAATATAATTAAAAATATCATATATGTTGAAAATGGGACTAAAATCGAATTTAAAGAAAAGAATTGTTACCTCTCATTCTTTCTTGCTGGTCATATGCCTGGTGCTTTGATGTTATTGGCAAAAATAAATAATTTCAAGTTTTTATACACAGGAGATTATACTTATATAGATATTACTCCATTTGCCGGTACAAGACGTTTCTTAGAACAAATCTCTCGTCCTATCGATTATTTGTTAATAGATGGTACTGCTGCACAAGAAGATTTTGGAAACATCTCTGATCAATTTCATAGTTTAATCTTGTTCTTAGAACAAAAAGCAGAATATGGAGATAATTCTTTAATTGGAGCAGATCCTTCAAGTTTAGCTATTAGCTTCATGTTAATATTTTGGAGATATTTTAGGAAACTTCAATTAAGGCGTGGTTTCAAAAAACGTCCAAATATTTACGTTGATATGATGGTAAGAAAAAATATTCAGGTAATAAATCATCGTTATGAGTACATTTATGGCCCAATTTCAAGGTTAATTAGAGATAAAGCAAATCCGTTTAATAGCATAAAATTTCGATGGTTTGATCAAACCAATTTAGATTTCTTGCGTAAAAAGAATAATATAATTATATCACATCCACCAGATCTTTCTTATGGTTTAATAAGAAATATTATTAATGTTGTAGGACGAAGTCCACATACTTTTGTTTTTCTTGCTGGTTCTATTCATGAACAACCTGGATTAGGTTTAATAGAAGGAGCTGAAGAGATTGTTTTATCTGAAACATGGAAAGTGCCATTTCGAGCTTTTCTGCTTAATACTTTTGCTCCTCATATTAAAATAAAACTCCATGCTGATAAGAATCAGTTACGAGAAATGATAAAAATTTTAGAACCAAAGGAAGTGTGTTTTTTCCATCAATCGGCTAAGAAATTAATTGATGTTGTAGATTATGTAAAAGAATTAGGAGTTGAAAAAGTCTCACTACCTAGAAAAAGGAATCTCTTAATATTGAATTAATGAACGTTATTTATAAGAAATAAACAATAAAACTTTAAGCTAATAATTTATTATTTTAAATAGGAGTATATTATCATTGAGGTGTAAGAGATTTATTCTGAAAAAGTAATGGAACATTTTAGAAATCCCCGAAACATGGGAGAAATCAAAGACGCTGATTCTGTAGGAGAAGTTGGAAATCCCGTCTGTGGCGATTTAATGTATATTTATATCAAAGTGAAAGAGGAGAATGGTAAAGAAATTATTGATGATATTTCATTTCAAACATTCGGGTGTGCTGCTGCTATTGCAACCTCATCTATGGTTACGGAGCTAGCTAAAGGAAAACCACTTGATGAAGCGTTAGAAATTACTCGGGGTGATGTTGCTGATTCTTTGGATGGGCTTCCGCCTATTAAACTGCACTGTAGTAATTTAGCGGCAGATGGATTGCATGATGCTATTAAAAAGTATAGAGAAAAAAATAAATAATTATCTATTCTACTTTTAATTCTATGAACTTTTCTAAACCTATAATTGAAATTATTCAAGAGCGAACGTCTCATAGAACTTATTCTGGCCAACCTCTTGAGAAAGATGATAGGGAAAATGTGATAAAATTATTAGAAAACCATGATCTAAAAAGTCCCTTTAGCAAGTTTTCTGGAAGAGCGAGATTTGAACTTGTTAGTGTTCCAGAATTTGATCCTAGTGAAAGGAAAAAGTTAGGAACCTATGGGTTTATTAAAGGAGCTCAAGATTTTGTAGTGGGAGCGGTTGAAAAATCTAAATACGATCGTGAACATTTTGGATATCTTATGGAAACTATCATCCTATCTGCTACTGATATGGAGTTAGGTACTTGTTGGATAGGGGGCTTTTTTAATAGAAGTCTTTTTTCTACGAAAATAAAAGCTAATTCAGACGAAATTGTTCCTGCTATTACTCCCATTGGTTATTCTGTTAAAAGAACACTTAAAGAAAAAATGATTCGATCATTTGCTAAAGCTGATAAAAGAAAATCTTGGGAGCAATTGTTTTTTGAAGGGAATCTTTTTAATCCAATTAAAGAGAATACGGTAGGAGAATATTCAAAATTGCTTGAAATGGTTAGAATCGGGCCCTCAGCAGGTAATATGCAACCATGGAGAATTATTAAAACACAAAATAAGAATATTTTCCATTTTTACAGCATTAATCCCAAAGATGGGCGATTCTTACGTTATAGTAAATTTAGACCTCTAGATATTGGAATAGCGGTTAGTCATTTTGATCTTAGTGCAAAAGAATTAGCTATCAAAGGGAACTGGATATTTGAAAATCCTCAAATTCCCGGAGCAGAGGATTTAATATATAAGATTACTTGGAGTGGGGATAACTAAAAATTAGTCTTTACACTAATTTATATATTTTCTAAAATCAAAGCTGATAATAAGTTTTTAAATTATAATCGATACCTATAATTACAGAAAATAGTAATTAATCTTAAAGTAATCGTGAATGAATTTTTCAAAGATAAGGAGTTAAAGAAATGATGTTTAATGATTGGCACGCGTATTCCTTGGGTCCATTTCATTGGATTTTCATGTTAGCTGGAGTTATTATTTATTTTCTAGTTAGCTTATTTATTGCTAAGTATATGCATAGAGATGCCATAAAGCGAGGAATTAAAAATACTGAATTTTGGTTATTAATAGGTTTTATCCTTAACGTAATCGGCTTATTACTTTACATATTTGTTAGGAAAAATTACGAAGAGAGAAAATAAGATTCAACTGCTAAGGAAAAAAGCAAATAATAACTAACGAATCTAAATTCTTTTCTTTTTTATTTATCAATTTTATATGCTTTTGCACAATGTTTGCAGCAAAAATTGTATTCTTTACCTTCAATAACTTCGCTATAATAATCATCATATAATTTAACACCGCAACTTGCACAGATTTTTAACTTTGATTGAATTGCGACCTCAATTAGATTATTAAATCGCAAAAAAATACGATCTGTGAATTCCGATCCTTCTGGGGTTAATCTGAATCCTTGTGCTCTTTTTGATTTTGGGGTAGGGATATCCTTAATATATCCTTCAGCTTTTAATTGCTTTAAAAAATCGTAGACGTAAGTAGGACTAGCAGTTGTGCCTAGATCTTTTTCAAGTCGCTTTATTATAGAATATCCTGTAATTTTTTTTTCTGATTTTAATAACATTAGTATATAAAATCTCGTGAGACTTTGGACTTTAATTTTATGTTCTTCACCCATTCTTAAAACCACCAACTATTTCGAATAAATAATGTATTAATAGGTAATAAAAATGGTGTATATATTTTATAATAAATATATTTAAATATATACTATCTAGTATATATATTAGATTTTAAAAAAATCTAATTACAATATTTAGAGTTGATTTAATGATATTTGACAGTGGAATTGGTTTTGAACATCATATGATGGATTGGAATCCTGGAAATTGGATCTTTATTATTTTAGTTGGGGGAATTATTCTTTTGATAACAATTATTTTGATATCTCTTTTGATCTCAAAGTCTAACCATAAATTTTCTCAAGATTCTATTCAAAAACAAGATCAAAGTAAAATTAATAAGGATTTATTTCAAAAGCCTCAAAATGCTAAAGATATAGGAGAATTTAAAAGCCAAAAAGCAAACTTTTGTCATACTTGCGGAAAAAAATTGGATAATGGAGCACCAAGATATTGTCCCTATTGCGGTGTGAAGATTTAGAGTAAATTGAAAATATGAAAAAACTTATCAACTTAAGTAATTATAAAGATATTTTTTTAAAATCCATATTTAGAAAATCAATTTTCAAAATAAATTTACAAATTATAATCAAAATATATAATTAAAATTCGAAGTATAAATTGATATGAGAATCTAAGAGTGACTTTATATGAGTGAAAGTAAAGAAAATGTAAACATTAAACTTGGAGGAATGACATGCGCAAATTGTGCGCTAAAGATTGAAACTAAATTGAATAATCTTAAAGGTGTTAATACTGCTGTAGTCAATTTTGCTAATGAAGAAGCGACAGTTGAGTATGACCCCACTACTACTGATTTTAGTGATTTTAAGGAAGCAATTCGAGATCTTGGATATAAGGCATCCTTGGCTAAAATAGATCTCAAAATTCTTGATAAGCTCTCAGAAAATGAATTTGAAAATTTTATTAGCCAAGTTAAAGAAATTGATGGTATTTATGATATAAGAGGGAATTACAATGCATCCAAGATGTTCATTGAATTCAATGAATTAGTTATAGATGAACATGGTGTATATTCCAAAATTAAGCAATTGGGATATAACATTGAGAAGTCTGCCGGAGCTATGGATATGGAAATTATTAAACATAAGAAAGAAATGAAGTATCGATTGCGCATTATGTTAATTTCGCTTGTGTTTTCTCTAGTAATTGCACCCATAAGTTGGTTTGTAGTAGATTCGTTTGAAAGAAATTTACTCCTTTTCTTTTTAGCCATAACGAACTACATCATCTCGGGATCATTTTTCTTAATAGGCGCGTATAAATCCCTAAAGAATAAATCAACTAATATGGACGTTTTAGTTGCTTTAGGTACTACGACAGCACTTATATATTCAATTTTAACAACTTTCTTAATCTCTGGAAGAACGTTCTATGAAGCAATGAGCATGATTATCTCTTTTTTATTAATAGGAAAATACCTTGAACATAAAACAAAAGGTCAAACTTCTGAAGCTATCAAAAAATTGATTGGTTTACAACCAAAGACTGCAACTTTATTGAAAGATGGGGAAGAAATTGAAGTTCCCATTGAAGAAATAGAAGTTGGGGATATTTTAGTTGTTAGACCTGGAGAAAAAATACCAGTCGATGGGAAAGTCATTAAAGGGAAAACAAAAGTTGATGAATCAATGATAACGGGTGAGAGTCAATATGTAAAAAAAGAAATTGATAGTGAGGTAATCGGCGCTACTGTGAATCAGACAGGACTTATTCATATAGAAACAGAGAAGATCGGAAAAGATACTTTGCTCTTTCAAATAATTGATTTTGTAAAACAGGCTCAAGGACGTAAAGCTGCTAAACAGCAACTCGCTGACACTGTAAGTAATTATTTCGTACCTGCAGTAATAATTATAGCAATTTCTGCATTCTTATATTGGTTTTTCGTTGGATCCTCTATTTATCCTCCACCAATGGGAATGACTACACTTGAGTTTTCACTACAGGTGTTTACGGCGATAGTTGTAATTGCTTGTCCTTGTGCTTTAGGCTTAGCGATTCCTACTGCTGTTATGGTAGGAACTGGTAAGGGTGCGCAAAATGGACTTCTTATCAAAGGAGGAGACTCACTAGAATCAATCAATAACGTAAATACGATAGTTTTTGATAAGACAGGAACTTTAACGGTAGGTAAACCAAAGGTTTCAACTATTTTTTCAGAAGATGACTTAAATAAATCAGGATATGATGAAGAACAATTACTCTTTTTTGCTGGAAGTGCAGAATTAGGTTCTGAACATCCCATTGGTAGGGCTATTATTGAGGAAGCAAATCAAAGAGGTATTTCACTTAAAGCTCCAACAGAATTTGACGCAATTCCAGGGAAAGGATTAAAAACTTTAGTAGAAGGGAAATCAGTTCTAATAGGAAATGAAAAGTTAATGGATGAATACAATATATCAGTTGAAGAAGACTATAAGAATAAATTTATTGAGTTTCAACAACAAGGAATTACCACGATACTTCTGGGCATAGAAGGACAAATACGAGGGATAATAGGGATTTCAGATAAAATTAAGGAACAAGCTCCTTATGCCTTAGAAAAATTAAGAGAAATTGGTATTGATATTTTTATGATTACAGGGGATAATATGCAAACTGCTCTTAGCATTGGAAGACAGTTAAAAATTGATGAGGAGCACATTTTAGCAGAAGTTTTACCAAATGATAAGGCTTTAAATGTACAAAAACTTCAAAATTTGGGTGATAACAGAAAAGTTGCAATGGTCGGTGATGGAATTAATGATGCTCCAGCATTAGCTCAAGCAGATGTAGGGATTGCGATTGGATCTGGAACTGATGTTGCAATTGAAACAGCAGATATCGTCCTTATGAGAGGGGATGTTCGGAATGTGGTATCGGCTATTAATCTTTCTAAAAAAACATATAAGAAGATGATTACAAATCTATTCTGGGCATTCATTTACAACTTAATAGGAATTCCTATTGCTGCAGGAATTATCTATGGATTTACAGGATTTCTATTACCTCCTTACTTGGCAGCAGTATTTATGGCTACTAGTTCCGTCTCAGTTGTAACAAATGCATTGTTTTTAAAGAGATATGAACCAAAAACCCCTCAACAATTGGAGGAAGAACGATTGCTGATTTCTCAAGAAAAAGTAACTGATCCCGTATGTGGTATGGAAATTGATCCAAGGCGCGCTATTGAATATGAATATGAAGGTAAAATCTATCATTTTTGCAGTTCAAACTGTGAAGCTCATTTCAAGCGAGAGCCTGAAAGATTTAAAAATTACGATGCTATGGATCCAAAACTAATGCAAATGAAGAATCTTGATGAAGATAAAAAAGAAGGAATCAATAATGAGAATATAATAAAAAAACAGGAGGAAAAAAATATGAGTAAATTAAAATGTGTGGAATGTGGACTAGAACAAGAACTTCCAATGCATTGTGGACAAGCAATGCATAAAGAAGGTGATCAATTAGTCTGCTGGATGGGAGCTAGTTGTGGAGCTCAACCAATTCCAGAACATCACGGAAAACCTATGGATATTATCGAATAAAACAAAACACCAGGGAGTTATCATGGAAAAAATAAAATTATTATGTTGTAAATGTGGGAACATAATGGAGACACTTCCTAGTGGTAGTCAAGATATCATTATTGATGAAGAGACGGGCGAAATGCTATATTGGAATGGCCAAAAATGTGGTTATAGGACAATAGATTGCCTTGTTTGTGAAAAATGTCAAGAAAAAGTTTGTTAAAATAGTTATTTTTTTTCCTAATTTTATAGTTCATAAAAAATAATATTTAAAGTAATTCATACTTATTAATTTTCAAATAAATAATGGGCAAATTTGATTTAGTATGAGATATTATTCAAATATTTTAAAATTAATTGGTAGAACTCCTTTAGTTCGTATTAATAAAAGTAATCCAAATCCTAATGTGTTAATGCTAGCAAAATTAGAGAAATATAATCCCGCTGGCTCAGTGAAAGACAGAATCGCAATTACAATGATTGAAGAAGCTGAAAAAACAGGTGAAATAACACCTGGAAAAATAGTGATAGAGCCCAGCAGTGGGAATACGGGTATTGGTCTCTCCTTAATTTGTGCTGTAAAAGGATATCCTTTAGAAATTGTCATGCCTGAAACGATGTCTGTAGAAAGACGTAAAATAATGACTGCTTATGGGGCAAAAATCACATTAACTTCTGGAGATAAAGGAATGAATGGAGCACAGGATTATGTAAAGGAACTAGTAGAACAAAACCCTGATAAATACTTTTTTCCTAATCAATTCGCAAATGAAAACAACCCTTTAGCTCATTACAGGTATACAGCTGAAGAGATAATCGAAGATACTGATGGAGAAATCGATGTTTTTATTGCCGGTTTAGGCACCTCAGGCACATTAATGGGTGTTTCGAGACGATTAAAGGAATACAATCCCAATATTAAAATAATCGCTGTTGAGCCTGAAGCAGAGGAACCTATCCAAGGATTAAAGAGCTTAAAAACATCATATATACCAGACATATATGATGAATCTCAAATCGATGAAAAGGAGTATGTAAAGGAGGAAGATGCTGAACACGCTTCTAGGATGCTTTCCTTGCAGGAAGGAATTTTTACAGGAATAAGCTCTGGTGCAGCAATGCATGTTGCTATTAATACAGCAAGTAATATGGAGTCTGGTACATTAGTTGTGTTATTACCTGATGGTGGAGAAAAATATATATCTCACCCTATTTTTGCTCCAGAAAAGTGCCTAGAATGCACTAAGAAATGTAAAATAATGACTTTATGGGATGATAAATATATAGCATCCATTTCAGATTGGTGGGAAAATAGCACATAGATTGTTAGTTCATTTTTCTTAATTATTCCTTTTATGAGTTTTCAACCACAATTCTAAAAAAATGAAAATTAATAGTCCAATAAAGCAGATTAACGCTCCCGTTAAAAATGACATTTGATAAGCAAACACTTCACTTAGACCATTATTAATTAAAAAATCGATTAGTGGCCCTGAAATAAAAGTACCCGCAGTACCCCAAGATAGAAAAAAAGTAGTATTATATACTGCAAATAGCTTTGCTCGAATTCGTGCAGGGATTAGAAGGGATGCTATAGCATAAGATGCTGCGTAAATAATAACTTCTGCAGCTCCGATTAAGAATCCTCCTACAAAAATTAGCGATAGATAGATTGTTGTTGCTGTAATTATTAAAGCAATGATTCCTATAGATGTTCCAAATATCAGAGCCCGAGAATGACCTAATTTTTTACTTAATAATCCCGCTGTAAATCCAATCATCATAACTGCTACTGAACGTGTATTTGCTATAAAACTCAACAATACACTATCTACATTAAATCCAGAATCCAAAGAAAGATATTGAGAATAAGGCACAGTTATACTATTTCTTCCGAAATTAATAAAGATTAACGCTACAATGAAAATAACAAAAATCAATACACTCCTTTGATTATTTCTATCAGGATCTAATGAAATTTCCATTTCCTGTATTCCTAAGTCAATCCCTCCTTCAGGCACTAATAGCATTGGAATTGCTGAAATAAACATTACAAATGAAGCAACAAAAAATAGTGGTCCATTTCTAAATCCAAAACCAAAATCATATAAGAATCCCCCTATAAATATTCCAATAATGCGTCCACCACCACCCAAGCTTTGGAGTTGCCCCATCACCTTACTCCTTTTTTCAGAAGGATATATATCACTTATTAAGGCACTCCATCCGATATTTGAAGCAGACCAGAAAATTTCTATAAAAGTCAATCCTATAGTAATTACATATCCAGCAATATATAAACTACTAAAAGAGAAATGGATAACCCAAATAGTAAAAGTTCCAATACCAGCAATAATTTCTCCTAAAATAATTAAACGACGACGTTTTTGAAGTTTATCTGAAAGTGGCCCCCAAACAAAATTCTGACATATTACAGAGGTAATCATGGGAAAAGTAGCATACAAAGTCGTTTCAAAAACAGACATGTTTAAGAACTCTCTCATGTAAATCGATAAATATGTATAGAAAAGACCTCTCCTGAACATTGCTAGCATTTGAAAAGACGATAACCCTGCGAAAATCCTTAAAGGCGTTATCGCATGTTTTTTAGAATTAATTTTTCTCATATTAATGACAAGATTATAATTTAAATAATTGAAAGATAGGTATTTTCTAAAATTTTCTTTTAAAAAAGAGTTGTATTTAAATATTTTAAAATTATTTTAGAAAAGCGGAAATTACGATTTATAGATTCAAAGAGTTTTTGAACTCTTTGGAACTTATTGTTATTCAAATACCTGCTTCCACTTATCTAACTGTTTTAATAATTTCTGTGTATTTGGAATATGATTTATTTGTTCTGCATACATTGGATAATATTTATATAAAATATTTAATAGATCAAGCCAAGATTTTTGACTTTCTGTTTTAGCCGGGATTTTTTTTTTTAATTGAAAAAGAATTCTTTTTTCTTTTTTAGTTTTAAGAGCTTTCAGCAAGTTTTTAGTTACTAATATTCTGAAACTGGAATATTCCTCAGGTCTAAAAGCTGCTAACGAATAAATCATATTTTCATCAGTAAAAGGAAGAAATTTAATCTTTTTATCTTCAGGCTCATCTGGATTATCAATTAAAGCAAGTTCAATATCAGTATTACTAAGATTTTCTAAGATTAGGTAGAATTCTCCCGGATTTATTTTTAATTTTCGTTCAATTTGACTTGTAATCTCAGAAATTGGAAAATGAACTTCTGATATTTTCTCTGGATTTTCAATCCGATAAAGATATTCTTTTCTTATAATTTCCATAATTTGTTCTTTTAATTCTTCCGAAAGATCCACTGCTGTAAAAGATATTTGTGTTTCTTTTATTTTTTGTCGAAATAGTTCTTTATCTCTTTGTTTTTTGTTATACTTAGTGCTAAGTGATGAAATAAAACGATCCGTAGGTTGACTTGTTTCAGCACCTTTGACTAATCTACTAGTTTTACTTCCTCCTTCTCGTGCTCTTTCAAATATCCTTTCACTTAGATATTTTCTCGCTTTTTGTTGAGCAACTCCTTTTTTTTCAAACCTTTCGGTGACAGAAACAAAATCAATCATCTTTACTGGTTTTCCTAATTCTTTTTTTTCTACTGTAATCAGAATATCCATATCCTTCTTTGCTAATTGGTCAAGAAGTGAATTTACGTCCGCTTTTGATAATTGAGTTGCTTTAATCAATTCTCGTTCAATTATTTCAATAGGAAAAGCTTTACCTCTTCTGATATACTCACTTCTTATAATTTTATAAACCTTATCCATGCTTCTCTCTTCTTCCATAACAGTTACTTTTTGCAATCTCATAAACATTGAGGTTTCTCGAGGTTTAAGATAATAGATTAGCAATGTCATACCTAAGAAAAAAATCATTAATACTGAAACAATGTATTTATCAGCCATTAATACAACCCCTATATCAGTTATATCTTGATTATCTAAATCAAGAGTAAGAGAGAAACGTGTTAATGTTTGAGCGAATACACAAGCTAAACATAGCAAAATCAAACCATCTTTTTTAAAGATTAATATACGCCATCCGAGAGTTTTGCCAGTTTTTCGAATAATTCGATATAAAAAATACATTGATATGATAAACTCGAATATAAAAACATATGAAACTGCTGAACTCGTTGCCCCTATTGTTGCTTTAAAAGCAGCAATGGTAGGATCTTGAAGCAACATATAAATACTAATTTGTAAAATTTGAAAGAAAAAGATAAATAGGACAATTAAAGAAAAAGTAAAATTATCAAAAGTGCCTGCTCTTTTAGTTTCTGCTCGTCTTCTAGTAAATACAAATTCAAAAATAATAAAGATAAGTGTCATTACTAAACTGAAGTAAATTAAAGGCATAACCTGTCGCATTTGGAGATTATAAACAGCAACAGCACTGAAAGGATCGACTGGTCCAAAAAAATCTAAAGATAAAAATACTAAAAAGCTCCTGTAAAATAATGATATTATAACAAGAACACCCAAGATAAAGAAAGGAATAATTATTGTAAGACCATATCGAGTGATTGAATATTTTTTAATAAATCGAGCCTCAATTTTTGTTGCAAACTTCCTTGAATAAATATAGAATCGACTACTCAATAGAATTAACCAAATCATTGCTAGTGTTAACAAATAAGTCATAAAATTAATGTTCGTTGAAGCGTATAAAAAAAGTATATATAATAATGTAATAAGACCACAATACAAGATAAATTGCTTAATAGCAGTTTTTTTTTCAAAAATAAAGATTCGCACTTTATCAATACTAAATAAAATGGATAAGACCATAAAAAAAGCTACAATTGTGTTTGAAAATGCAAAAGGATTTCCAAACATTAAAAAATCAATCCAAGTGCTTCCTGGAATATTAATTGCTGTAATTAAAATTAGAGAATAGACAATAAATATTCCATATAATCCATAAAACTTTTTTTCATAAGAATAAGATTTTGGTAATTGACCATCAATATATACTTCTTGATGAACGATTTTATCATAAAAACCAGTTTTAACTTTGGATTTAAAAGCGCTTATCTTCACTTTTTGTCTAGAAGAAAAGTCTTTAACCTTATTCTTGACTCCTACTTTCCCTAGTTTTGGAGTTTTTGGTAATTTCAATGGTTTAAATTTATTTTGTTCTTTCTTAGTTTTTTCTTTAGAACCAATTGACTTTTTTGAAGAATTAGATTGGAAACCAGACATTTTTCAAATAAAAATATTATTATTATATGTTGTATATGAGAACTTTTAAAATTTCATAAAAGAAGAGTATCTATTTAAGGCAATCATTAAACTTAAGTATATTTGTCCAGTTTGAAGAACTGAAAAAACATAATCCATTCCAAAATCTTTTTTTTGGTTACAAAAAGAAGATTTAATAAAAATGTTTATTGTTAAAGGATCGATATGCGATCATCAATTTCAAGTATTAATAGATAAGGATTTTATGGTTCAAGGTTATCAGGTTGTAGACATAAATTAGATTGACTGAAATAATAAGGATGCTAATAAATTTCTTTAATGTAAATTTTAAAAATACTCAAGTATAACATTTAAATATATTTATATTACTTTTTTATCTTAGATATGCAAAAAAATCAAGCACAAAACAGAGAAACTCTTATCCATTTAATTAAAAGAGCAATTGAATTACTCTGTGAAAAAAATATCTCAAGCGTTGTTATCCTTTCTTCTTATAAGATCAATTCTGTTTTGAGAGAGAATTTTGGCGTGGACATAAAAGTAGATAAAATAGGGCGTATCCTAAGCAAACTTGCTAAATTAAATGAATTAAAGAGATTAAGTACAAATATTCCTAAATACAAATTACAAATTTCAAAAGTTTCTAGTTTAAAATTCTTTTGATTTTTAGTTTAAGTTAAATTGCGAAAATCTGTTATTATTTTTTGCAATTTTTCGAGTAGAATACTTATTTCTGAGTAATTTTCTTTAAAAGGGGTTAATTCTGTTCTTAATTTTTCCATTTTTTCATCAAAAATTGTTTGCAACGGCACCATTGAGTTTTCTATTTTTTTTTCGATTTCTTGAGATATATCTTTTACCTGATTATCAGTGTTAGTTATAAATGTCTGAAGTTTTTTTAACGATTCTTCAAATTTTAAATTTATTTGCTTATTTTTTTCGAATTTTTCCCTCATTGAGCTAAAGAGAGTTTCCATCTCATTATTTAACTTTTTAATGTTATCATCAATGAAAATATTCAAGTTATTAATAAGATCCTCTTTTGCTTTAGAAATATTCTCTACGAAACCTTTATTATCTTCAATTCGCTTGTCTACATATTCAGAAACGCTATTTTTAAATTCATTTACAGTGTTATCCATAATTTTTTTGAACCAATTATCTACGTTTATAAGCCCCGATGATATTGCTTCTCTCATTTTATTCACTGCTTCATTTATATATTCAGTTCCTTTGGATGTTCCCAAAGTCATATCATCAATCCAATCTCCCATTTGGGTTTTAATCATATCCATAAACAATTCAGAAAATTCATCTGAACCACGTTGAAAACTTGAAAATATTTGTTTCATTTCTGGATATCTTTCTTCTTTTTCTTCTATTAGTTCAGCCTCATCAACTTTCGGGATTTCTTGCAATTCTCTTGGAATTTCTTCTACAAATTCATCAATTTCTTTAATGAGAATAGGTGTTTTTTTCTGAAAATCCTCCATAAACTTTTGGACCCATTTAAAATATTCTAATGTGGTTGGTATTTCTATTTCAAATGGTACTGTGTGATATTTTTCTGGTTTAGAATAATCATCTAGCCTAAAGATCTCAAATCCAAAATTATTATCCTTTCCCATTAGGGTATGATCGAACACTATACAAAACCCATGAGGAAATTTCTCGTTTTGAAAATACTGTAAATTCTTTAAATCACTTTCTGATAAATATAATCCCCATGAGGGATGAGAATGATAATAACCGATTAAATCTGACGCATATTTTTCCCCAATCTGTGTAAATAAATCATACATATCTTTATCAAATCCAATTTCCACTTTATCTCCGTGAATTATAGGTATTGCATTTTCTATTGTAATTAGATCTTCAATAGAATCATGTTTTCCAACACAGATCCCCATTACTTCTATACTTTTTTCTAATGCATCATTACCAAAACGTAGAACATGGGTTACCATGTTTCTGAAAGCTTCTTTTCTTATGAATATTTTTCCTTTTTCAGCCATTTTTACTTACTCTCCTCCTTTTTCTAATTTATCTATCTTAGTCAACAGTTCTTGATTATTTTTCTTTAATTCTGCTATATTTTTTTGAAGAGTTTTTAATTCAATTTCCTGTGTATCTAATTTATTTTTTAATGGAGTCTTTGAGCTCTCTAATAATATTATTGCAGCTTTTAAATCTGATAGAAAACTTTTAGTATCTTTATTTAGATTTATAAAATTTCCAATAACTTTATTAGCATTTTTTGTGAAATTTCCAGACATTTCTTCTATTTTTATCTTTAATTTATCCAAAGCCAAGTCTTCTATTGATTTAATATTATTTGATAAGTTTTCTAAAATATAATTTTGCTGATCCAAACTTTCAAAAGATTCAAAACCTCGATTATTAATTTCAGTTAATTCTAGTACATATTGATCTAATAGTTTTAAAATATTTTGTAGAATATCCTTTAATTTTTCTTCAAACAATATAATAAATTGTTCTTTAAGTTCAGTTTTGATTTTCTCAAATGTTTCTTTGAAGAATTCCTGATCGGAGTCAAATTCTTCAAATCGATCATCAATATACATATCTAATTCATTTAGTTTTTCCTTAAATGCAAATTTAAAATCTTTCTGTAAATTAGAAATTCCTTCACTAAGATTTTCTTTTATAGCAATTATATCCTTTCTCATTTGCAAATTATTATCAACTGTATTTTTAATCACACCTTCACTCCATGTATTGAGAAATGATATGAATGGGGTAATGGATAACTCCAAAAAATTTGATAATCCAGTTTTAAAAGTAGATAAGATCTTTCCAGAGTCTAATTCTGGTTTCTTAGAAAAAATTTGGCTTTCACTTGGAAAAGTAATATCTCCAAACAAATCAGGCATTTCATTAATTTCTAAGATTGGAACTTCTTTAGAGTGAACACAATTAATTAATTCGATTAGCTTTAGATAATATTCAATACTATCAGGAGGCTCTACAGTGGTTTCTACTTCATGATAGCCAGACATTTGACCTTTTGCAGGATTATCTAATCTAAAAGTACGAAATCCTAAATCTCCAGGAGTTTCTAAATGTTTATGATCAAAGACGATGCCGACAGCACTCGGATTTGGAGTTTGCCAACCTAACTGATTTCTAATATCTGTTGAAGAGAAGAATATATCTAATCCAGGATGCGAATGATACCATCCACAACTAAACCAACCTTTTTCAGCATACTCTGCATCCACCATAGAAAAAGTTACATAATCCTCAGGAGCAAAAGCTACTTCAATTGCTCCACCATGCGAAATTGGTACAGTATCTTCGATAATTACATTCCTAATCCCCTTTTTATCTACCTCTCCCTCAAGAGACCCAATAAGAATACCCATACATTCGCGGTACTGCCTTCGATCTCTTGCCTTATTACCAAACCGAAGGACATGTAGAAGCATTTTATAGTAGGCTTCTGGTTTAATAATTACTACTTTATCAGAAGTCAAATATAATCACGATCTATATAAAAATGAAATATAGTTTGTTAATGATATATATATAATTTATTTGGTTTTAAATATTTGAATAAAAAGCAAAAATCAAATTTACATTTTCTTTTAATTGAATTTAATCAAATAAAAGATAAGGGTAAAAATAGATCTTTTTTTAATTAAAGCATTAATCGTGAGGTAAGGGTTTTCCGCAGAAAGGACAAAATCGGAACCCTAAGTCTTTACCACAATAAGGACAAAATTCACCCTCTGAATCTGCTTTTTTATTTTCTTCAACACCTACCTTTGGTATTGACGGTAATTCTCTTGTTGTTTTAATAGTACTAACTGAAGAGACTCCCGCTATTCCCTCTTCTTTTCTTGCAGCAACTCTCTCTTTAAAGGCTTGTCGCTTTTCTTCTTCGAAGCCTTCTTGGGTCTTTATTCCCTCTGTTTTTACCCAACCTTGAACCTTAGGTCTCTTTAATTCACTTTCTGGAATAGTTTCTAATTCTATTTCTTTAGTTTCTGAGATTGGAGCAACCACTTTCTTTTGTGTCTTTTTCTGTAATGCTTGTTTAACAAGCGCTTGAGTTGTTTTCATCACTTGATGTGGATTAATATTGGGGATCGCTACAGTACGTAAAACCCAACCTACGATGAGATTTTGATTTGGAAAATCTCCTTGGACGTCTTCATCCCTAAAAATATAAGAATCCATTACTTCTTTTCCTTTTAACAAACGAACAGCCCATTTTTCATTAATTAATCCTAATTGAAGCCTATAACTTGTTCCTGGTACGCCAAGCTGAGAAGTAAGGGGTTCAAAGCCTCTTTCTGTCAATTTAAATCACTTTCATTATTTAGTTATATGATTTTAGTAATATTATAATGGTAAATTTCGAATATAAATTATTTTTTATTTAGAGTAAAAATATGTTATAAAATTATAAATTTTATTAGATAGTTTGAAAATTTAAGAGAAGGCTCTAATTTTTCATTTTGATTTTGCGATTAAAAACACATAAATAGAAAAATTAGTATTAATTTGTCAAAAACTATTTGAAAATAATTTGGTTTTGAAAATGATTATAATTCCAAAAAAAGTTTATTTAACCGTAGTAGCTGCAGCTGTCAGGTTTGCTAATACAAGAATTCCTAAAGATGATTGGCTCGAAGTTAGTGGAATTTTCACTGGTCGAAATGAAGGTGATTATGTCATAATAACAGAAGCTTATCCAATCATGCATCAAGAGTTAGATAAAAATGCTGTTATTGATCAATACAAATGGAGTGATGAAGATTATGAATCACTCTATATTATTGATGATAAAGCCTTTTCAAGAGATCCCCCCGAGTTTGTAGTAGGATGGTGGCATTCACATCCAGGTTTTAAAATAATGATGAGCTATATTGATATCCAAACCACCTTATCTTATCAACAAAATAACCCTTTAGCAATTTCGCTTGTATTTAATCCTACAAGATTAATCCGTCAAATTGAAGTGGCAGATAAAAAAGGAGATCCCGATAAACAATTAAAAAATGATCCTGGTTTTAAAATATTCAGATTAGATAATGTTAATCATGGTACTGAAGCGTCGTATCATACTATAGATTATAGAATTGATGGTTATGAAAGCATGGAACAATTAATTACTCTAACACAGAAATTCATTGTTGATGTGACTAATTTCTTTCCAAAAGATAATATACCAAAAACTTATAATAAATTTATATCTGAACGAATAAACCGATTTGATAGTTTAATTCTTGGAACTGAAGAATATTTGACTACTTTAGCACATAGGGGTGAAAAGACTAGAATTCCAGAAGTTTTAGAAAATCAAAGTCAAGAAATCCGTAAATTTGTTGCAGAAACTTCTGTTAAAATAAAAAGTATTAAGGAATTCATGGATTATCTAGAATATAAAGAAAAAGAAATGATTGTCCCTCAAATTGAGAGTATTTTACATAAATGGGATGAAACTGTTTCTGGATTGGATAAGAAATTAAAACAATTATCCAAGAAATTTTAATTCTAATAATTTTAATCTTATTTTTAATTTTGATAAATTTTTATTTGATTACACCTTTCTTTGCTTAAATATGCGATTATTTTTTAAAAAGATATCAGAGAATTTTTAGAATACAGTTATTATCATGAAAAAAATTAATTTTCCTTTTACAGCGATTCTTGGTCAAGATAGAATGAAAATGGGGCTTATTCTTAACGTAATAGATCCATTAATAGGAGGAATCTTATTAACGGGTCAACAGGGCACTGGAAAAAGCACTGCTGTAAGATCTATTGTAGAATTAATGCCTCAAATCGAAGTTATTAAAGGTTGTGAGTTTTCATGTGACCCTAATTCAGATATAGATGATTTATGTGAGAATTGTATAGAGAAAAAAGAAAAAAAGCAAGTTAAAACAGAATTCAGAGATATGTGGCTTGTTAATTTACCACTTGGTGTCACTGAAGATATGGTATGTGGAAGTCTATCAATAGATAAGGTGTTAACTGAAGGTATTAGAGCCTTACATCCTGGGTTACTTGCTAAGGCAAACCGAGGAATTTTGTATGTAGATGAAATTAATCTACTTCAAGATCATATTGTTGATGTTCTTTTAGACTCTGCTGCATCAGGAGTAAATATTATTGAAAGAGAAGGCATTTCAGTATCACATCCTTCAAGATTCGTGTTAGTTGGTTCTATGAATCCAGAAGAAGGTGATTTGAGACCACAAATAGCGGATCGCTTGGGATTGGAGGTAACAATAAAAGCACCTCGAGATTCTGAATTACGAGCTGAAATTACAAAAAGAGTAATAGAATTTGATGATAAGCCAAAGGAATTCATTAAGAATTTTGAAGACAAACAGGAAAAACTGAGAAAAAAAATTTTAAATGCCCGTAAAATCTTAAAAGAAGTTCAAATTCCGAGTTCTGTTTATGAATTTGTGTCTAAAATTGTTAGTGAACTAGAGATCTTTTCTCAAAGAGCGGATATAACTTTTATTAGATGTGCTCGAGCTAACGCTGCTTTAAATAATAGAAAAGATATAGAAGAAGATGATCTAAATGTAGCAATGGATTTAGTTTTTGAACATAGAATCCAATCACTCCATTATGAGATGACTCCAAAAGAAATTCAATCCAAAATTGCTGAAGTTTATGGGAAAATCAAAGAAACATATGAAAATCTGAAGGTACTTAAACCAAATAGGGAAACTGAAGGACCTTTAAAACAGTCAGACGAACCACAAAAAGAGTTTCAACGTCAATCTGTAGATCCTGATAAAGTTGATATTTCCGAATCAAAAGAACAAAAATTACCTCCACCAAAATATCCAGATAACAAAAAGCGGAATCCTAGACCTGCTGGAGGTTGGAAAGTAAAAAACATACCATTTATGGATGATCTTAAATTTTTTGAAGTAAAAAATGGATTAAAACCATTTATTTATAAAATGGAAAAAAAGATGACATCGATTCTTGATAATATTAGAAAAGATCGGAAAATTTCTGATTATGGTGGTAGAGGAATCGGTAGGAGAATTAAAATATCCTCTTCTCAAAAAGGAAGATATGTTTCTTACAGAACACCTATTCGTGATGAACCTAAAAGTATTGCTTTAGACGCTACTATTCGTAATTATCTTAAAAATATAGTATACAATAAAACTGAAATTGATTTTCCAATACATTTTAATAAGTATGATTTAATGGATAAAATCTATGAATATCGTGCTCCTCTTGTTTTATTTTTTGTACTAGATAGTTCTGCTTCAATGTACTATGTAATAAAGCAAATGACTGATGTAATATTATCCTTACACAGAGAGGGTTATAGAAAGAGAGACAAAATAGCTTTAATTGTCTTTCGAGGTAAAAAAGCAGTTGTATTACAGAAACCTACAGTAAATTTTAAGATGGCAGTGAATAAATTGAAAAGAATAGAAGGAAAATCATATACACCTATGGCTGCAGCATTGAAAAAAGTATCAGAACTTATAAAAGTCGAGCAATTAAAAAATCGGCAGTCAGTACCTGTGGTTTTCATTTTATCTGATTGTGGAGCTAATATATCTGTTAAATATCCTGATTTAATAGCACAGGTGGAGACGGATTATACTTTAATAACACATGAACTAAAAGAATTAACAAAAAAATTATCTAAACAAAACATACATTTAGTTGTACTAGAACCTAAAAAATCTTATGCAACGCATGCTCTTGGAGTACACACATATTCTGCAGAAAAAATTAAAAAAAATTTTAAAAAATATGGTAATGCTGAAGTATTTAAGTTTAACAAATATGACCCTAAATCCTTAATCTTAGAATTGAAAAAAATGCTCTAAATATAAAAAATTGCTTTAAATTTTCACTCTTATATATTTCATAATGGTTAATTATTCAAATTCAGTTCTTGTTGTTGGATTTAACACACGACCATTAGCTTATTCCTTGAAGAAAGCTGGTTATGATGTATATGCTGTAGACTTTTTCGGTGATTTAGACTTATATCCATGCGTAGAAGACTATATTATTGTTTTAAAAGAATTAAGTGTTAAATATGGCTCATTAAAAGAAAAATATAGCAAATTTTTGGTTGATTTTGCATTGAGATTGCATCGTAAGCATCGTGATACAAAATTTTTATTGGTCGCAAGTGGTTTAGATGATGCTTACGAAGGAAGAAAATTAATCTTAGATGAACTCAAGAATTTTGAAACAATTAGTGTTAATAATAGCTTGAGAACAATTATGAAGTCAAGAGATATTGAATCTATTTTTGAATTTCTAACATCCCAAGGTTATAAAGTACCGTTGTATTGTTCTTTTGAAAAATTTCAATTATTCAAAAATTCTCTAAGATATCCTTTTATTTTAAAGAAAAAGAGAAGTGCTGGTGGGATAAATGTTTTCAAAATTGAAGATAAGAAGAATCTAATTTCTAAGATAAGAATTTTAGAAAAGCTAACTTTTATCCCTTCAGAATGGCTGATTCAAGAATATATCGAAGGGATTCCTGTAAGTTGCACCGTAATTTCAGATGGTAAAGAATGTGAAATAATATCGATTAATCGTCAAATCATTGGTGAAAAATTTCTTAATTCTCCAACAGAATTTATGTATTGTGGTAATATTGTCCCTGCTGGATTATTGAGTGAAGAAGAAAAAATTATTTCTGAGATCTCAACCATTTTAACTAAACAATTAGGTTTAAAAGGAATTAATGGATTTGATTTTGTATTAAGAGGTCATCATCCATATTTTATGGAATGTAATCCAAGAATCCCTGGTTCAATTAGAGCCTCAGAAATTGTACTGAATTTGAATCTCTTGGATCTGCATATAAAAAGCTTCATACCAAATGAATGGAAAAATATTAAAAAATTGATTTTGTCTGCGAAGCCTAGAACTTTCGCCACGAAATTTATTTTATTTGCTCCAAACGAGATTGACAAAAGTCTTTTAACAGAAATTAATAATTTAGAATTTGTTCACGATAAAACAGAACCTATTAAAAATGTTTTAAAAGGTGAACCTTTATGTACTATTTTATATGAAGCAAAAGATTTTTTAAAATCATTTAATGGAGCAAAACAGATTGTAGATAGAATAAGTCGAATTATTGGATAAAAAATATTATTTTAGTAATGGCGAGACCTATCTGCAGCTAAGCCGAATATTAAGGAATAAGTTAATATAATACTGGTAAAGTTTTAAGTAAACTTTAATTGGTTGCCATTCTGAGAAATAATACAATTATTGAATAATTGCTTTTATTTTTGCAATTATTTGCCCTAATTTTCTCTCGTCTGACTCTGGAACAGCAAGTGCTAAGACCCTATTCTCGTCTAAATCATGTATAATAACAGATCCATTATCACCACCTATTATTGAATACTCCATTCCACTTTCTAATAAAACTCCAGATAAATTATATAACGCGGCAACCATAGCAGAAAGTATAGATTCAGGCATAGTAGATTGAATTTTAATAGGCAAACCATCTTTGGTTATAATTGCTAAAACGAGAGTATTTGGGATTGCTCTTTTTAAACCTTTAAATATTTCTTCTTTAAGAATGTCTGATGTTTCAATAATTGCAGATATTTGTAAACCTAATTTTTGTAATCTACTTATATGAGAATCCAATCCTTCAAGCTCAGCTAATTCTCTATTTAAATAAGTTATCATAGTTATGTTTTCTGTTAAAATTGAAAGCACAATTTTATCTTTACCAATAATTAAGTTATATGAAACTTCTTGATTTAGTGAATCTCTTAACATTTTAGATGAAAGAAATACTAGACTACTATTTGCAGCTGTAACTTCGCCTTTTGTCATTTTAATATCTTTTTTGAATTGACTTGCAACTTTAGTGCCCTCAGGAGTACCAATGTTAATCCCAATTATAGCTGGCGCCGATTGGAGCTCCCTTTCTATTAGTTCAGATATATCTGATTCTAACTCTTCGATTATTTTATCTTGTTTTTCCATGGATGAAAATTATATTTTGAATAATATATATATATTTGGAAAATAAAAAGATATTCTAATAATTTAGTAATGAGAGAATATTCAACATGATAGTTTTCTTAAAATAATCCAAATTAAATTTTTGCATTGTCGATGAGAATTTGAAATTGCCTGATAATGTTCATGCTGAAGATTGGTTTATTACTCAAAATGATAAAAAGAAATTAGATATAATAAATTTTTAAATTGGTATCATTATAGTATTATTATAGTATCTTAGTGATTTAAATGGAGTGGGAATTTAAAATGCAATTAGAGAATAAGGATAACCTCATCAAATTAAAAGATGGACAAATTAAGACCCTTGAGAATTCTCTTCAATTAAAAGATGAACAAATTAACACTCTCGAGAAGACACTTAAAACTAAGGATGATGAGACGAAAACTTTAGAAAAAACTATAGCATTAAAAGAGGAAGAAATAAAAAAATTAACCTCTTCTGCCATTGATACAAATTCTCTAAAAGAAAAAGATGATGCTATCAATCAGCTTCAAAAAGAAATCGAAATTTTAAATGGAGAATTATCAAAAGCAGATGAAGAATTAGAGACCTTAGAATTAGAAAATGAGAAACTGAGAAAAGCTCAATTAAGTTCTAAAGATGCAAAAATTATTGATTTTACAAATACACAGATTACTAAGTCAGAGATTCTTAAGAAAATGAGAGAAATATTAGAAAACGCTATATCTAATATTACAATTGTTGTTCCTAGTATTGAAGATTTACAGGAACTTCATTTATACGAGCTTAGATCATCGATTAATATGATGATTGCTTGTGGAGTTAATCCTGGTCTTGAAGAACATTCCGAACTCTTAGATGAATTTGAGTCATTAGATAATATTTCTCTTAGAAATTATGAAAGACAAGATCGATACGTTTTAACTCGGGATGGAGAAGAACTATTATTTGCGGCTATAGGTAAAACTGAAAACAATAATTTAGTAATCCATACAAAGGATCCAAAACATTTCAAATTATTCAATTCTTTAGCCACCGAGGGCTGGATCCAGAGCCGGAAAATCTAAAAAATCTGAATCCTTTTCTTTTACACTTTTATGGTTTGTTCTTTTTACCCATACCATATTAATCTATTACATTTCAATCAATATCATTTTTCTTTTATTAAAATGAGCGAGTTGGTTATAGCCTATTCTTTTTAATATTTTAATCATCTTCTTAAATTTCCATGCAATTACATCAGGATTATGAGCATCTGATCCTAACAAGATTGGAATGTCAAGAGAATACATCTCGTTTATGATTATCTCACTAGGGTATTGCTCTTTACAATCTTTCCTCAAGCCTCCCGTGTTAATTTCCATTACAAGATTCCTTTTTTCTATTAATTCTAAAGCTTTCATCATCTCGTTATTAATTATTTCTTTGTTATTGGGAATATCGTTGAATTTCTTAGGTAAATCGAAATGAGCTATAATATCAAAATCAAATTGGGGTGAGTTTAACATTTTTTGTAAAGTCTGGAAATAAAACATATATACTTTATCTACTCCATAAAATTTGTAATCTTTTCTAAATCTCGAATCATCAAAACCCCAAGCACCTCTTCCATCAAAAAAGTTTAAGATATGTATTGAACCCAAGATATAATCTAATGTTTTTTCTATTGGGGTAATATAATTATTTAGAGCAGACTCTTGATTTTTAAAATAATCTATTTCAAAACCAATTCGAACTATAATATCATCATTATATTTCGCCTTTAATTTTTCAGCAGTCGATATATAATTTTCAATTTCAGGTAAAGTTATTGCATATTCATTGTAAGGAATGTTTTCAATACCTTCTAAAAACTCATAAGGAAAATGATCACTAATACCTATTGTCCTTAAATTATGTTTAATAGCGCTTTTGATATAATCTTCAATTGAGCCAATCGCGTGATGGCAGCATTCATTGTGAGTGTGCCAGTCCTCCAATCTCATTTTAAAATCCTTAAGATATATCTTTTATTTTACACTATTAAATAAGTTAGATAAAATTTTTTATTATAGTGATAAATGTGGAATTTGAAATTAAGCAATATGATGGGCCTTATGAGGTTGCTGGCTTAGAAATCTCTAATGAAGGTGAAATGCTTAATGGTTTAATTTATTTCCCACCAAAGTCTTTTAGAAAACCGTATCCCGTGATAATTTATTTCCATGGATTTCCACAGTTATATAGTTTATCAGAAATCATTAAATCTTATAAATATCTTTTGGATTTAGGTTTTGCTTTTATAGTTTTTAATTTTAGAGGTTATAGGTTTAGTGAAGGAAACGTTTCAATTAATTCTCAAGTTTCTGACAGTTTGAAAATATTAGAATTTATAGATTTAATGGGTAAAGATAATATTTTTAATATTAATAAAATAAATATTATTGGACATGATTTTGGTGCATATATTGCCTTGATATTATGCTCAAAAATTAGGAAAATCCACAAACTTATCTTAATTGCTCCAATTTTAGATCTACAGAAACATATTTATCAAGATGATTTTAAAAAATTATTATATTATATAAATCGGTTTCTCACCGATAGCATTAAGGGTATTAGTAACATTGCTGAATTTATTAATTTAACTAAGAAAGAATTATCCCAGAAGGAACATCAAATTAGGAATTTTGTACAACATCTAAAAATTAATAAATTGAAAATTGTGGTCGGAACTGTAGATAAAATTACACCTATTTCTGAAGTAGAAGAAGTAATGCAAAACTCAAACATTGAATATGAATTGATATTGATAGAGGTTATGGATCACGATATCATAAATGAAGAAGCCCTATTAAAAATAAATAAAGAAATAAAAAAATTTTTTGAATATTAAATTAAATAGCTTCACTCTTTTTTCTTATTCTATATATTTTTTGATATATCGTTGTACTTCACTTGCCGGTTGAAAAATCCCGAAATGTCCTTCGCATAAAATATCTGCGTTCAAATCTAAAATTTTTCGTAAAGAATTTTGATAATCCCCAAAATTACTAACACCGGGTATTATAGGGCCATGTAAGTCCTGTCCAAATAATATCTTTTTATTATCTTCAGTTTCTATTAAAATAGAAATTGAACCGGGAGTATGCCCGGGAGTATGGATACATTGAAATTCATAAGTTCCAAATTTTAAGATTTCAAGATCTCCTTTCAGTCTTTTCTCAAGTTTAACTGGTTTATAATTTACACCATACCACATAGCTGCTGTTTTACTATCATGCCCCTTCTCTTCTATTGCATCTGCATCTAATTCATGAGCATAAAACTTAATCTTTTTGTTATATTGTTTAAGATCATAACAAACTCCAATATGATCTATGTGGAAATGGGTGATAATGCAGTGACCAATTTCCATTGGATTTAAATTAAACTTACTAATCTTTTTGATTAAATTCAAACTCATTCCACAATCAATTAGCACAAGTCCATCCTCGCTGCTTGTATCGATTAAATAAACAGAACAACCACTGTCGCCAACATGGTATATATTTTTGTAAATTTCTTTCATATAATCATCATTATTTCTTGAAAAAAATACTTTTTATAGAAATTTAAATTACTAATATTACTTAATTTTTACTCAAGATTTTGATTAATATGGTACAAGAGAATAGTGATGAGCAAATAGATGATAATCCATCATTTTCGGCAAAAGTAAAGAAATACTTCAAAAATTTGTTTGATTTTTCTAATTATAACACTAAAACTATAATATATATTATTATTTTTGTTGCTTTAATCATCTTTTCAATAGCTTTATTTATTTACAACTATTTTGTTGATCCTACTTTTCTTTATTCTATAGTTGTTAATTTCTTCGTCAATCCTATATTAGCAATAGGAGTTTGGGGTATTTTCTTATTTATTGGAATAATGGCAATACAAGGTTTAATAATCCCTATTCCTTCTGAAATTGTGCTTTTAGCCACAGGAATGATTTGGGGCATTTATTATGGAGGAATCATGGGGACCATTGGATCACTTGCAGCAGGCATGCTTTGCTTTTATATTAGCAAAAAAGGTGGTCGTCCACTTGCAGAGAAATTTGTTGGAAAGAAAGCTATAAAAATGGCTGATGAAATTATTGAAAAGTATGGAATATGGGCAATTCTAATCTCAAGAATGGTTCCATTCATTTTTTTTGACCCTATTAGTTATGCTTCGGGGCTTGTAGAAATGGATACTAAAAAATATTCTATTGGAACTTTAATCGGTGCTATCCCTCGTGCATTTTTCTTCGCTTGGCTCGGATCTCTTTTTGGAATTGATCCATCTAATCCTAATATTGAAGCACAATCAGCACTATTCAATATAATCTTCTTAATCATAATTGTTGTTCTAGGAGCAATATTCATTGTTTATTACTTATTAGCCAAATATTACGGAAAGAAGAAAATATTAAATAAGTGATATCTAGTTTATTCTTATCTTTTTTTATCAAAATTGTAATATTGTGATATTATTGATTTTTTTAATATCTGCAAAAATATAGTTCTGTATGAATGAAAAAGAAAAGGATTTTAAAGAAATTGGTTTTAGGGAAAATTTCGAATTAAATTTACCAGAATTTTTTAAAGCACTCAACAAAGCAATAAGTACTAATAATATACAGTCGCTTTATGGGCTTTCTAAGATTTTCACAAGATATTGCTTTAAAAAATTGGATAATTGAAGATTTTTCCGATTAAATCAATATTTATTACTTATAACATTTTTTGGCAGAGAAGGTTGGAGTCTATTATCACTAAATGAGATTTTCTAAATTTTCAAAATAGATTTAAGACTTTTTTGTGTACAAATCTTTTTTTGTGTTCGGTTTTTTTTGTTCGTAACAACAATATATAAATTCTTCGGTTCAAGAAATTTTATATATTGGAAGACTATTTGGGTCTTAGGGATATTAAAGAATATATTAAATGAAAGATTGTACACATAAAAATTAAGATTTGTACACAAAAAAAGAAATGAGGAATAATCATCATGACAGTCACTGCAGATTACGAAAAAATTCTACAAGATAATTTAAAGGAAGATTTAGATTGGTTAGAAAAAGAATTTGAACTTCTTTTTAAAGAAAAAAAAAAATTCACAAGAGAAGACATTACTCTTGGTAATCAAATTTTAGACAATGTTATTGATGGTATTAAAACAAATAATAGTGAAGAACTACTCAATTTATTAGCAATAACTTTGAATCGGATTGAACAGAGCTATCCTGATTTCTTTTAATTGAACTTAATTCTTCGTAATTATTACTTCTTATTTTCTTATTATTGATCATCTATTTGAATTTTCTAAGGTAATTCAATTTTTTATCCTTCAATTTCATAAATTAATAGGGATTAGATTGATTTCTGAAAAGGAAAAAATATTATAATAACGAAAACCATTATTAAAAAAGAGAAATAAAATTAAATACCATAATTTGAAATTAATTATAAGAAACGAACTTCATTAAAACGTCATTAATAAAATTATGGAAAGAATTATCTTAACCCACTGGAATACACAAACTGGACCTGAACCAATTATCCAATATCCCCCAGAAAAAACCTTTCCTACTAAAGATCTTTTCTTAAAAATCTGGGCTAAGCATGAGTTAAATAAAGAAAACTCTATGATTGAAATTACTCCAGAGGATGATGAGTATAGTTATATCTCTGTAATTCAAAGATTCGAAGGAGAAATCTACTTTTTTATTGTAGTATATAGTCAAAAAATTAAAAGTGAAGATATAATCAACGAATCTCCTGACATTTTAGCTCTTATTAGTAAGAATTTAATAGAATTAATCAATACAAACAAGATTACTCGTGCTATCTCAGAAGCGTTTAATACAATAAGAAACTATTCTAAATTAGACGAAGAAGAAAATTTGATAAATTTTTTTCAAGATAGAATCAAATATACAATCCTACAAATTCTACGAAATGGCGTTATCTCTAAAACCAATCTCACTAATATACTTAGACAAGAATATGGTTTCTCAACAGTAAATATTGATTTATTACTAATCTCCTTTATTCACGAAAACTTAATAATAAAAAAAAATGTACCCGGCAGTAAAGAATGCTATTTTCTAATAAAAGATCTCTCTTGTACTAGAATTCCCCCTAGAGATTTACCTTCAGAACATATAGAAGAGGATATTTTGAGAAAATATAAAATTTCTTTGAAAGAATATTATTTTGATTCTTATAATATTTCAGGCTCAGAAAATAAAACAATTATTCAAACAGTCCTTTTTGATAAAGACGTGTTCAGTCTATTAAAAACGCTCAGAGAAAAACATTTAACTGTAAATGATTGTTTAAATATTTTAAACAATAAAGAAGAACTTTTTAATGAGCTTTTAGACAAAAAATTTATTTATGAAGCGAAAGGGTTTGTATTTCTTTTTTCTGATGTTCGATTTATTAAATTCAGTCCTAATTATGTTATCGAAAAGTTAGTGGAAAGATATAATAATCAAGATATTTCATTGAATGAATATATCGCCCATTTAAAACTTTTGACTGAGCAGATAGAGGAATCCTTATCTATCAATTATGAGATTGTGTGAGAAGTAATAAGAAAATAAAAATATATATATTAAATAATCTAATTTTATTCCATTTACTTAAAATATATATCAAGAAATATTGATGATTTATGGCACTTGAATTAGTAGATTACTTACAAGGAAGTTTTAGCCTTATATTTGTAATTATTTCTCTTATTATAGGAATGAGGATTTTATCAAAATATTTCGAATTTAAAAATCGATTATATATATTGGTGGGGATATCATGGATAGGGGTTGCAAATCCATGGATGCCAGACTCAATCTCCTTTTTAATGAATCTCATTGTAGGAGAATCTTTAGACCCTGGATTATACTTTATTATTGGAAATTGCTTTCTCCCCATTGCTTTATTGACTTGGTTTATTGCTTTCACAGATATGATTTATAGAAAGGCGCAAAAGAAGGTTATTATAATTACAATAATTCTTTCAATTATATTTGAAATAGAATTTTTTACACTGTTTTTTATAGATATCAATTTGATAGGAAATATTAATCCTTTAAGCAGACCTTTCACTGCTAATTTTGGGCTTTTTATCACTATTTATTTATTAGTTGTTATCGTAGCTATGGTTGTTACTGGAGTTATTTTTGCTCAAAAGTCAATTAAGTTAGAGGATCCCGAAGTAAGGTTGAAAGGCAAATTACTCCGTGCGGCATTTATTACATTTGCTGTTGCTGCTGTTTTAGACTCAATGCTTGGAACTATATTTGAAGATCCTACTGATCCTCTTTTATCAGTAATGGTGGTTGCTGTCCGTATATTGTTAATATTCAGTGCGTTGGAATTCTATGGTGGTTTCCTCTTACCAAGGTGGATGAAAGAAATTTTTATGAAAAGTAAATAGTTGATTTAAAACCTATTCTTTTTTCAATTACTTTTTTTTTATTAATTTAATAACAATTTTTTTTATGAATAAAAATCCTTATTTTTATAAGAAATATCAAATAATCTAATCATAGGAATATGGAGGAGTATTCAGATTCTGAGTGGAACTGGGATTTTTATAAAGAACTTGTAGATGATGTTGAAGAAAATAAAAATATCATTCAGTGCATCTCATGTGGAAAGTGCGTAGGAGATTGTCCCGCCACAAAAGTTTCTAATTTTAACATTAGAAAAATTATTCAGAAAGTACTTCGAGGAGATAAAAGTGTTTTAAAAGACTCTGATATTTGGTATTGTTATTTATGTGAAAGATGTAAAAGAGTTTGTCCAAAAGACAATATAAATATTCCTCTACTAATAATTAATTTGAGAAATGAAAGTTTTAAGAAAGGTTATGGTCCTCGTTATAACGACTTAAGAAAGTATGTTGAAATGTCTGAAAGATTTCTTATAAAAGGAGTAGTTGTAGAAGAACAACTAGGAGAACCACTTCCACAAGAAAGGATTGATGAATTAAATGAAATATGTAATTTTGCTCGAATAAAATACGTATTTAAAGCAAGTAAAACCAATAAAAATAAAAAAAAGAAGTTAAAAAAATCTTAACATTATCAATTTGTTATGACAATAAGCAATTTATCTTTAGATTTAGACGAAATTGAGAGAATTTACCCTGAAAGTCCATTAGATTTTTTCAGAGATAAGAAGCTCTGTCTGTTTAAAGCTTGTTTAGAGAAATATTTTCCAGGTGTAAGGTGGGGGATCCAAGACCTACTTGAAGAACTTGGATTAGATGTAAGTATGTGTGTTAACCAGTCTTGTTGTAGTGGAACCTTTTTTCAAAGGAATTTGATTACTCGAGCTCAATTTGCAGCAATAAATGAAAGAAATATCTATGAATTGGATCAACAAGCTGATATTGTGTTATTTAGTTGTAATGGCTGTTATAACTCCCTTATGAGAGGACGTGAATTTTTAAAAAATCAAGATGTTAAAAGAAAAACAGAAGAAATCTTAAACAGTTTAAAGAAAGATTTAGTTATAGATAATCTTAAAAAGTATGAGATTTTAGAAAATCTGAAAATTCGCTTTTTGCATGATTTAGATTTCTTATATTTAATTCGAAATGATGTTTTTAATTCTTTAAAATTTGATTTGAAAGATCTTAAAGTTGCTATTCATTATGGGTGTCACTATCTAAATTTATCAAGAGATAAAAGAACAGCTGATGCATATTTAAGAGATAAAACCAAATTAGATGAATTAGTTACTCTTTTTGGGGGCACTCCAGTTGATTATCAGGAAAGAGAAGCCTGCTGTGGATGGGGTGCTTCACAATTATTAATAAATCCCAAAGAAGCTCTTAAAATAACCTTTAATAAATTAAAAAGCGCAGAATCTGTTGGAGCTGATTTTATTCTAATGCCATGTCCGACTTGTTTATATACTTTGAGCAAGCCCGAATATAGAGATAAAATGAACAAATGGTTTGGAGAAAAGTTGGATATCCCTACTATTCATCTAAATGAGCTAATAGCAATATTACGAGGTTGTGAAGAAGAACGCTGTATTACTCTTAGGCGAAAAACCCCTCGATTAGATGAGATATTTGAAATTATAACAAGGGAATAAAATGGTAAAGTAATAGATGGGGAGATATAAAGAGCCAAAAAAAAAAAAATTTAAAGCAGAGAAATTACATAGAAAAGAAAGATTTCAAAAAAAGACGATTTTTTAAGTAAGTTTGGGATTATTTTTATAATTTGTTGGTTTGGATTAGGGGGGATTTTTTGCTTAATAGGATTTTTTTCTCATAATTCTTTTTTATTTTATGTTGGAGTAGGAATTGAAATTGTGGGTATAGCAATAATTTTCTTAATAATCTATTTAGTTTCTTTAACATAATCTTTAATTTTTCAAGTAGAAATTATTAAACATCAAGGAAATTCTACATTTCTTCAATCGCATATCTTGGACATGAATCTAAACATAAAAGACAACCGATACATTTTTCATAGGAAAATTCTAATCTCTCCTCAAAATCCAAGTGTAGAGCATCTGTAGGACATAAAGAAATACAGGCACCACAATCAACGCATTTCTCATCATCGATGAATACTCGACCTTTCTTATTTACAATAATATTACTTTTCCTTAATGATTCGGTTATAGTTTTGATTTTATCTTCTGGTATATCAATTAGTAAGTTGATTCCATTAGATCCTGTGGAAAATTTGAGAATATTTAGTGTGATATCGTATTTTAATATTTCATTAATGAATCTTGAGTAGTCACTTATATCTTTTATTATACCAAAAGGTAGTGTAATGTTAATTATTGTCAATTTTACATCAGCTCCTCGCTTGTGATTATTCCAACTACCTTATTTTTCTCGTCAATAACCGGTAAAGCAGAGATATCATTTTGTTTCATCTTTCTTGCCGCGACATCAATAGGTTCATTGTCAGTTGTAACAATAACTTTTTTTGTGATAATTTCGTCTAAATCTGTTTTGTCTTTGGCAATAGCTTTGGTAACATCAAAACTTGTGACAATTCCTTTAAGATTTTGATTTCTATCTGTTATAATTATATGATTCATATTTTGATTAATAATTTTTTCAGCAACCGTTTTTAAATCGCAATCATCATAGCAAATAATAGCATCACGTTTTAGATCTTTAACAAATTTTAATTTTGATGTTTGTTTCATAGGGATAAAGATAGTCTCGGTCGGTAATCTTTCTGCAGGGGGATTTAAGAAAAATTCTCCGCCTTGAATCCATTTTTTTAGAGTTTCAGCAATTCTTCTCGCATAGAAAAGCGAAGATAAAGAGGAACATTTCACTTTTTTTCCATTTAAATCGATAAATCCACTTTTTAATTCTTCATAATTTACCTGTTTAAGCTTAGGTCTACCTCTCCGTGGTACTCCGTAATCAACAACATCCGTTAACAGTTCTTTGTCACTAATTGCTGTTTTTTTTGCCAAACCTTCATTTAAAATAGGTATAGGAATTCCTACTCCCACAAATAAAGATGTACCATATTTTTCATAAGTCACACCTCTTAAGTATTCTTGACTCATTTGTTTTAAATCTCCTTTAACAAAAATTGTTCCAAACTGATCGGAAGGACTGTGTTGGGTACCCTCTCCTATGATGTACCCTATTCCACCGCCAAGGAATATGCGTGTACCTATTCCAATAGTTTCATAATCTGGATCATTACTTAATGGACTTAAACTACCTGTTCCCGCATAGTGGGCATTTCCAAAATGAGGCAATAATTTTCCCATATAGGTATATAACGTTTTATCAGAGCTATTTACAGCACATACATATCTCTGATACGCATTTCTCGGATTACATAAAATTGCTTGATTAATTTCATTGATAGTAAATTCTGTATCTACTTCTGCTAATGGATAACAATCGGTTGTATATGAATTACCTCTCAACCTAATCGGTTTCCCCGAAACAAGATCTTCTATTACATGACCTCCACCATATTCAAAACGTCTAACATCTGACATTCTAGTACAACCAATATAACAATCGACCGCAGCATTACCGTGATAAGCGTGTACATCATTGAGCCAAAGGTGCTCAAATTTGATTGGTGGATCAGCATGACCAAAATTCAGAAAAGCACCGCTTGAACACATAGGTCCAAAAGTTCCAGTAGTTACTACGTCAATTTCTTCAGCTGCCACTCTAATTCCTTTATCTTCAACAACTTTTACCATTTCTTCGGCAGTAACTACCACTATATCACCATTCTTTATTTTCTCATTTATCTCATTATAGGTTTTAGTCAAATAATCACCAATTTTTTACTTTTATAATATTATTGCTTTTATTTAATACACTAAAAATATGCAAATTTAAAAATATTAACTCCGATAATATTACCCTTATGCATAAAATATGCATAACAGTGATATTACAATATGATAAAGAAGTAAAAATAACAGTGAGGAATAATTTTTATTTTTATTAGGTTTTTACAATTATATCTAATTTAAGATGAAATAAGTATGGAACTTAAAAATCCTAACAATCCTTCATCCAAACGGAGTATAATTGCCATATTCTTATTGATTCTTACTACAGTTCTCTGGGGCACATCATTTATTATTACTAAAAATATAATTGAAGATGTCCCAATTTTTCTATACCTTGGTCTTAGGTTTTTTATAGCTTTTATTGGATTTATTCCTTTTTTTCCACATTTAAAAAACCTAAATAAAAAGATATTTTTAATGGGATTGATAACAGGATTGTTTTATTTCTTTGGAATTGTCTTTCAAACTTATGGTCTACAATCAAATCAATCCGCTGGGAAAACTGGTTTTATAACTGGATTAAGTACTATAATTGTACCTTTCTTAACATGGATCAGATTTAAAAAACGACCGCATATTAGAATTTGGTTCGCTGTAATATTATCCGTTGCTGGTATGGCATTCCTATTATTAGAAGGTGTATCAGGACTAATAATTGGTGATGTTTTAGTATTAATTTGTGCATTCTTTTTTGCTTTATATATTGTCTTAAATGATAAATATGTCCGCCTTATCGACGTCTATTTATATTCCATCATTCAAGTTCTTATTATCTCTGCATCAAGTTTTTTCTGTTCATTAATTTTACAAGAATCATATGATTTATTGTCATACCCACCACCCTTCTGGACTATAATGATTTATATGGGTATTGCAGTTATGACACTCACCGTTTTATTTCAAAATTGGAGTCAACAGTATCAAGGACCAACCCAAACAGCTATAATATTTACTCTTGAACCGGTATTTGCAGCATTATTTGGATTCCTAATTGGAAATGAAATCCTCTCATTATTTGCTTGGGTTGGTTGTGTGTTTATTTTTGTTGCAATTCTTATAACAGTTTCAAAAAAAACAAATAATACTGAAAAAATTAAGGAAGATTCCCTTGAATTACTCAATAGGGCCTAAATTTTCTTATACTCATTATTTTGACATATTTAAGAAATAATTCGTACGGAAATCCATAAAATTTTTACTTAAACACATATTTAAATAATCAAATAGCTATTAGTATCTATATAAGGGTTGCTTTATTGGTAAATTACTCTTTCATTAGGTAAATTAATTAATTGGACTTTTAACTAGAATAATCAAATACATGTGAAACAATATATGTCCGCACATAAATTAAAACCAAAAGATTTAACCATATGTAATAAGTGCGGGAATGTTATGGTAAACAGAAGGATTCGCACCAAAAATTCTGATGAAGTTATGTTTCAAAAAGTTTTGCAGTGTATCGTTTGCAGATATTGGGTGTCTCAAGATTAATTTTTTTTAGACTTCTATAAAAATTATTGACATTTGCAAATAAATTTATTTTTCTTTTAAATACTATCTAAGTTCTCCTCAACCTTAAGGTAAAGAAAAGGTAAGGGAAAAGAAATCTGAACCAAATTTTTAAAATCAGGGAGAGAATTAAACTCAGCGAGTTTAATAGAGGGCTTAATTGAAGCAACCGAAATGGCGACCTCTGAAATCCAATGTTTGTTCAAATTTTCTTTATAGATTCCCTTCCTAAAAAATATTAGATTTTTTTGATATAAAAATTATCGGATTATAATTTATTTATGTTACAATATCGAGAACAAGTTTTTATCTTAAATTTGAGTACATAATTTTAAATTTTTGTACAAAACTTGTCTTGATAACATTTTAAGGAAGGTGTATTAAGAAAAGAAGTAATGTGGTTTTATTTCAAAAGTTTTCTTATCTTTATTTTTAATCCATCTTCAGCAGCAACAATATTTCTTATATTAGTATTTACTTGGAGTTTTATTACCTGACTCGGGACGTAATTTTTTGTCGATCTTGGGCTATCCATATAAGAGCCAAAATGAGTAATGATAAGATTATCAAGAGGAGGGTTAATGTTGTTTAGGTAGGGTATTACTTCATCAGTACATAGATGTCGTTTACAAACTATTGAGTTTGGACGTAAAAGATTAAGAATTAAAATGTTGCAGCCAGAAAATTCTTCAGAAAAACCGTTATATACCATTGTATCGCTTGTAAATGCTATAGAATAATTCTTAAGATTAAATCTGATACCAAATCCATCGATTTCAGGAGAATGTACGGTTTTAGTTCCTATGATTTCAACTCCTTTATAAATGAGTCTATTTCCTGCTTCAAATTTTACTATTTTTTCAAGCATGTTAAGATGATAATCAGAAATATATTCGAGCATTTCATTTGTAGTAATCAGTGTCCCTTTTTTATAGTAATTATAATTTCTATCATGCAAAATTTCTCTTGAACTTTCAATTATAGCACTTAAATCGCTATAATGATCTACATGCGCATGAGTTACAATAAAGAGTTCTGTTTTTACGGGGTCCTCTTTAAATTGGTTTAATCGTACAATTGCACCAGGTCCGGGATCTATATGAGATTGAATCCCATTAAACTTATAAAGGATACCTCCTGTAGCTCTGTATTGAGTTCTAATATGATGTCGTCCGCCACCAGATCCCAGTATTACTATCTCATCTTCCATGATTTCCTTTCAAAATGGTTGTTTTGAATCAATATCTACTTATTTCCGTTAAATACTTTATAAGAATTTCAAATCCTTTTTCAATGTTATAATCCGTTTTTGCGGATGTTTTTATGTAATCTAACATATTAAAAGTATTCTTAATATGAATAGCACTCTCATCATCGACTGCAATTAATCCTTCTAGATCCACTTTTGTTCCTACAAGTAGAATTGGCAAATTAATATCATGTAATCGAGCAATATTTACCCATTCTAAAATATCCTGTATAAGAGGCATATTGGTTGAATCAAATAAAAGAAGTGCACCTCTTGCTCCCATTACAAAACTTTCAAGAAGATATCTGAAGCGTTCTTGCCCTCCTAAATCCCACAATTGTAATAGACAACGCGCATTATCAAAATCAAGTTCTTTTATGAAGAAATCAACACCAACAGTCATAATTGAGCTTTCATCAAACAAACCATCGACATATCTTCTTAAAAGTGATGTTTTTCCAACACTTGCGTTTCCAGTTATTAAAATCTTAAATATGAAGTTCCGTTTGAAATTCTGATTATTCATGTTTGAATGGGTATATGATATGTGATAAATGCAAACCCACTTATTTATTTTAATACATTAAAATTTCTCTTAATCAAAATTTTAACTTTTTTGTAGTTCTCTCATCAAAATTTCATCTATTTGTGCTAAAATTGGTTTTATTACCTCGTTTAGCAAATTTTGAATTTTAAATTTAGTATAGCTAGTTTCATTGCTTTTAATAAAAGAATTAATAGTCTGTTTCGCAATTCTTTGACCTTTTCTCCCCAATTGAGCTAATTTTTGATGATTGAGATTTTCTATGTCGAATCTTTTAATCGGAAAATCTAAAGGAAGCTTAAAGATATGTCTAGAACTCTTCACTATCTTTACTTGCTCTGTTAATAGGTTGGAATTTAGGATAGCTGATAAGTAATGCGCCTCGTCCAGATTATTTGTAGCATAAAAACATAAATCTCCAGTGACCAAGAAATTTCCTTCTACTACTGCTGAATATAGAATTGATCCTGAGTTATTATAAACAACTTTGATTTTCGAGGTTTGCCTTTGATTTATTAATTTAGACCACCGATTCAAATTATCCATCAAAGTTTTATGCTTTGTTGTTTCTTTTTTATTCTGTTTATACAAATTATTGATTTTGTCATAAAATCGCTTAGCATGTTTAGTTAATTTATCATAATTAAAACTCAATTTGTTTTTTTCTAATGGCAAAAAAACATCATAAGAGTTATAGATATGAAACTTAACCAACTCGGTGCTTTTAATTACTTTAAATATATAATCTCTTTCAACAATATCATCCTTGAATTCCTTTTTATTCCAAGGTGGTTTAGCTCTTTTAAAAATTTTTTCATCAGGATTAATTTTTACTATCGTATCGTTAATTTTATCATATCTTATAAAAATCAGATTTCTTGGATTTAAATCTGCTCCTTTATGAAAAAGTGATTTATAATGGCTTTCTTTGAGCGGTAGGAGATTTTTAATGGTTTCTTTTGAAACCAGTTTTTTAACATATGTTTTTCCTCTTTTTTTTTCTATAGAATAAGGTATTAAAGTATCTATTTTTTCCAATTCAAGTTCTATGTTTTTAAAGTAATCAATATTTTCCATCTCACTCTTTAAGGTAAAATGATAAGATTTGATCTCCTCACTTGAGCCTTCTTCTAAATCCTGTAATTTCTTTCCAAATAGGCATATAAAATCAATATTAAAGATAGCCTCAATTTTTTTATCAAATGTCCATACTTTAATCTCATTTAATCCCTTAAAATTACGAAATCTAGAAGTATGAGACCCTGTAATTACTCCTTTTGTGATTACAAAAAATATTTTAGCTCCTGCTTTCATGAATGTTTGTTGCGCTTTTACAAAAAACAAGGAAGAAATCTCCAAATTTAGTAAGTTCTTTGGAAGTGGTTTTATTTCTAACTTTTCTGCTAGTTCTTTCACTTTTTCTTGATAATCAACAGATTGAATGTCGCGATATGTGTACCACGGGGGATTTCCTATTATTAAATCGAACCTTTTATTTACCTTTTTTTCTGCTTGAAACAATGAATCTAATACATATAAATTTAAATTGATATCAGAGATTTGTTCTTTTAATAAATATAATAAATTAATTTTTGATATAAAAATTGAAATAGGGTTTATATCATAACCGTATATCTCATTTATGGCATATATTTTCTTTTTTATTGGTTCTTTCTGTGAAAGAATATATTTTACTACTTCAGATAAAAAATTTCCCGAACCACAGCAAGGATCAAGGACAGTTTCTCCAAATGAGTAATATTCCTTGACCATCATTTTTGTTAAGAAGGGAGGTGTATAATATTCTCCAGATTTATGTCTTGTTATAGGAGATATGATTTTTTGAATTAGGTAATCGAAAAAATATTCTGGAGGAAGATCTAATTCAAAAACAAAATTGGAGATCTCTAAAGCGAAAGAATAAAAAAAGAATGAATCTTCCTTTTCAGTAAGATTAAATATTGGATCAAAATACTTAAACTCGTAAATTTTAAAATTTTTATAATTAGATTTTATATTATCTTCAAATTCTTTAAAATTTTTTAACGAAGTATTCTGGTTTAATAGCGAATTTTTATCTCTTAGAATAAATTTACTTATAAAGAAAAGCCCAATTAAGTAAATTAAACCAAAGCTAATATATAAACTTAAATTAGCTTGTTTTTTACCATATATTATTTCAAAATCTTTAAGCCATTTTATATACTCTTTTTTATTGAAAATTTCATTCTTTCCTAAAATATTTTCTACTTTTTTTAAATTTTCAGTAATATAATGGGAATCTAAATCAATTTTATTATTTGGGTGTAGTAGTATAGCCAAAAATTAGAACTCCTTTTTCTTTATTGCCTATTATAATCAATGAATTAATATTTAAATATTAATTAAATATTTGTATATTAAATATTAATCTATAATTTTAGAGAAATTGTTTAGTTTTGACTACAACAGAGATTAAAATTTCTAAGAAACTCGAAGAAGGAATTGAGTTTTCTTGCCAGATGTGTGGCAATTGTTGTACAGGATTCAATGAAGGTGAAGTTTATTTATATAAAGAAGATATTCTTAGATTAGCTAAATTTTTAAATATTAAAGGAAAGAATGGGTTAAGAACATTCGCTGAAAAATATGTGAAAGTTATCAATGACTCTTTTTTCTGGAAAGAATCAGGGACACAGAGAGGTAAAACATATCGTTTTAAAACACTCGGGTTTAAATTTACAGGTGAGGATGAGCATTGTCATTTTCTAAAAAAAAACAGGTGTAGTGTTCATGTAGCCCGTCCCTTCCAATGTAGGTCATTTCCATTTTGGCAAATGATGGTGTCGAGTAGAAAAAATTTTGAAAATTATACAAAAAAATGCGAAGGTTTGCAATTTTTAAAGGGTACATATTATTCAAGAGAGGAAATATTAAATTGGGCTAAAGAGGAATATCAAATCGAGAAAAATTACTTTTTAGAGATGAAAGAACATAATTTTGATATTCTTAAAGTATATCCTTTTCTATCAAAAAAAATGCTTCAGGAGTAGAATGAATCATGCCGAATGGATTAATTTTTATAAAATATAATGATTGGAGTAGGATAGATATTAAAGTAAAATATCCAAAAGGAAAACTAAAAACATTAGATAAAACATTAACGCATATTTTTAATTTCATGAATTCAATAAGAACCCAGCTATTGTTAGTTTAACAGTTGATTATATTATTTTGAATCTCCCTAATTAGAAAATACTGAGTATAATCCTAATAAGTATTTGAGTCGTTTCTCAAAAAAACCTTTTAAAATAATCTAAAAATAAAAAAAAAAAGAATTAAAAATTCTATTTATCAAGTAACATTAGTACAAAACTTATCATAAGGAATAATCCGCCCCAACCTACTACTGGATAAAACGTAAGTGTTAACATGTAATTTGTTAGATTTATATACACTGCAAATGGAGAAACCCACATCCAAATTACAAAGGCTATTGTAAGTAAAACCCACCATGTAAATGGAATTTTAATGTCTATTAAATCTAGAACTAATATTAACAAAACTATAGCCAAAATAATGCCAAAAACAGCATTTACCATGGCTATTTGTGTTGCAAAACCAGGAATAAAGATAAATACGCTATCCCAAATAGCAAAACCGATTCCAAATAACGCAAAAGTCTTGGATGCTTTCATATCTTTTAATTTAGGCATTATCTCTATTATAACAGCTAATAATACTAGAGAGCCCGTAAGGTAGGGTGCAACCCCTGCAAGTCCTGCGAAACCTAAACTAGCGATTAAGTAAGCATATCCCCAGAAATCTGCAATTAAATATGAAAATACTATCAAAAGAACTCCAATAATTAACATTAGCCACCAGAAATATGGAATTTTAACTGGGCCAGTACCAACAAGATCTAAAGAAATAAAGATCAAAAAGATAAATACTAGGTTTAAAATTCCAAAAAGAATCAATAAACTATCACCAGTAAATGCTACATCGGAGAGATAAAAATACATTACCCCTTCTGCAAGCATAAATAACATTGCAATAATAAGTATTATTTTTGGAGCAGTTAATTCTCTTTCTTCTCCCATAAAATATCACTCTTTATTTTTTTTTTTTTAAAATTTTTTTTCCAATATTGGAATTACAATTAAATTGTCTTACCCAATTTAAAAGTTTTTACATATTTCTTATTATATACTTAATAGGATTATATATGATAGAATGAAAAATTGAAGCACAATTATTAAAATTACAATAATTTCAAATTCTCCTTTTTGATACGAATTGGAGGTTTTCCCATATTTAAAAATTAGGTAACTATTTAATTAGATATCTATTTAATTTTATAAATTTGTAAAATTAAAATCCTAATTTAATTAATCTCAATAGTTATTAAAAAATCGACTTTATAATAATTAAAGTACAGTAAAAATACTTTATTATAGAGAGGGATTAAATTGAAAATTGGTTTATTTATCTGTGATTGTGGTAAAAATATTAGTGGTGTAATTGATAATGAGTTATTGATTAAACATTTTGAGAAATACCCTGATTTAAAGGTACTTAGAGATCAATATTTATGTTCTGAATTAGGACTAAATAAAATTATTGATGAAATAAAAGAAAAAAAATTTGATCGTGTTGTTATTGCTGCTTGTTCTTTTAAATTACATGGATTATTGTTTCGTAAGACTATTGAAAAAGCAGGAATTAACCGATTTTTAATATCATTTGCTAATGTTCGGGAACAGAATTCATGGGTTCATTATGATGAACCAGATAAGGCAACCAGAAAAGCAATAGATCAAATTAATATGGCAATAGAACAAGTAAGACTTTTAGAACCATTAGAAGTTCAATATTCTGATATAACGCCATCTGCTCTAGTTATTGGAGGGGGAATAGCGGGAATAAAAGCAGCTCTAGCAATTGCAGATACCGGTCATAAAGTATATTTGGTTGAGAAGGAACCTACAATTGGGGGTCATATGGCACTATTTGATAAAACCTTTCCAACATTGGATTGTAGTATATGCATTTTAGGGCCATTAATGACAGAAGTAAAAGATCATCCAAATATTGAATTATTAACATATTCTACAGTGGAAAAAGTAAATGGATATATTGGGAATTTTGATATAATAATAAAAAAAAATGCTCGTTTCATAAAAGAAGATGATTGTGTTGGGTGCTTCGATATATGTAGAGAGGTATGTCCAATAGATATAGAAGATACTTTTTTTCCGAGAAAGGCTATAGATGTTCCTTATCCTCAAGCAATTCCTTTATTTCCAAATATTTTAGAAGAATTCTGTGTCGGTTGTAAAGCTTGCGCTCAAGCTTGCGATAGAGATGCGATTGATTTTGATCAAAAACCTGAAATTATTAATATTAATGTAGGATCAATAATAGTTGCAACTGGTCTTAAACCGTTTGATCCATCCATTCTAGGGGAATATGGTTATGAAAAATATTCAGATGTCATTACAACAATGCAAATGGAGAGATTATTTAATAGTGATGGTCCAACCCATGGTAAAATCGTAAGACCTTTTAATGGAAAGCCTCCTAAAAAGGTATCTTTTGTTTTATGTGTTGGTTCTCGCAATAAAAAGATTCATCGAGAGTATTGCAGTTTAGTATGTTGTAATGTAGCGATTAAACAAGCTATTTTGTTAAAAAAAGAAAATCCTGGAGTAGAAATTAATATATACTACACTGATATTAGAGCAGTAGGTAAAAATTGTGAGGAATTTTATAATAGGGCACGAGAAATTTTTGGAGTACGCTTCATAAAGAGTAATATCTCAGCAATCTTAAAAAGCGATACTTCGGATGATTTGATAATCCGTGGTGAAGATATAATTGAAGATTCTCTCTTCGAAAATAATACAGACTTAGTGATTTTAGCAATAGGTATAGATCCCGCAAAAGGGACAGATAAATTAAGCAAGATTTTGAATATCTCCCAAGATCCATATGGTTTTTTGTTAGAAAAGCATTTAAAAGTAAACCCTTCCGAAACATTAGTGAGTGGGATTTACTTAGCAGGGGCAATCCAAGGGCCTAAAGATATACCTAATAGCATTGCTCAAGCAGAAAGTGCTGCTGCCAAAGCTTTAACGTTAATAACTCGCGGTAAAGTAGAATTGGACCCCCATGTTGTTTGTTTTGACAAAGAAAAATGTGATTTATGTAGACTCTGTGAAAATATATGTATATACAATGCTTTAAAGATTGAGCAAAAGGAATTAAAGATAATTCCCGCGAATTGTACTGGATGTGGAGCATGTGCTGCAATGTGTCCTTACGATGCACTCTATATTCCGGGATTTCGAAAAGCACAAATTTCAGCTCAATTAAAATCGGTTCTTAGTGAGAAGAAAGAATCCCCATTGATAGTTGCATTTTTATGTAATTGGTGTTCATATGTAGGTGCTGATCTTGCAGGAACCAGTAAAATTATTTATCCTACAAATGTTAGAACAATTCATGTTATGTGTACAGCCATGCTTAATCCTTCTTTAGTATTTGAAAGTTTCTTCTATGGTGCTGATGGAGTATTAATTGCTGGTTGTTACCCTCAAGATTGCCATTATGAAACGGGATTCATAAAGGCAGAAACAAGATATAAAAGTATTAAAGAAATGTTAGCTGAAGCAAAAATAAACGAAAATCGCGTTAGAATTGTTAGCATATCAGCAGGAGAAGGCGAAAAATATGCAAAAATTATAAAAGACTTCAAAGAAGTCTTAGCAGATCTAGGACCTATTCGACCAGATGAATATTTAAAGCCTCCTACAACAAAAGACTTATTAAAAGATAAAGCAAAATTAGACGAAATTTAAAAAATTCCAAATAAGTATTAATTTCTTAAAGATTAAATATTAATTATTTATTACTAACTCTCTTATAAACATTATTAAGAGATTTTTTTATTATATTATTGGATGCGAATTTTGATTTTAAAATTATAATTTATAAAGATAACCGTCAAATATGAGAGTCCGTGCAATTTCTATAGGGCAAATAATTCCTTTTTTACTCAAAAATGAATCTATCTTATCGTTCTTACAAGAAAAACTTGAATCTTTTTCTATGTTTAACGATATGATCATAAATTCTTTTGAGGACATAGGTATTTCTGTGCAAACTAAGAGGATTTTTTCACAACCACTCTTTAGTTATGATAATAAATTATTTTATGAAAAAAACTTAAAAGAGACATTAATAGATATAAATAGGCAATTAAATTTTTTGCAAGACATATTTAAAGATTATGGATTTGATTATTTTGCTTGCTGTATTATGTTAGCAAATCATATTCAAGAATTGGGAATTTTTGAGAAATTGTTATTAAATGAAGTTCCAAAATTTATTAAAAGTAATAGAATGTTTTTCACGTCTTTACCTGTTGCATCAACTGAAAGTGGTATTAATATTCCAGCATTAAAATCAGGTGCAAAAATAATAAAGGAGTTATCTGAGCCAGATCCTTTTAATAATTTACAATTTTGTGTGTCTACAAACGTTAAACCAAACACCCCATTCTTTCCTGCCGCATATCATCTTACAGAAAAACCTGGATTTTCTATAGCTTTAGAAATGGCAGATGAGGTAATAAAGGTTATTGAAGAATCAAAAAGCTTGAAAGACGCTCAACTAAACTTATTAGCAAAATTTAATGAAATTTATGATGATTTAACTAAAATTGCTGAAAAAGCTAGTAGGAATTATGATATTGAATTTAAAGGAATAGATTTTACCCCTGCTTCTTATCCTGAGATTGATAAGAGTATTGGAACCGCTATAGAAAAATTAGGATTTGAATATTTTGGAGCTAATGGAACATTAACAGGTATTGCTTTAATTAAGCATTCTATCCCTATGAATAAAGAGAAGGCTATAGGCTTTTCAGGTTTCATGCAACCTGTTTTAGAAGATTTTATTTTATCAAAAAGATTGTCTGAAAACAAATTCAATTTAGATTCACTTTTATTATACTCTACTATGTGTGGAGCAGGTCTCGATGTGGTGCCACTTCCAGGTGATATTACAGAAAAAGAGTTATTTTATATATTGCTCGATTTATGTACAATTTCAGTTACATTAAATAAACCTTTAACTTGTAGACTTATGCCTATCCCTGGAAAAGGCTCCGGTGATGATGTTGAGTTTGATTTTGAATATTTTGCTCCTTCTAAGATAATTGACTTCAGAAGATTAGTTACCGATAACAATAATGATTTATTTAATCGAAATGAGAAAAATTTGAAATTTCTTCAATAAAATTTTTTAGAAAGATTATCTAATTATTTTTTTGATAAGTCTCAAAAATTACGCTTTAATTGCTGATATGAGTAGGAAAAAAAAAAAGAACGCATTACGTTTCTTTAATGAAGCGGTTGAATATATTGATAGATATGATACCCGAGATATCTTAATAGAAGAAACAACAATTCCTTTAAATATAAGAAGCCCTAATTCTAATTTCTTAAGAGATGAGATGCTAAATGAATTAAATAATCTAAGGAATATCATTAGGGATAATCCAGATTTAAAAATTGAGAAGTTATCAGATGAGGAAAAAGAAATTTTTTATGATTTCATAAAATTTTATAGGATATGCCCTTTATGTGGGAATCCAAATCACTTCTTTAATCTGAAAAAAGTATTTTTTGATGAGAATAAGAAAATCTTAATAAAACAATTAATCAGATTAATGACTCTTAAAAGTAATAAACTAAAAAATTATCATCTACATTTAGGAGTTCCATGTTGTAATTGTTATAAGAATTTAATTAAATAATGATTAAAAATTATAAATTCTATTCTAAATATTCAATTATTTTACCACTCTGAGTAATTTCATAAAAGATTTCTTCATTAGTTTCATCTTTAACAGAGTTAATACAAAAAGCTTTAATTAAAAAATCCATATTATAGTCAAACATAGTCTCATCCTCTATTATTTTTTCATTAAGAAGTTTTTTCAAGAGATCCTTTTTTGAAATACGTTTTAAATTGTTCACAATTATTAAAATCTCCCGACGAACCGGATTATTAACTGCTCTTAAATACAGTGAATGTAAATATCTTGTTCCTTCAACTGATCTACCAAATTCTTCCATCTTTTTATAATTCTTGAAATCGAACTCATCTGGCATAGTTGATTAAAAGTATTAAAAAAGAAAAATCTTGCGATTGTAATGAATTCTATGTTAAAATATAAATGGACTTTAAATAATTGGTTTTAAAGATAGTTATTGAATTTACACCGAATAGATAACGTGAAAAAAATTGGAAAATATTAAAATTTCA
>CP070805.1:532946-549324 GCA_020343655.1 Promethearchaeota archaeon | reverse complement strand
TTTTGAGTATAGGTTAACATTTAGTGCAGAAAGAGATTTAAACCTAGTTTTTCTTTTTGTAAATGGTCTAGGAGATGAATTCACGTCCATTAAACCTCAATTAAATAATCTTAGAAAAGAATTTTTAGAGTTTTATAGTGATTCAATTAAGTCTCGTAACTTTGCAATCGTAACTGATATTCTAAATCCAATCATAGATATAATACACAGAAATTTAAAGCCAAAAATATCAATTGTAGGATTTTCAGGAGTGGGGAAGACTACCACGACCAGATTAATCAAATCTGAAGAAATTCCTATGCAACATATCCCTACCATTACAGGTAAAGTTGCAACCATAAAAATTGGAAAATTACATTTCCACTTATGGGATTTCGCGGGGCAAGATCAATTTAAAAGCCTTTGGGAGAATTTTATAAGAGGAAGTGATGCTGTTCTTTTAATGACTGATTCAACACTAAAAAATCTTGAAAAAAGTAAGTATTTTTTTGAATTAGTTAATAAGATCGTCCCATATGCTCGATTGGCCGTTATCGCAAATAAGCAAGATCTGCCAAAAGCATTGAAGGTCAAGGATATAGAAAGAATTATGGGCCAAAAATCATATTCTTTCGTAGCAATAGATCCAAACAATCGAAGTAAAATGATAAGAATTATTGCAGACCTTTTAGATATGGACCCAAGAGTATCTCCTTTATTGAAACCTTTATTTGAAAGAGATAATTTAATGGACAAAGTTCAAATAGCTTTAGAGGAAAACAACTTTAAAGAAACTGTTGATTTATTCGAGAAAATTAGTAATATTTGTCTTGAACTTGGAGATGATTCCTTAGCAATTGAATTTCAAGGTAAAGCTGACAAATTACGAAAGGTTTTAAAGTAATTACCACATTCTAGTTATGTTTTGTAGAAAAGCTAAAACCACATCTTTTCCGATGGGAACAATATCAGAACGAAAAATTATCTGTTTCTCATTATATGGTAACGTGAACTTTATTTCAGTTGATACTTTCATTTCTAGAGTTTTTTCAATATTAATTAACACTTTTTCAGCAATGTCTTTAGGTAATATGTCATATATACTTCTTCCGATGAAATTTTCGGTGGATGTTGTTATTTTAAATACTTTTTCTATTTTTTTGTCTAATTGAGTATCTTGTATAATACCATCTATAGATATTCGAAAAATAGAAAATGGAATATGCTTAAGAAGAATTGCATTCTTAGCTTCGGTTTGTCTTAAATCTTCTTGATTTTTTATTTTTTCTATTGCAGCCCCTACTTCCAGACCAATTGAGATGATTAATTCCATATCTTCACCAGATAATGATGTTTGATCTCTTAAGATCATATTCATCGAGCCTATTATCTCAAATTTAGAAAATAATGGAATTACTGCTCCGGAAATAGATTCATACCCTCTGAAAAATTGTTTGATGAATTCAGGAAAATTTTCATTGAATAAAGCTACTCCCTGTGAAAAAACTATCTCATAAGGACTTTTATTAATTTCAAGATTATTATTCATTTCAAAAAAAAATTGTGGAAGTCCTTTGTGCGCTTTGATTGTAGCAATGTTTTGGCTTTTATCCACGAGATAAATGCAACATCCTTTAAGATTTAGAAATTCTATAATTGAATCAATTGTTCTATTCAATAAATTTGTTAAACTTGTTGCTTGATTGGCAATACTAATGAATTTATTCAGTGTGGCAATTTTTTTGGCATGATCTTTGAGTTTTTCTTCTATTGAATATAAATCTGTAAAATCATGAAATAAATATTGAATAAAAAACTCATCTCCTAACTGAATCTCATTTACACTGACTTCTAAATATAATTGTTTACCAGACGATTTTCTTATCCTTGAAATAATTGGTGGTGGTTGATCAATTAATTGTTTGACCATTACAGGATCAACTAATCCTTCATCAAATAAATCCAGTTCCAAAGCTTCAACTCCGATTAATCCTTCTTTTGTTTTTTCTACTAATCTTTCAGCTTCTAAATTTGCATCAACAATTATCCCTGACTCTCTATTTACTATAAAAATTGCATCCCTAGCTGCTTGAAATAATGCTTGATATCGATGTTCTGCCATTTCTAAAGTTTGAAGTGCAGGCTTAATAGATTCGAAATATGAGAAAAAAAAGCTCTCAATTTCTTTTAGTTTAATCGGATCTGCTTTATGATCTTTAGGTTCATAGTCAAAAGCTAGGTAAACATCTTCAAGATTCATAAGATAGTTAGTAAAACCTTGAAGAAGTTTATTTGCAAGCATTAAACTAATCTCAGTTTTAATATCTGTAATAATCGTAATTAAAAAACTTTCATATCCACCCCGCGCAAACTTATTAGGTTGCTTGAAGAATAAATTTGCTGTTTTAATTTCTTTGAATATGTGTATAAACACTCCTTTTGTAGGTAGTTCTATTAATGAAGGAATATCTTGTATCAGTTCATCATCTAATGATTTTGGTGCTTTTAAAAAGATACTGGGTCCAAAAAGAGGATCAAAACGTACAAGCAGTAAACCAATCAACAGTTTTCACGAATATATGATTCTTATTCCCGATTTTAAACTAATAATTGAATTATATAAATTTGTTTTTATAAATTTATTTTTAAATAATCTGAAGGGAAATCTTCTAAAATAATTAATTTTTTTTATAATCATGGAAGATATGAATATCTATCTTAAACCAACTGAATTTTTTGATTTTAATAAAAAATCAGTTAGTAGAAAAGCCTTTGAAATTACTAATGATCTAACATCTGATAAGGAAAAGGCGATCGCTTTATTTTATTGGGTACGAGATAAAATTAAGTATAACATGTTAACATATGTGCCAAATGTACCAGCTAACTTTAAGGCAAGTATTACTTTACGACGAAGAAATGGCTTTTGTGTCTCAAAATCCATTCTTTTATCATCTCTTGCTAGAGCAATTGGAATTCCTGCACGTATACATTTGGTAGATTTAATTAACCATTTAATTTCGCAAAAAGTTATTGATTTTATGGGTACTAATATAATGTATGTACATGGTTATAGTGAATTCTATTTGAATGGGAAATGGATAAAATTAACACCTTCTTTTGATCCTCAAACTGCTCTAAAAGGAAAATTTCTCCCTATGATTGAATTTGATGGTGAAAATGATGCAGTTTTCCCTAAATTAGATAATCAAGGTAAACTATTTGGAGAATATCTCACTGATAGAGGTGTGCACGCAGATTTACCTCTTGAAGAAATTGATAAAATTTTCGAAGAAAAATATCCTTCATATGCTCTTCATAAAAAAGGATTTAATCCAAAACAAATAAAAGATGAAATATTGACATACAAGAAATAAAAAATAAATGTAGTGATCATCTTTTATACTTGATTCAACTTTATTTATTTCTAAGAAAAATTATTAAAATTGTATCTGTGCTTATGGAGGATATGAATATTTATCTGAAACCAACTGAATTTCTAGATTTTAATAAAAAATCAGTAAACAGAAAAGCCTTTGAAATTACCAAAGGTTTAACCACAGATAAAGAAAAAGTTATTGCTTTATTTTACTGGGTTAGAGACAAAATAAAGTATAATATGAGTGCTTTTTATATGATTAAAGGAAACTTCAAGGCAAGTGTTACCTTGCGTCGAGGTTATGGATTCTGTGTTTCAAAAGCCGTCTTATTATCTTCCTTTGCGAGAGCTGTTGGAATTCCTGCTCAAATTCATTTGGCAGATATAAGAAATAACAAAGTACCACAAGAAACAATTGACTTACTAGGAACAAACATTTTTTATTATCATGGTTATAGCGAAATATATATTGATAAAAAATGGATAAAGGCAACTCCCGTATTTGATAGAATTACCGCTTCTAAAGCTGGTTTTTTACCTCTTGTCGAATTTGATGGAATAAACAATGGAATCCTCTCGAAATTCGACCCTGAGGGTAATCTATTTATTGAATATATAAAAGATAGGGGAGTATATGCTGAACTTCCTTATGATGAGATGGATCGAATTATAAGAAAGCAATACTATAAATATGTATTTGAAAAAGGGATTAAGACTCTTAATAAAAAATAGTATAGTACTTTTGCTCAATTAAAACAAGCTTTAAGAACTCTCTTTTTTTTTACTATTTATGGAAGATTTTAGTATTTATCTAAAACCGACGGAATTTTTTGATTTTAATAAAAAATTAGTGAGTAGAAAAGCCTTTGAAATTACAAAAGACCTAAAATCAGATAAAGAAAAAGCGATTACTCTATTTTATTGGGTAAGAGATGATATAAAGTATAACGCATTTTCATATTATCCAAAAGTCAAAGCGAACCTTAAAGCCTCAGTTACAATGCGAAGAAAATATGGGTTTTGTATGTCTAAATCTACATTATTATCAACTTTAGCAAGAGCTATAGGGATTCCTGCCCGTATTCATATGGTTGACATTATTAATCATAAAATATCTCAAAAGCTGGTTGAATTAATGGGTACAAAAGCTTTTCACTGTCATGCTTATAGTGAGCTATATTTGAACGGGAAATGGGTAAAAGCTGCTCCTATTTTTGATAAAAAAACATGCATTAAGGGAGGATTTTTTCCTATGGTCGAATTTGATGGTGAAAATGATGCTTTATTCGCACCATATGACACAGAAGGTAATTTATTTGTGGAATATATAGGAGACTGGGGTACTTATGCTGATGTGCCCATAAAGAAGATTGACCAAATATTCACAGAAAAATATCCAAAATGGTATAGCAATCCGTCACAACGTCCAATCAAGCATATGAAAAAAGAACCTTTATCCTTGAATAAATAAACCAAGTAAAAATGAATACAACGATTCAAGAAAAATAAGTCTCTTTTAATCCTAATTCTCGTAAGTAAATTCTATATTTTCCTAAGTTCCCGCCGTAATTTTTTGCAGAAATTTTAATTAAGCCTTCAATTTTTATAATTCCCCAAATTCAAAAATTCAGCATCTTGGGAGGTTATCATCAGTTGGCAACAAACTCCCTCGAATGCCTCACAGTAAGTATCTTCTACAATTGTCATAGTATTTTCACATTTCTTTCCTCAACAATTATTTACCTAATAATACCTTAATTATTTAGATCAAATAAAAATTTAAAATTAAAAGCTTATTAACTCTATAATATTAGAATAAATAGAAAAAACAATTAATCAGAGATTTAATAAAATGCCAAAAGCAATAATTTTATATGAAATTGATAAATCGTTTGGACCAAATGTACTAGCTGAATATTATTCAAAACAAAATGATAAAATTCCAAAAGAGGTTTTAAAGGAATTTTCTGAAAAACATGTAGAGAAAGAATTATTAGGTGTAACAATACGAAAAGATGATAATCGATATTTTTCAAAAAAAATCAATGCTGAATCTATAAACAAAAACAATCTTTACTTAAGTTTTATTCTTCAAGAGGAAGAAGATCTTGTCTCTCTGAAAAGTATTTTTGAGAATATAGAGGCAAAAACTATTCAAAATTTTACTGAAGATAAAAAAGAGATGAATGAATTTTTTAAGAATGAATTAAATTCAATTCTGAGCTTAATGCAGAAATTAAAAGAACCAAAAATTATAAAGGAAACTATCAATGAGAGAACTAAAAAAATGCTTGACGACGGAAAATTATCTGAAGCACGTGAATTAATTGATCTAGGAGAGGAAATTCCTACAAAATTAGCAGATGAAGTAAAACTTGCAGAGCAATTATTAAATGAAAACTTTTATAAAAAAGCAAAAAAGAGTTTTTTAAAAGCAGCTGAATTAGCTAGAATTATACAAGAAGATGAAATTGCTTTATTTTTGGAAAACAAAGGAGACCAAGTTGGTTTTTTTCCTGATTTAATAAAAGAACGTGAAACCCTTTATAAGGAAATAGAAAAAATTTCTAATGATTTGAATAGCACTCAATTATTTATGTATAATAATTTCATTGAGCCAATAGACAGATTGATCGAAATATCACATGCATTTGAAGATCATGGACTGATTGATATGTTAACGAAATTGAAAAATTATACTCAAAGAGCTTCTCGTTTAACAAAAGAACTAAATGACTTAGATGATAAGATAAAAGAACTTACAAAGAAAATTTAGATTTTTGATATTATTCAAAAGTATCTTCATTAGATTGAACTTCTTCAACTATAGGAGGTTGATATTCTCCAATATCGGTAAAAATGATCTTACAAATATCCCAACCTTTTTCTGTTGGATATTTTAATGCATTTGCGATTAACTTTTCCCCAATATCATTATTTAACTCTACTTTATGGATATCAGGATTATCTCTGAGAATCATTTCGTATTTAGCACCACCAGTCCCTGTTGGCACGATTAACAATCCGAAATCAATTGCTTTTTCACTTATCGCATCTTTTAATCGCTTTGCTGCATAATATCCTGCAACACCAGCACTTCTATCAAAAGTCTTAATTGATGGTATCTCTAAACCCCATTTTTTACCTTCAGCTTCAATTAATGCTGCTAGAGTCTGTGATCTTTTTCCAAGCTTAAATTTAAACTCCATCTGTGTCTTGAACTTTTTTCTCTTTTCTTCCCCTATCATATTAATATATTTTAAAGTAGCTCCAACGACAGATTGTGGATTTACTTCAATAGAATATTCTTCCTCCGCTAAAATATCTTCAATTGTTTTCTTAATAAGTTCTCTTGGTTTGGAGAAATCAATCATTTCTTCTGCTTCAATTTCTGCTTTAGGTTTAGCAGTTGCAACAATTTCAGCTCCAACTTTCAATAATTCATCAACACTCATTTCATCCATAACTACCTTATCAATGAATCTTCTACAAAGTTTTATTGAATTTCTTGGATTTCCCTTGGTTTTCTCATATATCATTTCAATTAATTTTTCATTTAAGGGAAATAATGGATATAAAGGAGGATTCAAATTATTATCTTCCCAAAAAACTTCCATCGATTTTGAGAAAAATATTTTTAAATCATTTAAACTAAAGGGTTTTAAATCCTGTTCAGGTTCCATCCTTGATCTTAACGGAGCATCTGCAATTTCAATAATTCGTGGCCATATTTCCTTTAATACAGCTATTGTAATAACTAATCCTTTAACTTCATTATATAATCTCTTAAGAATTTCGAGGAATTTCATTTCAGCAGCTTCGCCTAACATTCTATAAGGACTCTCCAACTCATCAAAATAAAGTATAAGCACTTTATCTAAATTTTCCGTAATGATTTTAATCATTGCAAGGCAAACATCATCTTCTTCTAAAACACTGTTAATCCCAATCGCATTTAATTCCTCATCTTCTAAATCTTCTCCAAGAAGCCATCTTTCTGCAAGTGGTTTTTTATTTTTATCCAATTGATAAGTTACCAAAGCTTTCACACAATCAGCAAATACTCCGGGGAATTCTCTGATCCCTAATTGAATTATTTCGTCTAATTTAGGCTTCTGAAAAATTCCTTTCTTAGAACCGCCCCATTTCTTAACTAATTTTTCAGATACCACATCGATTAATTCTGCTCCAAGTTCTTCAATTATACAGGTATAAACATGGAGTAAAACACGAATACTTGCTGGAGGGCTTGGAACATATACAATAGTCCAATCTGCAGATGTAGCAAATTTACTGGCATCTATTTCTTCTAATTCCTCAGCACCTTCTAATTTTCTCCTATTCTCACGTTCTTTATCTTTGAATGAATGATAAGCATGTGTTTTACCTGATCCAGCTGACCCTAAAATTGGAATTAATCTACTAGATCTATCTCTTGAAGTCTGTTGGACAAGCCGATAAACTTCTCGATCAATAAAAGCACGAGGACGGGCTACATCGATTCGGTCTGCAATATCTCCACGTGAAACAAAATTCGAGAATGGCATTATTGGAGCCTCACGTAAAACATCAAGGTACATTTCCTTATCGTCATCGCTCAATTCACTATACAATTAATCTCCTCTCCATTTGTTAATTTTTAACAACTAAAATTTTATGTGGAATAGATTTATTAATCCAAACAATTTTTTCTAGAATATAAGCTATTTAGTATTTAACTACTATAATATTTAATTAAAAATATGGCTTATTAAATTTAATTGATATATTAGGAATCATAGATGTTTTAGAGGGAATTAAAAATGTCTAAAAAAAAGAATGATGACGATGAAGAAGACGAGAAAAAAGAAGATCCTTTTGACTTTTTTAAATACTTTGATGAACCAGAGAAGTTTTTTAAAGACCCTAATAAGTTTTTGTTAGATCCAAATAAATTATTTAGTTCTAAAGAATTTCGACGTCTTTTTAAGGAAATTTTTGAAAAAATTATGCATAACTTACCTTCTGAATTTCAAAATCTTTCTCCAGAGGATCTAATGAGGGAATTTTCGAAGAATCGGTCAAAATTTGGATTTCCTTTCATGTATGGGTTTAATATCAATATTGGTAAAGATGGTAGGCCAACTATAGATTCATTTGGTAATATTAAAGCAAAACCCTATTCAGGAGAACCAGAAGTCAAGAAAGTTAGAGAACCGATGACAGAAGTTATAGAAGAAGGAGATCAAATAATTGTTATTTGCGAAATGCCTGGAGTTACCAGAGAGGAAATTGAATTAAAAGCAACCACACATTCATTAACTATTTCAACAAAAATAAAAGATAAAAGTAGGAACTATTATAAAGATGTTGAATTACCTTCAGCAATCAATTCAGATTATGCTCGAGCTAGATACACCAATGGAATTTTGGAAGTTAAATTGAAAAAAATTGATGAAAAACAAACAGATATTAAGATCGATTGAGTAATTTTTTCCTATAGGATTTTTTATTAATATTGTGAACTCAGTCTTTTTAAAAGTTTTATATATCAAGTTAGTTCTCTTATTGCAAATCTTTATTAATTTCTTTAACACATAAGATTTTAATCAATTTTGATTTGGTAGAAAAAAATGTCTGAAAAAAAGCAATACTTATCAAAAAGAGCCTTATTGATTATTGGAATTACATCTTTAGCTATATTAATAATTGGAATAACATTATATTTTACAGATTTCAATGAAGCATTTTATGGGGAAAGTTCTACTGTTAGAGCCATATTTAAAGTTATAACATACTTAGGTGAACCCGTTACTTATATGATAATCGGAGCCATCCTTTATTTAGGATACAATAAGAACTTAGCGAAACGTTCAGTTGTAATTTTGTTATTCTCCCAATATCTTAACCAAACGCTTAAAGGAATATTTCAAGACACCAGACCAGCAACAAATGTCGGTGTTGAGTATGGCTTTGCTGAACCTCAATATGGATTTCCATCAGGTCACACTCAAAACAGCTTTAGTGTTTATGAATATTTATCTAATGAGTTTAAGGATGAATATAAATATAAACAAGTTCCAATTGTTCCAATTATTCTCTCTGGTATAGTTTTTCTTATTGCGATTTCAAGGATGATAATCGGAGTCCATGATTTACAAGATGTTGTGGGAGGATTTTTAATAGGCGTTGGAATTCTTTTATTGTATATCTATCTGGAACCATTTCTCTCTGAGCAGTTCAATAAATTAAATCTAATTGTCAAATTAATATTTACAGTAATAATTTCAATTTTGTTATTTCTGATTGGAACCTTATTATTTCCCAATGCTGGCTTAGGATTAGTCCCTGGCCCCCTACTTTATAGAGATGCTGGAGCTTTTGCTCAAGTTGGAGGTGCATTATTAGGTTTTGGTGTAGGATACCTATTGGAGCAAGAGTATGTCAAATATAATCCCTCACAACTAACCAACAAAAAGAAAGTAATTAATATAGTACTTGCCATAGTAATTTTGATGGTTGCTTACTTACCATTTGAATATCTAATAAAAATCGATAGTGTTATTTATAGATTTGCACGATATGCATTAGCAACCTTTATTTTAGGTTATGTAGTTCCATTAATTTGTACAAAAATTAGCTAAAACTATAATTTTTTTTTTTTTTTAATATCTTACATAAAAACTTTAGTTCTAATTTGATAATTATGCCCCTCTTCTATCGAATTCTTTTAAAAGAATTCGATTTACCATTTGTTTGTCGCTTTGTGTAACCTCATTGTGAGCAGCTATTATTTCATTAATATAAATATCGTCACGATGAGGATGAGGCATAACTTGTTCAAGTATCATCTTAATCTTATTTAAGGGAAAAAATATTGCTTTATAAAATTTCCTATTTTTCGTATGACAAAAAGAACTATTCAATGAAGCCTTAAATTCGATATTTAATAATATTTTGATTTATTTCTTGAATAAAAGCTTGATCAATTTGATTCTCTTTTAAGAAAATGTTTTCATATCTAAATCCCGCCCTAGTTTTGTGACCTCCACCATTAAAATATTTGGCTAATTCTCTACAATTAATATAATTACTATGTAAAGTTATTTCATTAAACCGGGAATCAATTCCAATAAAAACTTTTGCATTGGGATAACTATCTTTAAGAAGGGAACTCAACTTTCCTCCACCTATTTTCCCAAAAGAAATTACTATTTCTCCAAAATCTTTAATTTCTAATAATTTTACGTGTTCTAATGCAAAATTGGATTGTGTGCTTTCCCATTTTTTTATTTTTATTAATTTATTATTGTACCATTTATTTTCAAAAATTCCATTGGACATTAGATCAACAATTTTTTTTTTAGTCTTATCTGCTTTATACCCTCGATGGTACGCAATAATCGACTGAAGATCGGATGCAATTGAGTGTTTTTTCATGTGGAAATCTATGTCTCTTGAGTATTGTGCTATTTTTTTAGCAATAGAATCATCTGGTAAATAATAATCTTTGATTATTTCGGCGCTACATCTATTTGGATCATTAAGATATAAATCAAGGATTTTCTCCAATTCTTCTATATTATCCTCATCTACTAGATGGTGGTCAAACCAGAGAATTTTATGAGATTTCTCTTTATATTGCTTAAAAAGCGTAAAGAGTTTTTTAAATTCGTCATTAAAACCAATATCTGATATTATTAGCTTATCTGGAAGTGTTTTACCTCCCAGAATTTCGTTTATTTTTTCTACAAAATTTGAATAATGAGCATAATGAAGAATAATTTCACTATTATTATTATTGAAATATCTTTTAATTATTGCTTGAGAACCTAATCCATCAAGATCTAATTCATGAGTAATAGATACTATCATTTTCTATATTTATTTTTATATAAGAGTTGATAAAAAAATTTATGGATAGACAGTTGTTAAAATAAGTCTAAAAATGGTTTGACTTTCTTTTTAGCCTCATCGTTTTTAATACATTCTAATATTCTTTTAGATAATTCCCTTTTTTTTTGAAAGTAAATTTTCATGATATTTTCTAAATCCATATTTGGATATCTTTCCCTTAACGCAATATCTCTTCTCGAACAACCACCTTGTCTCATACAACAATAAGAGAGTGATCCGAAACATACAAATTCAGAATCCCAGTTGTTCTCTTTCGAGAATTCTTCCTTGATGCTGATAAACTCTTCAGGACTAAGATCTAACTCATTTAATTTTTCATCTCTTTTACATTTAAAAACAAATGTTAAAGAATAGCCAGGCTTACAACAAAAGGTTAAAGCGCGGTAATCTCCGCCCATACATATTGGTATTGGTGCAATTTCTTCCCAACCAGGAAGATCTCTCAGTTTACCCCTATCTAAATTCAAATTTATTTCTTATACTCTATTATTTATAATAATCTTATATGATTATAATGAGAGGGCTCGGTACGGGAATTGAACCCGTCTCTAGGGATTCACATTAGGGTCTCTATAAGAAATTGAAATGTCCCCAATACTAACCACTATACGAACCGAGCCAAGTTTGATTTTTCTAATAATAAATTTTAATGATTATTTCTAAAAAAATTTTATTTAATTTTTCGCTTTTTCTTTCTCAATTATAACTTTTAATAGATAGTTTAGACATTGGTTAATAGCATCATCCAAATTTCCAGAATTATCAACTATAAAATCAGCTTCGGGAAATTTTTGGTGAATTCTCGCCCGTTCAATTCTTTCTTTTAATAACTCTTTACTTTCTCTTTTTCGATCCTTTATCCTTTTAAAAGTGATTTCAAATGGAACCTCAATAAAAATAACCTTTATATTTTCATATTTTTCTCTTGCTCCTTTTACTATTGTACGGCTTACATTAATTATAACCGGGTGTCCATTTTTAAGGTAATCATCTATTTCTATTGGAATTCCATAGTCTAATTCATAAATATGCCATTTCAATGCAAACTTTCCATTCTTATCCATTTCTCTAAATTCCTGAGTAGTTATCGATATATTCTCTTCGAAATCAGAAGGAGGTCTTGTAATAAATCTTTTCGGAACATAAATTTTTATCAAATTTGAAGGATATTTTTTAGTTACTCCCGAAATTATAGAATCTTTTCCAGATCCAGAGTTACCTACAATTAGAAATAATATACCAGGAAAAATTTTTCTCATATATTTAACAATTTAAAAAATAAATAAAATATATTCATATTAAGAACATTTATAATATAAAATCTATAAGAACAAAGGAAAAATAAGTTAAATTAGAAAGACTTTTAAGAATAATTTTTGTTAACAATCTTGAAAGAATAAAAAGTTTGTATATCATAAAACTCAAAATTTTATAATTTGGCAATGGCGAAAAAGATTCAAAAAGAAATTTCAAAGATTTCAGATATCCCAGAAAGCTACCAGAGATATTTAGATGAGATTTATTCAATTTCACGAACTAAAAAAGGTGGTTGGGTTACAAACAAAGAAATCGCTGAAAATCTTCAAGTGGAGCCCGCTTCAGTTACTGGAATGCTAGAAAAACTAAAAAGTAATGGATTAATTAATTGGGAGCCGAGAAAAAACATAAGACTAACTGAAGAAGGAAAAAGAATTGCTAGACAGTTAAACGAAATACATACTCTACTTTACCAATTTTTTGCAAATGTTTTGAAAATAGAAGATCAAGAAGTTATTGAGAATCTCTCTTGTGAAATAGAACATCATATTACTCGTGATGTCAAAGATTCATTAGAGGAATTTCTTTCGAAATATATGGATGGTTAGATTTAATTATAATCCTTAATTTCTTGAAACAACTACTTTAAAATAATTTCTCAAAATTAAGAAAAATGTCAAATGAACTGAAGCAAAAAATAAATATTGTTCAAAAAATCTTAGAAAACTTTTCTAACTTCATTGAGTTGAATGATTTTCGATCCTTCTTATTATTTACTTTAACTAGCCAAGTTCCTACAAATATTTTGGCACAAATTGGCTTAGGAGGTAGTAAAGAAGTTATTAGTTTACCCTACAATCCAATTTTCAATGTTTATTATCAAAAAATTAATTTAATTTCGGCAGGATCTTTAATAATCTACGTTAAAAATGAACCTATTACTGATAAATTTACTTTAGATAAAGATGATCCAATAATTAAAAATTACCTAAATCCTAATGAAATGAGTCTTGCTTTTAGAGGTAAAGAGAAATTTCTTCTACCTAAAATTAGTGATTGTAGTATTTTTGATGTCAATGGAAATTCTAATTTAACTATAAAAGTTGATGATTTATTTCACTCTTTAGAAAGTTTCCTGGGAGTTACTGAACCAAACTTGCTCTTTGTTGTAGGGGCAACTAATGATTCTGAACCTGACTTAATCTTCACTTTTAATATGATGCCAGAGATGCCAAGTCGATTTGATCAAAAAGTCTTAAAAATTGATGTATTTTTAGATAATGATCATAAAACAAGAGATAAAACATATTTAAAAAGAGAAGAGGATTTTACTGTAAAATATTTAAAGGGTATTAAAGAAGTAAGTCATGCAGAATTATATAAATCGGCGTTCTCCTTAATATTACATGTGAAATCATTTTCAAATTTAGAATAATCACTCTTTTTTTTATAGCTCTATTTTGAAAAAATGTATATTATCGCATTAATATTATTACTGTATTTATTAGATATTTGATAGTATTATATTCGTCAGCAATTAAGTGATTAATATCATTAAAGGATTAATATATTCAATTTATAAAACATCCGACGAAATATATAAAATATAAGATTTAGCAAATAGTATAATTTTAAATTATTTGTCAAAAGGGTTGCTTAAAATGAAGATTATTACAATTAATTTACCAGAGAAGTATTTGCAGGCGATTCAAATATTAAATGATATGGGGGTTTACCCTTCCCGGAGTGAGGCGATAAGAATAGCGCTGCATGATTTTTTAACAAAAGAATTAAAAATGTATAAAGATCTCGACGATGATGAATTTTCGAAGCTTATTAGAAGCAAAATAAATAATAAAAATTAATAACACTCTTTTTATTCATTTTTTTAAATGAGATTTGATTTTTATCTTAAAATTCAAAAAATTGTATCATCACCATACTTTAATTAAATTATTAAATAGAAAAAAGACATAATTTAAGTTATAAGTTATAATTTAAAGAAATCGAAATATCATGAAGAAATTGAAATCTAACCAAGTTTTAATATTATTAACGCTTTTTTCATCTGCTCTTTTTAGTATAATAACTCCAATGGCGGAAGAAATCTCTTCAGCTTTGAGTTTTGACGAGAATCAAGTGGCATTTATTAATTCAATGTTTTTAATGGTTGGTGCTGTAAGTTCTCTTATGTGGGCAGTATTAGGAGATAAATTCTCAAGAAGAGTTTTGCTTATAATATCAACACTCGAATGGTCAGTACTTACGTTATTAACAATTTTCTCAATTAATTTCTTTTCATTATTAGTATTTCAATTAATAACAGCAATAGGATTTGGAGCAGCCTTGCCTCTAATTTTCTCATTAACTGTTGATTTAGTTGAATCTAAAAATCGGGGTAAACGTTTTGGAACTCTAAGTGCTATATATGTCTTAGGTAATGGTCTTGGTCAAATCCTTTCAGGATTCTTAATTGATTATTATTCGTGGCAAATACCAATCTTAATAATTTCTATAAGTGGATTTGTTTGCACTGTATTACTATTTTTAATCGAGGAGCCATTAAGAGGAGGAAAAGATGACATTTATAAAGCCATTGATGAGGCTACTCTTGGAGTAGGGTATAAGATTAAATTTGAAGATCTTAAGCAAATATGGAAAATAAAATCGACTTTATGGATATTACTATTGAATTTTGCCATGTTTATATCTATTGGTGCGATATCTTCTTTCTTTATTTCTATGCTCAAAAATGATTATCCATGGATTAGCTCAACTTTTGCAACAGGGATTCTAGTAATAATTTTTGGATCACAGATTCCAGCAGGGCCAATATTTGGGAAATTGGGTGATAAAAAATACAAAACTGATAAAAACGGAAGAATAAAAGTTGTATTGATATGCCTAATAAGTGGATCAACTCTTTATATTATAGCTTATTCCTTATTCTTCATATCAAATGAATTACCCATTTTAATCTTATTCATTCTTTTTGCTTTAGTAGGTGCGTTTCTATTTGGGGGTATTGATCCTTTAACTCAAGCAACTCTCGGAATTAACCCTCCGCAAATTAGATCAACAATCTATAGCCTTAATTATCTAACCTATACATTCGGCAGGAGCATAAGTTTACTACTACTTGGGCAATTCTTTGTAGTTTTTAACAATATTTATAGTCCAGGTTACCTTATCTTATCAATTATGGCTTTACTTTGTACCTTAATTATACTCCCAATTATAAAATTATTACCTCAAGACATAGATAATATTAAATCTAGGCAAATTTAATATGGATATAAAAGAAGAAATATGTAATGGATGTGGACAATGTATTGTTGTATGTCCAGTTCAGGCTATTACTTTAGTAGAAAACAAAGCATTTATTAATAAGGATCAGTGCGTAGAATGTGCTGTTTGTTATCGATACGCCGAATGTCCAGTTCAGGCAATTAAATCTAGAAGATTAAAATGGCCAAGAATAATTCGGAGCCCTTTCAGTAATGTAATTGCTACACATAAAATTACAGGAATTCCTGGAAGAGGCACTGAAGAAATGAAAACTAATGATGTGACAAATCGTTTTGGAATTAATGAAATTGGAATTTCCATTGAAATAGGACGTCCTGGTGTAGGATCACATCTTAGAAATATTGAACTATTCACTACAAAACTTTCAAAAATTGGTGTAGAATTTGAAAAAGAAAGCCCAGTGACAGCAATTATTATTGACGATGAAGGTCATATAAAAGAAGATATTAAAGATGAATTTGTTCTCTCTGCGATTATTGAATTTAAGATTTCTAAAGAAAAATTGAATCATGTATTACAAATAATTAGAGATGTAGAAGAAGAAATTGATACTGTTTT
>CP070805.1:531793-532846 GCA_020343655.1 Promethearchaeota archaeon | reverse complement strand
GAAACCTACTCTTAAGAGATCCAGAGATGCTTGGTTCGTATGAAAGACACGCAATAGGAAATATTCATGTTCTTAAAAAGAGAATGATTGGATTTATCCTTGGATTTCTATATTTTATTTTCAAATAATGGGTAATGCCCTAAATCATTAAGCAATATATAACTATTAATAACGCATAAGAAATCATATGAAACGAAGTTTAGGTGGTAAATAAGTTGAAAGTAACGTAATTAGATTTATTGAATATTTACTATTCAAGTTTTTAGAAGATTTAACAAAAAAAGTTGTGAAATTTACGAATGTTGAAGGAAATAAGAGAAGGTATAAATAATACAGATACAATATAAAATTCAAGTAAATTCAATTTAAAAAAAAGGATAATAAGATGGGGGCAAATAAAAGTAGTTCAATTGGAATGGTTATTGCATTAATTATCGGAGCAGCAGGATTAGGACTAGGAGCATATACATTTGTCCAGGATATGATTACTGAAGGAGTTCAAGGACCTCCAGGGGAAGATGGCATAGACGGGATTGATGGGATAAATGGAACAGATGGAAGTGATGCACCAGGTTATTATTGTGCATCATCATTAGAAGTTCAACAAGCATTAGATTCTATTGGTAATGGTCAAGGTAAAATTATAATAACAAGCGATATAACATTAAACGGAGAAATTAATATCAATGGTGGAGGGACTTATATAATTCAAGGGCAAACATCAGCCATAACTATTAATTCTGGTGGTAATTGGGGATCATTTAATATTTCGAATACTCTTTCCTGTACAATTCAAAATTTACAGTTAAATGTTTCTGGTGTTACAAGCCCTTTCCTGGCGATAATTGCAATAGAAGAAATTAATGACAATCCAGTATACATTGATAATCTTCAATTTTTAGGCGATTCATTTAAACTTAGTGTAGGAATATCTATTTATTCAGATAATGTAAGGATTAAGAATTGCTATTTTAGTCAACTTTATCGAGCCATTGATCAACCCGCTGGTTTCGGTAATAAGGCAGATATTTCTGATAATAACATTTACGACAT
>CP070805.1:530517-531693 GCA_020343655.1 Promethearchaeota archaeon | reverse complement strand
TTTTATTTAAATTCTTTATTTTCTTGAGGGGATTAGAGCAATTTCATCATCATCATCGATCTCATAATCTTTTATTAATAGGTTCTCCTGAAGCAATATTCCTCCACTTGATAAGACAAAATCTTTTAAATCATAATCAAATAATATAGCAATTTTTTCCTTAATTATCCTGATTAATTCATTTGTATCTACAATAATTATTTTTGTTTTCTCACCAGGTTCAACTAATGATCTTACATAAACACGAATCTGGCCCTCTATTTCGATTGATCTTTTAGGTGGGGAATAATTTATAGCTCCATCAGTATTATCCTTGGTGATCAACATATTTTCGATTAAATCATTTCTCTCATTTGGATCATAATATAGCATTTCTCTAATAAATAATATCTTATCCATTTTTGATAATCCTAGAAGGTTTATTTTATCCAATTCTTCCTTTCTAAAGATTGAAAAAATAAATTTATCAACTATTGGCATATCCTTATAAGTATCATCCGATTCAATATATTCTTCTATAGAAGGCATGGCATCAATATACTCTTCAATAATATCGAAAGTATCATTTTGCATCGATTTTGGTTTTGTAAAGAATTTTTTTTCGTTTATTCTCTTATCTTGACTACTTTGAGATTGTATAACGGTGTAAATAGTACTTGTAGATAAAACTGCAACACTACCAATAGTTAGAACAAGAAATAAAGGAATATTTTCTATACGAAATAAGAAAAAAAAGACATAGAATAAAATACAAACAACATAAAGAGCAATAATGCAAAAAATTCTATAATTTTTTCTCATGATTTTTTGATTAGATTATTTTCTGAATTTAAAATGTTTAATTAATAATTTAAATGGGATTGGAATAAAAATGCAGTTTTTAATTTCATACACCTTTTATTGAATTTTTAGCCTTAGAATATCTCTCTAAATCTAGGGTGAAAACAATTCTATTTTTTTTTTTTTCAATTTTTATTAATTCCAGATCTATTAAAATATCTAAATATTTTCTAATAGTACTGTGATTTTTTTTTAGACCATTTGCTATTTCTGTAATTTTAAATGCTTTGTTTTCTTTTTTCATAAAATTGATGATTTTTTGAACGATTTGTTTTTTCAAATAATAGTATAGTGTGTCTAAAAAAAAATCACAGTACTATTAGAAAATATTTAGAT
>CP070805.1:529142-530417 GCA_020343655.1 Promethearchaeota archaeon | reverse complement strand
ACAATTAAATCGATTTTTTGCTTTTTATTTCGTGTAAATTTCTTATCTTTAGACATATGGATTATAATGGAGTATTGCTCAAAAACTTTTTAAAGGAGTAATACTCCTATCTAAATATGCCTTTTAAATATAACTTTAGGCAGTATAACTATAAATTAAAGAAATTCAATATATGAATGATCAGAATGAACGAATCAAAAATGAAAAATTTCATTAATTATTTTACTTATAAAAGAGCAGTTTGGTTAGCGCCCCTATTTTATTTATTGCATATTATTGAGGAAGCAGTATTTGGTTTTCATATTTTCATGAATAAATATCGTGGATGGAATACAAATATGCTCCAGTTCTTAATAATGAATGCAATCATTATGATCGTATATCTAATCCTGATTATTATAGTAACTATTTATCCTAATCGTGTTACTGTTTTTTTTCAATTAACGGGATTGTTGGCAGCTCAGTTTTTTAACGCTTTTTTTCATTTATATTGGACAATTTTATTTGGTGAATATTGTCCAGGTCTAATAACTGGGATCGTGTTGTATATCCCTTTTAATATTTGTCTTGTTTGGATAGCTTATAAAGAAGAATATATAACCAAAACTTCTGGTGTTGTTCTCTTTGTGTTAGGGGCTACATTAATGATTTTATTTTCGATTGAAGGCCTTGCTGTTTTAGTACTTTTTGGCTCTCTAATTACTGCAATAATAATAGTTTTATTATACTATATTAAAACTCGCAAGTCCAATTGAGAATTTAAAAATTCTAATTAAATTGAGGAAAAATGTCAGAAAAAACGAGATCTAAAATGAAGTTTAATTTTACAGTGGGTCATTTTAATCTTCATGAACAGGAAAATATAAATTTTCAACTCAATAGGGCAATTAGAAATGGAGGGCGTCTTGAGGACATAGAAAAAATAGCTCCTAAAATAAAAGATTTTATCGATTGGAAACGAGAATTAGTATCAATTGCAGAGCAAGCATTATCAGAAGGTCGTATTTTGAATGCCGCTATGTATTATAGAGCCGCAGAATTTTTTGTTTTGCCAAATGATCCTGATAAAGAAATTCTTTTTGATAAATTCATTGAACTATTTTATCAAGTCTATGAAAATGTTGCTAATGATAAGGTTAAAATACCTTACGAAAATTCATTTCTTCCTGCGTTTCATCTCAAAAATGACCAAAGTAAAGGTACAATAGTAATTCACGGGGGATATGATTCTTTTATGGAAGAGTTATATAAATTAGCATTATATTTTAGAGAGAT
>CP070805.1:527632-529042 GCA_020343655.1 Promethearchaeota archaeon | reverse complement strand
ATAAAATTATACAATCAATCAATATTGTTGCTAAGTTTGAAAATATTAAAACTAAGTACGCAAAAGTAATATTATCAAAAATAGTTAAGAAATTTTTAGACGCTGAAAAAGCATTGGACGAATTTAATATAAGAAGATACTTACAAGTTTCATTTTATGACGTTTTTAACATAATGCAGCAATTTTTTAGGGAAACAGATAATATTGATGACTTTCTATTAGTTTTCAAGTTAATTATTGTAGATTGGTTGAAAGTGCTTTCTTTAACAATACCTCATCTATGTGAGGAATTATGGGAACTTGCTGGAAATAAAGGTTTTATCTCAACATCAATATGGGGAGATTTTGACCAAAAATATATAGATCAGAATCTTGAAGTTGAATTTGAATATATATCCCAAGTTATTGAGGACATTTTTAATATAAAAAAAATTGTAAATATTCAGGAAATAAATATAATCTATCTATATACTGCTCCCGATTGGAAATATAAAGCTAAAAGTTTAATATTATCAACGAAAGGTAATTTTAATTCAATAATCTCCGAATTAAAAAAAGAAAAAGACCTGATGACTAATAAACAACTTATTCCATACATAAAAACTCAATTAAAAGATAAAATATGGGAGAAGAAATCATATATATTAGATGAGATTAAATCATTAGAGGATTACAAATCATATATAGAAAAAAGAGTTAATTCCTCGATTATAATAAATTCTGAATTCGATCCAAAACAAAGAGCTATTAGAGCGAAACCTTTCAAGCCTGCTCTTTATATTGATGTCTAATCTTATTTTAATAATTATAGCTTATTTTTTTCTATTGCCTTCAAAATATCTAAATATCTAACAATTTCTTTTGTATCACTCTTTCCTATGCAGTACTCCAGTTGCTTTGTAAAATATTGGTTTAATATTTTCAATTGAGGGCTTGAAATAATGAATGTTGAACCCTCTTCAATTTGTTTATCAAATAGAACATCTTTAGCTTCTTCGATATTTAAATTTATAATTTGAAGTGCAATCCATTCAAAAACATCATTAATATTTTCATTAGTTTTTGCTGATGTCTCCAGATAATAGATACCTAAATCCTTTGCTAAATCCATCCCCTCCTCTGTAGAAACTACTCTTGAATCATTTAGATCCACTTTATTCCCTATAAGAATTAAAACGATATGAGGTAATGCTACTTTTATAACAATATCATACCATTTCTTTACATGCTCAAATGATTCTCTATTTGTTATATCGTAAACTATAATTCCAGCACGCGAATCTGTTAAATAATCTGGCCATAAGCGTTCGAATTGATCTTGTCCTGCTAAATCCCATATCATAAACCTAACAGATGTATCTAATTCGTTAAATTTACACTCCTTTTTAGTTATGAAAGTACCTATCGTTG
>CP070805.1:525980-527532 GCA_020343655.1 Promethearchaeota archaeon | reverse complement strand
AGAAAATCGAACAATTAAAACTCTATTTTCCTAAGGTATATATATATAGGTCTAAGGAGTTATTCACTAACAAAAAATTCATTCGGTTGTTGATTTATTTTATAAATATTAAAGAAAAAAGCCTCTTCTTATCATTGCTCTATTCTTATTTTAAAGAGAATTTTGTTAAATTCAACCGATGTTTTTGGAGAGGGGTTATGAGACGCGTGAAATTTGAGGCAAGAGATTTTTATGATTTTGAAAATGGAACGTTTTTATATTCAGAAGATGTATTTAAGCAAACCCGAATAAATTCCCAAAGAATTCTTGGTGAAAAAATAGAGTGGCCTAAATATCCATTGATTGATAATGTACATGAATTTTTCTGGTCCACAAAACAAAATATGGATACTTTGGTAAAAACTGTTAAGAATAGAGTTTTACATCAAAAAATAGATTTCAAATTGAAAGAGTTAGAAGAATTGTCAGAATTCAGAAACAATTTAAAGTCTAATTTATTATATTATGATACTTTTATAGATTTTAAAGGTCAAAATTTCTTCGAGAGATATATAAATTCAATAAATTTTCTTCCAGCTTTTCAGAAGTTTGGTTTTTCACAGTATTATTTATATTTCCGCCCATTTTTTTATAAATCTCCAACTTTTGAACTAGATTTTAAACTTCTTTTCATAAATTCATTCCAGAGGATCAATTATCCTGCTTGTTTTGAAAATGATACTCCTATCTTTTGCGAATATATTTTTCCTTATAAAACTCCTAATAATTCATACTTAAATTGGCTTGTGAAAGCAAAGAGAAATATCTCAGAGTACTGCTTGTTTTATAAAAAGAAATTCTATGATATTTTTCACTTTAATCGCAATTTAACAAAAAATGGATGGAGCTACTCATCAATAAGGTTTAAATCATACATGCAAGATATCTTATTTAATCCAACATATGATCCAAAAATATCAGGATTAAGAAAGTTCGACCTTAATGAAATACCCGAGTCTATTATTCATGGACGCGATACTAAAGAATATGAAGCCTTAACTCATATTTATAATACTCAATCTATTGATCTCAAATCATATTTAGGAACTCGATATGGGATTGTAGAGCAGATAACAGAATTGCTTAAGGGTAGCCTTATTCATCCTTATCTCTCCTTAGAAAATTTAAATTTTCAAGATAAGATTTCGATAATAATACCTAATATACAAAAAGAAAAAAATGAGACAATAATTAAAATATTTAGTTTTTTTAATCTCTGCCAGATATATGAAATTGAAGGGGAATTCTTTACTTATGGGTTTGAAGATGTGAAACCATTTGAAAATGGGCTTTTAATCGAAATTTGGTTTCCAGAATGTGAATTAGATGAATTTTTTGAAGTATTTGACTTACTATTTGAATTCTTAAAAATTAAACATTATATTATTTTTAACGGATTTGGTTGAAGGTACACATCTAATTAAATCAGTTTATGGTAACCTAGGATTTCTAAAACAATATAATCCATTAAAGAATTTAATCTGGAATGACAAGGATAAAATTTGGATAAACC
>CP070805.1:524222-525880 GCA_020343655.1 Promethearchaeota archaeon | reverse complement strand
CGCAATTTTAGTTGATGTAGGAGTTCCTTTAGGTTTAGCTGTTACCACAGCATAATCAGTATGTGCTGCTGAACAAAAAAATTTCTGTCCATAAATCCTCCAGCAATTCGAGATACCATCAGGACCTTCAGCCTCCTCAAAAACAGCTTCGACAAGATTTGATGGAACATCACTACCTCCTTGAATTTCAGTAACAAATTGAGCTCCTCTGCCATATTCACCATTACTATATTCGCCCGTACCATTTCGAACATGTTCCAGAATTTTTAATGCTTCGGGATCTAACATGTCTTCATATTGCTGCATGAGCCAAACCATTCCATGTGTACATACTATGGGGCAGATAACACCGAATTCGCCATTTTGAGATAATAAAAACAATTTCGCAAATCTACTCCATGGACTATTCTTATTAGGATCGAACAATCCAAGACTGAATATCTCTCTTTCTAAAATTTCGGTTTCAGCACATCGCTCTATTCTGTCAATTCTATGATTATGAGCATCATAGTGTTTTAATTTAGTAACTTTTATTCGATTTTCAAGATCATTACCTTTATCAGCTAAATCCCTAAATCTAAAAGACACATAATCAGAAAGAGCAAGAAGTTCTTTATTTATTTTTTCAAATTCATCTCCAGTATACTTTTTAACTAAAGCTTGGAAAAATTCGTCATCTTTATAATAATTAAATTGATTTCTGACAAATAGATAATCGTCAAAAGAGTATGGATTATTTCTATTTCCTTCCTCATTAATTTGGGCACACATGTTTTTACCTTTTATTATTAATTTATTTCAAATTAAAAGAATTTAGGCTTTATTATATATGTTTACCCAGTAAAAATTAATATTTAATAGCAAAACTACATAAAGATAATTTAAAGAGAAATTATCTGTAATTATTCAAAAACTAAAACATCAAAATTTTTTAGGAAGAATAAGGTTATTCTTTAATATTCCTATATTAATATTTTAATCAGAGGTCATGGATTCTTCTTTATTATTATCAGTCGCTTTTTTTTTTGCACAAATTTCTTTACATTGATGCGCTCTGTTCGTTTAATCTCAGATTTACGACTCCTTTTTACATCAACTTCCACTATCTCAAATTGTTCATCTGGGCTTACAGCCTTATCTTTAATACCCTCAGGAAAAGAGATTAAAATACTCTTAATGAGTTTGGCACTAGATAATGGATAAATACTTTTAGCAACTCTTGCAATTTGATTTTGAAATTCTCCGTAAATCATTCCAATAATAAATTTTTCGTGATTTAATGACTTAGCAAATTCTTTTAAAATGTCTCGCATTATTTTTCGAATTATAATTTGTTGAGAATTTCTCGCTCGTTTAATTGTATTACATATAGTTGTAACACGGAATATAAAACCATCTTTAGTTGTAAGATTTTGAATTGTTTGAATCTTCGTAGATCCCCTCCCAACGAGACTCCGAACGAAATCATTCGTATATTGATGACCAAGAAACATCGTCTCGCATTTTTTTGTCTCAGGATTAACATTTATAACCTTGAACCTTAGCTTTAAATTAATATCATTGAAATCATCAGTAAAATCGAATAATAAGGCTTCTACTGTTCGACCTAAAACAGTATTATCTAATCCAAGAATTTCTCCTATAGGTTTAAATTTAAA
>CP070805.1:522253-524122 GCA_020343655.1 Promethearchaeota archaeon | reverse complement strand
TCTAATGTAATACCACCTGAAGATAAATGAAAATTCGCAGGTACCAGTCCATATAATTTTCCAACAGTTTCTTTAATTTCGCTAATGACATTATTGTTATCAATAAGTAAATTTTGTTTCTTCTCACCAGGTCCAATTGTAGATATAAAGAAAACATTAGTCTTTTTTCCTTTCTCTACAGGCTCGATGAGTGGTGTTTTAGATTTAATTGTGGATGATGTTGTAGATATATCTTCAATTTCTTGAGGTTTAATATTATTTAATTTTTCCACCTCTATTTGTTCTAAATTGTCCTGCAGTTTTATATTCTTATCTGGCAATTCTGTAGAAATTTCTTCACTTTGTTCGAAAAATTTCGGCTTCTCTTCTTTATAAAGATTTGGTATTACTGGACAGACTTCACGCGCACCAAGTATTCTTGCGATTTTTTCAGAAGTTAAATAAGCATAAGGTAAAACAGGATCTATCATTGTACGAGGTCCCAATATAGAAACTAAAATAGCAATTTCCCCAACTTGAGAAAATATTAATCGAAATTTTTCAGTATCAAAGGTTCCTGTTCCGAAATCCAATGAACTAAATTCTTTTGTTAATCTTTTCAATACGGGTTCGATTAAAGATGAGACACCCCCTACAATTTCCTCATTAATATTTATTCCTCTAGATTCTGAAGCCATTACAAGACCTTCTTTATCAACTATGACTGCAGCAATAAGACCTTCCCCAACTGCCTTTAAGTATTCATTCAATAGAATTTCAAGATTTCCACGGTCAATTGACATAGAATCTCAATCTTAAAAAAATTAAAAGGAAAATTATTCGTTTTTTCACATATCTTTCTTGAAAAATAAATCTTATTTTAGTATTATATATATTTTCTTTTTCAATATGAGATTAAAATTAAAAATATAATTATCTTGTCTTTTATTATCTTTAATTTTTTTATCATATATCTCTCGCTTTTTTTGTACATAATTATATTTTAAATGAGTCTATTAATTCAAAATATAGTTATTAAATAGAATTATTTATTATTTCTGTTTGAATTATTGGAGAGTTGGTGAAAAACTCGCACAAGCATTTGAGATTGGAAAAAATTATGAAAAATGAAATAAGTTTATTATTATTTCAACCATTCAATAAATTCCTTGATATAACCTCTCGCTTTTTCCATTTCTTCAGGAAGGATTGGACCCTTTTGGTCTTTAACTCGAGCAGTTAATAGCTCGTAGTAGGTTTTTTCACCATTAATTTCAATTAGGACAACCCATTCTATGTCCCAAATTATTGGTTAATAAGTAAATAAGCTTATTTTTTAAATTGAAAAATTTAAATATTAATGAGGAAGAAATACAAATAATGGATAAACGTAAATTAAATGAAATAGAATACTTAAACTGGCTTATTGGCCAACCTTACAATATTTCTATGGTCATTACTATTAAGGGGCATTTAGAACAAGATATACTAAAAGAATCTTTAGAAAAAGTCCAGAAGAAGCATCCAATATTACAAGCTCGGTTAGATGTGAATAATAAGGGACAGCCTTATTTAATTTTCGGAGTAAATGGTTTGATTCCAGTAGAAATTATTCCTCGAACACATGATGATCTCTCCAAGAAAATTGTAGACAATGAATTTAATATCCCATTTGAAACAGGTATTAATTGCGTTTCACCATTAATTAGAGTGAAATTGTTAATTTCAGAAAATATCTCAGATATAATTATAACAATTGCCCATGTTATAGCTGATGGCATGTCAATGATATACATTTTCCGTGATCTTATTTTCTTCATGGTGAGTTCTAGGAAAAGAATTAAACCACTTAAAGTAATAATGAGTGCTGAAGACATTTTGCCTTATTAT
>CP070805.1:520235-522153 GCA_020343655.1 Promethearchaeota archaeon | reverse complement strand
CCTCCAGAAATTTGCATTGGTTTTGGAGGGCCACATTATGCCCCTCAGTTTCAAAAATTAATATCAAATAAGAACGTAGCGATTTCATTTATATGTCCTAAATATTTTATTCGAGACTTGAACAAGGAGATGATTGAACAAATGATTTCTAATAACTTGGAACAAATAAATTATTTTTTAATTGACTGGAAAGGCACGAATGCTGATGATAAAAAGCATTTAATTCCATTATTGGAAGAATTCGATATACCAATTAAGAAAACCAAAGATTTCTAATATTTCTATTGTGTCTCTTTAATTTTTTCATAATATTTAACTAAATTCTTAATTACGAAATTTGTAGGTCCGAAACCCTGTGTTGCCGATTTACTTAGTATTTGATGGAGAAAAACACGATGCTTAACATTTTCTTCTACTGTTATATTTAACTCCCGCAAGTTGTAGAAACTTCTCCAAAATTGAGTGGGCCATTGAATAATAGCTCTTAATCCACTCAGATTAAATTGTTTCTCTCCTTCTTCACTCAATTTCAGTTCTTTTTCTAATTTATAGAAATATTTATCTCCTTGTTTTTCCTTATTAATTAAGCCATCTGCTACGATTTGATCCATTATTTTGTTTAATTCACCTAAATCTATATCTAAGTTCAGCTTTTTCATATTTTCAAGAATATCAACATCCACTTGACCTTTGAGTTTAATTAGTAGATAATTTCTGGCCATAATATTATATTTTAATGGCACAGTTTCATGATCCATTTTGTTATATTGAATTAAATTTCCTAGGATCTCCCTCGCAGTCATATATTCTATCATTTTTTGATCTATGAGGGAAAAAGTGTTTTTAAATAAATCAGAATTAAAATAAATATTATAGATAGTCTCTAATATTGATTTTATAGCATAAAAACCATCTACTTGAGACGCTTCTACTATTTTTAAAATTTTGATTCGATAATCGATGTCCTTGAGAAAGTTTTCCTCATTTAGAGGAATTTGACGTATTTTATGAGGTTTATCATTGAATTTTTTTAAGTGTTCGTTCCACATTTTTTCAAAGCGCGATCCTTGTGCTTTTACTATGCTTACGAGCTTAGCAACAACTTCTAATAGTTTTGTTAGAAACTCTTTTTCTGTTACTTTTGTAATGTTTAAAACACCTCATATATAATTTTCTGACTTATGATTACCTTACTTACCAATAAAACACACAAAAAAATAAGATTTATTAAAATAGATAAGTTTTATTCTGAAATTTTACGGACAACTTCTAATACTTTTTTTACTTGGTTATCATTAATAATTAATGGCGGAACAATTCTTACAACAGTTAATCCTGTTTTTAATAATAAAACACCCATCTTCTCTGCTTGGTCAAGTATTTTTTGAGTCTTTTTCTTGTATTCGATACCAATCATTAATCCTTTACCTCTCACCTCTCTTATTACATTACTCTCTTCTGAAAATTTGCTCAAATTGGAAATAATTTTTTCTCCTTGCTTAGCAGAGTTCTCTATGAGTTTTTCTTCAATAATTATGTCAATAGTCGCGTTTGCGGCAGCGCAGGCTAAAGGATTTCCTCCAAAAGTGATATTATGTTCTCCGATCTCAAGCTTATCATATAAATCTTCAGAGGCTATCGTTGCCCCCATCGGTACACCTCCAGCAATTGCTTTTGCCATACATACCACATCAGGAACTATATCATAATGTTCATACGCAAACATTTTCCCTGTCCTTCCAAATCCTGTTTGAACTTCGTCATCTACTAAAATTATATCTTTTTCATCACATAATTCTCTGAGAGCCTTAGGGAACTCTTGGGGAAGGGGATTAACCCCTCCTTCTCCTTGGATTAATTCTAGGAAAATTGCCGCAGTATTTTCGCTTATTAATTCTTTTACAGATTCAATATTGCC
>CP070805.1:518103-520135 GCA_020343655.1 Promethearchaeota archaeon | reverse complement strand
ATGCTAGGATCTACTTCTCATGATTATGGTTTAATCCATCGAGGTACTTTAGTAAGAAAAATGCATTCATCTGTGAGAAACACATTTCGAACAATAAATAATATTCCTCTTGGAATGGTAAAAAATAGAAAAATCAAAATGTTTACTCAAGATTATAGAAAAAGGTCAAAATCAAATACTACGACGATAACTAACTTCGAAAAGAAAATCGCTTTAATATATTCTTATCCTGAAATAGATAATGAGGTAATTGATTTCTATATTGATAAAGGATATAAAGGAATCGTTTTTGCAGGAACTGGATTAGGACATTTACCTACTACTCTTTATAATCCAATAGAAAGAGCCATACAAGAAGGAATGACCATTCTCATGACTACGCAAACATTACATGGATTTGTGGGCATGAATGTCTATTCAACAGGACGAGAACTGCAAAATCTGGGAGTAATACCAGGAAGAAATCTATTACCAGAGGTTGGATATGTAAAACTAGGTTGGGTTTTAGGACAAACTAGCGATCCAATAGAAATTAAAGACCTATTATTGAAGAATATTGCTGGTGAATTTATTGACAGAGAAATCCCTATTGCTTTCAATTATAATATCGATGAGTTACTAAAAAATAACAAACTCTAAACTACTCAAATCATGTTATATTGTACTGAAAAATCATAATTTTCAATACTCTATAAATTTTCAACGAAAATGATAAAAAATTTAAAGTTTGAATAATTTAGGTTCATACACAGAAAATTTCGTGAAGTAAATGGGAAAAAGAATTTTAGCCCAAAGAAAAGGTAGAGGCGTTCTTGGTTTCAGGTCTCCAAGTCATAGACATGTAGGAGAAGTAAAATATAAAAAATTTAAGAAGAATGAGAAGCTATTCAAATTCAAAGTAATAGATCTCATCCACTCGCCAGGGAGGGGCGCGCCCGTAGCAATGGTCAAATACGACGATGGTGAGAAAGGTCTATGGCTTCCTCCAGAAGGAATTTTTGTAGAACAAGAATTTGTGCAATCTAAAACTGGGTATGGGCAAAAAATCGAGGTCGGAAATGTCTTACCTCTAAAAAAGATGCCTTTAGGAACCTTAGTATTTAACATCGAGGCTACTCCTCAGGATGGAGGTAAATTCGCGCGAGCCTCCGGCGTAGCTGCAATAGTAAGAAATAGATCTGGAAACCAGGTCGAACTTCTTTTTCGATCCAAGAAAACTAAATGGATAAATGAGAATTGCCTCGCAACAATTGGTGTGGTCGCTGGAGGAGGTCGAACGGATAAACCTTTTCTTAAAGCTGGAAATAAGTTTCACTATATTAAATCTAAAGCGAAAAAATGGCCTATTGTTCGTGGAGTTGCTATGAATGCGGCATCTCATCCTTATGGGGGTGGTGCTAAGCAGTCCCCTCACAAATCTACTACAACTAGTAGAAATCGTCCTCCAGGTAGGAAAGTTGGGCAGATTGCTGCTCGACGTACTGGACATCAAAATTAAATTGCTTGTTCATTATAATTATTCTTTTTAATCTATCGTTTCTTAATTTCCTAGTCTGAATTATCAAAACTTTCAATCTATCAAAAATCATTATAAAGAAATTAAGAGATTGCGCCCCCTCAACCCTTAATAGGTAAAAAAAGAAAAGGAAAAAAAAAATCTAGCTTACTGAATGTTAACATTAAAATTAAATGTTACATTTTGTAAAAATTCCTTATACCTTGAGCGAAGAGTCACCTCGGTGACTCCTATTACTTTTGAAATATCTTTTTGGCTTACTTTTTGATTCTTCAGCTTCGATACTAAATAAATCGCTCCTGCACACAACCCTTTTGGATCCTTACCACATATGGATGTATTCTCAATGAAATTCTTTAACACCTTTATCGATTCCTTCTCTACATTAATATCTAACCCTAAATCTGCGCAATAGCGTGGTATAAGGGATACAGGATCAATATGAGGTGATTTTAAGTTCAATTCTCTTACTAAGATCTTATAGCATTTTTTCACAATATTATCGTTTATTGACGC
>CP070805.1:515958-518003 GCA_020343655.1 Promethearchaeota archaeon | reverse complement strand
TTTACATTAGAAGATTTAATCCAGCGAATAAAAACAAACCTTAATTTAAGAAATGTTTCATATATAGGAGAACTTAGAAATTCAATAAAAAAAATTTGTATAGTGGGAACAGACATATCAAATATAAATTATATTAAGAAAGCAACAAATTTTGGATGTGATTGTTATATCTCGGGAAAAATTAATTATTTTGACGCAATTTTTGCTAGAGATATTGGACTAAATTTAATAGAAACATCCTACTATAACAATGGTTTATTAGCCATGAAAAAACTTAGCAATATTTTAAGTTTAAAGTTTCCTGAAGTTGAATTCACAATATTTGAATCTCTGGATCCTTTTAAAACTTATATATAAAGGATTTAATAAAAGTTTAAATTTTTTAAGATATACTTTGAATTTAAAATATTATAGCTTTTATTAGTTTAGAAAAATTATTAGTGAGAATATTATGACCATAATGGAGTATAATGGGAAAAAACCGGAAATAAGTCCAAACAGCTACGTCTCACCAATGGCCACATTGATTGGAGACATTCATATTAATGATAATGTGATAATTTGGCCAGGATCAATCATTCGTGCAGAAAATTCACCAATTAATATAGGAGAATATACGACTATCTTTAACGGAGTTATGATGTTAACCCGTTCACAAAAGAGTTCAATAAATATTGGGAGATATTGTATTTTAGAGTCCGGAGTAACTCTTTTAGGATGTTTTTTAGAAGATTATGTTCAATTAAAAGAGGGTACCCTAGTTTTTGAAGAAGTATCAATCGGTGAAGGGTCAATTATTCTAAATAATAGTCAGGTTCCACCAGGTTTAACAATTCCTGCAAGAGTAGTAATGAAAGGGATTCCAGTTGAACCAGTAAGGGAACAAACTCGCAATGATGTACTTAAACAAAAGGAAAAAGCAGAAAACTATTCTCAATTATTTATTAAAATTAAAGAACAGTTACCAAATGCTCAAGGCTATTTATTAACATTGCCAGACTTTATCAAATTAATATTTAAAAAAGAAGAATAAAAAAAAAGATTTTGTATTTAAAATCATACCATAATATTTAACATTGTTATAAGTTCTTTATATCGTGAGCGAAGAGTTACCTCAGTTACACCTACCAGATTTGCTATTTCTTTCTGAGAGATTTTTTTATCTTTTTTTTTACAAACCAAATATAATGCTCCTGCACATAAACCTTTTGGGTCTTTCCCACTTGTAGAATATTTAGCAATAAATGTTTGTAAAATTTTTATTGTCGCATTTTCCGCTTCTACATCTAACTCCAGTTCTGCTATAAATCTCGGAATAAGTGATATGGGATCGGTTGAAGGTGCTTTTAAATTTAATTCCCTAATCAATGTTCTATAACATCTTCTAACATTTTTAGCACTTATAGATGTCTCATCTAAAATCTCTTGTAATGTTCTTGGGATTTTTCGTTCTCTACATGCAAAATATAAACAAGCAGCAACCATTCCATTAATTGATCTACCCCGAAGCAATTTCTTTTTAAAAGCTTCTATATATAATCTTATTGCTGCTTTTTTAACATGGTTTGGTAGATTTAAATTACTCCCAATTCGTTTCAATTCAGTTGTAGCGATTAGCATATTTCTCTTATCCCAAGTCATACGGGAATTCCATTTAGCAGCTCTTTTCAAATCAGGACTTTTAATATTAGTTTTATCTATAATTGTACTTAAACCCATATCTGGTAATAAAATTGAAATTGGAGATCCTGTTCTTTCTCTTAACTCTTTTTCCTGTTTAGTAAAAGCTCGTTTGCCACTATGAGATATATCTACAATTCGCTCACTTATTACTAATCCACACTGTCCACATACAGTCTCTCCCTTCTCATGAAGTAAAATAATCTTCCCTTCACATTCTGGGCATAAGTTCGATAAATTACTTAAATCTGATTCAACTTCCATAATAATAACCCTAACTTATTTTAAAAATTACAAATCTTCTTATAATATTGCCAATGGATTTATCCAAGCAAGTCTTAACCCGTATAGCGAATAGAATATTG
>CP070805.1:513770-515858 GCA_020343655.1 Promethearchaeota archaeon | reverse complement strand
TTCTGAGTTAGAATTGAATGTTAAGAATTTTGTACCTGCCTTTGGAAAATATTCTAATGCTGCTTGATGGGTAAATGTCCCTCTTGGGCCTAGATACCCAACTTTACTTATAAAACCTTGCATAAGTTTACTAGCGCTGATAATTTCTTTCCAAATAGCTTCTATACTCATTGGTTTTAATATTGTTGATTTTTTTTTAATCCGCTCTATTATCTCCTTCTCTCTCTTCGGTTGATCAATCTCCATACTTAACTCTTCTTTGAGATTTCCAATTTTTTGAACAATTTTTCCTCTTTCATTTAAGAGATCAATAAGCTTATCATCAATCTGGTTGATTTCCTTCCTATATTCCTCTAATTCCTTTTTACAATCGTTTATATCTTTCATTTATAATTATTTTATAATTTAATAAGATTGAGAAAATTTATATTTTTTAAAAAAAATTTTGCAAATTTAATTCCATAGCTGCAACAGGAAATTCTAATTTAAAGTTTATTAAAATTTCAGGGTGAATTTCTCCAATCTCACCAATCTTTTTTCCTTTTAAATAGACACTTCCACATCGACCATTAATATAACTAGGGTTATAATCAGATTTAATTTCATAATCGTTAACATATCCGAGTGATATCATTATAAAATCCAAAGTAGATCTAATCTCGGTAAAATCAGCTAACTCATGATAAGTAACAGCTGAAAGATGAACTTCTCTTTTTGCTCCAGTTTCTTCACCAAGATCTAACAAAATAATATCACCGACTTCAAAAATTCTTATAGGTTTTTCTTCAGATCGATTATACAATAAAGTCTCTATTAATTTTGGTAATATATTAGTTCTCGTAGTATCATATTCTTTTGAAACTGGATTTGATATTTGCACGTGATTTGACGCTTTATATTCTTGTTTCATATAATTATAATGCTTCTCAGAATTAGTTAAAAGAAAGTTTAAAACTTCTAAATAACCCGCTCCGATCATTATCATTCGTACTTTATTTGAGAATGATTGAATCGGATGATATTCTCCAATACAACCTTCTCTGATGGTTTTCGGTAATTTATCATATCCGTAACCAATTGCACATTCTTCAGTAAAGTCAACAACATGCATAATATCTCCTCGAAAAGCTGGTACCCAAGCATCTAAATATCCATTTTTTATAGACTGTTTAGCATCTAGCCTAACTCTATTAAAACATTTTATCATCTCGTCAGATGATAAATTTAATCCAATATAATCATTTATATAATCAATCCCAATTTCCCATCTTTCAGGAGTCAAGTTAGGGGTTATAATTTTTTTACTTTCCCTATAATTCACTTTAACACTTTCAATTTTAGCGCCCATATCTGCTAAAGTCGTTGATAAAATATTTAGAGCTAAATTTATTGCTTTGAAATCTGTTCCAGTTAAATCTAAGAAAAGATTTTTTGTATCATCTGTTACTGTTGTAATGATTCCATTAATAATCGGAGGAAAGGATAGAACCTCATCTTTACTATCAAATATTATTGGGTATACTTCTTTTCCTTCTAAAATATGAGCATATTCAATACCTTTTTCATGCAATAATAATATCTCTTCTAAGTTCATTGGATATCCATCACCATGAAGTGGAATAAAACTTACTGAATCAGGTTTTACCGCTGTATATCTATAAGGTGGTACAATCTTATCAAGATCATGAACACCAATCGCAACTTTTTTTCTATCTCGTCCAACAGCCCAATGAAGTTGTTCTTGAATATTCATTAAGGTCGCTACTTCATCTTCATCTAAATCAATATCTCTAATAACACCACAAACAATGTACGGTCGAACTTTTTTGACGCTAGAATCAACATTTAATTCAATTTCCCCAGGAATTATTTCAAATGATGGAAGTCCTAACTCTATATCGTAATATCCTTTAAGGGCTCTGGCAATTCCTTCTGGACTAGAAAAATCAGGCCTATTAGGATTGTATTCTACTTTAATTATCTGTTCTTCTTCATTAATATGTTCCAAATCTAAACCAATCCATTGCAAATCATATTCTAAATCTTTAATATCTAATTTTTTTCCAACCAGCCGTTCTAATCTTTCAA
>CP070805.1:511396-513670 GCA_020343655.1 Promethearchaeota archaeon | reverse complement strand
AGTAGAATGGGTTTCTCATCTGAAAGTTCTGGTATCTCAATTGCTCGTTTTCTTACCATATTCTCCATATGATCCTTCACTCCCGCAAGCTTCCAGCGTTCAGTCAAAGATGATTCCGAATCCTTTAACTTCTCCCAGAGATTTATTTGTCCGAGTAATTCATCATGTTCATGGGATATTTTCATCGCTAATCGTTTAATTCCGTACTTTTCGGCTATCTTCTGTGCTTGAGTTAAATATCGTCGGGCCGCTTTCATATCCAAATTCAATAAAGCTAATTTAGCTTGTAATAGGAAAGTTTCACAAAAAACTATATATGAATGTGTTTTTTCAGCTATAGTTAATAATTGGGTAATACAATGATTTAATTCCTCAAGTACGTCATTACTATTTGTAAAACGATATTCTGATAGAAGCAGGTCACAAAGTTGAACGGTTGCGTTTATTGTAAATTGACTCCATAAAGTATCTGTGTCTATTATTTTTCGGTATATTTTTTCAGCTTTTGCTTTATCGCGAATTCGAGAACTCTTTTTTAACATTAATGCCTTAGTGGATAAGTAAACTAATTCGCTTAGTGCATCTTTTTTTTGATTATACAAATTTTTTAGTTGATTGTAATATTTCTGAACAAGTTCATTATCACCTATTTCAAGAGCCACTTCAACTAAATTAGAAAGAGAAAAATCTAATGCTAAAGATAGCGTTTCTTGGTATGATAAGCATTCTTCGGCATATTCTCTACCAAGATTAAAATTGCCAAGTTGAAAATAGTTTGCACCTATATTAGTAAGTGCCATTGCTATAAAATAATTGTTTTTGATTTGTCTAAATATCGCCAAGCTTTTCAAGTTATATTTCAAGCCAATATCAACCTCCCCTAAATGTGAATAATGCGCCCCTAACAAAAATTGACCCAAAGCAATCCAGAAATGATTAAATTTAATTTGTTTTGCTATTGACACGGCTTTCCTCATGTATTCTCCACCAAGAGTATACATTTTTTTTCCTTGAAACACAAGTCGACCCTTTAAAAAATTAGCATAAACAATTTCAAATGTATTACCAAGCTTATTGTGTGAATTTATAATCCAATTTAAACACTTTTCTGCCACATCTAGCTTATTTAACTCCAGATTAACCCAGCCTTTTAAAAGTCTTATCCGAGCTTTTCTTTGAAAAAAAACATTTTTAGATAGATCAGAAATAAGTCCTAAATAACCTTCAGCAGTTTCTATTTTTGGGAGAGCTTCCTCATATTTTTCAGCTGAAGCTAATCCAATAATAATAAAAAATAATCCATCAAACGATTGGAGACTATCATTGAAATTTTGACCTTCTTGAAATATTTGTTCACCATACTCAATAAGTTCATCAGATTTCCATTGATAAAATAGAATTAAGCCCTTAAGAAGCTGGAAATAATCTTTTTGCTGAGAATTAAGTTCTTCAAATTGGACTCTATCGTTTAATATCTCAAAAGCCTCATCGAGCTTACCAGCATCAAAAAGCTCTTCTGCCAATGCTAGTTGATTTAGCTCTGAATAAGACATAATATTAATTAATATGGATTAAACCTTATGTATAAATAAGCCACTTATAATTTTAAATCTAGTGTTTAATTCCTTAATGAATCAGAAAGGTTTCTATAATCAAGAACTAAAAAAAAAAAATTAATTAGAAATTTTTTAATTTATGGCATTTAGCGTTATGGGACTCATATTTCTATGTATGCTGTCAAATACGATAACGGACCGATCGGTAATATACCATACCCAAACCCCACATCCATTGGGATGCCAACATCCCAAAAAACCCCAGCAAGGACCCATTTTTGTTCCGAAATTTGAATTTCGCCTATCGGTTGAGGGGGATAATTGGGATCTTCGGGATCACATTCATAATATTCACCTGTATGACTTAGCCACATAAAAATGGAAGCTGGGACGCATTGACCTTCAGTATTTGGCATGGTTATATAAAACGAATTTCGAAATACTAAGCTGATATTGATATCAGTAGTTCTAAACATTCCCTCACCCATGAAAAACCACACGTTAATAAACCAGACATTAAAGACTGGGCAATAAAACATTAATTGGTCGGTTACCAGCATCGCATTTTTGGTCATTCCTATCATCGCATATTTACCTGATTCATCATAGATTTTTGAATAGAAAAATACTCCTGCCGATTCGGGCTCACTATTCCCACCGAATTTAATATTCCCTATTATAAAATTTCTAGTTCTAGGGAGATCTAGATCATCTCCTA
>CP070805.1:508997-511296 GCA_020343655.1 Promethearchaeota archaeon | reverse complement strand
ATATATTGATCAACTTAGATAGCTATAGTCAATTAAATAGATTAAAAAAGATCTTCGAGAAAAAAGGGAAGGAAAAACAGCTTATTTCATTCAGGTTTAATCCAGAATTTGGAGCAGGTCATCACCCTCATACAATAACCGCAGGGAAAGAAATAAAGTTTGGGATTCTGGAAAATCAAATAATTAAAGCATACTCGAAAGCAAAAGAATTAGGTTTTAAAAAATTTGGGATTCATCAACATATTGGCTCAGGAATCATTGATGCTACCGATTATGAAAAACCAACTGAAAAATTTATAACTATCATAGAAAAGATAGCAAAGTCATTGGGAATTGAATTTGAATTTGTAGATTTTGGCGGAGGGCTTGGTATCCCTTATCATCCTGAAACAAATCCTTTAAATTTAAAAATGTATAGGGATATTGTATTTAAAAATTTTAAAAAAATAGTAGAAAAAGGAGAAATTGGAGAACCTTTTCTTTATATTGAGCCAGGACGATTTATTTCTGCTGAATCAAGTATTATTTTAACTCAAATCAATACAATAAAAGATAATGGCTTTAAATTATTTGCAGGGATTGATGCTGGGTTTAACACTCTCATCAGACCAACTATGTATGGATCATACCATCATATTATTGTTTGTAATGAAAAAAATAAGGATCAAATACTAAAATATGATGTTGTTGGGCCAATATGTGAATCGGGCGATGTCCTTGGCAAAGAAAGGGAATTACCTGAATTGTATGAAGGAGATTATCTCGCAATATTAGATGCTGGTGCATATGGTTTCACTATGAGCAGCCCTTATAATTCAAGGCCAAGATCCGCAGAAATATTAATAAACAATGGGAATACATATAAAATTCGTGATAAAGAAACTTTTGATGATTTGCTCAGAAATCAAACACTTCCAGATTATTTAAAATAAATTATTTTTATTTAAATGAAACAATAAAAATAAAAATTCGAATCTATTATTTTTTTATTGAGATAAAATTATAAAAAGTGAGATTGTTAGGGCTTGGATACCCCTTAATATTCTCGATGAAGTGTTGGCGTAATGAAATCTGAATTTCGTCTTATGACTAAGAAGATTAATGATAATACTGATCTGCACTGATTTTTTTATAATTTTTATCTCAAACTTTAAAAATCTAAATCAATTATATCAGTAAAATCTTAGCTTAATCCTAGAACTTCACTTGTAGAGTAAATTTTGTTTTCTTTTGCTTTTACAATAAATTTTATTGCTTTAATGGCACCCTCAGCAAAACATTCTCGACTGTGAGCCTGATGTTTTAATTCAATTCTTTCTCCAGGGCCACCATATATTATTGTATGATCTCCTACAATATCCCCTGCTCTGATAGATTCTTGAGAAGTTAAATCTACCAGATATGTTTTAATAAAAAAAAAGAATACGTTACGAGTGATAAAGTTAATATAAGAGGAAGCCAATCCCAAAATCAGGATGTCTGCAAGCGAGAAAGAAATGGCACAACTGATGGGAAATAAAAATCGAAAGCAATTTCTGCAAAAGGTTGTCGACCTTATTCCCAAAGCTGCAACAAGAATTTTTGATATAGGTTGTGGAGTAGGTCTGCTTAGATGGCTAATTGTTGAGCAAATTCCGCAAACATCAGTTATCGGTATGGATATGTCATGGTACATGTTGACTCATCAGGTAATAACACCGAATATGAATTATTTATCCTTGGTTCAAGGAATTGCACCTAATATTCCTTTTAAAGAGAATAGTTTGGATGTTGTGGTTGCAATTCTATTTTTAAGCGAAGTACTCTGTTTTTCGGGTAAAAAAGGGTTCTTTGATACCATAAAACAAGTTAAACGAGTACTGAAGGATGGAGGATTATTAGTAGTCTTAGATCATCAGAGTCCAGGTGAGGGAAATATAGAAATCAGACTATCAAACAGTATGATTAAGAAACTAAGACAATTTCAAACTCTCTTTCAAGTTCGTGATATTGAGTTTGAGGTTCTTCCAAACAGTTGGACAAGAATAACACTTTGTGATCTCTATGATTTTTTGACAAAGATTTGGTCATTTGGTACTGCTCTAGAGGACGAAGAAATGCAAGAATCACATACACCTTTTACTGGAGAGGAATTGAGCAAAATTTTGACACAAAAAGGATTCTCAGTTAATTTTGTAGATGGAGTAGTTGAGTTTGAGGATTATTTAAGGGGATATAAAATCGGCTATCAAATAAAAGGTACTCTACCTAATCGTTTTCTTATTGTTAGTGCTAAGATTTAACCTTTCTACGTCCCTTC
>CP070805.1:506505-508897 GCA_020343655.1 Promethearchaeota archaeon | reverse complement strand
AAAGAATATGAAGAGGCAATGCTTCAACGAGTAGAAGAATTTAAAGAAGTAAAGGGAGAAGAAAGTGGTTTTAATAGTTTTATACAAAATTCAGTCTTTAAAGCCATTAGTACCGCTTTAGATTTAAAAGTCCAAGTTGATAAAGCCCTTGGAGAGGAGAATTTAAAGAAACTTCACAAGGCTATAGATGATATTCTTTTATTAGGGCTCTAATTTTTTACTATTTTAATTTTAATATTTTCTTTTAAGCTCTTTTTTCATTTGTTATTTTAGACTTTTTTATTTGAAAATTCCGGTATTTTCGCCTTCAAAAATTAAAAGTATATATATTTTAAATTGATATTACAGATCAAAAATAAGTTTTTCCGAATTTTAAAGGATTTTATATAAAAGAGTAAATTGAGTTAAAATGGCTAAAAATAATACTGGAAAAGGATCATATTTTCGATATCTATTTTTTATTTTGATGTTAACACAGATACTCGATACATACGCAACACTTTATCCTGGGGTTATTCCTTCTGCAATCGCAGGTGAATTTTTAAGTGGATTATTACCAGATGTTCAAAATTCTATTATGGCCTTTGCAAGTGGTTTAGTTACAATTGGTATGGCATTTCTATTTGTCAGTCAATATTTATCAGATAGACTTGGGAGAAGGAAGATGCTAGGTATTACAGTATGCGGAATAGCGCTTGCATCATTGGGTATGTTTCTTTCTATTAATTATGTTATGTATATGATCTTTGTGTTTTTCTTGTACTTTTTCTTTTCGTCAGATATTTGGTTAATTTATATTAATGAAGAAGTCGAATCGAACAAACGTGCGTTTTACTCTAATATTGTTTTGATGGCAGGTTTATTTGGGGCAGTAACTATGGTAATATTTCGATTTATTTTCATAAAAGGCTCGAATCCATTTTGGCGTGGTATGACATTTTTCCCGATGATATTTGGAATTCTACTATGCATTATAATTTTCTTAACATTGAAAGAGCCATCGCAGTATAGGATGATGAAAGAGAGTGGTTCATTTGAATCTAGATCATTTAAGGAGGATATCAAATCTATTTTTAGAATAGAGAATCGTAAGCCCTATTTGTTTCTTTTATTAATTATATTTTTACGTGGCGGATCATCGATATATTTAACATTATTCGAGAAGTATATTAACGACGTAGGAACATTATCTCAAGATCAAGTTACGAGTATTTTCTTTCTAACAATTTTTACAGTTTTGATTGCCTATGGTTTAAATGGATTTCTTGCAGATCGAATTGGAAGGAAGCCTTTATTATATCTCTGGTTTAGTTTAGCACCTATATCTGTAGTAATTTGGGTGTTTGGAGCGCTTAATGTTGCAATTGCTTATGGAATAGTAATGTTTGGATACGCTTTAAGTCATATTGCTTACTGGGGTTCAATAGGGATTCTTAGACTTATTACTATAGAAACACTTCCTACTGATAGAAGAGGTACTGGTATAGGTTTTAGAAGTCTAATAGGAGCAATAGGAGGCACAATAGGATTAATATCTAGTAGTGCTGTTATTTTATCATTGGGATTAGGACTTACATTCATTATATTTGTAATGGGGAATTTAGTGGTTATACCTATAGCAGTTATATTCCTTAAAGAGACTAAAGGCGTGGAACTCTCTGAAATTAAATAGGAAATAACTCAATTTTTTTTTATATTTTACTCGAAATTCTTCTTTTTATTTGCTTTTTTTCATAACTTATTTTTAAAATCATAGTTTAGTTTAGTTATACCATGGTTTATAACTGCCTCACCTTACCAGTAACAATTTTTTATATTGGTAATGGGCTTGCTCACCTATATTATGCTCTAAAGTTGAAAAAAAAATTTCCAGAACATAATTTTACAAATTCATCTTTGATATTTATTTTATGGATTGTAGCTGGTATTTTATATCCATTATTTTTTATAAGAGATACGAGTCAAGTAAGATGGTTTGAAGGATTAGCTCTTCAAATTATATGTATGTACGCGCCCTTGTTAGTTTTTTTTATTTTATATTACCAATATCAATTTGTATTAAAGAAAAAATCACATCTAAGAGATGGTAGAACTATAGATAACTTTTTAGATCAATTTACTTTAATGGATATTAATAATCTTAACAATAGAAAACGCGCTTTAAAGACTGATTTTCATAGAAAGGCATTCCATTTATTACCTGCAGCTATAATTATTTTTTTATGGTTTTTTGCTGTTTATATTTGGGATGCAATTTGGGATGCAGATCTATTTTGGGGAATTTCTGGGACAGAGTATGGTATTTTTTTAATATTGACGGTTGGTTATACTGGAATTATCATATTTGCTGCTTTAGATTACATTCGTTTATCTCATATTTTTAATAAAGGGA
>CP070805.1:503988-506405 GCA_020343655.1 Promethearchaeota archaeon | reverse complement strand
AAAGTAAAATACAAGAAAGTACGAAAGAAAATTTAAAATTAAATAAAATAAATTAATATTATTTGTGATTAGGTAGGGTGTTTTTCAGATTCTTAAAAAAGTTGGATTAGGTGGAACTTTCGATCATCTGCACGAAGGTCATAAATTTTTATTAAAGACAGCTTTATCTGTTTCTGAATTTGTTGAGATCGGATTAACTTCTCAAGATCTCTTAAAAAATAAACAACACTCATCAAAACTTGAAGATTTTGAAACTAGAAAAGAGAACTTAATAAATTTCATTAGTTCGATCACCAATTTGAAGCGTGTAAACATTGTTGAAATAACAAATTGGGCTGATATGGATAAATACGCTCAAGATCCAGAATATGAAGGATTGATAGTAAGTCAAGAAACATATGAAAATGCCTTAAAATTAAATGAAAATAGAGAGCAAAAAGGATTAAATCCTCTAATTTTAATTGTAATTCCTCTTATCAAGGATGAAGAACACAACAGAATTAGCTCAACATCGATTCGAGCAAAGCTTCAATAAGAAAATTTATTAGGAAGTGAATTTATAATAGATTATAGTTAAATTGAATTCTTGAGAAGAATTTTATGATTTTAAAGAAAGCTTATCTTCATATAAACAAAATTTTCTATCAAGATTCATTTTTCTTTGAATTCTTTATTCTGCCAAGGGAATAAAATATTGGAACCAAAGTTATTCCCTTGGCTGAGGATTGGTGTTGTTTTATTCATTATAAGAATATAAAAATTTTTATTATAGATTTAAAAAGATCGTTCTAATTCAAGATCCAGCAAAATTAAACGATTAAATTCACGAAACATTTAAATAACTTAGAGATTTTTAAAAATATAACCAAGAAAATAAATTACTGACTATAGTATATGACGATTAAACTTAAAAAACAAGTAATTGAAATTCTAAAAGTATTAAAAAAGAAGCGTTCTGAAGTATTCGCATTAGATCTAGCAAAAGAATTAGGTATTGATTATATTGTGTTTATGTCAGCTGTCAATGATTTAATTGAGAATGATTTAGGGGGTTTTAAAGAAGAAGAGATATATAAAATTACTTTAAATGAGGAAGGGATGGATTATTTAAAGAATGGACTTCCAGAACGTCAAATATTAAATATATTATTAGAGAATAATATTAAAGAAATAGATTTAGATGATTTGTTAAAAAGATCGAATTTAGAAAAAAATATTGTATATATCGGTATTTCAAATTTAAAGAAAAATCGATGGATTGCTCAGAGTAAAGCTTCGGGAGTAAATAAAATATATCTTATTACCGAAAAGTTTCCTCAAACCAAATTGGAAAAATTTCTAAAAAAATTTGAAAAAGAAAGAGTTTTCGATTACTCGGCTTTTTCCAATGATGATTTATCACAATTAAATTTATTAAATAAAAGAAAACTAATCTATAAAAAACGAATGACTCAGCGAATAATATATCTAACTGAAAAAGGAAAAAATATTGCCATTTCTAAGATTGAAGAATTAGAAGAAGTAAGTAAAATAACTTCAGAAATGTTAAGCTCTGGAACTTGGAAAAATTATGATTTAAAGCCGTTTGATGTAACTAAACCAGGTCCATTATTAAAAGCAGGTAAACTTCACCCTATGATTAAGCTAATAAATAAAATCAGAGAGATTTTCATTTCCATGGGATTTACAGAGATTAGAGGTCCAATTATAGAAAGTGCATTCTATAATTTTGATGCTTTATTTCAACCACAAGATCATCCCGCACGAGAGATGCAAGATACATTTTATTTAAATAATCCAAAAATCGCAAAATTGCCTGAGAGTGATAGAGTTCAAGCTGTTAAGGAGACACATGAAAGTGGTGGACAGTCAGGTTCTAGAGGATGGGGGTATGAATGGGATATTAAAACAGCAGAAAAAACAGTATTAAGAACCCATACAACTGCTACAACAATTAGAAGATTAGCACAATTCTATAGAAATAATGAGAATGCTCCAGTAAAAGTATTTTGCATTGATAGAGTTTTCCGGAATGAAAAAGTAGATAGATCTCATTTAGCAGAATTTACCCAAATAGAGGGTATCGTGATTGATAATAATTTAACTTTATGTGATTTAATAGGGTTATTATCAGAATTTTATAGAAAATTAGGATTCAAGCAAATAATTACTAGACCTGGGTTCTTTCCATATACAGAACCAAGTATGGAGGTAGCTGTTTATTATGATAAATTAGATGAATGGTTAGAAATGGGAGGATCAGGGATTTTTAGACCAGAAGTTACATATCCATGGGAAATTAAAAATCCTACTCGAGTTCTAGCATGGGGGTTAGGACTTGAGCGATTAGCTATGTTATACTTCGGTCGTGAGGATATAAGAGATTTATATATTAATCCTATTAAATGGTTAAGACA
>CP070805.1:501435-503888 GCA_020343655.1 Promethearchaeota archaeon | reverse complement strand
ATCTGAAGCTAAGAAGTTAACAGCCTTCCACAAGTCATAAATCGGAAAGGAAGGTTTGGTTCTGGATCTATTATCTCCTAAATGCATCCCTTCGCTATGAGCTAAGCGTTGATGGCTAAATTCTGTTAAGCACAAATGGTGGTAGCTTTCCTTCCTCAACAAGTTTTTCCACTAGGTTGGGCATGCTATTCCATTGTTGAACACATAAGTTGAATTCTTCTTCTGTAATATCCTTCATTTTGGGAGCAAGAAATGTGAGTAATCCTGAAGTAGTTCCCATAAGATGGCTCATCTTTTTGCATGGAAATTCATTGCATAGAGCACAACTTTCTAAACCTTTTTCTCGTGCACACGGTCGGGCTTTGCAGCTCTTATCAGCAATTTTGTCCCCTTTACCCTTGCATCCATCACAAGCTACATTCTCTGCGGTATAAATTTCGTGACCAAGATATTTCCGCCATGCATCAACCATTTTTTGTCGAAGATTGATATCATCTGATCGAGCAGCACATAAATAACAATTATAACCACAATAACCAATCATTTTATCTTTAATTTTAGTCATAAAATAACACCTTAGAACATGAATTATTATTACTTTTTATATATTTTTGACTTGCAGGTAGATGTGTAAATATTAAGACAATTTAGAATATTTTGTCTAATATCTAAATGAATGATTTAGTACGAAGAGAAAAAGAAATTCACTGTCTAAAGAAGTTCCTGATTTAACAAATTCAAATGTGATTTAATCCTTTTTTCAATGATATCATAATGAGTAAATTTTCCTTTTTTCCAGCCTCTAATTAATCCAATATTTTCAAGAATTTTCAAATGATGAGATATAGATGGTTGCGACTCGTCTAATACAGCTTCTAACTCACATACGCATCGATCTTTTTCTTTTAAGATGTTTAATATTATAAGGCGCTTTTTATTTGCGAGTGCATTTAGAAACTGAGTTAAAACTTTAAACTTATTATTATTATGTAATTTATCTCCAAGTTGACGTAATTGCGTGAAATGCTGATCTGCATTTTCAACATCTTCACATTTAATTAATTTAGCTTTAATTTCTTCTTCATGTTCAATATTCATTTAGAAACACAATTAAATAATTAGTTTTACAATTATCAAATAGTTTAAAAGATAAATAAATATATAATATTTTATTCAAATCAATAAATTTTTATTTGAATAAAAATTTTGTTATTCAAGATTACTTTAAAACATTTTAAAAATTAACGAATAAAAACTGAAATATTATGAGTGAAGAAGAAGGTCGAACAATCAGCTTTTTCGAGAAATTTCTGCCATTATGGGTTGGTTTATGTATTTTTATTGGGATAATTTTTTCTCAAATTATTCCAGGAATAAGTGACGCTATTAATTCCTTAAGTATCGGTCAAATTTCAATACCAATTGGCATCTGTTTATTCTTAATGATGTACCCTGCTATGTTGAATTTACAAGTCTCAGAATTGAAAAATTTAGGTAAGAATCCTAAACCTATAATTTTAACACTTGTATCTAATTGGTTAGTCGCTCCATTCATAGGATTGCTTATGGTTCGTCTATTTTTACAACCTCTCCTAGTACCAGATTCAATAATACGAGAAGAGCTATCAGTAGCGGTTATATTATTATCAAGTTCACCATGTACGGCAATGGTTCTTGTATGGGGTTGGATGGCAAAAGGGAATCAAGAACAGAATGTAGTAAATACGAGTTTAAACACAATTACAATAATCTTTGGTTATGCCCCTATGGTTACATTGTTAACAGGCATTCAAAATATTCCTGTTGACTGGATATTGTTATTAGTTTCAACATTTATTTTTATTGGACTGCCACTTTTATTAGGAATAATTAGTAAAAGACTATTAATATCTTCTAAAGGTGAAGATTGGTTTAACAACACATATCGTCCAATAGTTGGAAAAATTTCGATAGCAGCACTGTTAACAACTTTAGTAGTTCTTTTCTCTATGAATGGACAGGTTTTATTAGAAAGACCTGATTTATTACTATTAGTCTCTATTCCTCTTCTAGTAGGATTCGTTATTGTTGTTGGATATAATGTAATAATGACAAAACTCTTTAAATTCAAGTATCGAGAAGCAATAATTACTGTTATAATTGGATCATCAAGTCATTTCGAAATTGCTATTGCTACCGCTGTTGCTATGTATATGGCTAATTCTTTTGCTGCTTTAGGTACTACAATGGGCCTTTTTTGGGAGGTTCCAGTCATGCTATCGATTGTTTATTTAGGACGTTATCTTAGAAAACGAGGATTTTGGAAAACCTAATATTTTTAATTTTGAAATCGATTATTAATTAAAGAATAGAAATCTTGAAAAGTCAAAAACAATTTTACTGAGTAGCTATGAATGAAAAAGATATGGATGAGCAAATTGCCAAGATAATAAGAGAAACTCTTGGAAATATGT
>CP070805.1:498807-501335 GCA_020343655.1 Promethearchaeota archaeon | reverse complement strand
AACATATTTTTATAATAGATATTTTTATATAAAAAATGGGATACCGGATATATTAACCATGATTTGTATAAGGTAATAGAGGAATGGAAACCTGATGGATCTGGTTATACACAAGAGAAAGATGAAGTTGAAATTGAGGTCGATAAACTCAGAAATAAAATAGAAAAACATATTACACTAAAAATTTTTTTAAATGTATTATTTTTCACTCTTTTCTCCTCCAAAATCACTAAATATAATGGTTAAGCAAAATATATATCTTCTCATTATTTTTTATATAAAAATATCTATTATAAAAATATGTTTCATAATAACATATTTATACAAATCTAATTAAATAATTTATATAAAATTTGGAAAAAATAAAAATTAAACAATTCTTTTTTAAAATTTTTAAAAAAATTTAAGAGTAATTCCAATTATTACCTGATATTTCGATGGGGAGGAAATGAGGAAAAATAATATTAATAAAAAAAATGTATCTATTGTTAAAAAAATTAATATTGGTTTACTGATAGATGGAACTTTTATGGATTTTGGTATTAATAGTTTTAAAGAACTTACAGACAAAAAATATGATTGGACTATTGATAATATTACCTATAAATTTGATATAAAAACAATTTCTGATGATCAAATCATTAATGGCGAATTAGATGAGAATGGGAAACTAAAACATATTAATGTTATAATCTTAGGTGGTGCTGATAAATATATTAAACTATATTACTGGAGCAAATATCTAAAAAACAAATATAATAAATGGCGAAATAATCTCAGAGATTTCATACAAAAGAAAGGTGGTGGGTGTGTATGTATATGTGGTGGATCGGAAACCTTTTGTTTACTTGATTGTGATAAAGATACGCATATATCATTCAATGAGAAAATGATGAAAGAAACATCTGTAGATGCAACAAATCTAACTGTAAAAACTAAAACAGCTTTTCCATTATTGAATCAATTACCAAAAAGTGGAAATCCTAATGACCTTGGACATTGCGCTTATCTTGTTTACCCAGGACAGGGAGGTTTAACTGGGGCTACATTAGATTTTCGTATTAATAAAAATTCTTTTCACCCTATTCTCAAAGGATATAATGGAGATTCAATTCAGATGAGGTGGGCTGGGGGACCTACTATTCATAATTATAAAAATGAAAGTGTGATATTACACTATCCTGATAGAGAACTTAGTGAACTTCATCCTATTAAACAATGGAAATATGTAGGTACTGGTAGTGGTGGACAATTTGGGAAATGGACTGGTTTATTAAAATCAATAAATAATGAATTAAAATATGATAACAACAAGAAGATGATTAACAAGGAATTTAAGAATATGTTATCTGGGAGTTCTTCTGTTGAAACATTTATTAATAATATTTTTAAGAACTCAGAAAATGAATCTCAAGCTAAAAATTTATTTGAAAAAATTTATGATGGGATATTGAAAGCAAAAGATTGGAATATAGATAATAACAATGTCATCACAACTGAATTAGCTGGACAAGCAGCTATTGTTGCTGAAAACTCTGAGAAAGGTAGAATTGTCATTTCTGGACCTCATCCTGAGCTTCCAATTTGGAATAACGGTTGGATAGCATATACTAAAAATTCCACTGAGAATTGCCTTTGGGATTCTTTCTATAAATGGAAAGATTATAGTATACAAGATAGACGTAACTATTGGTTGTTCTGTAGAATTGTCGCTTGGGCTGCTGGTCTTAATGAAAATGAACTGCCTCCGTTTCCAGAATATAATAGAGATAAAACCCAAGGCGGAGATGATGATGGAAAAGGAGTAGATAAGGATTCATGGATTAGTACTTTAATTGATTTTCTAAAACGATTATTTAGAATCAAATCTTGAATATTTAGGCTTTTCAAAACTAAAATAAGGAAATACATAATTTTATTGCAAATTATGATTTTAGGCGTAGAATAATCAGTTTTAAGTATAATAAAAAGTAAATTTATTGAAATCAAATCAGTAAAAATCTTAATTTATTTTTAATTCAAATAAAGGACAATCTAAAGGGCAATTATATATGGGAATTGAATTATCAAGTTCATCACAAATACTATCAGGATTATCTGTCTCGTTTACAGCATAGAATTTACAAATCATTTCTTATTAACACACACTCTATTTAGACAATAGCTAGATATTATATTGAAAACAGAATTCCCTACTTTGGAGGAACTGTTGCATTATTCCCATGGAGTCCAACTATAGTAAAAGGTGAGACAAATAATAATAGTTTTGGGAGATTGAGTATTTAACACTCAAGCCGCTGACGGGAATTGAACCCGCGACCTATTCCTTACCAAGGAATCGCTATACCTCTAAGCCACAGCGGCATAATTTACTTGCCTTGAATAAACAAGGATTTATTTTACTTTTTGGAATTAAAGCTTCAAGAATACTAAAAGTAAACAAATATTATTTTATTCCCAGATGATTATGCCTTTATTTGATAGTTGGTAAAACTGATCTTCAAGAATTCTCTTATGATTTCTTTCAT
>CP070805.1:496000-498707 GCA_020343655.1 Promethearchaeota archaeon | reverse complement strand
GGTTCCTAGAAGTGGTTTAGCATTATGGGATGGAATTTCAATAGTGAATTCTCCAGGTACAATCGATGCTGGATACAGAAATGAATGGATGGCAATAGTAGTCAATCTTTCTAATAAGGAAGTTACCTTAAAAAAAGGTGAAAGAATTTGCCAAATTATTTTATCCAAAATGTATGAATATAAATTTATTGAAACAAATGAATTACCCGAATCTGAACGCGGAAAGGGGGGATTTGGGAGTACTGGTAAAAAATAAATTTCAATTAAATTTTAATATTTGGAGAAGAAAAGATATAATATGTCAGAATTAACGGCAGAAGAAAATTTTATCATTGAAAAACTCAAAGAAAAAGGGGGAAAATTGAATTACAAGGAATTACAAATTCTTTGTGAGGATAAATTCGAAGGAGTAAGGCTTATTTTAAAAAAGTTAAAAGAAAGAGGAATTGTTGACTACGAAGGAATGATACCCGGATTTTCAGCTGAAATTGAGTTAATAAAGAAAATTTAACTAACTCTTATTGTTTTATCATTTTCTTTTTTTAGAATTCTATCTTTAAGAATCTTATTCCAATTGTTCAATTTCAGTAAGAAAAAGATCTGCGATTGTGAGCCATTTTTGTTTTGTGTCAACATCACTAACACTTTTATTTGTCAAATCTTTCCCCTTTTTAAGATTTTTAACTGCTAAATCACGATTGTCAAGCGCTTTATAACAAATTCCCATTTTAATATAGGTCTGGTAAATATACCAATCATCACCGCCCAATACAAGTGCTTTCAGAAATCTTTTTACAGCTTCTTCATACTCTTCAAAGTACATTAAAATTTCACCATAAGTATCCTGATAAAGTCCATTTTCTGGTTCATTCTGAATTAGTTTTTGAATAATTTTTATTGCTTCTTCTTTTTTATCTAAATACTGCATCCAATAAGCTTTATAACAAATAAGATCATTATCTCTCGGAAACTTTTGAATTAATTCATTAATTATATCTAATCCCGCTTCAATATTTTGCATTCTTCTAAGAACTGCCGCCTTTAAAGTTTTAATATCTTTCTCACTTTTAGGAAAAAGTTCAACCAAATTATCTATTAAATCTATTGCTTCATGGTATTGGTTAAAATAAATCAGAATTTTAATTTTCAAAAAGTATAAATCAAGATTCTCAGGGGTTTTATCAATTTCCTTATCAATTCCATTTATCTGGACTTCATATTGATCTTCTAAATTTTCAGAGAGTTCTGATTGGAAAACATCTGTAATTTTCTGCCAAATAATTCCCTCTAATTTATCATTAGTTTCTGTTAATTTCTTCTTAGTCTCAATCTTGTATGCTAAATAATTAATATATTCTGGTAAAAAATTTTTAAGAGGTGCATTCAAATTTTTGTTAAATAAGAATTCACAGCTCTTCTTTGCAATATCTTTTATAAGGGATTTTATGTTTATTGTAGGCTCACCTGGCATATTTTTTGAAAAAAGTTTATTTAAATAAGCCACTTTAGTTATTTTATTCTCAGTAATTACTCGAAGCATTCTTTCTATTGTCCCATCAGATTGAAAGTAATATTGCTCACCAGATGCTAGTTTTAGCTTGAAAAATCTTAATGGGTATATTTTTCCTTCTGAAATTTCGTCAACATAATAGTCAAGAGTAGTCTTCTTAATTTTATTTATTTCAGAAAAATCTTCAGAAGATATAAAGTTTGGATATTGATCTGGATGATTAATTGAAAGAAAAAGTACAATTTTATGAAAAGTCTCCTCCTCCTTTAATATTGATTTTACTTTTTCATAATCTAACCTTAGTATATAGTTAAGAAACCTAAATTGTATATCTCTATCTTTAACATTGTAATTTTCAAAAAACTGAATTGTTTTCTTAGTAATCTCCTCAATTCGTTTGGCCTCCTCCTCTAAAATAGTTTGTCTGTCTAAATCATAATTTTTAAGCATCCTTGAGTACTCTGATTTACCCGCTCGGGTAATCATAAATTTTCCATCCTCTTTTATTATAAAACCTTTTTCGATTAATAAACTCAAATTCTTTGACAATGAAGATTGATTTATTGATAGTGGAGTTTCAAGGAATTCAGACCTTTTGCAGTAATTATTATTGTACACCAACCAAAGAATCCAGTGAGAGTAATTTCTTCCACTTTTTAAGATAATTTTAGGAGGATAATTTAGCTTAGGTGTCTCTTCCTTTGCACTGGATAGCTCATGAAATTTCTTTTTTCCCTCTGAAGTGATTCTGTAATATCCTCTTGTAAAATTTTCTACAAAACCCTTACTTTTTAACTTATTAAGATGTCTTGATAATGTACCTGTAGGAATTTCGATTGGTTCTTGATGAAAGTCCGCCCACTTACATATATCATTATTGTACAATATCCAGAGAATAATTTGGTCAAAGTCCGGCTTTTTAATCCCGGGAGGTCTATAGATCTCTTCTGGAGGATAATTAATGTTACCCATAATTTAAGAAAACTAAGTTTTATTTTCTAAATAATAGATCGGTTTCTTTTCTATTTATATCTATTTCATAGAACTTCCAAAAAAAAATGAAACTATCATAGAACTATCGGAAGCCCAATTATAAAGGGTACAATCTCTCAGCCATTAATTGATCATCATAACGATGACAAAACCTAAAATAAAAAAAAAAGAGTTGGATAAAAAAAACTATTTGAGGTGAATATG
>CP070805.1:493028-495900 GCA_020343655.1 Promethearchaeota archaeon | reverse complement strand
AAAATAAGTGAAATCGCTAGAAAATATGATATTAGATTTATCGGCCCAAATTGTTTGGGAATCTATAACGCATATTATAATTACCCAGAATTAGAAGATAAGTGTTTTAATACGATGTGGATTTATGAAACCCCTGAAAGAGGAAATATCTCCATTATTGCTCATTCAGGTACAGTTGCTTCCCACGCGTTTTGGTTTTGCAAAAATATTGGAGTTAAAATAGGGAAATCTCTTTCAACTGGAAATGAAGAAAATATAGACATGATAGATTTTTTAGATTATCTTAAAGACGATCCTGAAACAGATGTAATTGGATTATATATTGAAGAAATTAAGAGAGGTAAGGAATTTATAGATATAGTAAAGAAAATCACGCCTACAAAACCAATTGTAGCGATATATGCAGGGGGCACTGAAGCTGCTTCACGCTCAATCATGGGACATACAGGCGCGATTGCTGGAGATGATAAAATATTCGAAACAGTATTTAATGAAACAGGCATAATTTCTACAGATTCTATTACAGAATTCTTTTATTACTTAAGGACATTCTCACAGAATATCATTCCAAATGGTAGCCGATTGGGAATTATCACAGATTCAGGTGGATGTGGTGCTATGATGGCGAAGGCTGCTGAGAAATTAGGTTTGATTGTACCTGAGTTTTCAGAAGAATTAAAAGGAAAATTAAAACAATATATTCCACCCGTAGCAAATATAGATAATCCACTAGACTTAACTTTTCAATTTAATCAATATAATCTATATGTTAAAATTCCAAAAGCTATGATTAATTCTGGTGAAATTGATGGAATTATTATATATGCTGTATTTGGTTTTGAAGAAGTTTTAAATGTTATAAAAACTTCAGGCGGTGAAACTTATGAAGAATTTGAAATCTCAAATGATATGATGAAAGGTCTATATTTAAAACCTTCTCAAAGATTAGTAAAGAAAAAGATGGTTCCCATTTTTTATATCGGTCCGCAGGGTTATTCTAATCCATGGATTCGAGAATTTATCAATTCAAATATTCCTATTTTTGATTTATGGGATATGCCCGTAAAATGCTTCTCGGTTCTAGCAAAATATTCTGAATACCGTAGAAAATTAAATCCTAATTTTAAAAAATGAAAATTTGATATATCATTTTTCTATTTATTTCACTAATTATATATATAAATTTTATCTATAATTATTAGAATTAGTTGAAAAACCATTAATAAATAAAAATAATATCAAAACATAAAACCTAACCTTAATACGTGTTGTCCATTGCCGGTAGAATTTTTTAATCCCCCCGCAGCAATTCTAGCCTCTGGATCTAAATTAGGGGTCGAACTTGGTGGTTCAAAATCTATTTTAAGCATTGATACCTTTCATAATTTATATTCCGAAGGTAATATTTTCAGTGAGTTAAGTTGGGGTGCTTTTTATCAAGAAGAAGGTTTAGAAGATCAAATAGATACTTTTGAGACTAAAGAATTTGATTCTGTTCGGGAAGATCCTGAAGCTTTAGTTAAAACCATTATAGAAAGTATTTACAATATTATTAACAATGAAAAACTCTTTTATGGTATTGCTGATTTCGAGGTAGATGCATTTCTTAATCAAAACACCATTATTCCTGGGCTTAAATTAGATTATACTATTATAAATAAGTTATTAGATGCTCATAAAAAAACAAGAGATGCAGATTTATTTCCACAAATTTTATCAGATGCTAAAGGAGCACATAGAATTAAGATAGAATTTCAAGGCACTAAAAAGAAGAATCTTCATTTAATAGGCACTAAATTGGAAGAATTAGCTGATATTTTAAGAATGGCTAAAGGTTTTGCTACAGGTATTGTCTGTACTTCTCGAGGTGCGGCAAACTTATATATCATGAGTGATAACATTATTTTTCAAGAAGATATATTACCAGACCTCTATATTGATGAAGAAAATCTAGCTATCATTGAGATGGGTATTGAGAGAGAACTACTATTTCCTATTAGTTGGTTCAGAATTGATTTGGGGATTAAATCATTAGAAACCTTGGAACTCTGGGATATAATTAAAGATCACCCCAAATTGAAAAAAGCATTGGAGCGATATGAAAAGTATATAACCAGTTTAGTATATAAAAAGTTCCAAGTAATGACAGAAAAGATAGGTACTGATTTTGAAGAGGATTTTTATGAAATGAGTCCAGCTGAAAGAAGACAAGCTCTAAGAGATATGGCTGAAGCAATAAGAAAATTAACTGATGAGTATAAAAAATAAAATTTTACTTCTCTTTTAGTATTCTGGGAGCTTTAAAATATCCATCCTTTTTATATTTTGCATTCTTTAATGCTTCTTCATTAGAAAGAGATTCCCAAGGCTCATCTTCCCTGAAAACGTTTTTTAACCCTTCTATCGGGTGGGTCATTGGTTTTACATTACTGGTATCAATATCTTCTAATTTCTTGAAATAATTAAGGATATCACCTAATTCTTTAGATAATTTAGCTTTTTCGTCTTCAGATAAATCTAATAAAGCTAATTTTGATATATGATCAATAGTTTCTTTTGATAATTCTCTGTTCTTAGTCATAACTTAACTCATTAACTTATAGTTTTATAAAATAATTAAGCTTGATCATATTGGTTTTTCAAAAATTAGGAATAAAAGTCAAATAAATAAATTTAAATATTTTATATACATTATATCAGTTACTGGTAGTCCAGTTACTGGTACTTTTTGATTTTATGTAGAATTCGGAGATTTACATTCCATGGTTGAAAATTATCATAAAAATTTTGAAAAAGTATTGAAAAAAAACTTTACCAATATTTTTGTCCTTACTATTCTTGAGAAGGAACCTTCTCATGGTTATAAGATAGG
>CP070805.1:489929-492928 GCA_020343655.1 Promethearchaeota archaeon | reverse complement strand
TTATTACTTCCCATACAAGCACTTCCTACAATATAAACATTATCTTGTGAATCTATTGCAATATCATGCCCATAGTTAGACTTTGTGTAACCTAATACATCTTTATAAGTTCCTCCCGATCCCCAAACCTCACTCCAATCAAAAATAAGAGAGTTATTATCAAATTTGGATGTAATTGGAGTTTTTATAAGATTGTATTCTCTCTTTTCATTATGATTCATTGAAATCGAATCATTTTGTAAGAAAATAAAGAGATTAACAGAAATTATTGAAATGAAAAATAAAAAAATATAAGTTTTCTGTTTAATGCTCAGGATTTTTGACATCATTGAATCTTGTGCTATTCTAACGTTTTGTCTTTTAATTTTATTTATTCGTTTAAATTTATAAATCTAATCTTCATTTAGAGTCTTAAATTTATACAATTTTGAACAAATGAAAGATGTATATCTTCTTTGCCATTTTTTCTATATTCTCTCTAATTTAATTCGATTTCTAAATAGATATGTTTTTTTTCCTTACTTTTAAATAAATTATATAAGGAATTCCACATTCTAAATCCACTATATTTCTTCCGAAATAAGCTGTAAATCTGATTTGTTTCTTCTTTTGACATAATTCTAGCTTGTCCTTCAAAATATTCACCTTTAAGATTTCCGCCGGAATCCGATGCAGCAATTTCAACTTTCGGGTTATTTTGGATTCGCCTTACTTTATATGATCCTCCTCCAGTACATATATAAAATTTACCATTGTCCTCCAGAAACCAAACGGGTGTGGCTGCACTTGTCCCATCCTTACGGAAAGTCTTAATACTAACATGTTGTCCTTCCTTTAGTTGGGTTAAATTTTTACTCATTTCATTATCCTCCAGATCACTTTCTTAGTAATTTTTAAATAAAATACTTATTAATGGCTTTTCGAATATCTTCGGCAGCGTTGTATGGATTTTTCGCATGAGTAATCCCTCCTCCTACAATAATAATATCCACAGGAAATTCCAATATTTTTTCAATATCAGTAACTCTTATTCCACCTGCAATCGCTAATCGTGGATGTTCTCGTAACCTTGCTACGGATTCTAACTCAAATAAGGGAGCCCGTCGTGAAGCTCGTTGATCCAAGCCACTATGGACGAGTGCATAATGTATTTTTGTTTCATTATATTTATGATCCATGAGACCAGCTAGAGTGGTAACTGGTGACCGAGAAACAATTAAATCTGCCATAATCTCTACGTTAAAATCATTTGCGGCCCGTAAGGCCTCTATTATCGTGACTTTATAAGCATCTGCAAGCACTGTTATAATACTGGCTCCTGCCTGAGCAACCAATTTTACTTCAAGGTACCCATTATCAGTAGTTTTTAAATCCACACACACCAGCTTATCTGGATGCACATCCTTTAACGCTTGAATAGCGCGTATTCCTTCGGATATTATTAAAAGCGTTCCAACCTCAAAAATGTCTACAAACGGAGAAACTTCCTCTGCGATTGCCAATGCATCATCCAAGTTTTCAAAATCTAAAGCCACTTGCAAGCGTGGATTTTGTTGCTTATTTTTACTTCTCTCTGGCAGATTCATCACTACTTCTAATTATTAATTACCATACTTTTAATTTTTTAATTACAAATCTCATTTAATTTTTTTTCTCTTATCTTAATTTTCTTTCATTTCATTATATAAAAAATGAAACCACACCTCGAGAATGGCCAACATATAATCTAAAGGAGGTTAAAAATTAAAAAGTAATTATAGCGTATATTCTTCAATTATACCTTGCCATTCAATCTCATTGCATAAGTTTTAAGAAAGGATAATGCTTTTGGTGGATCTGCTTGAGGCATGGCATATGACACAAGCACGCCTCCTTGAAAAGGGACGAAAATTACATGTCCCATCCCACTATTGTTAGTTCCGATAATTCCTTCAGTTGTACTTTCAACAACCGAAAACTCGGTATTGCTTAAAACAAATGAACGGTTTCCTTTAATAACATTCAATACCATGTCTGTATGATTTGTTAAATCCCAATTTTCTGTTTGGAAAATTAAATTACCCGAATCAGACACCACTGCAACTCCAGCAATTTTCATATTAGTTTCTAGCGCATTGATTCCCAATTCGTCAATAATCTTTTTTAATTCCTCCATAGTATGTATTTAAAAGGTTTAATAATTTTAATTTCTTTTTGCTTTTTACTCTTAAATTTAGTGCATATACATTAATAGATAAACAATATTTTAGCAAAATCAATCTTAAAAATTATAAATTACCTATTTTATAGAATTAACTTTTATAACTCATAGGCTTTACCTAAATAATAAAATATTAGCGTTGCCTACTTAAGATTTAGTTATTTATAAATTAATATGAATGAAATAAGTAAAATTGTAGAGCAAGGATATAATAGAATCGCTGAAGATTATTATAGCCATAGGAATTTAAATAAATTTAATAACGAATTGGCGGAATTTGCATCTCTCCTCTCAATTGATGCCCACGTATTAGATGTAGGATGTGGTGCAGGCATTCCTACGGCTAAATTTTTAACAGAAAGAGGAATTAAAGTAACTGGAATTGATTTATCTGAAAAAATGTTGAGTCTAGCTCGAAAGAATGTACCAAGTGCTGAATTCATTAAAATGGATATGAATAAATTAGAATTTAATGAAAGCACATTTGATGGTATAGTAAGTGTATATTCTCTTTTTCATGTTCCTAAAGAAAAACACTCAGAAATATTCAAGAAATTTTATAAAATATTGAAACCGGGAGGTAATTTATTGATCAATACAGGTGTCTCAGAATCAGAAGGAACGAGTAATTTTTTTGGAGTACCAATGTTCTGGAGTAATTTCAGTCCAAAAACTACTCTCAATCTTGTAAAAGAAGCAGGATTCTCAATCATCTTTGAAGGCGTATTAGAAAGAGGTGGAGAATTACAATATTGGATTTATGGGAAAAAAAATTAATTTACATTTAATAAACAAAAGT
>CP070805.1:486804-489829 GCA_020343655.1 Promethearchaeota archaeon | reverse complement strand
ATCCTCTGAACCAATTGAACCAATAAAAGGCATAACCTGTGCTGCGGAACTCCCAAACTTTTTTGTTTTGCGGGTTCCGATCCATGGGGTAGGATCAAGTGGTGCTTTCCAACGAAGAGAACCAATCGGAGGATCTGCATATGGAATCCCCTTCCAGCACCAAGATCCTTTATCTGAAAAACCAGATACTAAACCATACTTCGTTTGGACAAGAGCATTATCATTCCATGAACCTAGTTTAAAAGTAGTATTAGATGGCTCTAATGCGCGAAAATGACTCATGTAAGGAGATAAAATCCTTTTAATCAAATTGATTAATCTAATAAAAGGACTAAATAAATAAGCTAGTTTTATTATTAAACTCATGATTTCAGATCAGAATCTTTATTAAACGCTTTAATACAATTCTAACTTTAGGAGTAAATAGTGATTTATTCCTAATTAAGATATCAATTATAAACTATTTAATTATTGTATTTCTGAGTGTAATTGACTAAATCCAATGAGATGAAAAAAATGGTGTGTGTTCTTAGAAATTTTACTTCTTTTGATAATTCAGTCATAAGAATTATGAAATTCAAGATTAAAACAGTACAAATAGCTTATAAAGAAAGCCTGATTATTGCTTTCTCAATACTTTTTCAATTTTATCTAATTCTTTTTCTAATTCTTTCTTCCTTTCTTCAAGTAAGTTCTCTCGTTGAATAAGTTCTTCCTTACTTGGTGTTGTTAAATATCCTCCTTTTTTATGAGCGGATTGCGAATTTTTTAGTTCTTCTAAAACATCACGTCTATTAAACTTTTTAAATTGTGGATCTGTTTTATTAGGATAGATTGATCTATTAATTTCAGCAATCAATTTCCTTACTGCAGACCTAATAAATTCAGACTTAGTTTGTAGTTGTAAGTGTGAATATCTGTCTATTTTTTTGTATAGCCTTTCGGATACCATGACTTTAATAAATTTCTCTTTTTTATCATCCTTCATTTTAAAAATCCAAAATTGATATTATAATGATCATTATGATCATTATGATCAATTTTATATTTAAATCTATTTAAACACAAAAGTAAATTTCCTACCACCAATTCTAACTTATGGTATTAGCTATGGTATTAGCAATTTTCTTTAATTGCCTTTTCTAGATTTCTAATTCAAAATTCAGAGATTTCTAACTTCAAGTGGGCTAGTCAATTCATAATCTTTAAATAAAAGTGAAAGTTCTTAGATCTATCGAAATCTATATAAATTTGTCAATATTTCTGATATGAATGAGTGACAATGAATCTTTTTTAGTAAAACTCAAGAACTTCTTAGGAATAACGCACAAATTCGATGGAATAAAATATTTATGGGAGAATACTAGATTCAATTATTTTTTAAAATTAACAGGATTTACGTCTATAATACTTCTTATTATGTGGGTTGTTGAAGATTTTATCATCCTACTATATGCAGACATTCTTTTATCTTCGCCAAGTGCTTTACTAGCTTCCCAGATTATTATGGCTTTTATTATTAACCTATTTTTACTTTATTTCTTTTTTACTTTTATTAATTTATTCCTAGTTTATTGGAATGCGAAAAAACTTGAAGAGTCTATATCATCCCAAGGAGAAATAAAATTTCTAATTTTGAAAAAGGAATATTCTACTAAAACAAAATTCAGATTTTATATAAGAAAACATTATATATTATTTCCTATATTAGCGATAATATTTACTTTCATAATGTTTATTATCCCTGGCTTTAATTTACAAGCATATACTATTTTTTTTAGTGTTATTGTGGGAATTCTGTTTCTCCTTACATTTTTATCCATTTTAGCGTATAATTATCTTTCAGCCAAAGAAGTAGTGATAAATAAGGGAAGATCTTTCACAATTCTTGTTTTAATTATTATTCCAGTGGTATCAGGTATAATAATCGATATAATTATAAGTCTTCTTTCTGGCTCTTTGATTGTTGGATCAACATATTTCATCTCTTTTGCAATAATGTTATTTTTTTTTTCTCGAGACGTTTTAGATAAAGTAGGAGATGATCTACGAGAAGAATCTGATAGATACTCAAAATTAATAAGTAAATCTATTTTCTACACTCTTATATTCTTAAGCACTATAATATCATTAATTAATACAGTTGGTCTAGGTATAGGTGCACCATTAATGACTAAACTGGGAACAGTAGATTACGTAGTATATATGGGATCATACTTTTCTGGACTTTTAATTTTCATTACCGTCTGTGATTATATTGTCATAGTTTATGCCATTTTAAGTGAATAACCTTATAATATTGAGAGTAGGGCTGAAAAGTAGGGAGCTTTCGGGCGACCTATTTAGCCTGCCACTCTCAATAGCGCAAGTGTGTGGAGTTGAAAGGAGAACCACAAGGTTCAGGCTTTTAGTATGAGGGATGTGAAAAGGAAGATGGTAAGTTTTTGATGATTAGAGAAGAATGGATAGAGTATATTCTTGAGAAAAAAGTTAATTTTTTTTTTTGAATAATTTAAAATAAATCATAATTTTACTGAGCAAAAGTCTTTTGTACAATAATTGCAATATAGTCCAGTTGAAGGAGTTGGTGATGACCAAAATAAATAGTTTATAAGCATCTAAATTTATTAACAATGCTATAATTATACTTAAATGTCATCTAATGAAAAGCAACAGATGACTTAAAAAATTTAAGAAGTGATAATTTATGGGAAAATATTTAGCCCTTTGGGAAATTGATGCAACTCGGTTGCCTGTTGGTCGTAAAGAGCGGGCTGCAGGGTGGAAAGCATTGTTAAATTTCGTTAAAGAAGATATTAAAGATGGAAAATTATTAGATTGGGGAGGATTTCTCGGAGAACTCAAAGGATTCGGCATAATGGAAGGAGATATGGTAGAAATTAACGTCAGGCTTCAAAGATATTCACCATTTGTGCACTTCAAATTACGTGCAATTACAAGTGTAGAACAAGCAGAACAACTTATAGAGGAAATGGCGAAATAAGCAATATGGTTATAGCAGTAA
>CP070805.1:483616-486704 GCA_020343655.1 Promethearchaeota archaeon | reverse complement strand
GCATCTCTTGAAAGAAAGATGAAATGTGGTGTAGGATTATGTGGTTCCTGTTGCATTGGTGAAAATAATGATGTTTCAGTATGTAAAGATGGACCTATATTCAGTTCAGAGCAATTAAAACAATTGCCTCAGTTTGGAGATTATAAAAAATGATTAAAAGATTTTTTCGCTCTTTTGGGAAGTTATTCAATCTTTCCTAATTTTTTTAATCCAAAAGTTAATAGCAGAATTGCGCTTACTATTGAAATTAACAATAAGGGCATAAGAAAGTAGAGTTTTACTAATTCCGGAGATGATGGTATAGGAAATGCTATTATCATAAAAGGAAATATAAATTGAAAAGGAACAAACTGAAGTACCATTAAAATAAGATTATTTGTTGTCATTGAACTGCCTTTTTCTTCAAATGCAGGACTTAAACATTGGATCCCAACTGCTTGAGCAATTACTACTTCACTATTTATTAAATAAAAACTAAAGAAAAATATTATAGTAAAAAGATCAAATTCAAGAAAGTAAGTAAAGAAAATAGTAATTCCTAATGCCATCAGTACATTAAATATTAACATGGCTAAAAGATATGAATAAACTAAAGCACGTATATTTCGAGGACTTCTTTTATATACCCATATTAGATCTTTAGAACCAACAAAAATGTAACTTCCAAATAGTAATCCATACATTATTCCACCTGTAACAATGAGCAACACTATTAGAATTGATTCTGCTAAAAAATTATCCAGCGCAAAATTTGAGAAAACTATTCCCAACACTCCTACTAATCCCAATAAATATGCAAACTTCATAATACTCTCTCTTTTTCTCAAAAACTCTTTTAATTGAGTTATAATCAATCCTCTCCATTTATGCCCTGTTGTTTTCCTAATTAATAAATAGAATTTATTTTCTCGTTCGATTACTGTAGTTATTTTTTCAATGCCTCCCTCCACAGTAAAAAAATTATCTGCCTTTTTATAAGCTATTAAAAATATAATGAGAGGAATAATAATCATTAGGGCTAAACTTGACCAAACGTTTAAAATATAACTACTTATCAAGATTGGATCAATAAAATATAAGACAATATTAGAAAACCATAAAGAGGGATAAAACATCACCCAATTTCTTAATTGAGGGTTATCCATAAGAAATTTAAATAAAAATTGTAAAGTATACATTATTGCGACCATGGCAATGGAAAGGAGAAATAGTAAAATCTTTCCTAAATCTCTTGCGCGTTCACTCTTTGCTATTTTACGTTCTAACCATGACGCAACAATAGAACCTAATAAAGTAGCAAAAAGAATTAACCCAAAAATACACAAATAAATAATTAAATATTGAATAGTGCTTAAATTGATAATTGGATTTATCATTCCAATAATTATAGGAGTAAATAATAAAATACCTCCAAAATAAACTGGTAATTTTCCTAAGAATTCACCTAAAAAAATATCTCCAGATGAAGCTGGTGAAGCCAATATGATTTCTTTAAAGCCAATTTCGATCTTCCTATAAACACTATTTAAAGGATAAATAAACACAGATAAAAAAAATGCCATCATCACATATTCAATAACCAATGCAACTGCAAATTTAATAGTAATAGGGGGGATTGCTGCTACTATTGTTGGCATAAATAAGTCAAAAAGCCAAGGAGCTAATAAAAAAGCCCAAATAATGAAGAAGGAATATAAGCTAATAAAAAATAATTTTCGATGGTTTCGAAATTTATTAGTTCTAAGTTTAAGTTCGTTTTTAGCTATTGTTTTCCAGAGAGCCATTTTTATTTTCTTATTTTTTTTTCTTTTTTTTCTTTTTCTTTTCTTTTTCCATATTACTTGGGACTTCTTCTCTCCAAGCCAATAAATCTTCGATTCTGGAAACACCCATTATTTTTAGATAAGCATCTTCCAAATCCTTTGCGTTAACAGAATCAATAATTTCTTTAGGACTCCCTTCAACTTTTAATTCTCCTTTATCGATAATTCCAATTAAATCACATAATTCCTCAGCGGAATCAAGAAGGTGTGTACAAATAAAAATGGTTTTATCAGCTTTTTTAGCTAAATCAGATATAAGATCTTTGACCATTCTTGCAGCAGCGGGATCTAAGTTTGAGGTTGGTTCATCTAGGAAGATCATTTTAGGATCTTGGATAAGTGCAGCACATAAACATACTTTTTGTTTCATCCCTCTTGAATACCCTTCTAAAAGATCATTTTCTCTACCTTCTAAATCAAAAATATCCAATAATTCTTCAATACGGGAAGATATGACCTCTTTTGGTAAATAATATAACTCGCCTACAAATTCCAAGAATTCTTTAGCTGTTAACTTTTGATATAAACCAGGTGATTCAGGTAAAAATCCACAGTTTATTTTAACTTGTTTACTTTGAGTTATGATATCATATCCCACAACCTCCGCGGTTCCAGCAGTAGGGGAAATTATTGCATTTAGCATTCTTACAGTTGTTGTTTTACCTGCTCCATTAGGTCCCAATAATCCGTATGTTATACCATAAGGAATTTTTAAATTTAAATTATTTACAGCGATAATATTACCAAATTTTTTGGTAAGATCTTTAGATCTAATAGCGTAATTATCCGATATTATAATACACTTCCATTTAACATAATAAGTTCTTTTTTTAAATTTTGCCAATCAATTAAATTTTACTTAATAGAATTGGATCTTAATTGAATATTTAAAAAACTAGAATGCAATTTTTACCAATTCTTACTTGTTAATCATTTCTATTCTTAGGGATTCCATTTTCGCAAGAAACTCCAACTTGGCAAAGTCCACAACCATAAATTTCAATCCCATAGTTATTTTTAATATAAGAAGCGGTACTACTCACATGTTTGTAACATATATGTTTATCATGCCGATTTTCAAAGGTTATTGCTCCAACAGGGCATCTTTTAACACAATCACCACATTCTATACAATATTCATAGGGATTTAAAGGTCGTTTATGGCCACCATAGGGTAATTTATAGTCTACTACAATACTCCCACATCTCATAGCTTTTCCTTTCTCATTTATAAATCCATCAGATAATCCAAAAGAACCTAATCC
>CP070805.1:480350-483516 GCA_020343655.1 Promethearchaeota archaeon | reverse complement strand
GAAGAAGCCCGAATTAAAAAAAATCTTAAGGAATTTTCTTTTCCTCGATTATCTGGAACGGAATTTGAATTTAAAGCTTTCGACAAAGTAAAACAAAAAATTAAGAATTTGAATTTAAAATTTGAAGTCCAACCTTTTACTTTTAGCACGTTTTATTCGAGGATCTATCCTAAAGTAGCTTTCTTATCCGTTTCGTTAATTTTATTATTCCTTTACTTGAATATATCTATGGTTATGTCATTGATTTTAAGCCTCATATTATTTGGCATATTAATTGCGTCGGCAATATTGACGAGAAAACCTGAAAATATTCAATTCATTTCAAAATTACAATCTCAAAACCTTATAGTAAAGATTAAATCTCTTTCAAATGAAATGAAGAACAATAACAGAATAGCATTGTTTATAAGCCATGTAGATTCCAAGGGACAAAGATTAACGATTAGTAAACGGATAAGAATTATAAAACTTTGGATCTTCTCGTCAATTATTCTAGCTGTTGTTACAATCCTAAAAAACCTGATATTTAATGGATTTGAAATAATATTTTATACTATCGGGCTATTTCCTTTAATATTTAGCATGTTTACTATGATAATGATACTTCTTAACATAACAAATAATAGTTCTGATGGGGCTACTGATAACGCTACGGGTATAGCGTGCAATTTAGAACTGTTAAATTATTATAATATCTCTGAAAATAGGTTAACAAATTATAATATGTGGTTTCTTTTTACTGGAGCTGAAGAATGCGGAACAATGGGTATTAGATTTTTTTATAATACTTTGGACAATTTTGATCATGAAAAATCGATAATATTTAATTTTGAATCCATAGCTAATCATGTGTATCTATTTCCAGGAATTAAAGGGAATCATGCAAAGGAAATAGATTTCTTGCTTTTGAATAACAATAGAAATCTTAAGATTCGACACTATGCTACGGAAAGGATTTTAGGGGTTCATTCTGATGGAGCTTTTTTAGGTGATAAGGGTCTTCAAGGATTTGAATTTGGAGAGGTGGAAGCACATGGCTATATGCATACGCGTAACGATACTATCGATAAAGTAGATACGAACTTGTTAGAGAAGTTGTGTTTGGTTCTTACAGATACTTTAAAAGAACATGATTCTAATTTTGGTAAATGAAATAAAGCAACAGTCATCTGATTACTACTATAAATTTAATTCCCATTGTTCTTCAGTCAAATCTTGTCCCCAGATACGGTGACTTTTAAATTCAATCAATTGAAATCCATTCTTAGAATATAATCTTCGCGCTATTAGTAGATCGCTAAATGTACCCAATATGATTTTATTATAACCTCGATTCCTACAAAAACTTAAAGCTTCTTGGAGTAACTTTTTACCAATTCCCTTGTTTCTTTCATGAGGTTCAACAAGGAGCCAACGTAGTTGCGCGACTTTTTCATCTTTTTTCACTATTGCAATTGATCCAACAATCTCAGTTCCTTTCTCTGCAATCCACAGACGATCTTTAGCTAGATCATAATTTTCAATAAATTCTGCCATATATTTAGCTACATAAGCTTCAAAAGTTTCATCAAGTTGATATTCATTTGCATAAATTACTCCGTGTCGATATGTGATATATCCTATGTCGCCAGGTTTATGAGAACGTAAGGTGTAAAATTCTGGTTTCTTTGTTTCACCATTTAAAATTCTCTCAATAGTTTTCATCGCGTTGACAAGTCGATTTTGATCCTCATCTGTTACATTGATAATTAATGTTTTAATCTGTTCATTTGCTTTCTCTTGGAGTTCTGAAATCACTTCTTGTCCTTTAGATGTTAATGAAAGTAATTGTTTACGCATATCCTTGCTTGATCGTTCTTTTTGAATTAAATTTTTCTTTTCAAGACTACTCAATATTCGACTGAGATATGCTGGATCCAGATTAAGTAATTTAACAATTTCACTTGCAGTTGTAGTTGATAGGCGGTTAAGTTCGAACATGATTCTTACTTCAGTTAAAGAATACGGACTCTTTAGTAATGTTCTATCTAGAAGTCCTAGCAAATTGGTATAGAAACGATTAAAACTTCGTATTTGTCCTATTCTCTCCAAATTTTGTTCCATCAATTTTCGTAATATAGAATTAATTTATCAATTTAAATCTTGACAAACCCAACTATCTACTTGACTTTGTCAACTAAGATATTTAATTTCTAAATTTATTTGTGTATTTCTTCCCCAATCGGAATGATATATTTGATGGTTTAGAGCAACTATATTTGAATTTATAAATTTTCATATCTATTATCTTATACATTTTATGTTTCTTTTCAAATTCCTTAATAAAATGAAGATAAAATAAATAAATAATAAAGACTAAATTTATTACTTAGATATCCATTTTTAATTAAAAATTAATAGAATACAATTAAAATAAATAGGTGGTTCTCGAATGGTTAAGAAAGAATTTTTACAGATTTTTAATCTTATTGGATTTATTGCAACAGTGATTGTTAATTTTCTGGCAGTATTGTTACCAATTGGTGGTAGTACTACTCAAGAATTATCTGATGCCATACCCAACTTGTTTGTACCCGAAGGAATTACTTTTTCAATTTGGAGTGTGATATATATTTTTTTAGGACTGTTTTCTATTTATCAGATAAGAGATATAACTAAAGAAGACAAGATTGAAATGAAATACGTAGATGACATTGGATATTTCTTTATTATTGGAAGTTTAGCTAACATTATTTGGATTTTTCTTTGGCACTATAGATTGGTACCACTATCTCTAATCTTCATGATTATACTTTTACTTTCATTATTAATAATTTACCTTAAATTAAATATAGGGAAATCAGAAGTCTCTAAAATTGAAAAAATTGCTGTGCATGTTCCTTTCAGTATATATCTCGGTTGGATTACTGTTGCTACAATAGCTAATGTAACTGCGGTACTAGTTGTTCTTGGAGTGAGTGGTTTTGGATTATTAGCAGAATTATTAACAATCATTGTAATAATCGTAGCGGTTCTTATAACATTTGGAATGCTTTACTTACGGAAAGACTACGCTTATAGTTTTGTTATAGTTTGGGCATTACTGGGGATTTTTATTAAGCAAATTGCTTCTAATTTAACAGTAGGCATAACTGCATTGGTTTCTACCGTAATAATTCTCGTTGGA
>CP070805.1:476915-480250 GCA_020343655.1 Promethearchaeota archaeon | reverse complement strand
TTCTCGAAAAGAGCAATATTTTATAACATCGAACTTTAAGATTTGATCTCTTTAGAGTTTAATTATATCTGGATTATAATATCATTCATTTCATATTTTTATCGTTTTAAGCTCGTACTTTTTTTCGTTTTAAGAAATACTTTTTTTCCAAAAGGATTCTCAATAAATTAGTACAAAGACTCTTATAGAATAATCTATAGAAGGATCTATAGGGAAGATATAATTTAGATTCGACTTAAATTTAGGATGTAGGCACGAGTTAAAAAGGATCATCTTTGGATTTTTAGGATGGGATTCGAAGTTTTACCTATTATTAACAGTATCATAATATTTTTATATTTTTATACAAATATGTATATTATTAATTTCGTCATAGAAAGTTTAGCGAGATCCAATTAAAAAATAATAAAATGAATTAAAATGTATGAATTAGATAATGACACAATAGTTGTGGGAGTTTCTGATGTACATGTCGGAGCTTCGATAAATCATCACAATGTTTTTATTGAATTTTTAAATCAAGTCCTTTTAGATTCCAAAAACTTACAAGTGGTAATAATTTTAGGAGATTTCTTCGATATTGTTATGGAAAGCGTCAGAGACTACTGCAAAAAGTTATACTACCCAGAAGGACATCGTTACATAGATCAGAAAACAGAAAATTATGAAAAGATTTTTCTAAGATTAAGAAAGTTGAAAGAAAAGGGTATTAGTATATTTTTTACGCTTGGGAATCATGAAATTAAAATTATTGGGAATTTAGAGAAATGGTTTTCCAAGAGAAAGAAGAAATTAGTAGAAAAATTTAAAAAATTCAACTTTAGATACGCTGATTTATTTAACTTGAAAAATATATGGCAATATTTTATTTTAACAGCAGATGAAGGAAGGTGGAAGCTAGGTTTTTATGATTCAAAGAAAGAAATTGTTAACCAAAAAAATATCTATTTGTTCCAATTCGATAAAGTTGAAGCACCCGATATTTCATATAACTGTTTAATGACCCATGGAATTCAATTTGAAACTTTTTTACGTAAATATGGAGGAGGGATACCTTGGTATTTAGGTCTGAAATCTCCAGATGCTATTAAAGAAGTAGGAAATCTTCTCTGGAATGAAGTGATTAAGTTAAGTATTAGGACAATAGATAAAGTATTTGATAGATGGCTGGCTCAATCCCGCAAAATAACACAACGCTTGTTAAAGATCTCACTTATTTCGCCATTTTTAATTTTTCTTAAGTTATTTGACAAATTACTCAAAATGGTTGCAAGAAAAAGAGAAAAATTAAAAAATGAGACCTATATCAAGCAATTCAGAAAAAAATTCCTCCCAAAGCTGGTAAAAATGGGATATAATCGAGAAATTAATAAAATAATTTTTGGTCATACTCATAAGGATACAAAACTTAGCGTTCCATTAAATAATCAACGTACTAAGCAGTCATGGAAAGCTACTATTGCCAATTCTGGGGCGTGGCAACAAATAGACAAACCCAGTTTAATTGAAATCAATGATAAAGGGGAAATTAAAGTTGTTCATGTAATAGCTAAAGAAGATGAATATGAGTTTAGAAAAATTCTTCTTTAAGATTAGACACAGATTAATTAGAGTTATCTCGAATATTAGAAGCTATCATTAAAATTTAGTTTTAACTAAATTATATATAGGATGTAACTCTATAAGGAAATTATTATGAAAGCTATAGTATATGAAGAATTTGGTTCTGTAGATGTGCTAAAATTCGAAGAAATGGAAAGACCGATACCCAAGGATGATGAATTACTTGTTAAGGTACATGCTACTTCAGTAAACGCCATCGATATTGTTTTTCGAAGTGGTGCCAAGTTGTTATATGGAATAACAAAATTAATGGCGGGTTTTAAAAAACCAAAAGTAAAAATTTTAGGAGTTGATGTATCTGGTGAAGTTGATGCCGTAGGAAAAAAGGTAACAAATTTTAAAAAGGGAGATCTTATTTATGGAGCTTCTAGAAACCACGGAGCATATGCGGAGTATTTGTGCATACCTGAAAAGAATACTGCAATAAAACCAGCCAATATGAGTCATGAAGAAGCTGCGGCAGTACCAAGTGCAGCATGTACTGCATTACATGGTCTTAGAGATAAAATTTCAATTCAAGAAGGGCAAAAAGTCCTTATCTATGGAGGTTCTGGGGGAGTTGGTACTTATGCTATACAAATTGCGAGGTTATTCACATCTGAAGTTACCGCTGTATGCAGTACAGATAAATTAAGTAATGCTCAATCTCTTGGAGCCAAGGCCGTTATCGATTATACTAAAGAAAATTTTACTAAAAACGGTCAAACTTACGATGTTATCTTTGATGCGGTCGGTCGAAAAAAAATCTCATATTCAGATTGTAAAAACTCGTTAAGTGAGAAAGGGATATTTGTCACAGTTGATTTAGAGTCTGTGGTTTTTAAACAAATAAGAAATAAGAAAATAAAATCGTTTATGGCTTCAGTTATTACTGAAAAACTTGATTTTCTCAGAGAGCAAATTGAAGCAGGAAAGATAAAATCAGTTGTAGAAAAAGTCTTTCCATTAAGACAGACTGCTGAAGCTCATAAATATTACGAAAAAGGCCATTTAAAAGGAAAGGTTGTCATTAATGTGCTAGAATAGAAAAAAGGAGAAAGCAAATTATATTAGATCTTCATGAATTCAAAAAAATAGAAACGATAGATCTAGAAAAAGTCGTAAAGCACGACCGCTATGATTTCTGCTTCCGAGCATCTTCATTTTATGAGAAATCAAAAAAGGAACCTAATAAAAGTGATTATTTTATTTTTCCTTTTTTATAAAAAATATAAAATGGATTGAGCAAAATGAGTTGAGATGGAAAGATAAAATTGAACCAATACATCTTGATAAAATTTTTTATGGTTTAGCAAAGGAAGCGAATTAATTAAACCTTTGGCAATAGTAAAGTTTTAATTTCAAGCACAAAACCAGAAAATTATGATAATATTTCAGATTTTAGCAATTTGCGGAATGCTTAGTCCAATCATTTATACGGCTATGTGGATTATATGTGGAAACTTAGATTCGAATTATAGCCATATTCGAGATGATATTAGTTCGCTGTTTGCTGTTGGAGCGCCCAATAGACGCTTATCACAGTCATTAGTGATTACAGAAAGTGTTTTATTGTTTGTATTTTTTATTGGATTACATGCAGGGATAAATGATGGGGGTGGTTCAATACTTGGCCCTATATTTCTTATAATAAGTTCAATCTTAGGAATACTTGTCGCTCTGTTTTTCCCTCTTGATGAAGGAGGTGAATTCACAACTTATAAAGGAAAAGG
>CP070805.1:473302-476815 GCA_020343655.1 Promethearchaeota archaeon | reverse complement strand
TCTTATAAACAGTTAAATACTAAGAAGCCCAAAATAAGCAAAAATTTAGTGAATAATAAAAGCATTTTTAGAAAGAGAGATTATTATTATGAAATTTATAGTATTCCATGGTAGCCCGAGAAAAAATCAAAACTCAGATACTTTAGTCGATTATTTCATAAGAGGATTGAAACTTGGTGGAGATAAGGAAATAAAACATTTTTATACCAATGAATTAAATATTAAACCATGTCAAGGATGTCTAACATGCGCAACATCAGCAGATCATAGCTGTGCTATAAAAGATGATATGGTAGAAGTGTATTCTGCATATAAAAAAGCAAATACGATAGTTTTTGCCACTCCTATGTATTGGGGGTATATGACGGCTCAATTAAAAACAGTATTCGATAGAATGGAAGCCCTTGCTTGGGAAGGCTTTGGAAACAAAACATTTGTGGTCATTATTACTTATCGCCATCACTGTGAATCAACAATTGCATTTTTTGAAAGGATAGCACCATTTTTTAACATTAAATTATTCATAATTACGTGCCGTACCTATAATGAAGATGAACAAAAAGATATTCCAATTTCTATGTGCCAAGATCAATTAGAAGAAGCGTATCGACTTGGAATTGAACTAGGTAAAATAGAAAAAGAGAAGGATTGAAATAAAAATGTTCCATAATAAAAAAAAAGTAATTATTATTTAAGGCTTAGGGGGTATAGGCATGTATCCAAAATGAGGATTCCCTAATAAAATTTCCCACCCTTTCAGTCATTACGGCAACTGTAAAGTTGTAAACACCTGGGGGGACTAAATCAATATAATGCTGTAATGAGACACTGTAATACTCATAATTTGTATTACTTTCAAAAGAGCCGACTCGAGCCCATGGCATGTCAATTTGTCTTACGTCATTTATCATGAAATAAAAAAAGAGATCAGAAAAACTACCAAGATCCCCTAGACATCTTGCGCTACAAATAAATAATAAATGAAGAGACATTGGTGTTCCCAGTTGAAATACAATTGACATATTCTGAATTGGTATGTAAACCGTAGCAGGGCTAGGTGTGAATTCGAGGTCACGATAACTATACCAATGGAGTTCATATGGTTGATTCACCCAATTCACTATTCCAAGACCCAATCCCCCAGCGCCCAGTATTAATCCTAATATTCCTAAAATGGCACCTCCTTTTCCCATATTAATATTACCTCTTTATAAATACATTTAATTTTTCACATTTTTAATAGATTATATGAATCAATTTGAGTTTTGAATATATAAAATCATGCACATTCTAAATCCTTTTTAATTATTTAAATGAATTTTTTTTCGATCTTCCTTGGTCATAGTCTCAGTCTTATTTAAATAGAAGTAAAATAAATTTAAATCTAATAAATTTGAAAAAGTGATATATTATGTCAAATGGTAAAGGATTAGGTATATTAGCACTTTTAATAGGAATCTCAGGCTTAGGGTTAGGAGTTTATACCTTAGTGTTGCCTCAAGTACAAGTTGTTGACACCAATTTTGGAATTCAAAACACATGGTTCAAGTATGATCCAACCACTTATCCAATTAGTTCCCTTGGTATAGATATTATTATAGATCCCCTTACAATAAATTTTACAGTAAACTCAGGAGAATCAGTATACTTTCTTTTTAATACATTTGCTATCATATCCGGAACGGGATTAACCATACTTTGGTTTAGATTTGTTTTAGACGGCTCAATAAAAGGACCTCCTACTTATCCCGAAGTATATTTCGCTAGTGAAAGCGTAGAACAACACGGCTCAGTTACACTTCAATTTGCTAAAGTAATATCTGCGGGTTTTCATAATTTAACAATTTCTATTAGAGGTACACATACAACTATGGGGATTAAGGATAGCACTCTATTAGTTCAAACATATATCCCTTAAAGAAGTGAGAGAGTAAAATTTAGTCAGAAATATAATTCTATTTCTTTTTTATTAAATCAGCTTTTAAGAAATAATCAATAGCCCCCTTAGCATCTCCTTTCTTTTCATAGAATTCACCCATAAGTGTTAAATAATTATGGATTAGATTACGTTCTTTAAGTTTTTTACTTAGTTCCAATCCCCTAAGAAAAAAAATTTCTGCATCAACATAATTCTTTTGTTTTTCATATATCGATGCAATAGGCTGACAAATAACTGATAATAATTTGTGGTGATTTATTTCTTCTAAAATGTCGTATGCTTTTAGATAAAAATTTAATTCCTCTTTGGTTTTTTTTAATACACCGTATAGGGCACCCATTTCTATTAATGATATAGCATATTTTTCATATTCTTTGCTATTCTCATACTTTTCAATATTTTTTCTAATTCTGTTTACATTTAATAAATAATTTATCCATCTATTTTTACCAAAAATTCTATACAACATATAAAATCCCGAGAATATAATTATAAAAATTAATAAAATTAATATCTCAGTTAAATCACTTTCAATAATTAAAATCGATAGCAATAGACTTGAAATGAATATCGCAGATGAAATTAAAAAATATTTTTCCCGATTCAAATAGCGATAAATCTGGTTTCTTCGATATCTTTTCATAATTCTAATTTGAACTCGATCTCTTACGTTTAAAGTTAATTTAGAGTTCTATTAATGCAATTTAATAATCGATAAAAATCTCTCTTAAATTTTTCGAATATATTTTAAAAAATATATTCCTGAAGGAATGCCAATAAATAATATTGACTTTATTTTAGTATTTACTCTAACGCTTTCTATCAATAACCGGGAAATGCTTCTATACTGTAGTTCTATGTATTTTTATCGGTTGAACATACACTAAAACAAATAAAAGTGGGTTTTCACAGCGGTACTTATTCATGCTATATCTAATCTATGTACTATGGAGCTTCCTATATTCAATTTGATTATTTTCAAAACTTATTTCTAATACACATATTAATCTTGTAATTTATTGAATTCATTACCTTGATATCCCCAGTTTTTTAGGATGTTTTCTGCGTTTGATACAATGTTGTCAATAAATTCTTTAATTGAAACGATTTTATCGCAATGTCCACTAGCCATAGAACCAACGGCAGAATCTCTTGTTTGAAGGTGAAAAATTTTCTTATGAAATTTTTCGTCAAAGATATCTTGGTTTATAATTACTTTTTTCCATGAATCTGAAGCCGGGCTTTCTTTAGTAGGGATAATTGCAGTTCCAAAACATACTGCATCTGCCCCCATAGCGAGAGCAGCAAGAAATCCTCTAGCGTCGCCAATTCCTCCTGCTGCTATGACAGGAATTTTGAGTAATTTTTTTGCCATAGTCATGTTGACGAGTGTAGTGTTTTGATTTACATTTTTAAATCCTGTTCCCTCAAGACCTACGATTGTCACAGCATCAGCGCCTGCTTTTTCGGCTGATAATGCATGTTTCATTGTCGCGCATTTATGAAACCAATAACATCCCGCATCATGTAATTTCTTTCCGATTCTTGCTGCTTTATAAGCAGATGTAGTACAG
>CP070805.1:469450-473202 GCA_020343655.1 Promethearchaeota archaeon | reverse complement strand
CATAACAACCGAATGCTTCAGCAGCTTTAGCATAATCGAATTCAGGAAGGTCTACATCTATACAGCGCTTCTCCATATATTTATTTTGACACGATCTAATCATCCCCCATGCGTTATTATTTGCTACTACAATAATTAGATTTTTTAGTCCTAATCGTACAGCAGTTTCTAAATCTTGAATGTTCATCATAAAACTTCCATCACCTGCAATAGCTACAACTTGCTTATTTGGTTTTGCTAATTTTGCTCCAATTACATATGGTACAGCTGTACCCAAATGTCCCATACAAATCGATGCTAAGGTGGAAATCGGTGGACGTGGTTTATAAAAATTTATCTGTTCTATAGTATAAACTTCAATGTCCCCTCCATCGATCACTAGAATGGCATCATCATCTATGAATTCAAGAGTTTCCTTGATTAATCTTTCTGGAGTAATTGGTATTTTTTCTCTTGATGCTTTTTTTATATATTTACTCATATAGATTTTATTTCTTTCTACAAGATCTTCCATCCATTCTCTTTTTTCAATTTTATTGGTTTTTTTTGCTTCATCAAGTATTTGGTTCAAAAACATTTTGCAGTCACCAACAATACCTAATGTTATTGGTTTTGCTCGTCCAATAATTGATGGATCAATATCAACTTGTATCATTTTTTGTGAGTCTCTCCAGAAAGGTTCTTCTCCATGTGCCATGATAAATGAAAATTTGCAACCTAATGCTAAGACTAAATCAGCGTGTGGTGAGACATCCTTTACAAAACCCCCTACACTTGTTCCAATTAAACATCTTGATTTATTTGAAATTGTTCCTATTCCCATAACAGTTGTAATAACAGGAATTTGCAAATATTCAGCAAATTCCTGTAATTCATTCCAGCCTTCTGCGCGATTTACTCCACCACCAGAAATTATTAAAGGTTTTTCTGCTTTTAACAAGAGATCTAAAGATTTCTTAATTAAATCATCATCTATCGCAGGTTTCGAAATAGCTCTATAAGTCTCTTTAGGTTTTATAGTTATCTTTTCCTCTTCAATCTCAGCTATGAACGCATCCTCAAAAATCTCTAATAAAACAGGTCTAGGACGACCTCCTACAGCTTCTCTAAAAGTTTTTTGGACAGCATCGGGAATCTTTTCTATTTCTCTTATAGTTTTTTGATATTTTGTTATAGGTTTAAACATAGTTATTTGATCAAGATTTCCTTGTAATGTAAATGAATCTTCGTACTTACTATTAACTTGTGGAACAATAGTTACCAGAGGTATATTATCGCTCCATGCGGCTCCCACTCCAGGAACTAAATTAGTTGCTCCAGGACCAACTGTTCCAAAACAAACTCCTGGACTATTTGTTACCCTTGCCCATGCATCTGCTGCATGTGCTGCCGCTTGTTCATGGCGAAACATTACAGTGTCGATGCCTTGTTCCCTGCCCCAACGGTAAATAGCATCATACATTGTTAAAAATTGCCCGCCTGGAATACCGAACATGTATTTAACATTCTCTTTAAGAAGGCTTTTTATCAGAACATCTCCACCGTTAATAATTTTTTTTTCTTCTGCCACATTTATCACTACTATAAATGATTTTCTTAATAATTGATTATTATCATTGATTTTATAATTTAAATAATTATATCATTTAAGGAATTTTAATAAATAAAATTCTCAAGAGAATCTAAAAATAATCTCAAAGAATCGGGGATCTTTTGAATTTTATTACCTTTTAAATTTAATTTTTCAAGTGAATTGAGTCCTCCTATTATTTGAGGGATTTCGTAAAAATTATTGTAGCTTAAATCTAACTCTTTTAAGGAATTCAATGCTCCTAATGATTCTGGAATTTTTTGAAGCCTATTCCGCATTAGAGTTAATTTTTTAAGGTAAGTTAATTTGCCAATTGAATTAGGAATTTCAAAAAAATCTTTATCATTAATGTTATATTTATTGAGTGAATTAAAATATGCATCTAAATACTTAAATTTATATAGAGAATTGACAATATCTGAATTTTCTTTTACCCATTTCCAAGTAAAGTAGTTTAAATTTAAAACATTCACATGCTTATTTTTAATAACAAGCCATGGTTCTCCATTTTTAATATTACTTAATTTTTCAAAATGCTTATAAAAGATAGGGTCAATTTTATATTTTCTTTTGCCTTTAGCAAAACAAGCTTCAAGATCTAAAAAAAATATTGCCTCTCGAGGAACAATTCCTATTTTAGTAGCATATTTATCAATCCAATTTGTTAAATCTTTTTCAATCAGCTTTAGTTGAGGATTTCCTAATTTCTCTATAGCATCAAAAAAAATTTTCATAACTAAAGGAGAATCTTCATGCTGAATAACCCATCTAAAGGCAGAAAGACCATCTTCGGGAAAATTTTCAATAATATAACTAGCGACAGATGCTCTTATAACTGCGTTTTCATCTGATATTAAGTAATTCTCAAGAATTTTAAAAATGTTTTCATTTTGAAAATTTATTTTCTCCAAAGCTTTAATACTATCTACACGAATTTCTGCATTATCACTACTTTCAATTAATGAAATTAACAATTCCGCTGCATTTTCCTTGCTTAAATCTCCAGTTGAAAAGTCTTTCTGGATTTTTTCTGGTGTTAAAGATTCTTTCATTTATCTTTTTAAGACCACTATTTCTTAAAGACTGAATATTTATCAAATCTTATTAAGATTAATATTTCTAAAAAACTGAATATTTATCAACTATCGACTAATATATAGAAGAAGATTTTTAGAAATAGTGATCTGTTGATGTGAGCATTATGAATGTTCCAGAGAAAATTATATGGAAAAAATGTAAAAACTGCGGATTCTTACAGCATAAGACTCATCTAAGATGTTTAAAATGTAAAAAAACCGAATTTGATAAAATTGAAGCTTCAGGCTCCTGCAAATTATTAACTTATACCATCTTAAAGGCACCTCCAGCAGAATTTCGAGATAAACCATCTTATGTACTTGGAGTTGTAGAATTTGAAAATGGTATAAAAGGGCTTGGACAGATTACAACCCAGGGTAATTTGAAAACTGGAATGCAATTAAAACCAGTTTATAGAAAAATTTGTAATAATCTAAATGATACTGAAGTATACTCTTATATGTTTAAACCGTTAGAATAACTGATAAAATTTAGAAAAAAAAAGAATATTTATTTAATTAAAACATTAGGATTTTTTATGCTCTTTTCAGCATCTTTAATAATAGTATCAATAACATCAGACACTTTTTCTATAGTATTAATAATTCTGTTTTAAATAATATGTAATTTCATCTACACTTTATTATAATATTTTAAAAATATAATAAACTAAATTTAAATAATAGGTTTCAAATATTTTTATATTCTCCATGAATGAAAAACTAAAAATAAGATTTTCAGGTAGAGGAGGTCAAGGTATCAAATTTTTAGGAAGTGTATTAGTTCGAGTTGCAATGGCTGCTAATTATTATGCAACTCTTACAGTTGATTATACACCTTCCGTTAGAGGGGGTCCTATATTTTGTGATGTTATTTTAGATTCTGCTCCTATTTCATATCCCTTCTGCGATAAAGATGCTGATATTTTTATTGCTATAGATCAAAAAGGATTCGAACGTGCTTCTGAATGTATATGTGAAAAAACTATCTCCTTTATCGATGAGCATACAATTGCTAACGCTGAAGAAATCATCCAGAAAGGTAAAATCCAGCGTGTTCCAATTACTAGACGAGCTGATGAAAA
>CP070805.1:465348-469350 GCA_020343655.1 Promethearchaeota archaeon | reverse complement strand
AAAATCAGAAGGACAAATCAAGTTGCCTACATTTTCGATAAAGATTAGATCATAATCTTTTAAATTTTTATTTTCTATAACCTGATGAATATGATAGGCATTTAAAGCACATTCTCGTCCAGTATTTATTTGAATTGTTTCAACATTGTGCTTTTCAATTCTATCAGCATCAACTCTGGTAGTGATATCACCACATATCACTAAGATTCTATACTTTTTCGATAATTTCTCTACTATTTTTTCTAGAAGCGCTGTTTTTCCTGCTCCTATTGCTCCAACAACATCTACAGATTTAACACCATTTTTCTTGAGCTCATGATTTATCTGTTCTGCTAATAAATCATTATCTCTTTCAACTTCTTTCTTAGTCTCTATAACGAGATCTCTTATTTCTTCCCTTGCTAAATTGATACTTTCGAGTTCTTTAATTCTATGAACTTCCTGTTTTCTTTTTTCTGACATCTGTAATAATAAAAAATAATTAAGACTATAAGAATTACTTTTATAAATTGAAAATCAAAAAAAAATTATTTGGTCTTATAATTATAGAAGCCTTTTTCGGTTTTAACTCCTAATTCCCCTCTATCAACTATTTCTTTAAGTGTGTCAGGCGGTTTATCGTCTGGAAGTCCACTATTTTTGAAATAAGACATTTCTATATCATAAATTACATCCAATCCAATTCTATCCATGAATTGAAATGGGCCATATTCATTTGTAATAAAATATTGGCAAAATATCGGCCAAGCTTTATCCACAGTTTCGATATCAGCATAACCCCCTGCCCAAATCTTTAGACAATCCTTTTTAATTGCTCTCCATATTCGATTAAGAACGAAACCGTAACACTCTTTTTTAACCTCAAGAGGAACGATTTCAATACTCTCTACCCAAGCTTTCCCTTTCTGGAAGGTTTCTTCACTTGTTTGAGTTCCTTTCATAATATCGGCTAATGGCATTGTGAACAAGTTGTAGAAATGAATATTTAATAGTTTATCTTTCCGTTCAACAACATCCTCTAGCTTTGAAATCGGAATGGAAGAACTATTGGTTGCTATTATAGCATTCTTAGGAGCTGATTTATCAATCAACGAAAAAATTTCTTTTTTTAATTCAAGTTTCTCTGGAACTGCCTCAATGACTAAATCTGTATTTCTCACTGCCTCAGAAATACTAGGAAAGACGTTAATATCAATTTTAATTTTATCCTCATCAGTTTTCTTTTTTACATCACTAATAAATTCCTCTAATCCTTCAGAACTTACATCATAAACATTTATGTTATATCCGTATAACGCAGATTTCTCTATAATTTGACGACCCATATATCCTGCTCCAATTACCGAAATTGTAGTAATTTTATTATTCAATTAAAATCCACCTAATAAAATTTTTATAGGTTATATAGAAGAAATTCTATTTATATTGATTAATAAAAATTTCTTATTAATCTTTGTCTTAGGAAACGATTTTATTAAGAGCATCTAAAAAGTAATTATTTTCATTTTTAGAACCTACAGTAACTCGGAAATATTTTGATCCAAACTGAGTAGATACATTATGTACTAAAACTCCTTTATTTGCTAACTTCTCTACAATATTTTGAATCCCAGTTTTTATAAGTAGAAAATTTGTGTAACTTGGATATGCTACAAATCCTAATTCGGAGACAAGATTTATTATTCTTCGTTTTTCAGTTTCCACTTCATTAATATAATCTGTCATATATCTTTGATTCCTTAATGCTTCTATTCCAGCAATAACGCTTGGATATGGAAGCATAATCTCTAATCCTTGAAATTTTTTATGTATTAAATCTCCAGCAATAAGGTATCCAATTCCAGATCCTGCTAATCCAAAAGATTTGCTTAACGTTCTTAAGATGGCAAGATTAGGATAATTATTTATTAAATCAACATAACTAACGTTTGAGAACTCAAAATAGGCCTCATCAATTAATAATATTACGTTTTCATACTCTAAGATACTTTTAATATCGTTTTCTGCTATTATCATACTTCCAGTCGGATTATTAGGATTATCAAATACTACTAAAGATGGAGTATTCAATTCATTAACTAAAGCTTCTAAGGGGATTTTGAAATCGGGTTCATTTAATCTGATTTTTATCAAAGAAGAGTCCGCATTTTGAGCTGAGTTGTTTATTACTATAAATGTTGGTTCAGCAATTATAATTTGCCTATTATTCGAAAAGAGAAATATAAATTCTTTAATTATTAAATCCGAACCTGAACTCAAGACAATTGAAGCTTGTGGGACATTTGCATACCGAGATAATTCTTCAATTAAAGTATCGACTTCTTTTTGAGGAGTATATCTGTTAATATTATTAATAGATTCTTTTACTTGATTAATTATCGATTTAGGAGGTGATTTATACATTTCATTCATATTTAGCTTTATCTTCATTATTTTTAAACCCAGAAATATTATTATTTTTGAAAGATTTTTTCAAATCTTCTCTAGTTAGGATAATATTGGATATCGAATTAAAAATGTTTTTTTATTGAATTTGCTTTTAATATCTATTATTCTAAAAGATTTTTTTAAGAATATAAAGGGGATAAAATATAATGACTACGTGGTATGAAACGCAAATGGCAAAAGATTTGTTTCCAATCTTCGGTGCAAGAGCCATAAGAGGTATAGAAACTAATTTTTTCTTGTCAAGGATGTATACAGGTAAATCAGCATTACTTAGAGTTGCACAACATTTAGAAGCGCATATTAAAAAGGAAGAAAGAAGAGCTTTAATTATTACTGATTTATTTACTAAAAATTTTGTTAAAAATCTAGAGGATTACCTTAAATTAATCGATATGGATTATAAAATCTGGTCGAACGTTTTACCAGAAGCCCCATTACCTTCAATAGAAGAAGGAGTAAAAGTTTGTGAATCCTATAATCCGAAAGTATTAATTGCAATTGGAGGGGGCAGTGTCATGGATACTGCTAAGATGGTCATGTTAAAATATGAAAAACCAGACCAAAATATTTTAATGATTGTACCTAGTCTTGGTGGACCTCTTGGATTACGCAAAAAGATTAAATACCTGATCTTTATACCTACTACTACTGGAACTGGAGCAGAAAATTCACAAGATGCTACAATTACTGATACTGCGAGAGATCCTCCAAAAAAAATTGAAGTGGTGCATGAAGAATTACTAGCTGATTTTACTATTTTAGATACAGATTTCGTGAAGGATTTGCCACCATTTTTAACGATGGCAACTGGTTTAGATGCTTTTTCACACTCAATTGGTGCGTTTACAACAAATTGGGGTAACCCATATTTTGATGCAATTAATTTAACTGTCATAAAGGAAATTGTGCAATATCTCCCCCGATCTTATAAATATGGTGGAAAAGATATAGAAGCTCGAAGCCATATGCAATTAGCATCCTCATTAGCAGCATTTGGAGCATATGGAAACCAGACTCCTGGATTGAACCATGCTTTAGGCCATAGTTTTGGAAAAATTTTTGATGTTCATCATGGTCTTTCTTGTGGCCTCTTTTTACCATATACCCTTGCATTCAAAGCCAAAGTTACTGATAAATGGAAGCAATTGTGCCCAATTTTTGGTATTGAAATTAAGAATAAAAATAGAGAGGAATTGCTGAAAGAGTTTATTCAAAAAATTAGGGATTTCATACACTCTATTAATGGTTCAACATGTGTGAAAGATATAAAAGATCCTATTATTAATAAAGAGAAATATTTTGAAAAACTTGAAAAACTAGTGGATTACGCTAATAATGACGCTGTAATATTAGTTTCACACCGACCAATTAACGAACAACTCTGTAAGAAAATATTTGAATATGCTTGGGACGGAAAGGATATTGATTTTTAATAAACTTTAGGTGAATATAAATGAGTGAAGAATTTAATGGATATAATGGAAAAATTGCATATATTGATTTAAATAGTCAAAAGGTTAATATTAAAGATTTAGATGGTCTAATTGCAAAGCA
>CP070805.1:461212-465248 GCA_020343655.1 Promethearchaeota archaeon | reverse complement strand
TATTAGTTTGCGTAGTTTTTTTCAGGCTTTTCACTTACCTACTGTAAATGCGATTATTCCATCGATGGTTCCTAGGGAGAAGTTATCAAGGATAAATGGAGTAAATTATTTATTTACGGGTTTTGTTCAAATCCTTGCACCATTTATAGCCGCAACTTTTCTAGTGTTCCTAACAATTAAGCAAATTCTTTGGATGGACATTTTTACTTTCTATCTTGCGTTAATTCCTTTAGTATTTATCAAAATCCCTTCATTTAACCATGTTTCTGAAGAACATATGGTAACTAAAAAGAGTTCATTCTTTAAAGAATTTAGATTAGGTCTTAAGACATTAAAACTTATCCCGGGTTTAATAACACTGATCATTCTCTCAATGTTGCTTAATTTTTTGATAATGCCTATAGATACACTAATGCCATTATTCATAAATGAAACTCATGGTGGAGGTGCTGGCCATTTAGCTTTGGTTTTTATCTTTTTACAAGGTGGAATGGTCGGTGGCGCTTTAATTACTTCAATTAAGAAAAATTGGAAGAATAAAATCAAGACTATATTTATTAGTATTATGATTGCGTTAATAGGTTATATGATATTTGCTTTATCTCCTAAAGGTTCATATTTTTTACTTAGTATAGGTGGGGTTGTGATGGGTATAAATTTACCTATAATAAGTGCTTTATATCAAACATTTATACAAACTACAGTTCCAGCTGATAAAATTGGAAGAATTACCTCTATTGATCATACGTTATCTATGGCAATATCACCGCTTGGTACGATAATTTCGGGTCCAATAGCAGAAATGATCACTATTCCTATTTTATTCTTCAGCTGCGGATTTATAGGTTTATTGTATACAATTGCGATTTGGGGCTTTACAGGTATTCGGAAAATAGATGTTGAAAGTAAAAGTGAACTTGAAAAGATTAATGGGAAAATTGAGAAATTAGTAATCTAATATTTTCATTTTAAATAATTTAATACCAAAGTTGGTGAGAAAAATAAACGATAATTTAGCAAGCCAACAAACATTCAAAAGTTATCTATTTTTATGGGTAGGGCAACTATTTTCTATATTAGGGTCGTCAATTACGCAATTTGTAATCGTTTGGTGGATAACAATTACTACAGGAAGTACTCTAATTCTTTCTATAGCAAGTTTTATATATATTTTACCAATGACTATTGTAATTCCTATTGCGGGCGTATTGACGGATAAATTGAATCGGAAAAAAATAATTGTAGTAGTAGATTCTTTTCAGGCATTTATTACACTTATAATAATTCTATTATTTAATTTTGAAATGGCAACTCCAACTTTGATCATAGCTATAAATGGTTTATTGGGACTGTTTCAAGGTTTTCATATTCCTACGGTGAATGCCGTTATACCTACAATGGTACCAAAAGATAAGTTAAGTAGAATGAACGGGGTAAATTTTTTGTTCTCCAGTTTTCTTCATACAATAGGACCTATAATGGCTGCCATGTTTTTATCATTTATTCCTATTAAAGCAATACTTTGGATTGATCCAATAACCTTTCTGTTAGCTTTAATTCCTTTACTAATGATTAGTATACCTTCAATTAAAACAGAAACACCATTAATAAAAAAGAACTCATTTATAGAAGATTTTAAGATTGGTTTTCGTACATTAAAATTGATTCCAATTATTTTAATGATGCTATTAGTATCAATGTTTGTTAATTTTCTATGGAGACCTTTTAGTATTTTAATGCCTTATTTTGTTGGATTTGATCACTCTGGTAGTGTTTCGGATTTAGCATTTGTTTTAGCTTTTTTGAATGGTGGCATGCTTTTAGGTGCATTTATTGCTTCATTTAAGAAGGAGTGGAAACATGGTACTACTATCTTTTTTATGGGGGAATTTACGTTAATGTTGGCATATGCGATTATTGCTATTTCTCCTTATGGATTATTTTTACAAATGAGTATTGGTGCTGCTATTTTTGGTTTTATGGTACCAATTCTTAATACAATATACCTAACCATAATGCAAATAAAAGTACCAGCCGATAAAATGGGAAGAATCTCATCAATTGATTATGCAATTTCGATGGCAATTTCACCAATTGGAACGATTATATCTGGTCCATTGGCAGAATTATTCGGTGTAGCAAATTTATTCCTTTATTGTGCCATAATTGGAATGGTAATTACAATTATATTGTGGTGGATCGCTCACGTACGAATAATTAAAAACAATAAGGGTAAAGAACTTGAAAAAATTGAATTAGGTATTGATAAATCATTAACAGATTGATAATGAAGAGCAAAAAACTTCAAATTTTTTATTCCCTTCTTTTTATTTTTTTATCATGGGTATTAATCCATTTTAACAAGGGCTTACTTTTTTTTGGAAAATTTTGAGCAATTACTTCAGCTGCAGTTTTTTTTACATCAGGATCGTCCTCTGAAAGCAGGCAGCTCTCAAGAACATTAAAGGCTTTATCATTCTTAAGTTCCAATACCTTAAATGCAAGGATACTTATCTTTCTAATTTCATTACTATCACTATTTTCTATAAAATAATTTAATAATTCAATAGCTTCTGATTTAGTCATTGATTTAGTAGTAACATAATCATAAATTTTTGCTACTGTTAACTCTTTGCTCACATATTCTAGAGCATCTTGGTAAAGCAAATAGGCTTTATCTAAAGAATTGATATCCTTTATTTTCCTTCTTAAATCAAAAGGACAGTTATGATTTTCGGGTAATCTATGCTTATTACAAAAGATCATTCCGCAAAACTTACATCGGTAAGGGATATCTGTTATTTTAATTTCACAACAATAACAATTTGGCAAATCTTTTCATTTAAAATAATAAAAAATTGTTTATGTTAATCATATAAATATAGTAAAATCAAATATTAATAATCAACAAGATTTTTTAAATTGACTCGTTAATGAGCTTATAAATGGTTTTCAAATCTATTGATAATGTCATTTTGTATTGGGATACCTAGATCAACAAAAGTAGCATTATATCCTCCAACTTTCACGATTAAATCAGAATAATTTTCAGGGTGTTTCTGTGCATCCCTTAGTGTTTCTGTTGAAACCGCATTAGGCTGTATTTGCATTCCTCCTTTATCAAAATATCCTCTCAAGAGATAATAAAGCTTATCTATATTTTCTTCTTTTACGAGATTCTGTGGATGAATTCGAATATTCAGAGCGATGCCATTGGTGGCGTAATCATAATTTAATTTTGCTACCGAATTTAACATTGCGGTAAGTCCTTCTTTTTCAACATTGTTGACTGGAGATAAACTATTTGAGATCGCTTCCATTGCTTTTCTTCCATCAGCAGTTGGTCTCGTAAAAAAGCCTTCCATTACATGGATACCCATCGAATAAGCTCCTGGATTATAACGGCCACCCCTTATACAGTTATATTTTACTACTTCAGAGCAGAATAAGTCCCATAGCTCAAATGCAAGTTGGTCGATATCCTCCTTATCATTTCCCCATTTATTATATTTATTTATTAATTTCTGTCTAAATTCCTCTTGTCCTCTGAAATTTGAATTTAAAATTTGAATTAATTCAGAGAGCGATTTCAATTTCTCTTCATACACTACTTTTTTTATATTATATAATGAATCTACTAAAGTTGCAAACCCATATGCTGTGATGGAAGAGAAGTTATAAAATGCCCCACCTGCAGTATAATCTTTACCATTTACTATACAACCATCAATGATGGCAGAAACAAATGGTTGTGGGAAAAATTTTATTACTTCCTCATCACCAATTTTAGCAATTTTTACAGATTTTTCAAGGTTGTAGCGTAATTGATGAATAAAGGCCTTATACAATTCATCATAAGTCAGGAAGTTAATCGGATCTCCAGTTTCTAATCCACTTATTTGTTTTGTTAAATTGCAATATCCATTATTTAATGTAAGTTCAAGAACACCAGGTAAGTTAATATATATTCTAGCTGTTGCTGCAAATGTATTTCCTTGACTCGTAGGTTCCACACAACCTATTATAGCATAATTAC
>CP070805.1:457001-461112 GCA_020343655.1 Promethearchaeota archaeon | reverse complement strand
TGATATCTTCCCTAATATTATCATGCTTCAATTTGGAGGAGGTTGGCCTAGCGAATGGGTTGAAGATACAGATGTCATGGAACTCGAATGCCCGGATAGAACTAATGTTGTGAAAATCGAATTAAGAAGGATAAGAGAATAATTTTGGATTATTTCTATTTAGATAAAATATAAAACATAATAACTATAACTTCCCTATAAACATTGCCACTACAAATAACGAGCCTAAAATAGCTAAAGACAAAATATTTACAATTCGCGCTATTTTCGGAGATGGACGGAACATAAATAATAGATTTAAGGGAACACCAATAACTATAGTAGTAATCATACATATTAAAAATCCAATTCCAAATAATCCTAATAAGTAAATCATTATTCCAATTGTATAGGCAATAAGTTCATTAATTAAAAGAAACCATCCCCCCCATCTAACTCCATATTTTTTTGGGATTGTACTTGTATTAATTTTCTGATCATAGGGGAGGTCTCTTGTATCTCCTAATACTCTTGCTCCTGTCATCGCAAAAAACAGAAATAATGCTAGTAGAACTATTCTTAATTCAAATCTATACGCAAAAAGAGCTCCAATTAAAACATAAAATCCTTGAAGTGCTCCTAGGCTAAATGAGCGTAAAAGAGCTGTATCAAGTAGCCCTTGTACTAGTCCCCCAATAACTCCGATGAGACATATTAATGGGATCAGCGCCCAAGGATTTATTATAATACATAATACACTACTTATGGTAAAACAAGAAATTATAATAATGAGCCCACCGTTAGGAGATAAAGTACCTCTAGCAATAGGATTCTTCAAGTTGCCTGATTCACGATCTTTTTGATAGTCCCCTAGATAATCAAAAAAAAATCCTCCAGCGGATAAAGTTGCCCCAACCAAGCCTGCTAATAAAAAATTAAACATGGTTGCCCCAAGTCCATATGAAACTGAACTCGTTATTAAAGTGAACATGATTATTCTGCCTAAACGCCAGTCTCCGAAAATTTTACGCATTATTGAAGATGCTGTCATTATATTTCTCATTATTAATATTTTGAATAGATAAATCTCGGTCTAATTCTAAATAAAGCTTTTTCTATTTATATACCAAAGCTAGAAAAATATTAACTCGAATTACCTTACATTAAATATAAAAGTAATAGGGGCAAAGTGTGAAATTGAAAAACTTTAAAATGAAAAATTCAAAAATTAAATTTGTAAATAGCTTATTTCTAGGATTTTTATTAGTTCTCAGTATGCCAATAATAATTGAAATTCATAGTATTCAATTGAACAATACTTGCTATTCAATTAATTTAAGTGCAAGTCCTATAAATTATATAATTACTCCTGGGTACCCGTATACGTGGATAGATGCTTCAAATGGGGTTGAACTGATATTAGGTGATGATGATTCTAATAAAACAACACTTCCATTTAATTTTACATTTTATGATGGAAATTTTAATGAAATCGATATTACTACTGAGGGATATCTTACTTTTTCATTCAAATCTGTTCAAACAACACCCACAATTCCTTCAAGTCATCCACACCGACAAAATATTATCGCATCATATTGAACTAACCTGGATGGCACATCTGGTAACATCTATGTAAAAAATGTTAGTTCTTATTGGGTGGTTGCTTGGCAAAATTTTAATCATGATAATGGTTTATTTGCTGGTTCTTTCGAAGCTATTTTATATCATATTGGTGATATTGTCTTTAATTATGATATACTAGAAAATGTAAGTACGTATGCATGTGGATTAAATTATGGAGATGGAGATAATTACAGTTCTTATACTGAATTAACTTCTGGAATTAATGATTTTTCAATAAAGTTTAGTTTATCTATTAGTGATGGTGGCAACGGTGGTGATGGTGGTTTGCCTAGTGATGTTATAAATACAATAGTGGCGGTGGTTGTTCCTGTTGGAATTGTATCTGCAGCATGACTTATTACCCTATACTTCTATAGAAAGAATCCAGAACAGTTTAAAGCAAAATTGAGTCAGGGTAAAGCAAGAATCAAGGAGGGGGCCTCAAAATTGGGAAATAAACTTAAAGAAAGATCAGGGAAGGTAAAAGAAAAGGTTAGTAAAGATAAAAAGGGAATTAAAACGAAGTCCCCAAAAAAAGAATAAATATGCTAAATTATTATTCGCCCTAATTAGAAGAAAACATTTTTTATTTAACTTATTTTTTTTTTAGGTATGGCATCCGAAGAATCTCTTGATCCCGAAAATTGGGAAAAATTTAGGATTTTAGGGCATAAAATGCTTGATGATATGTTAGACTATCTTAGGGACATTAGAAAACAACCCGTTTGGCGACCGATTCCTAATGATGTAAAATTGAAGTTCAAAGCACTTTTACCAAAAGAGGGACAAACAAGAGAAAAAATATATGAGGAATTTAAGGAGAATATTCTACCATATCCTTTGGGAAATCCTCACCCACGTTTTTGGGGATGGGCAGTGGGGAATGGCACGCCTTTTGGATTACTTGCAGAGATGCTTGCTGCTACAATGAATCCGAATGTTGGAGGAGGTGAACATATAGCTAATTATGTTGAAAACCAAGTGATTGATTGGGCTAAAGATATTCTAGGATATGATCCTAACGCTTCTGGAATACTTGTTTCAGGAGCTAGTATTGCCAATTTTATTGGATTAGCTGTTGCTAGAAATAAAATGGCAGGATATGATATTAAAAAAGAAGGATTACGAGCAAGCAAAAAGGATCTCTTGATATATGGATCGGAAGAAATGCATAATTCAATCGATAAAGCAGTATTTTTACTAGGATTAGGGATTAATTCTCTCAGAAAAATTCCAGTTAATGATAAATATGAGATTAGAATTGATAAGCTTAAAGAGACTATAGAAGCAGACCTAACGGCAGGTTTTAAGCCTACATGTATAATTGGTTGTGCTGGAACTATAAATACTGGTGCTATTGATAATTTAAATAAGTTAGCTGATCTATCTGACGAGTTTAATATATGGTTTCATGTAGATGGTGCTTTCGGTGCTTGGTGTAAACTTTCTCCTGAGGTTAAAGACCTCGTAAATGGCATAGAACGAGCAGATAGCATTGCTTTTGATTTTCATAAGTGGATGTATATTAATTTCGAAGCAGGTTGCGCACTTATAAGAAATAGAGAAGATCACTTTGGAACATTTAATTTAATGGCAGATTATATCGCTCATCAAGATAGAGGGGTTGCAAGTGGTGATATATGGTACGGACTTTATGGCCCTCAGTTGTCTCGGGGCTTTAGAGCACTTAAAATATGGATGAGTATTAAAGAGCATGGGGCTAATAAATATGGACGGATAATTCATCAAAATATCCGACAAGCTCGTTATCTTACAAATTTAATAGAAAATGAGGATCATTTAGAATTACTTGCTCCTACTTCATTAAACATAGTTAATTTCAGATATAATGATGGAAAAAGTAATGAGAAAAATCTCAATAAACTGAATGAAGAAATTTTATTCCATTTACAAGAAAATGGAATTGCCGTCCCTTCAAGTACAACAATTAATGGAAATTTCGCAATTAGAGTAGCAATCGTGAATTATAGATCCAAAAAAAAAGATTTTGATATGCTAATCAATTCAGTCTTAAACATTTGTAAGAAGCTATAAGAAAAGTAATATAGCTTAATACTTCCATTTATCATTTCAATACTAATAAAAATTATTAATTAAAATAGAGATTTTTAATAAGAGAATTCATACTTTTGATAATTTGTTATTAATGGGTAATTTTTTATTGTTTGCTTTGTTATTTAAACAAAAGTTTATTTAAATAAACGTCGATTATAATCATTGATCAAGTTAAGACACATAAAATATAAAAAATAAATCATCCAAAAATGATATTACCTTTTCCCAACATGGGTGTGGTAATACACCAAAATTTGAGTTTATGGGATTGGGTTTCGCATAAATTTCATTTAATTTTTCATCGTCGATGGTTAGAACATTTATCTCGCCCATATGTTCCCATGGACATAGGAGGAGAATGTCAATGAGCGAAGAAAAACTAGCAATACATAAAAGAAAAGTAGAAGCGATCTCTGAAATGGTTAGAAAT
>CP070805.1:452658-456901 GCA_020343655.1 Promethearchaeota archaeon | reverse complement strand
AAACGAATCAAAAAACACATTTCTACCAACATACATAAGAGATGGTGCTATTAAGGTTGTGATTTGAATTAAACTCATCAAAAATAATTTTGCTTTTGCTTGCTCTCGTGGAATAAGGGGTAATGCTGCTAATATTGATGATCCAGATTCTTCAATGTTTAATAAACCAAACACAATCATACCAGAAATAATAAGGTTAAAACCAATTATAACAAACATGTTATAAATAATGTCGATTTCAAATGGATTTACACCCCCAATGTTAGTTACGTAGTAAGTAAAAGTAAAGATAAATCCAATTACAATTGGCATAACGAAAGATAAAAAATATTTAAGATTTCGAGTAATAATTATTAAATCTTTGCGAACATGTGCCCAAATAGGAGAAAGAATTTTGATCTTTATTGAACGCTTTATCTCAACTAAAATTTGGGCAGTATCCTTTTTATCTTTCTTAAACTTTGAATATGTGGTTTTCTTAATACCTTTAGTTGATTGCTGATATATTAAATACGTTAAAATTAAGAAAAGGGCAAATCCTATAATTATATTATACCATGTTTGGATTGAAATTTGATATGGTGCGATAAATGAAGATATTAGATACCCTGGGGCAATCGGAAAAGGAATCATGCTTAAAATAAGAATTATAAGCGCAGGAGTCCTCGATTGGCCAAATAAAGTAAAGAAGTTTTCTAATGAACTTAAGGCCCATTGGATAAAAAACACACTTGCGATTACGATAATTATATAACTTATTAAATTAATAAAACGGATGATACTTGTTCGTTTGGAACCAATTTCGTTAATATTTAAAATCCGATTCATCCTTTCACTAAAAAGAATTAGTATACTAAATGAAAATATCGTATTTAATATTGAAACCCCAATACAAATTAGGAAAATTAATACATTCTGAGTTCCAATAAACATCATAATAGGAAAGGCAAAAGTTATTATTATCAGTGGAATGTCTAAACTGCGAATAATTGTCAAGAAAATTAGTTTTTTTAATTTTCCTCGTGAAATTGGCAATGTTTCAAGCCATTCAAAAATATTCCCCGATAAAATTTTCATAGTATTTAACATTGCCATGAGAAAAAAGTTAAAAAATTGAAACAAAAAATATATTCCAAAAAGTAGGCTCCCTGCAAATAAGATTAATTCAATTGGGATTGACCCTTCATTAATAAAGTCTAAAAATTCAAAATAAGTTAATAATGGAATAATAGGCAGGATTCCAAAGATAATCGCTCCAATAATTTTTGATATTATAAATCTTTTCTTAAGAGATTCTTGACTTGATAAATATCTCTTATAATAACGAAATCTAACACTCTCTAATCGTTCCAGTTGTTCCTCAATTAAAATTTCATATGTTGTGATTTTCGAAAGAGCAAATATACTCAATTCCTTGTCTTTCATGCAAATTAAGATTTTTTTTTTCTATTTTTTTAAATATCAGACTTTTATCGTTTTAATAATAGTTATTAGTTGCTTGTAAAAATAACTTTGTTTAGAGAAATTCATTATAGTTTGAATATTTAATTTTTATAAAAAATTATTTTAAGAGTTTGGATTATTACTAATTATAAATAAAATTTCTTAACTATATTAGGGAGTTGTCTTAATATGGAAAATAAAAAAGGAGCAGTTCAATGTATTAATGATGAAATTCTAGAAAAGATGAGCCTGCAGAATCGCTACAATTTTCTAAATAATAATTTGATGAGTATTCTAAAACCCAAGTACTTTAACTTTCTTAGGAAAGCACAAAAATTTTTTATTAGATTCGAAAAGAAATATAACATTACTCATAATGAAGATTTATATGAATGGATCCCTGAGATTGGCAAAGAAGGCTTAGTAACACGGGTGAATAAATTTAGTGAATTGGACTTAAACTATGAGCCCTATGGTATGACTGCTGAATTTATGCGTTGCCTTGCAGTTGATTTTTTCGATCCACAATTAATAATGGGGATGGGTGCAAGTGTGTTAGCTTTGAATCCTCTTATGCTTTATCATGAAGATGTCGAAGTTCGTTTGAAAGCTCTAAAAGAATTAGTAACTGGACAAAAGATTGGATGTATATGTATTACGGAACCAGAACGTGGATCTGATGCAGTTCATATGCTTACAACCTGCGAGGAAAATGAGGATGGGAGTTTCATTTTAAATGGTGAAAAAATATATCAAACCAATGGAGCAAGAGCAGATTGGGCTATAGTTTATGCGGTCTCCGAAAAGAATAATGGAAATACAATGGCTCAATTTTTGGTGGATACCACGTGGGATGGATGGAATGCTGAAAGAATTAATATCCCTTGGACACCGCGAGTGTATCTAGGCAAAGAAACTTTTACTAACTTAAGAGTTCCTCCAGATTATGTTTTAGCTAAGCCGGGTATAGGGAGAGAACATCTTTTTGAAGGATTAAATCTAGAAAGATTAGGTATAGTACTCGCAAATGTAGCAGAATGCTGGAATGCAATATCCCATGCCACTATTTATGCTAATATGAGAAAACAGTTTGATCAGGAAATTTTGAAATATCAAGGTGTTGGCTTTCCTTTAGGAGAAATGTGGGCAAAGACAATGAGTTTAACCTTGGCGACATTGCATATTTGCCAAATAATAGATGAGAAAATGGAGCAATTTGGTACTCTTCCAAAGAATTTTAATTTAGCACTTGTTGCTACTGCTTCTCAGTTGAAATTCCAAAGTGCAAAACTGTCAGAACGTGTTTGTTTTGGATGTGCAGATCTAATGGGAGGCGCAGGTTTATGTGACAATACTTTAATGAGTGATTTAATCGGAATTTCAAGAATAGGCCAAGTTGGAGGAGGAACATCACAAATACAAAAGTATATTATGTCACTGGCGTTACGTCAACTTTTCAAGATGCTATAACTCAATAAGTTTATAATGTTACAATTTTTTTATTGTTTTTTTTAATTATTAGAATTTTCAAAATTGTTGAATAGATGAAAATTAACATGAATATTGAAGATTTAACTGATGTTATTTATGAAAAAGAAGAGAATGGAATCTGTACACTAACATTTAATATTCCAAAAAGAAGAAATGCATTATCAAATGTCACATTTTTAGAAATTTGGACTGTTCTTGATGATATGGAGAAGGATAAAAATGCGAAGGTACTAATTATGACTGGCTGTAAAGAAGCCAACGCTTTTTCTTCAGGTGGTTATTTTAATATGAAATATGTTACTTCTATTCCTCCAGAAATAATGAAGGAAATTGATTTAATGGATATTGCACAAAAAAGATTATGTGAGAAGATATGGAACTTTAATAAACCTATTATAGCTGCGATTAATGGTTTAGCTGTTGGTATTGGTATTACCATGCCTTTAGTAGGTGCTGATCTTATTTATATGGCTGAAGATGCATGGTTAGGATTTTATTTTGTACAACGAGCAGTTATTCCAGAATTTAGTTCAACTTTTGTACTTCCCTTTCTGATTGGTTTTCATAAGGCAAAAGAATTTATTTATTTTGGGGATAAAATAACGGCTCAACAAGCGGAAAAAATCGGTTTAGTTAATAAGGTTTTACCCCCAGATGAATTGATGCCTTACGCGAGAAAACAAGCCTTACGATTAATCCCCCCTAAAGCTCCGACGATAGCAATAAATAAAATGAAGCAACTAATTCACAATCACTATAAAGACATTATTTCAAGAACATTAGATTTAGAGAATGAAGGACTGCAGGAATTATTTAAAACTCATGATTTCAGAGCCGCAACTAAATCTCTTATAACCAAAAAAGATCCATTTTTCAAAGGGAAATAATCCAAAAAAAGATTTATAATACTTTTTGAGATCACCTCATAAAAATTGAATAGTTGATTTAAATGTGGAAATGAGGTTATTATTATAATCTTAACAAAATAATTATTAAATGTCTTTTATATTTATTATTTTTATTAGAGAATAAAGTATAATATTTTTAGATAGAGCTTGATTGACTACTTAAGTAAATTTCATTATATTAAATATGGAGGTATTAGTTATGGAAGAACATGATGATGAGGATTTTGTTTATTGTCAAAATTGCGAGGTAGAAATACCTCAAGATGAAGCAATTTATGTAAGTGGAAAACCTTATTGCGAAACTTGTTATCAAGCGGCTGACGAATACGGAATTTATGATGAATATAATGATGATGATGAAGAAAACGATGATGATGAAGACGATGATGATGAAGACGATG
>CP070805.1:448273-452558 GCA_020343655.1 Promethearchaeota archaeon | reverse complement strand
GACCCAGAATTTTTAAAGGTAGAAATGCAGAATCTTTCATAACCTATGGGACTCAAAAATCAGAGATTTATGTATATTTTACTCTTGATAAAATAAAATATTATATATATCGAAAATGGGGTAGAACCGGGACTATTACTACAAAACTGTTTGAATGGATAGAAAAAAGGAAGATCTACCAAGAAGTAAAAAGATTTAATGTTGAAAAATTTTTTGAGATATCTTCTGAACAAGCGATGAGTACTGTGTTTGTAAGACAAGGAGAAGTTGAAGAATTAGCAAATAAAAAAGGTGCAGAGTTAAGAGAAATGATCATTGATTTATTTCGTTTAAATATTATTGACGATGCTCTTTCCTTCTTAGATAACGAATCTAAAGGAAAAAAATATGAAAAAGAAAATCTTGAAAAATCAAGAGTACCAATCGAAAGAATTAGCGAAGATATTAAACTTATTGAAAAAGAAAATATCCACTTAAATAAAGAAATTAAAGAACGAGAGAACAAAAAAGAATTATTAGAACAAAAAATTAGAGATTTTCCCTCAAATGAATTAATTTCAGAGTTAGAAAAATTATATAATCAAGAAACAATTACACGAGATAAATTTTTTTCATATAAAAATGATTTTAAGGCTAAAATTAAGAAAACAGATCTTAGTTTAGAAGACTTTGACTCACAAGATACTATTAACAATAAAATAAAAACACTTACCGAGAATAAAATAAAGATCCAAAAAAATAAAGAAGATCTAGAAAAGAAAAGAGAGGCAACATTTAAAGGCTTAGGGAAAACAAAGGGAAGAATAGAAGATATAAAAAAATCTATGAATAAGATGGAAAAAAGTTTAAAATTTACGAAATTGGAAGGGGGAAATGAAATTGCACAATGTCCAACTTGTCAAAATGAGTTAACAAAAGAACATTACGATGAAATGATTAAGAAATTCACAAATGATATAAGAATAAATCAAAAAAGATTCAATTATATTTCACAGATTTTAAGCAATTTTGATAAAGAAATAAAAAGGTTTCAAGTTCAGTTGGATAAATTTAAAGAAAATATTACGATCCACCAAGCCCTTAAAGAAGATTTAGAGAATTATAAAAAATATGAATCTGAATTAAAAAAAATAGAAGAGGAAATAAATCATTTCCTCTCAAAGCATGGAGCTCAATTTAAAGATTTGAGTATTGAAGAGTTAAAAAAAATCTCAATTGAAAAAGAAAAAGTCTCAACAGAATTCAGGGCACTAAAAAATGATTTAAATGAGAAACAACAAATGCTACAAACCAATCAAGGGAGAATAGGACAACTAAATAATGAGATTCGAAAAATGAAAGATTTAGCGAAAAAAATAGGGGATTATGAAGTCGAAATTGATCATATTAATAAAGCTAAAGAATTTGTCCGTAGATTTGTTACAGAATATATGGTTGTAAAACGCCTAGTGAAAAATATTGCTCTAACTACTGATAAGTATATTAAAGATTTTACCTCCGGACAATATAGTGATTTATTACTTGATTTAAGTGGAACTAGAAAAACTGGCTTGTCTTTAAAAATTAGAGACAATTTTAATGGAGAATATGAATCAACAGAGGTACTCTCGGGAGGGGATCGCACTGCTTTAGGAATAGCATTACGTCTTGCAATATCGGAATTAATGAGTTCAATCCGACCTACAAAAGAATCACCAAAAAGAAATCCAAAAATTGATTTTCTTTTATTAGATGAACCTTTGGCGGCTTTAGATGAAACTCGGAGGGAACGGATTCTCAAGCATTTAATAAAATCAAAATCATTTTCTCAAATCTTTCTTATTACTCATACTGCTATTCCACAAGATATATATACAAATAAGATAATTGTTGAAAAAGATCTATCTAATGGAATAAGCCGAGCTAGATTTGAAAAACCATTAGTAATTATTTAATGAATAATACTGTTATTTAGAATTATAAAATAAAAAAAAAGGTTTTTTTGAGCAAGCGAATTTATAAATCTCTTGCCTTTACTGTCTTTCTATTGTTTCCTTTTGCGCGTCCTACAGCTTTATCAAGCAATTCCATTATTAATCCATTCAAAGCGTCCCCATCAAGGACTCCACTGCTGGTATTGCACCCCTTACCTTTAATATATTCCCTTACCTTTGACTTAACAAACAAAGGTTCTGCTTTTGCAGCCTTTTTTGCCATTTTAATCTTCCTCTTTTAGAATTTTTTTAATAAATTTATATAAAATCGGATTTAATATTAAAACAAATTATTTTTTGTTAATTATTATTTTCCTAACTGTATTATTAAATGTTACTGAATTTTACCTTAAATTTGTTAATTCCCTTTTGTCGTGTGAAAACTTAGAATAGAAACTGAATTAATGAAATATCAAAAAAATTATTAACAAGAGAATATCTTCAAAAATAATATCACATTAATATGGAACCTTCTTCTCTTCCTTCCAAAATAAAAAATCATACGTGAATTTTTACATTTTTAATTTTTTTTAAATGAATTAATGTTATCAAAATTAGTTATAATTATTTAATATGATAAAAATAATAAAAAAAAAGAGAAATTGTGTTATTTTGATTCAGCGAAAAATTGATAATTTCACTGTTTATTTTGGAGGTGCAAGTACAATTTCAATGCTTGAAACATTGTTATTTTGCCCATTTTCTCCTTCAAGCTGTTCTGTGGAAAGTTTAATATCTTTATATTCTGTACCTTTTAAGAATCTATTTCTTAAAATCTCACAAACATCAACAGCATGAGAGATTGCTCTACCTCTGGCTTTTACTGTGCATTCTTCTCCTTTATTTAGAATCATCATAGTAGCCATAACGTAGTTCATTGTTGGTCTACGTCCAACAAACACAGCATTTTCTTCTTTGCTTGGCATCTTTAATTTCCTCTTTGGTTGTTAATTTATTATTGTATTTATTTACTTTTTAGTTAATTTGCATTTACGTATTACGTATTGAAGTTTTATCGTATTTTTAGTTTTTAATTACGTAATAACATCTTCTTGAAATTTTGGAAATGTTTTAAATTTTATTATCAGATTAATAAGGAATTTTTATTTGCTAACAAGATCTAACTCAAAAGAGATATTTCCAAATAAGAGAAAAAAAAAGATCTTTAAAATTTTCAATTTATAATCCCTTTAATTTTACTGCTAGAAAGAAGAGAAACCACGTGAGAAAAAACAGTATCACAGAAATAAGAACCCATCCATCTAGGGTTCCAAGAGCAAATCCTGGTAAAAATGAAGGCCAAAGACCCGCTTCTTGATCAAACAAGATAAATATCCCGAAAGCCATCAAAACGAATGTTAATATTACCATAAACTTGCTAGGTGGAGTCCATCCCATTTATTTTACACCTATTTTACTTTTAAGTTCTTATTATTTTATTTTAAAACTATAGATTTAGTATATTATTATTCGATTTGTTATTTAATAAATGTATATCAATTTTAAAAAAAAAGAGAAAAGCACAATTTATTCAATAATTTGAATTAATTATTCTCAGTGAAATTAATTTCGATTTCTTTTACTGAATCATCATCTTTAGCGTTTGGATTATAAATAAGTTTTTGTTCTCCCTCCTTTTTGTCTTTGCCTTCATCATCCTTTTTTACCAAATCCCATATGATACTTATAATAAGTAGAGCAGACACAATAACTAAAAGTGGAATTAAAAGTCCGGAATCTGTGAGAAAGATTTTTACCCAACCAATATATGGAATTCTTCCCCATACAACACCTAAAATTGCATTTTCTGGAACCCAATCGTCATCTGGATTAGGGTTGGCATCTCCTTTTGTTAGAAAAAACCATCCATTATCATATTTTTTATCAATAACTCTGTGAACTATTGGATCATTGGGAGGATATATCCAACCTGGCACTAAATGAGCGTTGAAAACAATTATATCTCCCTCTTTACCATCAATGGTTCCATTCTTTATTGTAGCAGGATCTTCACCTTTTAAAAACAATAAATCTCCCCTATAAAGTGTTGGTTCCATGGAGCCTGAAACAACAACAACCAAGGGAGTTGAAGTGTTTAAAGTAATTTGCATAATAAAATAAATTAAAAAAGATCCTGAAAACGCAAAAGTTAGTAATAAAATCGCAATAATGATTTTCCTTTTTGAAGAAGGCTCTTTTTTCTTCAATATTCTCTTATTTAAATCCTTTTTTGAATAGTTTTTTTTCATAACAAAAAAATCAGTTGTTCTATGGTCAAATAAAATAAAAATATCAATATAAATTTTCTTAAC
>CP070805.1:443865-448173 GCA_020343655.1 Promethearchaeota archaeon | reverse complement strand
AACCAAAGCCAGGTTCTTTTTTCAAGTAAATATTAGCATATTTGCTCATTTCCCACATTTTCTTTTGATGCGTTGTGGTTGTGCTAACGCCGATTTGCCTCGTAGTTTCCCTAGCGATTTCAAAAGCTTTTCCAATAGATCTCATTTCATAATTATTTTCAATAACTCCTTTTAAATATAATAGAATTTGTTTAATGTCAGCTTCAGGCGGATTGGGTAATGGCTTAAATTCAACTTTTTCAGATTTTAATGTTTCTAACTCAAATCTTTCTTGTTTATAGTCCTTAATTTCTACGGTTCTAATATCAGAACGTTGAATATCATGTTCGTGAGTATAAATGGTAGGCTCAACTGTTCTAGGCAAAACCTGCGGTTCTTTTTTTGCTTTTCTTTTAAATTGTATTGGCCAATTAATATATGAATACAGGCGGTCTTCAGCGGAAATAAAAATCGATTGTTTAACCGTTTTTCTAGCGCTTGACTCTCTCTGTTTCGATGAAATTTGTGGCATACCAGAATCTAACATTGTTGATGCTTTTTCTAGAATAGAGAATAGATACATTGGATCAAACTCAAGATTAGAGTAAATACTTTTCAAAGAGTTGATATTGCCTTCAATAATGCTGAGATTTATATCAGATATTGTTTTATTTAGCTGTTGATCTACGGCAAAGGTAATCCCATTTAATCCGGCAGTTGAATTTAGGTAAGAAGAATCTAAAGCCCCTTTCATTTTATCAGAAACCAAAATTTGATTGTAGTAATCCCAATGAGTGCTCAAAACCATATGCCCTTCTTTAGCAATTTGATAGGAATCGTCCTTACGGATTCTTTCCATCATTTCCAGAAATATATCTTTATAAGGTATGAAAACATTCCTCATTAATGCACCTTTTATGAAAGTTAAATGATTTTCAGTTTTATAAGACAGGTTGACAGGCACTTTTATCGCTTCTTCTGCTATGATAACATCACGATCTTCTTCTAAAGTTACATTTCCTGAAGTAGCCATGTGGTCATATACAAAATCTGATAGCATTATTCCTGTTAATGTTCTATTGTCGGTAATATATTTACCAGATTCTAATTCAAATTTTAGGAAATAATATCCCAAACCAAAGAGGTAATGAAGTGTTCCTCTTGCGGTCTCAATTGAATAGTCATAACCACTTAGAAATATAACCGTATCTTCCAAAATTTTTGATACAGGATGATGGACATAGGTTCCTAATGTGGGATAACCTAATAAAGCACTCCAACTAGGGATCATAAATAGTGAGTTATTGGGAAATAGTTTATTCTCCATTTTCTGCTTTTCAATTCTTTCCTTTTCAAACTGTTCTTTTTCAAATTGTTCTTTTTCTAATCTTTCTTTTTCCGATTGTTCTTCATTTATTTTCTCTATATCCATAATTCCAACTCTAAATATATTTCTTAATATTAAATATAAAACGATCTATACATAATATAATTGCTTACTAGTAATTTATGATTTTTTCATCTGATACAATTTTAATTACGAAAAGATATAATAAAACTTGTTAGAAGAATTTTAAGTTAAAAGATAAAAAATCAACTATATTAAGCAGTTTGAGTAATTTGGTAAAAAAATTAATCTCCAACTTTTTAACGTATTTATAAAAGGCTTATACCATTATATTTAACATATATTTTACATTTCAAATTATTATTCTATGAGCAACAAAGAAGAATTAAACGCGATATCAGTTCTGATTAAGAATTCTAAAGAGATTAAAGAAGTAGAGAAACCAACAATACCTAATTGTGAGTTCTGTGGTAAAAGCATCGTGAGTACTAAGTGGAATAAGCAATACCACCATATTAATATCACTCAAAAACCAGAAAAACGGCTTTTTTGTTCCCGTCAATGTAAATTAAGTTGGATTTTTAAAAATTTCTGATTTTATTTATTTGATATTATTCGACATTTAAAGGGATTGTTTGTTTTAGGTCCAATATATAAACAATATAAATTGTTAAAAACAGAAAGCCCAAGGTATTTATGACCTCAAATATTTAAATTATTAATGAAGACAAAAAAGGAAAAAAACGACGATGAGTCGTGCCAATCCACTTATAATCCCAGCGAGTGGAAGGGAAGAACAATAGAAATTGATGACGCTGGGACAGGAGATCTTGTCGGAGATGCCTTTATTGGCTTTCTAGACACGGAAATTGGAAAGATCATATTTCAATCAGTTCCCGTAGGGCTCTATAATGGGGATAATAAGGATGCTGATCTCCCGAATAAGCATATAGTAAAGGTTGTAATCAAGGCTCTTAGAAAACTTAAACACAGTAAGGAAGATAGGATTCTTCTATGCAGGGGTAGTTGTTTCGATCTTGTTAGAGAATATTTTAATGAGAATGATATTTACTACGAGCCAGCAATTATTGAAGGAAAACTCCAAGATGCCGTGGAAGGGAGATTTATTCAACACCTTAGAAAACTCGGAGTGAATTCTAGTAATCTTACAAAAGAATCCGGTATACAAAGATATTTTATCTTATTTAATTGGGTATGCCGAGATTTTCCAAATCGTGAACGCTTTGTTAAAATGGGCTTCCCCTCTTGGAATAAGAAATGGCGAAAGATTGCAATGAAGAGATACCAAAATTCTACGGAAGTTAAAACTCGTAAAAGAGAAGATATAAAGCGAAGAGCAAATAAGATATATGATCTTATGTTTGAGAAACCAATCTCTGTAAGAAAAACTGCCTCTAAGAGGCAATAAATTAAAAAATCATAACTTATAAGAAATTAATTTATTATTTACTTCTTATTTCTGTTAAATTTTTTTCATAATACATCATAATTTAATGAATATAATTAAAAATTTTTACCTTTATTCTTATAAAATATAGTTAAATGATGTATGTTGTTGGTCTTAATAAAATTGCATTTCTTCAGTTTTGATGATTCTAGAGATACCATTAAAAAGGTAAATTCAAGATATTTTTTCAAAAATCCTTTATTAGCTGAAAAATTATATTCTTCAAGTTAAAATTAAATGTCAGGGGAAATAGTGAAATATAATTTCTAAACTAGTTATGCATGTTTTATTAAAAAGTGAAGAAGAAAGCTATTGTGCTAAATGTTGCAAAACAATGAACATTATTGAGCGAATTTTTGCATCGATACCAGAATTAAAAGAAAAATTCGATGTGAGTTATGAAGATGTCTACTCACCTGATAACATAAAAATTTATGGGGACTTAACTCCTCCAGTGATCATTATTAACAACCATATTCTAACAGAAGGGCACGTTCCAATTATGAAAAAACTAGCTCGGGATTTGTATAAATTAATTGAACCAGCTTGATTAAATATTTAATTGGATTAAAATTATGAAGGATTTAGCTAAAGAAGTAAGAAAAATTATTAGGGAGAATATGTGGTTAGTATTGTCTACTGTCGATGATGAGTGCCAACCCCATAGTTCGGTTGTAATGTATCAGAGTGATGGACATGATATATATTTTGAAACGGGCGATGATACCCTAAAAGCAAGAAATATAAGAAATAATAATAAGATTTCTGTGACCATACCATTTAGAAAGAATTTCATACATAAGATTATCCCTGCTCCTCCAGCAGAACTACATTTTAAAGCAAAAGCTGAACTTATTTCAAAAAATAATGAAAAAGCTAGAAAAATCATGGAAAGAGTTATAAAATATGAGGAAAAGGCTGGGATTGAGAATGAAACAATTTGGATAAAAATAATGCCTTCAAATATTATTTCAACCTTTGGTGTGGGAACTAAGCTATTGGATATGAGAAAACCTGAGAAAGCGAGAAACCTAATAAACCTTGATTATTATTCAAGTTTCAAAAAAAATTGAAACGACTTATGAAGATATTGCTCTAATTTTTTTCATTTTTGAGGTTGAGCTTTGATTATGAAATGATCACTTGCTTTAATTTTATCTTTATCTCTATTGTCAAAACCAAATTTTAATACTTGGAAACTTATTATAAAAGGTATAATACTTAAACTACTTAACATGAGAGCGAAAGGAAGATTGCCTGTTAATGAGAGTAAAAATCCTCCGATTATAGGGCCAATGATTTGAGATAGATTATCGATAGAAGAAGTTATACCCATGATCTTTCCTTGATTTAGATAATCAACTGAACGACTTGTAAAGCCTATGGTTATCCCCCTTGAAGTAGCCCCAGAAAAACTGATATAGAATAAAACTAGAATTAATTGCCAAGTTTGGGAAACAAAAACTAGCAGGAGATAAGATATAATGTAACTACCTAAACCTAGCATTGCTGT
>CP070805.1:439383-443765 GCA_020343655.1 Promethearchaeota archaeon | reverse complement strand
CGATTTCTGAGCTTAAAAATGCAGTAACTTTAGCATATAAAATGTTTGATTCTGATCTCAAAAATCTTGAAATAAATTTTATCGCAGAATCGTTGAATCCAATTTATATCGATAGAATTAAACTACTAGTAAATGATGGGAAAAAGATAACCATGCAAGAAAAATTTGAAGAATCAATAAATTTAATTAATAAGGCAGTTGATTTCTTTCAACAAGCTTTTGAAATTGCCAAAACTATGGTAAGCTCAGAAAGAAAGGAAAGGCAAATTAAAGAAATCAGTGGTTTGATTAATAATGCTTGCATTTCAGGAATAAATGTGATTAAAGACAAATCAATTCAGTATATAGTCCAAAAAAAATATGATGATGCTGTTAGTGACTTATATATTGCTTTAAGTTTAGCTAAAAGGATGGCATATCCAGAAGAAGAAAACCCAGAATTAGAAAATCTTAAAAATCTAGTTAACAAGGTTTATTCTGCTGAAGTCTCTGAAGTGGTTAATAGGGGAAATAAATTAGTGGAACAAAAAGAATATGAAAAAGCAATAGAAACCTACAATGAAGCATTAACGATGACTAATAAAATGTACTTAACAGATGAAATGGAAAAAGAAGTAGTCTTGATTAAAAGTTTAATTTATGAAACTGAAGTAAAACAGTTAGTTGGAAAAGGAGAATTACTCGAACAACAAAAGTTAAAAGAAAAAGAAATTGAAAAACTTAAGAAAAGGCTTGATTATGCTCAATCAATAGACGATCCGGAACGTAGGGCAATAGAAATGAAGAAAATTAAAAAATTAATCGATGATGTTCATTCAGATGAGATAAAATTATTAATTGAACAAGGAAATCAACTAGCAGAATTAAAAAAATATGATGATGCTTTCAAATTTTATGAAAGAGCTTTAAAGGTTAACGATATGATGGAAGAACCGGATATAAAAAATAAAGATTTAATAAAAAGCTCCTACAAAAAAGAACTTATTAATCGGGCAAAACTAGAAATTGAGAATAAAAATTATGATAATGCCATTGAAAACAGTAGAAGGGCTTTAGTTCTTGATGAAATATTTGTCGAGGCATATTTTCATATCGGTATATCATACAATTACAAAAAGAAATATGATGCTGCAATAGAGAATTTTCAAAAAGCTGTTAATTTTGATGAAAAACATGTTAAATCTTGGAATTCTCTAGGATTAACATACGAAGCTAAAGAAGACTATGAAAATGCTCTCAAATATTTAAATAAAGCAGTTGAACTCGATTCTAATTTTGCTGAAGGTTGGTATAATTTGGGGAATGTGTATAAATTAAGAAAAGATTATGATAATGCTATATCTAATTATTTTAGAGCAACTGAAGTAAATCCAGAATTCGCAAAAGCATGGTTTTTTATGGGATGTACTTATTTTGATAAAAAAGATTATAATAATGCTATCCAATATATAGAAAAATCTTTTAAAATTGATCCTAATCTAACTCAGGACATCAATCCTCTTATTAAAGAGTTAAAATCTAATCTCGATAAACTTAATGAAAGCCTTTCAATGGCTTTTATTAATAGATAAGAAAAAATAAAAAAAAATTATTCGATTTTCTTCAAATGTCTTAAACCCATAAAGAATAAGGGAAGCGATATCACAAGATGTATGGAAATGAATAATATAGTAGGCGTTAACTCCCAAGTAGTGATTTCAGGTAATATTTCACTCAACCAAACCATTAAGAATATAAAACCTGTAAATACCCCCATCTGAAGGCTTATAAGTTTAAACATGTTCAATCCCATGTATTTTCCCTTTTCTTCGAATGCTGGACTAAATCCTTGTATTCCAATTGCTTCAAAAAGTACCAATATTCCATACGATAAATAAGCTATGATAAAAACAACCACGTAAAATGCATCAAATTTAAACAGGATAGTAAAGAATATTGTTATAACTATAGTTAATATTAAATTGATAATTAACATCGCTACAATGTAGGAGTAGACCAGACTGTTTACATTTCTAGGACTTCGTTTATACACCCATAATAAGTCTTTACTCCCTACAAAAATAAAATTCCCAAGCATAATCCCATAAAGCATTCCACCCATAAACACCACCATCATCACTTTGAATCCTCCTGATATGAAATCATTAGCGGCTCCACTTACAGAAAATGAAAAAATTAATCCATATACGCAAGTTATACCACCCATATATACTAATTTAGAGATATTTTCTTTTTTCCGAAAAAACTGTTTTAATTGAGTGATAACTAGCCCCTCCCATTTTAAACCAATAATGCGTCTATTAAATTTATAAAAAGCATTTTCATTTTCTATTGTAGAACTTACCTTTTCAATTCCTCCCTCAAGCGTGTAAAATCTATCCGCTCTTTTATAGGAAAAATATAAGGTTATTACAGGCACAAGAAGTGCAAGAGCTAAACTCGTCCATATATTTAAGATATAGGCGTTTATCAATGTAGGATTGAATGTATAGAGTATAATATTAGAGAACCATAAGGGTGGATACCACATAAGATAATTTTTGAATTCTGGATGATCCATGATGAACTGAAAACCAAACTGTAAAGAGTAAATAAGAGCAACCATTCCGATTGAGAGTATCATCAACAAGGCTTTAGCAATATCCCTTGCTTTCTCACTTTGAGCAATTTTGTGTTCTATCCAACTCATTATAATCGTACCTACTAAAGTTGCCAGAAATACAAGACCAAATACACCTCCATAAATTACAAGAGTTTGTGTAAATTGTAAATTATAAATTGGATTTAACATATTTACAAAAACAGGAGCTATACCAAACACATAAGAGAAAAGTATAGGTATTTTACCTAAGAACTCTCCCAAAAAAATATCTCCTGCAGTAGATGGGGATGCCAGCAGTATTTCTTTAAATCCTATTTCAGTCTGACGATAAATATTGCTTAGAGGATAAATCATAATTGCTATAAAAAATATCATCATCATTTGTTCAATAATCATCGCTATCGCTGGGACTAAAATTGGAGCAAGATCCTCTAAACCAGCTAATGTAGGCATGAATTGGTCAAAAATCAAGGGACAGAGAAAAAACGCCCAGAAGATCAAGAAAGAGTATAAAACTAAAAAAAATGCTAACCGGTTTTTGCGAAATTTAGAGGTTCTAACCCTCACTTCATTTTTAGCAATTTTCATCCATAAAGCCATTCTTTATCACTTCCTTCTCTTTTTTTCTTTCTTTTTAGGAACTTCACTCTTTAGTCCATTTTCACGCCAAGCTAATAAATCCTCCATACGCTTTGCTCCCATAATTTTAAGATATGCCTCTTCTAAGTCTTGTGCATTTTGAGATTCAATAATTTCTTTAGGACTACCTTGCAATTTCAAAGTTCCTTTATCTATTATTCCTATAATATCACATAATTCTTCCGCTGCATCAAGAAGATGAGTACAGATAAAGATAGTCTTATCTGCTTTCTTCGCTAAATCTGAAATAAGGTCTTTAACCATTCTCGCTGCCGCAGGATCCAGATTAGATGTAGGTTCATCCAAAAAAATAATCTTAGGATCCTGAATTAATGCTGCACACAAACATACTTTTTGCTTCATACCACGTGAATATCCCTCTAATAAGTCGTTTTCTCGCCCCTCAAGATCAAATATTTCAAGAAGCTCCTCAATACGACTTGAAATTGTTGTCTTCGGTAGATAATATAACTCACCAATGAATTCTAAGAACTCTTTAGCAGTTAACTTTTGATATAATCCAGGTGATTCAGGTAGAAATCCACAAATCATCTTCACATCTTTAGCCTGTGTGAGAATATTGTACCCTCCTACTAAAGCAGTACCACTAGTGGGAGATATAATTCCATTTAACATCCTGACTGTTGTAGTTTTTCCAGCACCATTTGGTCCTAATAGTCCATAGGTTGTACCATATTTAATCTCAATGTTTAAATTTTGTACAGCTACAATATTACCAAAAACTTTTGTGAGATCTTTGGTTATTATTGCCATTTTTTCCATTTTGTTTTTTATCACTTCTAAAATTTTTATTTTGTTTTACTTTTTTTCATTTATTTTTAATTTTCAGCCTCTTTCTCGAAAAGATCCTCAAACTCCATTCCTAATCCCATTGCAATTTTAACTAATAAACTATCGTTAAAACTTGAAGTTAGCTCTTCGTCATCGATTTCGCTCAAAGAAGCTAGTTTTTCGAGATTGATACCAACTGCTTCAGCAACCTCTTTTAAATCTGCTAATGATTTGCCCTCTAAGATATCTTTAATTATTGGTTCCTGATAAAAAATCTCATCTATAGGTTTTTTCAAGATTTCCGATATTTTAAAAGATATCGTCAAGGATGGATTATATGAACCCCGCT
>CP070805.1:434781-439283 GCA_020343655.1 Promethearchaeota archaeon | reverse complement strand
TAATAACTCCATCTAAAAATATAGTTGATGAAATATTACCTGAACGATCAAAAACTTTGTTATAATTATTAATGTCAATATATCTGTTCCTTTCTTTGTAACCCATAGGATAAGGATCAAGTTCTGGTAATAATATCAATAATGGTTTATCAAAATTAGTATTATTCTGAAATTGAACGATATCTGAATTAGAAATTATAAATTTCCCTTTAATAGATGATATTTTTACTTTATTAAATTGAGATTCAATATTTTTTAATGCCTCTCTTATTAGTGATTTTGGTAATCCTATCCACCATGATATATCTGTTTCTGATACAGGTCCATATCTTTGTATATATTTTTTTATTAAAAGTTGGGTCGCTTTCTTTTTATCCATTTTTTTCAAATCTATATTCGGGAAATATTCTTTAAAAAGAGCATATTTATTCCGCCTATCTTTCCAATCTTTAATCGGCTTTACTCTTAGTAATAGTCCATAATCACACATTAACTGTATAATTGCTGGAATTCTCAAATTTGAATTTAATTCTTTCCTTATCTCAGATGCAGACAATTCCCTCCCTTTTAATATATTCATTATTTCTCCTGAAATTTTTTGATATTCTTTCAGTGAAATTTTATGAAATTCCATATATTTTTCAAAATATTTCTCAATCATATTAAAAGTTGCAGAATATATTATCGGAATCATATTCTTAGTCTGTATAAAAAGAGTTTTTCTCATTCCCCGAATCCTGCCGAGAGTTCTATTCGTATAAAGTTCTCTTTCTAAGTCATTTTTCTCAAAATTCTTAGTTCTTACAAATAGTGATAAATAAGATGTTGTAAGATTAGTCGAATGCAAACCACAAATATCATCTGTTATCTGAATTATATCATTAATTTTTGAATCTTCAGTAAGGTGCTGTTTTTTTAAAATTAACTTATTAAAATGAGTTAAATCTATAATATCCATTTATTACCGGGATTTATTTTATCATTTATTATAAAAAAAATTAGAAAATTAAGATTTAAGTTTTCTAAGTAAATAGGCAAAATTTCTGCCTAAATTTTTAAATGTTCTAATACCTTCTTCGTCATCTAACACTTCTCCTGGATCCTTTCCGATACCTAAATTCCAATAACTGGAACCTACAACGAACATCTGCTTGATCAAAAAGAAGAAATTAATGCTAGAGAATGCATGATTTGCGCCAGCTCTCCTAACAGCTACTACCGCGGCACCTACTTTATGTTTTAAATGTCCTCCTGTAGCATATCCTGCACGTTCAATTAAAGCTTTTGTACTTGTTGATAAATCAGAAAAGTAAGTTGGAGAACCAATGATTATGCCATCAGATTCCAACATTTTTTCGATATATTCATTCATTTTATCTCCTGACAAAACACACCTTTGATCATCATTATCAATACATTCAAAACAAGCAGTACAACCCTGCAACTTTTCCTTACCTATCCAAACATATTCACATTCAATTCCTTCAATCTTTAATTCTTTCATAACAAAATTTAAACAATGAAATGTGTTTCCTTCTTTTCGTGGACTTCCATTAAAGAGTACAACTTTCAATTTTATAAACCTTCAAGAATTTTATTAGCATTTTACTTTTGAATAATTTTTGTAATGCTTTTAATTTTTACATAAAACTAGAATTAGAGAATAAGGGTTTTTTAACAAAACTATTTTAGAACTAGTTATCATTTCTTTCTATAAGATAGAGATTTTATTTGAATCTATGATTTCTAATAAAGAATATCGTCCCGAATTACTTGCTCCTTGTCAAGATTGGAATTCGTTGAAATTAATAAACAGACTAGCTGATGCTATATATTTTGGTGTGCAGGGGTACAACATGCGAGCAAAGGCAAGAAATTTTGAACGAGAAGATTTTAATAAAATAGTAGATTTTTGTCATAGCCAAAATCCACCATTAAGAGCTTATTTAACCACAAATGTTTTAATTTACGATTCGGAATTGCAGGATTTAGAAAATCTTATATCTGAAGCTAAAGAATCAGGGATTGATGCAATTATTGCTCATGATATTGCAGCAATTAGGATTGCAAAACGATATAATATAGATTTTCACATTTCAACACAGGCTAATGTCTCAAATATTGAATCTGCAAAATTTTATGAAGATATGGGTGCAGAAAGGATTATATTAGCGAGGGAATTATCACTTCAACAGATTAAGCTGATTAAACATCTTTTAACAAAAACTAAAATTGAATGTTTTGTTCATGGGTCAATGTGCACCTCAGTTTCAGGCAGATGTTATCTTTCTGCTACCATTTGTGATTCCGAAGAATTTTCAGCAAACCGGGGAAACTGTGTCCAACCATGCAGAAGAGAGTGGAGAGTAATTGATGACGAACAGAATGAATTTATCTATAATGGTCAAATGTTTTTGAATACTAAGGATCTTTGTATGATTGAATATATTCCTCAACTTATTGATGCAAATATAGATGCTTTCAAGATAGAAGGAAGAATGAAAGATCCTCTATATGTAAAAACTGTAGTTGAGTGTTATAAAGAAGCATTGGATAGTTATTTTAATGGATTATACAAAAAAGAAAAAGTAAAGATTTGGCTGGAAAAACTATCTAAAGTATATAATCGAGGGTTTCATACGGGTTTCTACTTCCACAGACCTACAATCGAAGATATCGAATTAGAAAAAAGAGGAAATGTTTCTCCATATAGGAAAGAGTATTTGGGTAAAGTTCTTACATTCGATAAAGTTAGTATGACTGCAAATGTTTTAATTGAAATTAAAGAATTTAATCTAAAATTAGGGGATGAAGTAATTATCTTAGGGGATAATACTTATCATATTCAAAAAATAAAACATATGGTCTTTAAAGGTCAAAAAATAAAAAATATATACAAGAAACGATATGATAATCCCTTTAAAATAAATATGCGTATTAATAAAGAAGTCGAAATGAACGATAAAATTTATATCATTTCGAAAACATAAAAAAATGATTTTTTTTTTAAGATTGGTCTAAACATGGTACTATGGCTTCAATATTAAAAATGCATTTCGAAGAAAAGAGAAAGCGGTTGGTTGAAAGTCTCAAGGATAGAGGTATATTAACAAAACCAGAAGTAATTAAAGCGATGTCAGTTGTTCCCAGGCATATGTTCGTACCAAAGGATGCCGAGTCGAGTGCTTATATGGATTCTCCTTTGTCAATCGGATTAGGTCAAACTATTAGTGCTCCTCATATGAACGCGATGATGTGCGAGTATCTCGAACTTAAGGAAGGCGAGAAGGTTTTAGAAATTGGAACGGGTTCAGGATACCATGCAGCACTATGTGCGGAGTTAGTTGCACCAGAAAATTCACAGAATCCTGGTCATATATTCACGATTGAACGTCATAAAGAATTAGTAGAAAATGCCAAAAAGAGCTTAAAAGATACAGGATATGAACATAAAGTCACAGTAATTCATGGAGATGGGACATTAGGATATCCTGAGGAGGCTCCTTATGATAAAGTATTAGTAACTGCCGCCTCACCGACAAAAGTTCCAGTTCCTTTACGGGATCAATTAAAAGATGGGGGAATTCTTTGTATTCCTGCGGGATCAAAAAGTTTTGCGCAAAATTTATATGTTATTAAAAAACATGGGACTGATTTCAAATCAACTAAAATAACAGGAGTTCGGTTTGTCCCACTTATTGGAAAATATGGATTTGAATCTTAAGAATAAGGATTATAAAATTATGACAAATTAGTTACTAATTGAAAAAATCTATTTCTGGACTTTTTTTCTAAGTTTTTCTTCCATTAGCTTCTTTCGAACATTTTTAACATATTTGTTATTTTCTATGCTACTTTTCAGTGCTTTTTTATTATATGTCCAGCCATTCCGCTGCTTTCCATTCCCGTTAGTTCCCATAAACTCTAAAACCATAATTTATATTATTTTCTAATTGTTATTTAACCTTTAATATATTTAAAATATAATAAAAAAGACAAAATTATATGCGTATATCGACAATTATGTAAAATATCTAAAAGTATAAATATTAAAAAATCTGTATTCTAAGATGAAATTCTAAGTTTTTATCAAGTTTAAAAAGAGGCATAACATTTATCCCTTGGTAAATCTCTTTATAGCCCTCATCTGTATAAACAAAAGCAATTATTGGGAATTTATTAATTTTAAAAGAATCTTTTTTACTTGAAATATCAAATTCAAAATTTAAATCATAGGACTCATCATATGCTTTAAAATGGGAACCGGTATATTGAAATAGCTCTAACAACTGATTTTCTTTATCATTATTAAATTCTACCTGTTCACTCTCCCATTGGAATTTGGCTGGATCCCCATTGAAGAAGAAAGGGATGTCGATTGCTACATTTAAATTTTTAATAATATTATTTAATATTCTTTCTTTTCCAGAGATTTCATCAAAATTAATTCTTATAATGACTTCAATTTCATCATTTTCTATATAAATATCTTTTGTTATTCG
>CP070805.1:429813-434681 GCA_020343655.1 Promethearchaeota archaeon | reverse complement strand
AGTCAAAAAATGGTAAAAATAATTGTTTACTCGGATTATATCTGTCCTTTTTGTTATATTGGGTTCCATAGGATAAAAAAGCTTAAGAAACAATTCAACCTTGATGTTGAGTGGCGACCATTTGAACTTCACCCTGAAATCCCAAAAGAAGGTATCGTGGTGGAAAAATTACCTTTTTCAAATGAATATTTAGAAATGATAATCGCAAATGTAAAGCAACTTGCTGAAGAGGCAGGAATTACATTTGAATTTTCTGGGAAGCTACCGAATTCACGATTAGCGTTAATTATATCAGAATTTGCTAAAGAAAAAGGGAAATTCAGCGAATTTCATGAATTAATATTTGAAAAGTATTGGAAAGAAGGAAAGGATATTGGAGATCTATCAATTTTACTAGAGTTTGCAAGCTCAATAGGATTAGATAAGAATGAGATTCTAGCCTACATAAAAAGTGAGGAGCCAGTCAATAAGTTAAAGAATTTTACCTCTGAATTAGGGAGATATGGGATAAATGGAGTTCCGACATTCATAATAGGTGATAGAATTGTAGTTGGAGCTCAACCGTATGAGGTTTTTGAAAAAGTGATTAATCAAGTCTCGGATTAAGCAGATGGTTTTTTCTTCAAAAACTAATAAAAAATTTATAGATGTATTTAGAGGTTAAGAAAAAGTAAATAACTATAAATCACTGAAAATTTTTTTCCATTCGCCATTCTGAGCATAAGTTTTAGCTTCTCTAATTACTTCAAGGAAATTTTTTAACTCATTACTCGAATACCCATTTAATATAGAATATTGGTAATATTTTATATCAGGTAAAAATTTCTTTTTATCTATAATATGAATTGCTTGATCGAAGAACGTTTTTACAGCTCGATCCCATTTAATTGTCTTAATTTTGTCAAAAATATAATCTACTAAACATTCAATTATGTTTCCTTTTAGAGGTTTCCCCCAATTGAAATTCCAATACTTTATAAGGATAATAAGTTTGTTTAATTTTCCGTTTTGCTTCTTATTTAATTTAAAGAGATCCTTTTCTAATAGTGCCTGATTTATTTTTTTAGTTCCTCCTATTCCATCAGGGATAAGAAGATTTCCGTTAGGTAATTCCATTGCAGGAATACAGTCAAAATTAATCGAAGTACCTAAATAATCCATTCTAATAGGAATTATATATCTATATGGAGGATTTTTTAAAATTTTCATATTTTCTCTGTGACGAGATTGATAAATTTTAAGATTTGAATAAAGTAGTTCAAAAAGTAGACTGTTAATTAGGATATTTTGCTCATTCGGGTAAGTATTATTTTTTTTATATACAAAATAAATGTTGATATCAAAACGATTTTTAATGAAAAGCCCATTATCAAAAGATCTTCCAAGCCAAAATCTATCTATAGTATATTGATAGGTATTTTTTGATAAATAAAGAGAAGACCAGTAAGGTATTTGATTTTGAGAAATATTTTTTAATTCATCAAATAAATTTATGACTTTTTCTTGAAGAAAGCTTTTTTGATTCTCTGTAATGGTTAAAGATTCAATTAATCGTTCCAACCTATTATGAATCTTATTCATTATCAAATCAGATTATATAGAAAAGATCTCTATTTAAATGTTTCTTAAAAATCTTACAGAATAAGCTATGCTATTCTCTTAGCTTAGGACTATATAAATGAAAAGTAAGACAAAGAACCTTTAAAAATATAAGATGATTAAATATATTGGCTTCTGTTAAACTTTCATCAATAAGAAGGAGCATATCAAATGTGTTTAGTTAAATTTATTAAAGATATTCAAGTAAGATTAGAAGCAATTCCAGGTCCTAGTGCTATTTTCTATAATGCTCTTATAAAAGTAATTTTACGCAAACCAGAATTAAGAATTGCTCAAGAAATTGTTCAAGAAATAGATAAGGGAATTCTTATTGATTTAGGGTCAGGCACAGGTTTCTTATCAATAGAAGTAGCAAAAAGAGCACCTCAATTAAATATTTATGGGATAGATTTAAGTAGAAAAATGGTCGAAATTGCTTCAGGTAATGCAGGAGGTATTGAAAATGTGAAGTTTAAACTAGCAAATGCTATAGATCTTCCTTTTGAAAACAATTCCGTTGATTTCATATTTAGTACAGGGTCATTCCATCACTGGAAACACCCACTAAAGGTTTTTAATGAGTGCTATCGTATTTTAAAGGGCAATGGAGTAGCATGGATTTATGATGGATGTTCCGATTCCCCAAAAGATGAAATTATTAAATTAAAACACCAATATGGCGCCTTTAAATATCCTATTTTAAGTCAAATACAAAAATTACATGGATTTAAGTGGGAAATATATAATACTAAAATTAAAAGGCTTCTTGAACACACACGATTCAAAAAAAATTTCCAAATGAAGTTAACAGATGGTTGGATGAAGATGATTTTAAAAAAAATTTAACAGTTCTGGAATCAAATATTCTTTTTAAATTTCTGATAAAATTCAGATTTTCGTAAGATGTACCATCTTGCGATAGGTTTAATTAAGGGCGCTAGATATCTTTTTACTCCAATCCATTTTCTAACTTCATTATAAAAATCTTGAAGTGTATGATGTTTAAAGTTTAATAATTTTTGGAGGTATTGTGTTTCTTGAGAATCAAAAATTCCATAATAAAGCCCTTTTTTTGCGAATGCCGTATCTGGAAGAAAATTTCTTCCAAGACCCATGATTTCATAATATTTATTAAGATTATCCCTATAAATAGTTTGACAGTCCTTCCCTCCGCCTATATTAAAGATTTTTCCCCATATTTCATCTGATTCTAAAGCGTTAGTAATAGCTTTAGCCAAATCTTTGACATGAATTATTTCTAAAGGTGTATCTAAAGGAATGTGAAACATAACTGGTCTAAATTTTAAAACTTCCACTGATGCCACATATAAAATTCGGAAAATACAATAATTAACTCCAGAGTTTAAGATTAATTTTTCTGCTTCTATTTTAGTATATGAATAAATATCTTTAGGGTCTGTATCGATTGGATTTGACATTTTAATGATTGGATTTTTTAAATTTCTACTATAAACAGCCGAAGAAGAGGTGAAAATAATTTTTGGATTTTGTTTTTGGGCTTTCATAGCACTCAAAACGTTATCCGTTCCACCAATATTAGTGAGTTTAGCCAAATCCGGTTTAAACATCGCAATATCAGGTAAAACTCCTGCTGTATGAATAACTATATCTTTATTGAAAACTGATGTTTTAACATCTTCAAAATTTGTAATATCCCCCCAAATTATTTCTATAGTATCCTTATATGATTTAAAAAGATTTTTATTTTTTCGTGATGGTCTCAAAAGTAAAGAGAGCTCATGCTTTTCGTCTCGAGAGATTAATTTCCTAAAGATCTCTCTACCTATTAGGCCAGAACCCCCAGTTAACAAAATTTTCTTTTTATTCATAGTTTAATGGATTCTTCCTCAGCGTCATTTCGTACTGAAAAACTAAATTCTATATTTTAAGCATTTATAAAGAAAACTATTAAAAATTGGAGTATAATATAATTAATTTGTTAAAATAAATCAAAGAATTTTTGCTATTTAAGATGTCTATTTTTAAGAGGTCGAGTAAATGAGCCTAATAAACCTATCCCTAAGAGACCTATTATTAAAAAATAGAGATTTAACATTTTTGGTAGGGGCAGGATGTTCAGTTGATAAACCCTCTTGCCTACCAGCAGGACGGGCTATGATGGATTCAATTATCATTTACACCTGCAATTTATAAAAAACTTAATTCAGAGAATGAAGTAAAAACTCTTCAGGAAACATTGAATCGTTTGAAAATTGAAAAAATTTAGCTAAAAGTCTCTATCTGCATTCAAATAATCGAATTAAATTCATAATATTAAAATACAAGCTAAATACTTTGTCAATGAATTTTTAATCAAGAACTTTCGATGGAGACTTAAGTTTTTTTAATTTTGTTTGATATTCTGGGCATACTTTGTATTCCGGAAAACTACATGAGATTTGGTTTAACGGAAGATTACAAATATGTGAAAAAGGGCACTCAAATAAATTATTATGTGAAATATAATTCAAATTCCTCATCCTTAATTCAAAATGTTATAAAAAAATAATTTTCTTCTCGTTTATACTTTCTGTTTATTTTTTATTAAGCAGTTAACATAATGATAGAATTTTAGGAGAATTCTCAATATCATAAGTAAAAAATAGGAAAAAGTAAAATAATTTAAAAATAAGAAATTTATATGATGAGATTTTCTTATAGTTTTTAGAATAGAAGCATATTTAGTTTGGTAGAAAATGATCGTTATTTTATCGTATTTTCATACGAGAATCGGACCATTAATATTTTATTCGTTTCCAAAAACACAGTTAGATGAAGAAATAGCAGATAGAATATATGAGGTTATGAATCAACCAAAGAAGGAAGAATTTTTAACACAATCTTTCGAAGGTTTAAAGTTATTAAATTATTACTTTCAAATTCACTCGGATTGGGCTCGAGGTAATAAAGAAATGTTGATGCTCTCAATAATGACTACTCAACAAATTTCACCTGAAATCGAAGATACCATATCTAATTTATGTAAAAAGTTTTCAGGGAAGATGCAATCTAATGAGGAGATTTTTACTGGTTTTCATTTTATGGAGTTAAAAAGCCATAATGAAAGTGAGAAAGATCTTATAAGATTAAGCGAATTTTTAATCAAAAAGAGTGTACAGGATTTATATTGGGAAATTTTAGAGGATACGGAAAAAATATCAGAAGAAGAAAAAATAACATTGCTATTAGATGACCGGTATATATTTGAATCACTAGAAAAAATGTCAAAGGAGTTGAAGAAACTTAGC
>CP070805.1:424685-429713 GCA_020343655.1 Promethearchaeota archaeon | reverse complement strand
TTCAACAATTGGGGTAATTTTAAGAAGGTAATATTACCTTATCAATAACATGAATGATGCCGTTGTCAGTTTCTATATCTGCCTTAACAACGTTAGCATCATTTACTTTTACTCCTTTAGTGGCATCTATCATAATTTCCTGTCCATGTAGCGTTTTTACCTTTAAAGTTCCAGAAAGATCAGTGGATTTCACTTTTCCTTCAATACCGTGGTATAAAAGGATTCCTTTTAATTTTTCAGGCTCCTTTAATAAAGAATTCAAAGTTTCAGAAGGTATCTTAGAAAATGCATCATCTGTCGGAGCAAATATAGTGAAAGGTCCCCCAGATGATAATGTATCTACAAGTCCAGCCACTTCAGCAGCTTTCAATAAAGTTGAAAAGCCACCGGCTTGTTTCGCTACTTCTACAATATTTGGCATTTTTAATAATACTCCATATTTTAATTTTATTTTGTATCTAGGAAACATGAAATAAACTATTAATAAATTCTATTTATAAAAAGAAAATAATAATTTTCAAAAAAAAAATGCTAATTTTCACTTCTTAATTATCTTTTTTTTACTATACATAAGTTTTGCCTTAATATACAGAACTAAATTATTAATAAGAAAAAAATATTGAACATTTATAATCTATAATTTTATCTCTATTTAAAATAAATTTAGGAAAATAAGGATTAAGATTTATAAGTATACAAAAAAGTGCTTTTATCCTCTTAAAAAAAAAGAAGAAAATCTTATTATAAAGAAAATATCTTTTCTTTAACTTCAAAGAACTTCGTTTTAAATAAATTATTGCTATTTTATATAAATAGTTTTTATGTTTACAAATTCCTTGATACCATGATGGGAAAGTTCTCTTCCGTATCCACTGTCTTTAATTCCTCCGAATGGTAATCGAGGATCTGAACGAACATAAGTGTTGACAAAACAACAACCTGCTTGAATTTCTTCTCGGGCAATTTTATTACCATCCACAATATTTTTGGTAAATATTGAGGCACCTAATCCGAAGATTGAATCATTTGCTACAGTGATGGCTTCTTCTTTATTATTAACTACAATTATGGACGCAACGGGACCAAAAAGTTCTTCATCATAAGCAGGCATTCCCCTTTTTACATCAGTTAATACAGTTGGAGGATAGAAAGCACCCTTATCGCTAGGAATTTCACCACCTAATAAACAATTTGCTCCTTTTTCTATACTTTCTGTGACTTGCTTATGAAGCGCGTCTCTGAGATCGTATCTCGCTTGTGGCCCAATTTGAGTTGATTCTTCTAAGGGATTTCCCATTTTATAACTTTTCATTTCTTTTACAAAAAGTTCTTCGAATTTTTTTCTAACACTATCAACAACAATAAATCTCTTAGCCGAAATACAACTTTGACCTGAATTAATCAATCTACTTAAAGCACAAATTTTCGCAGCATTTTCAAGATCTGCATCTTCAAAAATAATGTAAGGATCGCTTCCACCTAATTCTAACACTGTCTTTTTTAGTACGGAACCTGACTTTCTTGCAACTGCTTTACCGGCAGGAACGCTCCCTGTTAATGTAACTGCTTTAATAAGGGGATTTTCTATAATTTTATTTACTACTTTACTTCCTACTAATAATGCTCGAAAAGCATTTTTAGGAAATCCAGCTTGTTTAAATACCTCTTCTATTGCTAATGCACATCCAGGCACATTTGATGCATGTTTTAATACACCTACACTTCCCGCCATCAATCCTGGAGCTGCAAATCGAAATACTTGCCAAAACGGGAAGTTCCAAGGCATAATGGCTAATATGATTCCAAGAGGCTGATATGTGACATAACTATTAGATGCGTCAGTTTCAATTATTTCATCTTGAAGAAATGATTCGGCATTATCTGCGTAATAATCGCAAATCCAGGCACATTTGTTAACTTCTGAGATCCCATCCTTAATTGGTTTACCCATTTCTTCAGCCATTATCTTTCCATATTTTTTGGAGTTTTCACGCAATACATTAGCAGCATTTTCCATTAATTCAGATCTATCATCAAAAGGAACTTTTCTCCATTTTAAAAAGGTTTCATGAACTTTTTGTATTATATCATTTACATCTTCAAGAGACATCTCTTGGTATTTTTTTATCAATTTTCCGCTATAGGGGTTAATAGATTCCATTTTCTGTTAACCTTCTATTAAATTTTTATATATTTTATATTTTTCTTAGTTATAATTATAATAAACAAACATTTTCTTGCAATTCTTTTATCAATACCTTTTCATTTTCGGAATAATCTACAGGAACATCTATTATATGCACTCCTTTATCGTTCAAACATTTTTCTAATAGTGATTTCAGATCACTAGTGTTTTTTAGAAAATGTCCATGAGCACCATAGCTTTCAGCATATTTTAAAAAGTCCGGATTATTGAAATCAAGCCCGAATTCTCCAAAATTTCTTGCTTTTTGTTTCCATTTAATCATACCATATGCACCGTCATTTAAAATTAGCACAGTCAAATCTAAATTTAATCGTAAAGCAGTTTCAACTTCTTGTGAATTCATCATAAATCCTCCATCTCCACATACAGCTAGAACTTTTCTTTCAGGAAAAACCAGTTTTGCTGCGATCGCAGATGGTAAACCTGCTCCCATAGAAGCCAAAGCGTTATCTAGAAGTAATGTGTTTTGTTGATAAACTTTATAATTACGAGCAAACCAAATCTTGTATATTCCATTATCAAGTGTTACTATTCCATCTGGAGGCATCACCTCCCTCACATCAGCTACGATTTTTTGTGGAACAACGGGATATTGGGAATATCTTGAACAATCTCTAAGAAACTTTTCAGATTGAATTTTAATTGTGTCTAAGAAGTAACCAAAGTCCCAAGAATTTTGTTTTTCTATTTCCTCCGAGATTTGCCAAATAGCATTAGCAATATCTCCAATTACTTCGAGTTGTGGAAAGTATACTTCATCAATATTAGCAGAAAAAAAATTAATATGAATAACCTTAGCACTATCTTCAGACATAAAGAAGGGTGGTTTTTCAACAATATCATGACCAACATTGATAATTAAATCAGCTTTGTTGATCGCACAATGGATGTAATCGTTATCAGACAGAGCGGCAGTTCCTAAATAAAGAGGATCTCTTTCATCAATCACCCCCTTTCCCATTTGTGTGTTAAAAAAAGGAATTCCTGTTTTATCGATAAAGAATTTCAACATCTTTTGTGTTCTTTTTCGATTCGCAGCCGCACCAATTAATAATAAGGGATTTTTTGCGTTCTGAATCATTTCTATTGCTTTTGCAATAGCTTTCATTTCTGCGATTGGGCGTCTAACTTGGTGAGTTTCAATGGGATGAGTATTAGTTTCTTCAGATGCAATGTCTTCCGGTAATTCTAAGTGTACCGTTCCTGGTCTCTCTTCTTCCGCTAACCTAAATGATTCTCTAACTAATATAGGTATTGAATTTCCATTTACTATTTGAATAGTATTTTTAGTAATGGGTTTCATCATATTTACAACGTTTATAATTTGAAATCTCCCTTGCTTGCTTTTTTTGATTGGTTTTTGTCCAGTTATTATGACCATCGGCATCCCCCCTAATTGAGCAAACGCTGCAGCTGTTACTAAATTAGTCGCACCAGGACCCAATGTTGAGATGCATACACCTGATTTCCCCGTGAGGCGTCCATAGGTTGCTGCCATGAAACCAGCAGCTTGTTCATGTCTAGTTAAAATTAGATTAATGGAAGATTTTCTAATTGCTTCTAACAAATCCAAGTTTTCTTCTCCTGGAATGCCGAATATGTATTGCACGCCCTCGTTTTCTAAACATTTAACAAATAATTCCGACGCTTTCATCTCAAAAGAATACTTATTCGATTAATTTCCTTACTTTATTGAGGATATACTTTCATTTAAAAAATTTGGTTATTTTTTATAAATACAATAGAGTAGAATAAAAATTAATAATAATATTTAGGCTAGTACGTTAATTGTACAAACTTATATTCCGTAATTATATCAAAAAGAAGTAAAAAATTAATCCTTCATTCTTCTAACGTCTTTTTAATATTTTAAAATTACAATCAGAAATACCAAATATTTTAACGTACATCCCAACTAGGTCTTGTGCCGCTTTATCTTTTTCTACAGTTTCATAGAATTTTTCAAAATCCTTAAGATCGTCAAATATCAACTGTTCTGTGTATCGATTCTTCTTTTCCGTAATATGATAAGGAAAATATTTTTTTTCTGTTGTCATAGGAAAATAGAGTTCATATCTTAAGCAACCATAGGATTCGTAAAAAGGTTTCAATTTTTTTTCCGCAAAATCAATAAAAGCTTCAATGTTCTCTTGAGGAACCTGGCAAGACCATTGTACTAAAATCATATATATTTCACCTTGAGAAATTGTATTATTAACAATTTGGATTATCTACAATTACGTTTATTAATTCTAATAATATATTTCATAGAACTTAAATTCATTTAAAGAGATTTATAGAGTTTTATGAAAAAATTCATTGAAATTCTTGCCATGTAGGATATCTTTTATTAGTTTTTTTGCGTATAATCTTATACTCTTCAAAAGTCCTCATTTACACGTATTTTTACAAAAAATATAATCTTGAAACTAATTTTCTTTGTTAGATAATCTTAGCATTTTTTACAACTTTCAATATTCTCATTTCCTCTTTTAAGTTTTTAATACCGCGCCTTTTAAACTACTAGGGTTATATATACCAAGAGCTCCTTTCATAGAACCTAACATAAGACACCAATCACTATACCTTTTTTTAATTTTTGGTTTCCATTTACTTGGTAAAACGATTTTGAATTCACTATCATTTGTTTCGCCCGATTTAACTCTTATCCCTTTATCAATAGTATATTTCTTTAAAATTTTTACTCTTGGTATCCATCTATCTACATGGCGAACCATATCGTATTGCCATTTATAATACGATTCAACCAATATAATTTCTACCCTATCTAATTTCTTATCTTTTTTTCCTTCATTTTTTAC
>CP070805.1:419143-424585 GCA_020343655.1 Promethearchaeota archaeon | reverse complement strand
TCATTTTGACCTGATTATTTTATAACCTATTTATATCATAGGATATTATCATCTTTGAAAATAAAGATAAACAGTTTTAAGAATTAATGAATTCTTATTTGAAATTTTTCATTTATTATCCGATTAATATCTAATTTATAAGATTTAAGATTTTACTAAATTAGGGATATATTTCTCATTAGAAAGATCTATTAGAGATTTTGTGTAATCGATAATTTTTTTCGCTACTTCGGGGTGAGATAGCCATTCAACTTCTACAATTTCTCCCCTATCCCACAATACATAAGGTGTATCTTCGTAAGGAACTTTCTCTTTCACTTCTTTTATCCAGCTATCTGGTAATTTATTTTCCAATTCAACATCGAGCATTCTTGCTAAAAATAGAGTCCAAGCTCTTGGTACAGCAGTTAATAAATAGCCTCCCCCACCCAATGCCACCCATTTGTTTTGACAATATTCACGTGCACAAGTTTTCATTGTTTGAGCAATATCTCTATAAACTGATAATGAAAATCCCATTTGTGTTTGAGGATCATTAAAATAGGTATCTACTCCTAATTGAGTAATTAAAATATCTGGTGCATACACTTCCAATATTTTTGGCGCTGTTTTTCTAAATAAATTTATAAAATTCTTATTATTCGTCCCAGGAATAAGAGGAAAATTAATAGAAAATCCTTTTCCTTCCCCCTCACCAGTTTCATTTATAAAACCTGTACTTGGGAAGAGATATCTCCCATCCTGATGATATGATACGGTAAGAACATTAGGATCATCATAAAACAGCCATTGGACACCATCTCCATGGTGACAATCAATATCTAAATAAGCAATTCTTATATCTTTTTTTAATTTCTTAAGGTATTTTATTGCTACTCCAATATCATTAAAAATACAAAATCCTGAAGCTTTATCTCTTATTGCATGGTGAAGCCCTCCCGCGGGATTAAAAGCAATTTTATACTCATCATCTTTCCAAACTTTTTCTGCTGTTATAATCGATGCTCCACAAATTATAGCAGAAGCTTCATACATTCCTTTAAAAATAGGATTATCTCCAGGACCTAAATTATAACGATAAGGAGTTACAGTTTTATCCTTAGGATTTTCGCTTAATTTCTTAACAACTTCAACATATTGCGGAGAATGTATAGTTTCGATTTCTTGTTGGGTAGCTATTCGAGGTTTAATAATTGTAAGTCTTTCATGCTCCAAGAGTTTTAATTTTTCCATTAGACTATATGTTAACTCAAGTCTTAATGGTCTTAAAGGATGATCTTTACCAAAATTGTATTTTTGGTATTCTTCAGTATAAATTAAAGCTACTTTATCAACCATTATTGTTATTAAAATTAAAAATAATATATATCTATTTAATGTAAATTACCTTTCAATTTTATTATTCTAGCTAATAATTGATAAGTAGGAAAAATAAGTAGTAATAAATATGAGAACTTGTATTATCAAAATATCATAGAAAAATATTTATTTTTTTTTATAAATAGTTCATATAACACTATTTTTTCATATTAAGATAATGAGCCAAAACTTTCGAAAATTTATCACTCGCGTTGGTTTGCAATCTGAATTTAAACCCTTAAAGAACCAGCTACTCAATTATCTAAAAAAAGAAAGCGAGAATAAATATAAAAATTACCCAAGACTTTTAGGATTAATGAAAAATTATTGGCCTGAATACAAAGAACGTTCTCGCATTTCTCATCTCTTAAAAGATCATTATGAGGAGATATTTTCTTTTTATCTAAATGCTTTCTTTCATTTTCGGAAGAGAGGCTTAACATTCTCAGAACCAGAGGCACCAACTGCAGTTGACTTCAAACTAATTTTTAAATATCATTATAATAATAAGGAAGTTGAAGTTGTAGAAGAAATTATGCAACAATTAAACATTAATGCAAATACAGAATCAATTCTAAAGAGAATCTTTATATTTACAATAAGCTCATTTAGCTTTATGGTTGAGCAAATATTTGGCAGGCCATTCGCATTCCAATTTTTTGATATATCAGCAAATAATCTTCCAAATAATGAATGGGAAGTGGTTGCAATTATTTCTGGAAGAGAGCAGTGATCTTTTCTTACCAAATTTTTATTATTCTTTACTAAGAAAAGAACTTAAATCCATCATATCATCTCCTCGTTTAACCTGTATTTTACTTCTAATTCCTTTAGCTTTTCGTTCCAAATATATGATTGCATCAAGAGGGATCTTTCTTGGAGTACCTCCTCTGCTTTTAATAATGGCTAATAAATAATCAATATTCTGAATCACATCAGGACTGATAAGTTCATTATAAATGGATTGATATACATATGGTTCATTTACTTTTAAACTATTTAAATGATTATATGCCTCTGGAGCTAAAACGACTTTTAATACAAAATCTATTTTTTCTGAGGTTGAAATAATTCTTTCTTGAGTTGCTTCTTTTCTCTTTTTAGCTTCTATTATTGCTTTCATCTTTTTCATACGAATTTTTTCTAACTCATGCTGATCAAAATCTTTATTTTCATTGTTCAATTTTACATTACCTCCTGAAATTAAACCGAACTGATCTTTTTGAATTATTTCAAATTTAATAAGTAAATTTATTTCAGCTTTTTTCCATTAAATGTAATTAAATTTTTCTAGTAAAGAATAATGGAGTTTAGAATAATAATTTTTTGATGTTTTATTACATGAAATTAAATAATTTATCCAACAAACTAATAAATATTAAAAATTAGTTTATACTAACTTAATATTAAAATTTTGTAAAAAGTTATACCATCTTAATAGAAAGGGTGATAACCATTAAAAAAGTCTATAGTTTCTTAACAATAATTATTATTTTAATCTTATCTTTTAGTTGGATCTTTCAGATGGGCGCTCTTATTATTATTTTCGAATCTGGGCAAAGTTCATTTGATCAATCTCATGATTTTCTTAAAATTCCTAACCAGTTTCCAAAAATAGCTACAAATGGCGAAGAATATTCATACTATAACCTTTCTATAATATTTGATGATTCTACATCATCTGTACAGGGAAATTTAACGGTTAATTTCTTTAATAACGATCCTAAGAATTTTTCAAAAATTCCATTTCATATTTTTTTATCAGGAATGGCTTATGAATACCGAATGGGATATATAGACATTTTAAGTGTTACCAAGCTTGAGGCTCCTTACACTAGCTTAATTTATGATGAATATTCAAATAACCAAACAATGTGGGTACATCTTGATACTAAATTAGAACCTTCTCAAAACGTATCTTTTATGATTTTATTCAATTCAACAATTCCTGATGGTGGACTTGATAGAGCAAATTCACATGGAAGTGATCCTAATAGAATCTATAAATTTGCGAGCTTTTATCCTCTCCCCTGTGTTTATGATGAATTTGATGGATGGAATACGGATCCATACCTCTCAATAGGAGATCCATTTTACTATGATATTGCTTATTACAATCTTTTTATTGAAGCACCAAGTGATTATATAATTGCTGCAACAGGTAAATTAATAAAAAAAGTAAACAAAGGAGCAAATATTTTTTACCATTTTGATCCAATATATCCTGTACGAGAGGTTACATTCTCAGCATCAAAAGGGTTCATTATAGAATCTACGTTAGTAAATGGAGTAAATGTTTCTACCTATTATTTACCAAAATCTCAATTTGTTTGGCAAATAACAGCGTTAAATTATGGCGAACAAGCTTTAACTCTATTTAATGAGACTTTTGGGGAGTATCCTTATCCAACATTTAATATTGTTGAAGAATATACTCCTTTTGGAGGAATGGAATACCCATGCCAGGTTTATATTACTGAAGAAGTCGACGATTGGGGAAGTTATTCAGATCAGCAATTCTATTTAGAAAATACTATTGTACATGAAACGGGACATCAATGGTGGTATAATTTAGTCGGGAATGACGAGGTTGATTGGGGTTTCTTGGATGAAGGTCTAACATGTTGGTCAACTGACTATTATGGAGAAATAATACATGGAGATTGGGAATATTTTCAATATCCTCCATATCCACTACGTCCTCCATATATAGATGAAGTAAGGACTCATCATGCTAATAAGGGAAATCCTTCAAAAATAAATAGCTCTGTTTATGAATGTATTGACAGGGGAATGAATTACTATTATATTGCATATCGCAAAACTCCCTTGATCCTTGAGAAGTTGCGCAACACAATTGGGAATTCAAATTTTATAGCAGGATTAAAACAATTATTTGAGGAAAAGAAATATAAAATTGCTTTGTTATCAGATTTACATCTAATTATGGAAAGTGTATATGGGTCTTCCTTAGATTGGTTCTTTTTACCTTGGTTTGATAATGATTTTCTCCCTAAATATAATTTTCTCGAATGTAATTATTACGTCAGTCAAAGTATCTTAAAATTAACAATTAATGATCTTAACGAGCCTTTAAATGCTTACAACTACTCTCAGCAAGTTCAGCTTCAAATTTCTGATTCTGGTGGAAGTATAATATATAATGAATGGGTTTGGATAAATCGAACAACGACATTTAATATATCATTGACTAGTAAGCCATTAAAAGTTAGATTGGAATATGGGAATGAAGTAATAGCTCAGTTACCGTCAGCTTCTCCAACTTATATAGAAGCAATGGTAGGAGAAATCAATGGTTTAATTCCTGGATATAATATCAACATTATGTTAATTTTCTGCTTATTACCTCTAATTTATCTAATTTCTAAGACGTTACTCGGATATAAAAAAAAGTCTAAAATTTAATTTTTTTTTATCTTTTAATTCTTTATTATAATCAGAAAGAGTGGTCCCTCCCCCCGGAATCTAGCCGGATACGATTCGGATCCATATTTCGAGCCGGGGACCGTTCCCGATTTGTTGGTAATCCACCAATATTCTCGGTTTCGGCTGACGTAACTTCATTAGCTAAAAGCCTTAGTACGCGATATTATCTACAGCCGAGCACTCTGACCACTGAGTTAGGGAGGGAGTGTCAAAATAAATAATTATAGGAATAATATATTTTTTACGTTTTTTTGGATTGGGATACATATAGACATAAATTTGTGTGTAACAAAATATTAATTCTGAAGTTTTCTTAAACAAAAACTTCAAATATGTTTACTTTATAAGATTAATAACCTAAAATTTTTCCTACTAAAAATCGTAAAATAATTTTGTTGTGAAAAATTTTTAATATATTAATCTATAATTTTATAAAATCAAACTAATATAAAAAATACAATTTAAACACAATTTTTTAAATTTGGTGATTAGCATCAGAGAAGAAACTGACTATACTGAAGCAATCGAGGCATATAAGAATGATCCATATGTTATTTTAGAACCATGGGGTAGAAGCATTGATCATTTGCGACTTACGATTATAGGTAAAAAAGGAACTTCTTATTCAGATGGGAA
>CP070805.1:412824-419043 GCA_020343655.1 Promethearchaeota archaeon | reverse complement strand
CCTATGCCTAAAGCCGGCATTGGTCCGTGGGTAAATGACATGGAGGACGAAAATGGTTTGGTAATGGGAGACACTATCATTGATGGATATATCACTGAGAGAGAGTTAAACAATGGACAAGCTTTAATAACTTTGCATATAGATGTAAAAAATGCACCTTTAACTGTATACGACCGCACTGAATTCCTTCTCTATTGTTTCGGTGACACAATGGATGAACCTCAAGCGGTATTAGGTGCAGGAATAGACGGATATATCGATTTCAAACTAATATATAAATTTTTTATCCCTGAACCTGGAGCAGATTTACCCACTATATGGCCTAGCCTTAATAATTATATCTCGATTCAAATTATTGGCATCGGTTTTGGAACTTTGACTGAACGTGCCGTTGAGCTCGGTTTTGCCGAGACTGCTGGCGCAACAGGAATGTTAAGACTTCACCAAATTTCCCTTTTTAAACCCGATTTTAAAGAGGAACACCCTAAATATGATCCTTTTTATGGTGATTTATGGCCTGTGGAGACCGTAGAAATTCATGAAATGAGTTAAAAGCAATTCAGTGGAGAAAATTATCAAGTGAGGGTTGAAATCTCTAAATTTAAATATAGAATAAGGAGGAATATGTTTAGATAAATGGCTTCTCGAATGACCACACCTAAACCACTGTCCCTCCATTCTATATATCTTTTTTTTTATATATGCTTCGTTGGATAGTTTTTATGATGGAAGTTATTTCGAAGTTCGAATTTTTCAAAAGGTTTGTATAATATAAATAGAATAAAAATCTAATTACAATTAAAAAATATAAATTTAGATTTCAAAAATTATGACTGTAGTAAATTATCCTCCTAAAGAGATATCTAAAAAACCTAAAATTGGAAAAAGAAATTTTGAACATATTATTCTTTGGATGTTAGCTAACAATGATGAATGCCAATGGTCATATTTTACTCAAGAGCCGCTTGGATTTAGCACATCAACGTTATCTAAATATTTTAACATATTAAAAAGCAGGGGATTTGTAGAACATTATTCTCGAGGTCTTTATAAGATAACCCCTGAAGGTATAAAAAGATTTAATGAAATATCAAGTCATCGTGGTAAGAAAAGAAAATTAAACTATCCACCTGAAGTTATTAAAAGAAAAAGAAAATATGACGATTGGATTCTATGGATGGTGTATAATAATAGTTTTTTAAAATGGTCTGACTTTCTTACTGAACCTCTTAACATTAATCAATCATCATTATCAAAAAACATGAATCTTTTAATAGACATAGGATTTGTAATAAAAGAAAATAAGGAGTATCGAATTACTCGTTCAGGTAGGTTAGAATATTCAAGAATGCTACAGAATTATGATTTAGACAGGCAATCAATCTTAAATGAAGAAAGCAAAAGGATTGAGGAAATTACAAAAAAAACTATAAAGTTCTTTAAGAAATACGATATAAAAGATGAAGATATTCAATTTAGGTATCTGAATAATGCTATAAAATTAGATTATTCACGCGTTAAAGTCATGTTAACAGATGAGGAGGATTTTGCTAAGATATTACTTTATCTTTCGATAAATCACCCGAATCAATATCCTAATTATATTTCTATTGAAGATTTTTCAAACAAATATAGGATTGAAAAATCCAAATTAGAGTATTATATTGATGAGATTGTCTTAAATCAGATATATCCAATAAAATTTTTCAAATTAATTCTCCTTCCAAATGAATGCTATTATTTCCAAGAAAATGAAATAGTAGAGGTTATGCTTCGGGGGATAACAGAAGAACACATAACTAAGGTTACTTATTTAAGTAAGTTATTTTCAAGGTCATTGGATTTACATACAATTATAGATAACATTTTAGATGATATTTGTAGGCTTTTATTTAATGAGTGTTTCAAAGAGGCTTTAAAAGAATTTTTACGAGAGTATATTAATTACTTAGCATATAAAATTGAAGCCAAAGTAGAATTCAAAGAGAGAATGGATAAACTAGAAGGAATAATCTGGCAGGATATGATAGAGTTATTTGAATCACAGAGTTCTGGAGGTTTAGAAGACCAATTTGAGGAGAAAGTTAGGGATATTGATATAGAAATCGAGGCTGATCCAGAGAATATTGATTTATATAATTCAAAAGTCTCAATTTTACTCTATTATGAACAATTAGAGGAGGTATTGAATATATTAGACGATATGTTGGATATATTCCAGGAAAATGAAATTGACATTAAGATGAAACAAGCATCAGTTTTAAGAAGATTAAGAAAGATTGAGAGCGGTTTAGATATTATTAATGAATTAATTGAAAATTATCCAGAAAATAATGATCTTCTTAACTATAAAGTATATTGGTTAGAATATTTAGATAGAAAAGATGAAGCTTTAGAGATAATACAAGATCTTGTTGATAGAGTTCCAAATAACGGTATATATCATGATACCTACGGAGAAATCTTAATGTATCATGAGGGATATAAAGAAGCTATAGAAAAATTCTTAACGGTAATTGAGGTGGCTGAAGATGACTGGTATATAAATCAGACCTATATTAAACTAGGAATTTGTTATAAAGAATTAGGTGATTACGATTTAGCTGTTAAAAACCTTGCAAAAGGCAGGGATCTAATGGAAAAGAGCTCAACGGACACTGAAACAAAAAAAAAATGGCTTTCGATTGCTAATCTTTTTCTAACTGAAATTGAGCAAGTTCGTAAAATTTGATCTGGTGATGAGGTTTGTTTAACGATTTAAAATTCAAAAGAGCGATTTATTTCTTTTTTCTAAAACTTCGATTAGTATCGATATAATCTTATTTCTAAATACATCAAAATTAGAGATTATGCTCGTTTCAGCGCCCTGAATTTTTTTTTCTCTTCTTCTAAACTTAAAGTCAGAATAACTCAATGATAAAAGTGAATTAGGTTGTTTGCTTTGATATATTAAAAAATTAACCATATTTTAATAAAAAACATAATTATTTAATCAAACAATCAATTATAGTTTATAATTAATTTTTATTTTAATTTTATGATGCGATCTGTTTTAATAGCAAATCGAGGAGAAATCGCAGTTCGAGTGATTCGAGCGTGCCGGTCAAAAAACTTAAGGTCTATTGCTGTATTTTGTGACGAGGATAAGGATTCTTTACACGTGAAAATGGCAGACGAAGCATATGGCTTAGGAGAAGAATCCGTTGAGTGTACCTATCTGAACATTCCAAAACTTCTTGAAATAGTTGAGCGTTCTAAAGCTGATGCCGTTCACCCTGGATATGGATTTCTAAGTGAAAATGCGGAATTTGCCAGAGAAGTAATAAAAATAGGTAAAATCTTTATTGGCCCAAGTCCAAACATTCTTGATTTCTTAGGTAACAAAGTTCAAGCAAAGAAACTTGCTGAAAAAGTTGGTTTACCGGTTTTACCTGGTTCAGATGGATTTGTAAACACTTTTGAAGAAGCTAAATCAGTTGCAGATAAGATCGGATATCCTATAATTATTAAAGCCGCATTTGGAGGGGGCGGTCGAGGAATGGAAATTGTGGGATCTGAGGAAGATCTGAAAATTGCTTTAGAGGGGTGCCAATCAATAGCTTTAAAGTTTTTTGGTCGTGCGGAAGTGTTAATTGAGAAATCAGTCAATGCGCCCCGCCATGTAGAAATTCAATTTATAGGAGATAATTTTGGAAATGTTGTTCATTTAGGGGATCGGGAATGTACGATCCAACGATCGCATCAAAAACTTATTGAAGAAGCTCCCTCCTTTTTACCAAGAGATTTAATAAATAGGCTAGGGGAAAAAACGTGTTTATTAGCCCGTGAATTAAATTATTCAAATGTAGGAACGGCAGAATTTCTTTGGAAAAATGATAAGATTTATTTTAATGAAGTAAATCCAAGGATTCAAGTGGAACATGTTGTTACTGAAATGGTTACTGGATTTGATCTAGTTGAAGAACAATTAAATGTTGCTTCAAACAAGCCTTTGGCCTTTACTCAAGAAGATATTTCATTAAATGGACACGCCATTGAATATCGCATAAATGCTGAAGATCCCAATAATTCCTTCTTACCTCAAATTGGGAGAATTACACGCTTAATCGTTCCAGGTGGACCGAGAGTACGATTTGATAGTCAATTATATCCAAATTATGTAATCCCTCACAATTTCGATTCATTAATCGGGAAATTAGTAGTTTGGGGAAGAAATAGGAGGAGAGCGATTAATCTTTCCAAACATGCTTTAAAAGAATTAGCTATTTCAGGTATTAATACGAATTTAGATTTGCACAAAGTAATTATTGAAACAAAAGAGTTCAAAAAAGGTGATTTATCCACCGATTTCTTAATCCGAACTAATATCACTAATAATTTGAAAGATTTTGAAAGAAAGAAGTTAGCTGCGGTTTTTCAATTGGTTAAACAGTTTAAACTTTCAATCCAACCAGATAAAATTTTCTCTAAACAATCAAATAAATGGCGGGATTATGCAAAAATTGAGCAAGTACGCTAATTAGGAAAAAACCCACCTTTTAATTTAAACTAGTTTTTAATTGATTAAAGTTTAAAAAAGAGTGATTTTGGTTTGGTTTTTATTAAATTCAACATTATAGTGGGAATTATCTTACTCTTGAAATGATTATCAATTTTCAATTTTGAGTAACTGTTGATCTTGTCCCACATTATCTCCAACTTTAATATAGATTCGGATAACTTTCCCTTTTATTGGTGATAATAGCCGATTCTTCATTTTCATGGCTTCTAATATCAGTATTAATTGTTCTTTTTCAACAAATTCTTGTTCTTTAACTAGAATTTGAAAAATTTTCCCGGGAATTGGTGCTCTAACTATAACCTTTTTAACTTGTTGGCTTTCAATGCTAGTCTCCACCGTTTTTAAATAAGGCTTTATTTCAATATCGATTTCTTCACCTTCTAAATATAATTTTCCTTCTTTATATTCTAAATTGAATTGACAATCGTCAAAGGTCACTCGAAATAGACTTTCAGTTTCTTGAATCACTATGGGAGAATAAATGTGGTCATCAACCTTTAATTTCCCATCATTTAAAGGAGTGATAATATAATCTCTTCCACGAAACTTTACTTTTTTCTGCATGATTGCATCTGCTTATGAGGCTATTTTTTCTGATATCAGATTACTATCAAAGAAATTAACAATTTTTTCACACATCAATTGAAAATGACAACTATCGGTAAAATTATGGTTTGCTCCATCAATTAATTCAATTTTTTTATTTTCAGATTTTACTTTATTAAAAAGCTGATGAAATCCATGTTCTGGGAATAAAACATCCTTATTTCCTGCTATCAAATAAAAAGGTTTTGTTAACTTATTTGCTAATCTGTCGGGATTATATTGTCTTGTTTGTTCTAAATAAGCTTTTTTAAAATCAACCTCTGGAAATCGCATTTCCTTATTACGAGTTAAAGCTTTGATGAAAAACTTAAATAATGGATTTTTTGGAATAATCTCGGTATCGAAGACTGGGGAACATATCGCAAGACATCTTACTCGATTATCTCTTACAGCGTGGCAAAGAGCCATCGCTCCTCCAAAACTTTCACCTAATAACCCAACTTTTAAGGGATTTATTTTTGGATAGTGAACTAATTGATTTATAATTTGTTCAATATTGGCTTGAGCATCATAATATGTAAAAATACCTGAACTTGTTCTTACTCCTTGATGATCATAAGTGAAATAAGCGATATTATTCTCAACAAAATAATGTGCGAATCTTTTTTCATCTTCTTCAGGTGATTTTCCAGGCATACCATTAACACGAATTACGAGTGGAAATAAAATATTCTTGTTATTTTTAATGCTTTCAATATCAGGTGAATATAGAATTCCATGTAAAACCTCAGAACGAATCTTAAGATCTATAATTTCTTTTCTCATATAAATCACAGGAGCACTGGTAATTCTTTAAAAGATTTAATTTCGCATGAGGAAAGGACATATTTTTTAGTATATTCGGAATTTAATTGTAGATTTTTAAGAACTTCACAAAATTCGGACGCCTCGTTTTTGAGTTTTAATGTGAATTTCTTTTCTTTTTTATTATATTTTAATTCAATATCCCGAAAATTAACATGAAATCCTTCCCCAATTGCTTTTGAGAAAGCTTCTTTTGCAGTCCAATAAATTGTTCCCAATTGATCATTTTCAGAAATAATTTGTCTCTC
>CP070805.1:406237-412724 GCA_020343655.1 Promethearchaeota archaeon | reverse complement strand
GATTTACTTGATAAAATTAGTACCAATTTATTAGTGAGTGGTGTAAGCATTTCGGGTGGTGAACCAACACTTCAAAAAGATTTGCCTGAATTGTGTAAACAAATCCAAAAATTAGGCAAATATTTAAGTGTGGATACTAATGGTTCAAATCCAGAGGTAATAAAAACAATTAGTCCTTATATTAATAGAATTGCATTAGATTTAAAAGGGCCGCAAAACCCAGAAAAACTCGAGGAAATAACAGGTGTCAAAGTAGATTTAAATAGGATATCTGACACTATAGAATTTTTGAATATTCAGAAGGAAATAGATTTTGAGATACGAACTACATATGTAGGAACTTTATTAGATTCTGAAGATATTAATGAAATTATAGACTTTCTTAGAAATTTAGGATTTATTGGCAATTTTGTACTTCAGCAATACCAGTATTTTGAGGGTATTGGTGAAGAATTTAAAAAGATATTTTCAAAACCCGAACATGATGTATTACTTAAACTTTTGAAACCCTATAAGGAATACAATCTTCCTTTTAAGCTTTTTTTAAGAGATGACATTGTAGGATATTGTAGTATTGATGAGTTATAAGTGTTGTTTAAATTTCTCTTTTAAGTGTTTTTGTTTCTATTTTTGATTTCATTCCATAGAAAACACCAATTCCACAGAGTATTATAATTGATTGGATGACGATAATTAACCAATCAAAAGTAAATAATAAGGCAATACACACTATTGAGCCTAATAAAGCAATCACAGGCACCCATTTAATACTTGGTTTTAATTTAAATGGTCTTTCCATATCTGGTTTAGTTTTTCTCAAAGCAATTAAACTAATATTAACTAAGATAAAATTAATAAGGACACCAAAAACTGTGGCATCTGCTACAATTCTAATATTTACAAAAAATATTGGAATTGTTGTAAAGATTGTGGTAAAAATTATGGCCATTATCGGTGTTCTGTGTGTAGGCGAAATTTTACTCAATCCTTCTGGAAGTGCTTTATCCCTTGCCATACCATACATCATACGAGAAGTAACTATTAACATAATGAGGACTGTATTAGCAGTTGCAAATAAAGCAATTAGAGACATAATCAAACCTCCTACAGGGCCAATAATTGTTTCAGCAACATCTCTTAATGGTGCTCCAGACGTCGCAATCACATTATAGGGCAAGATATTAACAACTGAAATTGCTGTAAGACAGTAAAGAATTGTAGTAATAATAATGGAATAAATTATTGCTCGTGGCAAGTTCTTATTAGGCTCTTTAACTTCTTCAGCAATATTCGCAATATCTTCAAAACCAATATATGCAAAAAAGATTAAAGCAACTGAAGAAAAAATTACTGTAGGGGGAGAACCTAGTGGAAGTATAAAATAATTTGGTTGTTGCGTCCCAAATAGACCAATGATAATAATAATAATTAAGCCAGAGGCTTCAATTAAAGTAAATATGATATTAGTTCTGGTTGATGTTTTAATCCCCACATAATTAATTATGCTTAAAATAATAATGAGTGAAATTGCGAATAAGACAACCAAAAAGATTGAAGAAATTCCAAATAAATTTGATAAGTAATTAGCAAATCCTAATGCAACCGTAGCTGCAGAGAATATGCCTGAAAAAATTATAATCCAACCTAAAATAAATGATAAAATTCGTTTCTTAAATGCTTCCTCAGTATAGACAAATTCAGCTGCACTTTTCGGATACATTGCAGAAAGTTCAGCATAAGACAAACCAGTTAACGCACCAGTAATAGATGCTAACATGAATGCTAACCATGATAAGTTTCCAGTAATCCCCACTACTTCTCCTATTAAAGCATATATCCCTGCTCCTAAAACATTTCCCACACCATAAGCAGTAAGCGCGAATAAGGAAACTCTGCGTTTTAATTTAGGTTTCTTTTTAACTTCTTCCATGATTAATCCCATTTAGAATATGTATAATAATTATGTTTTCACTTTTATAAAAGTTATAATTATTATTTTTGAAGGTTGACTTTTAAAAAAATTTTGAAAAAAAAAGAAAAATTATACTTTATTAATTTCTAAAGCTTATTTATATAGAATAATTGAGGTTAATCAATAAAATGGCAAATTTTATCCTTAAAACTAATGAGTTTGAACCAATTCTCCTCAATAGGGCAGAAGGGTCGTGGATTTGGGATATCGATGGAAATAAATATCTAGACTGTGAATCGGGTATGTGGTGTGTCAATTTAGGGCATAATCATCCAAAAGTAGTCCATGCTATAAAAACGCAATTGGATAAATTGATCCACCGAAATAAAGGTTTTCTTACTCCTATTACTCTTGAAGCCGCTGAACAATTACTAAAATTTTTTCCAAATAATTATGATAAATTAACATTTTTAAATAGTGGAACTGAAGCTATGGAATTTGGAATTAATTTTGCAAAGAAGGTAACTAAACGTAATAAAGTCCTTTCTCTTCAAGATTCATACTTAGGCGCTTATGGTATTGCTAAGACTTCATCATTTACATCTTTAGAAGAATCAAAATTTAAAATTCCCTATCCAGTATGTAATTCAGAAGTTTGTGACTGTCTTGAGAATTATCAAGCAAATATAGATGATATTTTTCGAAAATATTCCTCTGATCTTGCATGTTTCGTTCTGGAACCAGTAATGGTAAGTGGAGGTGTTTTCAAGCCTTGTAAGGATTTTGTCCAATATATCTGTAAGAAAATACAAGATTCTGGTGGATTAGTAGTAATAGATGAAGTAACAACAGGAATGGGTAGAACAGGTTGTAAATTTGGTTATGAACTTCATGAAATTACTCCAGATGTGGTGGTACTAGGTAAAGCTCTTGGTAATGGCTATCCTGTAAGTGCAATTATCACTAATTCCTCGTTTGAAGCGAAATTGTCATCATCTGAATTATATTATGCTCAATCTCATCAACTTGATCCTTTAGGAGCTGCTATTGTTAAATCGGTACTCGAAGTATTTCATGAAGAAAAAATCATAGAAAAGAGTCGTGAAAAAAACCAAAAACTTAAAGATATCTTATACGGCCTCAACCATTCATTTATTAAAGAGATACGATCATATGGAATGATTTTTGGTATACAGATCCTCCCAAAAAATCAGATGTCCTGTGAAGAGTTAATCTTGAAACTAAAAAATAAGTTATTAGATGCTGGTATATTAATTGGATTCAATCTAAGTAAAGAATTTATACGCTTATTACCTCCATTAAATATCCAAATTAATGAACTAGAATTCCTAAAAGAAGAAATAACTAAAGTATTTAATTCAATCTGAAAAAATCTTTAGTGATCTAAGAAAATCTAATAATTCACTATTTCAGTCCATATTTTGGTGTTCTTTTTGCAAAGAAGGCACTAGAAGCCTCATTTATATCTTTTGAAGAGAAACTTAACACAATAGAACTATTTTCAAATTGTACCATATTATTTAAACTAGGAGAATCCAATGATAAATTAAGAGCTTCTTTCGTCATACGCAAACCTAAAGGACTTTTAGTTAACATTTCTTCAGCCATTCTTATTGCTTCATTCAATAAGTTTTCTTTATTCACAACTTTTAGAATAAATCCAATTTTCTCAGCTTCTTCACCATCAACAATCCTACCACTATAGAGTATTTCAGCAGCCCTGGAAAGACCAATTAGACGTGGAAGAAAATAACTTCCCCCCATATCTGCGCCAGTTAAACCAATATTAATGGAAGCATTTATAAAATTCGCATCTTCACTAGCAATTCTAATATCTGCGGCCATTGCAAATGCAAAACCACCTCCTGCTATTGGCCCATGAACAGCTGCTATAATAGGTTGTGAAATTTTTCTCATTTTTATTATGATTTGAGTTATCCGCCATTGATGATACATTTTTCTTTTCAATGGTTCTGATACGTTCAAATAATAAAACTTGTTGTATCCTTCTGGATTTTTCTTAGAATTTAATATCATCCCTTCCTGTAAATCTGTTCCAGCTGAAAAAGCTCTTCCTTCTCCTCGAAAAATTAATACTCGACATTCTAAATTCACCATTAATTGATCTAATACATGATGAATCTCTTCTTCCATTTGAAATGATATTGCATTTAATTTTTCAGGTCTGTTTAGTGTTAAAATTCCTATACCATTTTCCTGCAATTCAAACTTAATAGTTTTATATTCCATTTAATCTCACTTTCCTCTGCTATTTTCATAATTTTGGATATTCTGGTTTTCTTTTTTCAAAAAAAGCGGATACCCCTTCTTTTATATCTTTGGATGTTCCACATAATGTCTGTGCTCGATTCTCTAATTGAATAATCGTTTCTAAACTCGGCGAATCAAGTGAAATATTAATTGCTTCCTTAGTCATTCGAAGACCAAGTGGACTTTTTGTTAGTAAATCTTCTGCAATATCCATTGCTTCGGTTAGCAAGTTATTCTCATCACCATTTATTACTTTAAAAACGAGACCAATTTTCAAAGCCTCTTTGGCATCAACAAAGCGACCTGTATATAAAATTTCAGCCGCTCGAGACATACCTATAAGCCGAGGGAGAAAATAACTAGTACCCACATCAGACCCCGAAAGCCCTAATTTAATGAAAGCATTATTAAATCGTGCCTTTTCACCAGCAATTCTGATATCTGACGCTAATGTAAGAGCAAATCCCCCTCCGGTTGCAGCTCCATGTATTATAACAATGATTGGTTGACTAATTTTTCTCATTTTAATTATAACTTGACTAAGGCGCCATTGAAAATATATTCTAGTCTTTAATTTCTCAGGAATATCCAAAAAATAAAATTTCTTATAATCTTCTGGCTTCTTCTTCATATTTAAAAGGTTTACTTCTTTTAAATCTAAACCTGCACAGAAAGCCCTTCCTTCGCCTTTTAAAATAAGTACTCTACAATCCAAATTAATCATTAAGTCATCAAATATTGCATGTAAATCCTCAAACATTTGAAATGACATAGCATTTAATCTATCCGGTCTATTTAACGTTAAAATTCCAATTCCATCTTCTCTTAATTCAAATTTTATTGTCTCAAAATTCAATTTTTTAACCTCGAAATTATATAATAATCATGTTAAGATATCTAAAGATAAGATTAATTAACTTAAAAATCCATAAAAACTATTTTTATATTTAATGATTTAATTAAATACTCTAAGTTTTATATTCAAAATCAAGATTCAAAAATGATTTCGATAGCTAATAGCACATCAGGAAGAACTTTAAACCTTAAACAAAATCTTCTTTCTAGTAAATACGAATTATGCATTGAACGTATGAGATACTTTACTGAAATTTATAAAAAATATCCTAATGATCCGGAAATTATAAAAAGAGCTAAGGCATTAGCACATACTCTAAATAACATGACTATTTTCATCAGGGACGACGAATTACTTGTTGGGAATGAAACAAGTAAGAATTTAGGAGAAAAAATAAATCTTGATTTGTATTCCTACGATGGAACACTGGATAATCGTAGTACTATTAGAAAATATGAAAACAGGAAACTACAGCCCTTTTTTATGGAAGATAGTGAAATTGATGAGTTATTAGATATATTTCCTTTTTGGAGAGGTAAAGCTTTATATAGTGATATTATCACACAAAAAGTTAATGATGAAAAATTAATTGTAGGAATGGATAGAATTGGTGCAGCAGCACCTAATATAGCTATAGGAAATGGGAGTAGTGAAGGTCATATCTGCGCTAATTATGAAAAACTTCTCAAATTAGGGTATACAGGAATTGTTAAAGAAGCTGAATCATATCAATCAAAATTGAAGACAACTGACATCGAATATATTGATAAATTTAATTTCTATGAAGCTGTAAAAATTTCTTATAATGCAGCTATTCAATTCTCAAGGAGATATTCTGAACTTGCTTATAAAATGGCATTAAATGAAAAAAACAAACAAAGAAAGAAAGAACTTGAAATTATTGGAGCAATGATGAAGAAATTTACCAAGGAAACTGCTAGTTCTTTCTATGAAGCAATTCAACTTATACAATTCACTCAAAATATCATAAATATTATTTACCAAAGAAGCGTTGTTGCTTTAGGAAGATTAGATCAAATTCTATGGCCATATTATAAAAGGGATTTAGAAAAAAGTAAAATCACACGAAATTTTGCATTAGGATTAATTGAAGAATTAAATTTAAAGCTAACTTGGAATGTCACCTTATTACCAACGGAATATACTACAGTCTCCAATGCCCTTGGACTAAATACACAAACAATTACAATTTCAGGTATAGATAAAGAAGGAAAAGATGCTACTAATGAAATCTCATATTTATTTCTTGAAGCATATAAAAATATTAAAGCATTAACTACTGATCTCTCTATAAGGGTTCATAAGAATAGCCCAGACAAATTCCTAAAAGAAGCTTTAAAGGTTTTTAAACACACCTCTGGTATCGCCTTTTATAATGATGATATCATTATTCCTGCTATGAAAAA
>CP070805.1:399417-406137 GCA_020343655.1 Promethearchaeota archaeon | reverse complement strand
AAAATTTAAAAATAAGACTATAAGGAGCCAGCTTAGTAACGTTAAAGAGATTTTTGGATAAACTCGTGAGTAGAAAGTACTAAATGAAAATTCTTGAACTTTTGGAGTAAAATTTAGATCTTCTATTTTCTTTTTAACAATATTGAAACTTTTTTTTTCAAATTCAGTTCCAGATAATCTTGGAAAAGAAAACTCTTTTAAATTTATAGATATACGCTTTTCATCAATCATACTCAAATAGATTATTTTATTTTTTTAAATAAACCCCTTCCTTCGCAGAGTTTACAATTTTTCTACATATATCTAGGTAACAAGCTAATTCGCTTCGGTAATTTTAAATTTTTCTATATCTTCGTAAGTAAATCCACAAACTAAATATAACACTCTTCTATAAGCAATTCTATGATCCATTTCTTCTTACTTCAATGATATTATTAATTAACTTTACAAATAGAGATTATATAAAATTAATTGATAAAAGATAGAAAACATAAATTTCCTTTTAATCAAATAATCTTAAAACCTAATAGATAAGCAAGAGATACCTCCATCCATCTTCCTAAATTCTGATATATCAATTTCAAGTATTTTATATCCTAAATTTGAGATTGAATTTTTTAACTTCTTAAAACCTTTTGCAATTAGGATAAAATTGTTTACTCTTATGCAATTTGCAGCATAACTCTCATCTTTATCAACTTTAATAAGGTTATACTCTTCGAATATGGGATTGCCAATAAATTCCCCCGATACAATTAAATTATTATCACCTATATACGCTATTCCAGTCTTTAGATGAAGAAAGTCAAATAATTGCACAGTTGAACATGAAAAACCATAGTTTTTAATGATCCTTGCTAGTTGCCTTGCCCCTTCTTTATTTGTTCGTTTAGAAATGCCTATATAGTATTGGTTATCTACTTTTAATACGTCTCCACCTTCAAGTGTTCCAGGATATCTAATGTATTCTATATTATCATAGAATCTCTCTAGTAATTTCTTTATTTCTAATTCTTCACCTTTTCTACTTGATACCCCTAAATTAGTGATAATTGCTACACTCTTGTTTACAACAGCAGTATCTTCAACAAAGGTGGAATCTGGAAATTTTTCCTCAGCATCTAATTGAATAATATCTAAACCACATATTTTCAACGCTTCAATATAATTTAAATGCTGAATTAGGGTTTTATTATAATCAGGCTTCCCTAAGTTAGAAGATGTTATACCATATTGAAAATTTTTTGCTGGTTTTCTCACAATTGCATGTCTAAACATAATTAGTCTATTATAAATTAAATTATCATATTTATATTTCTGCTGTTGGATTTCTGTCCATACAAGGAACTCCAAATTGGCAAAATGCACATCCAACAGGAAAAGTGGGAGGTCTTAACTTTCTATTAACACAACGAATATGAGGTTTTAAAATTGGTCCTATACGTGCAATTATCCTTCTTGCCACTTTTTGACCATATTCATAACATTTATTTTTGTTATGGCCATTTTCATCAATTGCATTACCAGGACATCTCTCTTCACATTTTCTACAAGTACCTTTTGAATAATATAAGCAATTTCCATATGGTTTATCACTTTTTCTCAGCGTAATTTTTAGAGGTGCATCAGTTACAATAGAAGCTAATCTAATATTACAGCCAACCTCAGTAATTAATCCTTCATGTAAACTAAATGTTCCTAAACCTGTAGCAAATGCAATATGACGTTCTGACCAATTAGAATAAAACTTTCCTTTAACAAATATAGTAAATGATTCACTTAGCATTCCAGCTACAGCTCTATGCCCCTCTTCATTAAGAAAATCAATAATTTGCCTACATATCTCCTTTTTAAAGGGATTAGCATAATTTCTTCCTACAGAATAAATTTCTGCAGGGAGTATAACCCCTCTAAAATTTTTTACATTTTTACTTTCTTCCCGAATTTTATCAACAAAAGGGAAAACTATCGAAATTACACGAAGTTTTGAAGCTGGAACACTCTCTTGATTTTCTGTCAACCATAATTCAAAAGGGGTTAAGTGTTCCGGGCTTATTATCTCTTTAAATTTCCGAAATATGGGATCATCTCCTTGTGCAATCCCAATTATAGGATTAGAAAAGATTCTACCTCCACCATACCTTTCATGAAGGCGATTTAGTTCACTAGTTTCAAATAATTTTCCTAAAAACTGTATTATTTTATCATTCAAGATTTTTTCTTTTATACTAAATAGATTTTATTCTAAAATAATTTAATTCTTCATTCTGGATATTTCTTCTCATTTAATAGGAAAGTGATACAAATTTTTAAGGCATTTTCTAGAGTTCCACCTCTAATTTTATCAGGAGTATCAGTATCTTGATGATAATAACTTGAACGTCGTTTCCAATCAGCTGAATTTAAAAAGGCAGCCTTGATATTTGCTTTTGAAAACACAGCAGCATCAGATCCACCACTTAACCGACTAAGAGTTTTTTCCAATTTCCCTGCACCTAATCGATTTGCTTTAATACCTACTAATTCTGCCGCTTTCAGCAGTTTTTGAATCACTTCTTCTGAATGTCTTGTTCGAGTTGTAGGCTCATACTCTATAACATGAAACATATCTGGAGTCTCTAATCCATCCATATTCACAACAATAGTATCATTTTTTTTTAATTCTTCTAAATGAGCAGAAACATAACGACGTGACCCGCGTAATCCGCTCTCTTCACAACCATAACTAATTAACCTAATTTCAGTATTTTTAGGAATTATCTCTTTGTGCTTGTTTATATATCTTCCTAGACCAACTATAACTGCGCAGCTACTTAAGTTATCGACTGCCCCAGGAACAACATTTCCCTTATCTCCTAATGGTACAAAAAAGAATAATCCGAGAAAGCAAGGCGTTCCGATTATTAGCAACCAATAAGTTGTCCATAAAAATATCCCTTTAAGAGAAATGAATCCCATTATTATTAAAATCAAATTAATGAATGATAATATCAACCATGTTAACATTAATAATATTCCAATAAATGTAAGAGGAATAAAGCCCCAACCCAACATTTTAAGTAAATTAAATTGTAGAGCAGAATCAATGTGACATGAAAATATTATTATTTTTTTTTGCTCCTCTTTTCCTCTAAACTTACCAATAACATTTTGCGACTTTCTTTTACGGAATATGGCATCGATAAACTCATTATAATTGAATAATTCTTCCCACATTATTAAAAATGATAGAAATATCAATAAAAAAGAGATTAAACTAAAAGCTATTAATAGAATATCTGAAACCCATTGCATGAATAGGTAGAAGAGCATAGAAAAGAATGACATAATTATAATCATTTTAATCCATCCTAAAAATGCTTTTGGATGGCAAGTAAAGGATTCTACAACTACGTCATCACAAGTTTGCTGAAGTTCGGTTTTAATAATTTTTGCTCCTTCTGCTTCTTGCGGACTACATGGCATACGTGGGCCTACCTCCTCAATAATTTTCTCTACTAATTTATACATATAATCTGTTTCTTCTTTTGAAATTTCTAACTCCATTTTTAATTATCTTTATTCATCCATTATTTTTTAAATGAGATTTGTTCTAAAAAAATATAAAAGTATCTATAGAACAAAAATAATAACTATAAATGCTTACCTAACAAATATAAAACAATATTTCAAAAAGTTATCTGAAATCGTGTTTCAATGAGTTTAGAAATTTATCAGATTGTCACTTTAATATTGATTGGGGCTCTCGTAGGAATAAGTATTAGTTTTGTTGGTCAGACAGGTCAAGGTGTTGTACTCCCTGTTGTACTTCTATTTACCGGTAATGGATTTTTAGCAATCGCTGTAAATTTGTTAAATGATTTAATTACTTCTACATTTGTAAGCATTGGATATTTAAGAAAGAAGCAATTTAAAATTAGGACTGATATTCTAATTATCATAATAATTGCTATGGCAGTATCACTTTTGGGTGTATTTATATTATTATCATCACAGTTAGGTAATATATATGGATGGTTTATACCTCTATTTATTATAATCTTAGGTTTCATTTTCCTTTATCGAGGTTTTCCCACAACAGAAACATTAAAAAGAACTGCACGTAATATAACTCAGAAATTTTTAAAAAAAGATAAGAATGATGAAATAATTAATAAATCAGAATCAGAAAATGAATTAGAAATCTATATTAAAGGAGAAGATGTTCACGGATTTATACCTGTTGGTTCAAGATTGTTTTATATTTTAGCACTTATTTTTGGAATTATAATAGGGCTGAATTCTGGTTTATTTGGAGCAAATTCTGGTTTTATATTTGTTCTAGCATTAGTTATAATTTATGGATATCCAATTAAAAAAGCTGTTGGCACAGCTTTAATATTGAGTATTCTAATGAGCCTAGGGACATTTTTAATTTATCAATTTTTAGGAATTGCAATTAAAGGACAATTTTTTTTTAATATAGAAATTTCATTGTATTTAGCAATAGGATCAACAATAACAGGAATAATAGCATCATTATATGTGCAAAGATTGTCTGCTAGAACAATGGGAAGAGGAGTAGGAGTAGTTATATTCATATTAGGGATAGTTTCTTTAATATTCTATTTTATTTCATGAATTTGATCCATCAGAACATAGAGTTAATTTAATTTATTATTTAAATGAGTACTATTAAAACAATATTAAATATTAATTTGAGGAAAAATTTTAAGAATTTAATATGGAAAAACTAAAAGTAGGGATCATTGGTACGGGTGTTATCTTTGACCTAAACATTTTAGGATATCTTAATCGAGATGACGTTCAAATCACTTGTTTATGCAATAGAACAGTCGAAAAAGCCAAGCAAAAAATTGAAAAATTCAATCTTGATAAAAATATTCCAATATATGCAGATTATAAAGAAATGTTAGAAAAAGAAAATTTGGATCTTGTAGAGATCCTCTTGCCTCATCATCTCCATGCTGATGCAACTATTTATGCTGCTCAAAAAGGATTAAAAGGAATCTCTGTCCAAAAACCTATGGCTTTAACCCTAGAGGAAGCTGATAAGATGATTGATGCATGTAAAAAATCGGGATCAATTCTATCGATTTATGAGAATTTTGTTTTTGCTCCTCACATTATTAAAGCAAAAGAATTATTAGATAACGATTATATTGGTGATCCATCATCAATCCGGATTAAGACTGCTCTAGGTAATAAGGGTGGTTGGAAGATTCCAGAAAGTGCAGAACTATGGAGAAAAGATCCTAAAAAAATTGGTGGTGGGCAACATGGTTCACCCATTCTTTTTGATAACGGATGGCATGCTTTCTGTTTAGCCATTTGGTTTTTCAATGAAGAAATTGAAAAAGTTTTTGCATGGACAGATAAATATCAAGGTCTAGATGCTCCTGCATACGTAATATTTAAATATAAGCAAAGTAAAGAGCACATAGTTCCACAATATGGTAATATGGAATTTGTATTACTACCAGAAATGGATTTCTCGGACTCAAAATACTATCCTGTTGATGAATTTATTGAAATTATAGCCAGTCGAGGTATAATGAAGATAAATCAAGGCACATCTATAGGAAACAAGATATCACAATCTAAAATTTTTCCTCCTATAGTTATTATAAGAAACGGTAAAGTAGAAACCTACAAAGATTTCGAAAAAGATTGGAAATTCAGTTTTATTAATGCGACCAATTATCTTATAGATGCTGTAAAAAATAATAAGGATCCAATACTCTCAGGTACGCAGGCAAGATCCGTATTAAGATTTAATCTAGCTGCAATTAAATCAGTAGAGCAAGGAACAGAAATAGTTATAGATGAAACAAATTAATCTTGTATTAAATCCTTATCATACTTCAATTCTTTATGAATTAAACCTTGTTTTATACCTTTTTTTTTATAAATCTTTATAAAATTTTATACATAATATTAAAAAATGTATTTTAGATAAGTTTATTATAACAAATAAAAGCTTTATTATAGAAAAAATCATGAAAGCTATCTTAATTTTATTTGATACCCTAAATAGGCGTTTTTTACCTCCCTATGGAAATGATTGGGTTCATGCGCCGAATTTTAAACGGTTAGCTGAAAAAACTGTTATCTTTGATAATCATTATAGTGGTAGTTTAATGTGTATTCCCGCGAGAAGGGAGCTTCATACAGGGAGATATAATTTTCTACATAGAAGTTGGGGGCCTTTAGAACCTTTTGACGATTCAATGCCAAAAATATTGAAGGAAAAAGGAATATATACACATCTGGTGAGTGATCATTACCATTATTGGGAAGCTGGAGGCGCCATATATCATACACAATATAATACATGGGAAATAATTAGAGGACATGAAGGAGACCCTTGGAAGGGTGAAGTTAAAGATCCAGAGATTCCAGATCATGTTTTCAACGTGAGAGAAGAAGAAGCCCCTCATTGGCGTCAAGACTGGATAAATAGGAAATATATGCAAAAAGAAGAAGATATGCCCCAAACAAGAACATTCAAGAAAGCTTTAGAGTTTATTAATACCAATCGGAAGGAAGATAACTGGTTTTTGCATTTAGAAACATTTGATCCTCACGAACCATTTTATACGCCAAAAAAGTATAAAGAATTATATAAACATGATTACACTGGACCACACTTTGATTGGCCTAATTATTCTTTGGTAACTGAACCTGTTGATCAAGTCGAACATTGTCGTAAGGAATATG
>CP070805.1:392480-399317 GCA_020343655.1 Promethearchaeota archaeon | reverse complement strand
AAAAAAATACTATGCGAGTTTCGATCTTTGAAGGTTCTTTTGGAGTATTTAGTAGTGTTCTAGCTGAAAATTCTATTATCCCTTTTTCCCTTAGTATCGATTCTTCACCATTTCAAGTAGGATTATTATCGTCTCTCGGTAATTTATTCGGACCAATAGGTCAAATCATTGGATCTCATCAAATTGAAACTAAATCACGAAAGCGTATTCTCATTCAGGGGGCTTTAGGTCTAGCTTGTATGTGGCCTTTATTTATAACCATAGCCATCTTTTATCAGTTTATTTTTTTCCAATCATTTCTACCATGGATGTTGATAGTGATTTTTCTTATCTATATGTTATTCGGGGGGTTCATGACTCCATCATGGTTTTCAGTAATGGGAGATGTAGTTCCTGATGGATATAGGGGGAGATATTTCGCTAAAAGGAATCTAACTAACCAATTAATAGCCATAATTGGAACTATTCTATTATTTTTTCTACTAGATTGGTTTGATATCAATAATGTAATATATTTTGGATTTATTCTAATATTCATTTTGGGTTTTATCACTCGTTTGATTTCGCTTTTCCTTTTTACGAAACATTATTATCCTCCTTATATTTTTGAAGCAACCGATCATGTAAAAATGGGTCAATTCCTTAAAGAACTCCCGAAAAGTAATTTTGGGAAATTTACTTTATTTGTTTGTTTATTAACCTTTGGACAATGGATAGCAAAGCCATTCTTTTCTGTTTATATGCTCACTCAATTACATTTTAATTATTCCCTTTTTATGATTATAAATTTATCGTCGAGTTTAATTGGGCTTATTACATTTCCACTTTTAGGAAAATTCTCAGATAAATTTGGCAATGTAAGATTAATTCAAATTGGGGCATTCATTATACCTTTTTTACCTTTTTTTTGGATAATTTATAATACTCCTCTCCAAATCTTTTTGGGTATTCAAATTTTAAGTGGCCTCGGATGGACAGCATTCAATTTAGCTACTGCTAATTTTATTTACGATAATAGCACATCAAAAATGAGAGGGAAATATATTGCCATATATAATTTCCTAATAGGGTTAGCAATAATTGGAGGAGGGCTTCTTGGAAGCATCGTTGTTAGCTTTATTCAAATTGATTTTATGAATTCTTTTCATTTCATTTTTTTGTTATCTGGGATTGTTCGATTAATAGTTGTCATCGGACTCTTGCAAAAAATTAAAGAAGTTAGAGTTATTTCTAAGCCCATTTTAAATGTTAAGAATTTAACCATCCATAAATGGCTTTATGACATTATTCTTCGAAGCAAATATCTCAAGAAAAAGAATAGAAATAGAAATTAATTTAAAAGTTTTATCATCTTGAAGATAGCATAGTAATTTTTCTTGTCGAGATTGATCTATCAATTTTCAATCTCGAATTGTTTTCTATTAGCTCAATTGTGATCAATTTGGGCGATATAATTCTCTTCGAGCTTTCCTATTAGCTCGTCTTCTTATAATAAACATGAGTAAAATGAGTCCTCCGAAGAATGATGGAAAAACAATAAAAGGCCATAGCCTACTCCATGGATTAAAATAAGAATATGAGATAAAAACTCTGTCTGCATTAATAATCTCATTTTTCCATTCCCAAACATAACTTATGCCATCTTCAATATCAGAAATTGTACAATTATGTGATGAATAATAATCAGGGCGCTTTCCATAAACTTTGAATTCGACACGTTCTGTTATTGTTCCATTCCATGCACGAGATGTTCCTACATCATAAAAAATTTCAAAAGTTCCATCGTTAGCTGGATTTTCAATATGTGCATCAAAACTATACTCAATTGTTATAGAATCATTTTCAGGGAATGTTGCATTAATCATTACGAATTTCCTTGGATCCATATAATAACCGGACATATATTGATCCCAGGGACTCCCTGAAAAGTTCTCCCAAGTATATTCAATAACCTTAAAAGGAATTGAATTGTTATCAATCTTTATTAAAAATGATATTTCTAAGTCTTTAAACTTAGATGAAAATGGCGCAGCAAGCGTTAAATTCGTAGAAGCAATAGGATTAAAAATAGTATAATTTCCTCTAAAAGTTATATCGAATCCACTTTGATACGCGTGGGCATCAATATTAAAAGTAACACTTGCATTTGTCATATTGAAAGGAACATTTACTTCTGGAAGAAAATTTCCTGCCCCTGCAAAATCAAGAGGTATAACATCAGCTTTAGATTCCCTTATAACTATTGGAGAACTTAGTGCTATGATTGAAATAATGTAAACGATGATTAGCAATCTATTTTTTTTCAAATCAAGCCCTATTATTTCACTATTTATATGAATTTATTAGAAAATCTTATAAAATATTAATACAAAAAATGTCTTTAGAAAATTTATATATTTTTACCCTTATCTATAACACTTTATGGTTTATTAGGTATCTGTCTTTTTCACCATTTTTCGCTCTATATTCATTGTTTCTAAGTCAACCAAAGCACAATATAAATAATTTTCATGTTGATGAGATTGCCCTGGCTGAATACATATCGTTCTTCCTATTTGGGAATACCATTTACCTGATGCGTCAGGAGATTCGTGAATATGCCCATGAAATGAGAGTTTTGGTTGATTTTCTTTGAGAAAAGCATATTCCGCTTTTGACCCTACCTTATGGCCAGCATGGGTTACATCAAGATCTATATTAGCGGGAGGATTATGAAAAATATAGACTGTATTTCTCATATCGGAAGGCTTTATTAAATCTTTAAGCTCATCCTCGATTGTTGGGAGGTTTTCTGCATATGAGAGCCAATCTTCAACTTTTTTGAATCCATTGGGAGTAGAAAGATATTGCTTACCAATTTGTTTTGGGAACTCAAAATCCTTTGTATCTTTGCGTGCTCTATCTTTTAGACCAAATGGTAGGTCTGAAACGTAGTTCATCCCTATAAATTCATATTTAATTCCCTCAATCTGGAATCTAGTTTGAGCTGTATTAACTACATACGAATATTTTTCGCAAGTTTTCTGAAATAATTCATCAAATACCCTCAAATCATCATTTCCTAATAATCCTAAATAATATATTCCCAATGATTCAAATCTCGAAAAATATTCATCAAGAAATCCAGTAATAAACTTATCTTGGTGTAATAAATTCCCTTTAAAGGGGAGCATATCTCCCCCATTTATGACCATATCAGGTTTTAATGAAGACGCAATCTGGAAAATTCTATTATGTTTCCATTGAATTCCGTGTATATCAGTGACATATAATAATTTCATGATTCTTTTTTAATTTGTATTTAAAATTAAAACTCATAATCAGTTTTTAATTTTAGGATTTAGCTAATTAACATTTATATTTGCTTTTATCAGTAATAAACCTAATTCCAAAAAATTGAAGTAAGCAATTGATAGAAAATGTTAATAGTTTTGTCAGCAACATTTTTATACAGATTTGTACATAGTATAATCTAATAAAAGAAACAATTAAATTTTGCTACATTTCAAATTATTACGTAAATTTTTTATTTTCACTTCTTTTAACTAACAAGAATTTCATTTTTGTTGATAGCCATTCTATTTAACATTATACGTGTTAACTTTTCAAAGGATTCTTTAACATTTTCCCCAGTTTTGCTAGAACATTCAGAAAAAGCATTCAGATCCATCAATTTAGCAACTCTCTGTCCTTCTCTCCAGTTGATTTCTCTAAAATTATCTAAATCAGATTTACCACCAAGTAAAATAATTGGAAATCTTTCTTTCGTTTTATCAATAACAGATAACCAATCGTTAATATGAGAAAAGGAAGCGTGATTTGTTATTTCATACATCAAAATACCGCCCATAGCTCCATGAAGGTATTGAGGAAATATGAACCGAAATCTTTCCTGCCCAGCAAAATCCCAAATAAATAACTTTACTACTTTTCCGTCTATTTCTAAAAGCTTTGTTTCAAAATCAACCCCGATAGTGTGTTGTGAATTTGAAACAAATTTGTTAGTCATAAATCTCTTTCTTAATGTTGTTTTACCACAGCCCACATCTCCGAGAATAACTACTTTAAAAATCGCATCATAGACGTTAATCCCATTTAGTCTCATATTATATCTTTACTTCCTATCCCTAAAAGTGTAATATTTCAATTACATAATAACTCAAAACGATCTTCTTTATAATTAAACAAATAAGCAATTTTTCTATTAATATAATGCAATGGTATACATAATAACATTAATATTTAAATCTTTTTCAAATATTTACCCCGTTTTCTGTATTTTTCCCATAAATTAATGGAATATTATATAATTGATAAAGATTTCGATTTTATTCCTTTTTGTCCCATGAATTACGAGAAAATTTAGCGATAAGAAAGATAAAATCTAATATCAAAATTCTAACTTTTTTAAATATGATTAAATTGGTATTTATTATGGGAATGATGTTATTTGATCAACTTGATAAAAATCAATTAAAAGAACTTCTGGTTAAATGTTGGATGACTCATGATGGTGCATGGTTTTATAATTGCGGTCGTGAATTAGGTATTGATACTGCTAACAAACTAAATAAAGCAGCTATTAAAACTCTTTCAGTAATTGAAACAAACCGAGTAATAAAGGCAATGGGATGGGAAAATGTAAAAATAAAATCATTTGAACAATTTAAAGATTTTATTACTAATGCTTTTAGTGTAATAAAGGGTGACTTTATGGACTTTAACTATACTTTCCCTGAAAATAATCGGATGCATTGGGAAATGAACCGATGTTTTGCTTATCGAGGAATGGAAATGTTTGGATTTAATAAAGAATATGAATGTGGCATAATATATCGTGTTAGTTGCTGGTTAGATGCTCTAGGAATTAACCATACAATTGAACCTGAAATCGATAAATGTTTGCTAAATTCTCGTGAAAAATGTTCAGGAGATATTATTTTAAATCTTTAAAGCTCAATTAAAAGTAATATTAAATTTAATTAATCTGTTTTAATTCGTACTTATATTCTAAAATAGATTAAATTTGGAATGGAGTAAAAAAATGCCCTTAGAAAAAGAAGCCAATTATTATTTAAAAAAGAAAAAAATACTGATGAGATTGTTTGATGCAGCAATGCATATTATAAAGCTAATTTTAATAGAAAATTTCGGGGAGGACAAATTTATTGAGATTTCCACAGCTACACGGAAAGAGTTTGAAAATCTCCTCCCAGAAATCCCCTATATAGGGGGTGATGATAATCTGCTGACCAATGAACTTATTAACGCCGCACTCTTATTACCATTACTTCAAGCTTTTGAGAGAAAGGGACTCAAATTTAATGAAATCGGTAAATTAACATATGAATTATTTGAGAATTTCTATAAATTTATCCCCCCAACAGATGACATTTTCTCAAATACTTATCAAAACAAAAGAAGGGAACAAGCTATCAATTCCAAATTACGCAAATATCCAGCTGATTGGGTATTTGACTTTGTTGAAGGTGATGGTAAAACTTTCGATTTTGGAACGGATTATCATGAATGTGGAGTTTATAAATTTTACAAAAGTCAAGGAGCAGAACATTTTATGCCATGGGTATGTATATCTGATTATGCAAAAGCTCAAGCATATGGATATGGTTTGAAACGTACTCAGTCAATAGGAAATGGTGCTAAAATATGTGATTTTCGTTATGTTAAAGATGGAAACACACCTCCAGCATGGCCACCAGATAATCTACAGGAGTTTAAAAAGATATAAGCTCTACATTCTATGTTCAAGCGTTTCTATTAATTTTTTGGAAATAATGACGCTCAATTGATAAGAAAATAAATGCATACAAACCATATATAGCAAATGCGGTTATAAACCATATTGGAAATCCAAAAATATTTATCACGGGAGGATTTTGATAGTAGTAAACTCCCAAAGCTGCTGCTGTTGGATCAACAAGGAACTGAAAAAGAACTCCATATAAAGTCACTACAATAGAAATAACTATAATATCTTTAATAGTTAAATCAGTTCCTTTTATTTTTCCAAGAGAAAAGCGCGCTAACTCAAAAATAACGATAAATACTGAAAATATAGTAAGTGAATCGTTGACTAAGAATACTGGTTCTGCTATATCCAGATCCGATCCCAAATCTGCTACGGAGTATGTACCTGTGAAAATAAGTGTTAAAACCAATGATGAGAGACATATATTTGTGATAATTGTAGCTTTTATTCCATAGGTCTTTATGCAATAATAATAAACTGCTATTAAAATATAAAGATTAATTATAAGACTAAGATAAAAATAAATTATACCTACCAAATCAATCCCTCTTTCTTAGAATTAATGTTATTATTAATGGGATTAAAGCTAATGACCCTGAAATTAATAATATATCAAATTTCTGCACTATCATAAGAAATATAAAATCCAAAATAAGTGTAGCGGCATATCCGATTATTATAAGATCGATTCTCTTCATAATTATATTGAATTAAGGCTTATTTGTATTCTATTATGAATTTATTCATATAATTAATTTATATATTTTAATTATAATAAAATGGAGATTCAACTTACAATAAACTTGTTCAAACTGATTCTTTCACAGACTTGTAGGTCTCTTTTTTCGAAAAAGGAATAAAATTATTCCGATTACTCCTATTCCCCCAATAATCGATATAATAGTGATAATGCCTATTTCAAAAGGAGACAGTTGAGCTGGTGTTTCACTTTTTACATTAACTTTAATAATTGACAAACAAAAGTTTCCCCATGGATCATAAGCTCTTACTTCCAAATAATATACTCCCGGAGAGAGTGAAACAATATTAGTAAGAATACCATCATC
>CP070805.1:385338-392380 GCA_020343655.1 Promethearchaeota archaeon | reverse complement strand
ATCTAATTAAATCAGTTTATGGTAACCTAGGATTTCTAAAACAATATAATCCATTAAAGAATTTAATCTGGAATGACAAGGATAAAATTTGGATAAACCATAAGCTTTTTAATCAAAAATTTGAACCAATTCACCCAGATTTGATTAATAAAGAAGGAAAATAAAGGCGAAATTTAAAAATCGGGTTGAAAACTTTAGTTAAGTTGTTAAAGAAACAGTATTAAAAGAATTATAATAAAATTTAAACGTCATTTTAGATATTTTAATAAGTATAAGACATTAAAAACATAAAGATTGGACCTATAGCCTAGCCTGGATAGGGCGTCGGACTTCTAATCCGAAAGTCGCAGGTTCGAATCCTGCTAGGTCCGCTCTCATTTTGAGGGTTTTATTTCTAAGTCTACAACAATCAATTCAGATTTTGGCGAATAATGCTTTACTACTTTAGAAGTAATTATAGAATTAATCTCCCAATTAAGACTATTTAATTCTTCTTCTATGTTCTTTAAAGTTTTTTCTATTGGATTTGGTTTTTCTGAGAATTGATAAAAATGTAGAATCCCACCAGATTCTTTCATTAAGAAACATGCTATGTTAATAAATGAGATTGAATTTTCGGGCAAGTTCATAATTATCCTATCTACTTTATTGTATAATGATTTGCCTAATTGATTTTTGGGATCAAGAAGAACTTTAATATCAATGTTGTTTGGGATTATCTCTCCTTTAAGTTTATTTAGTTTAATATTATCTTTCATATATCTATAGGCATTAGGATTAACATCAAAAGCAAATATTTTAACATTTTTATTTTTCGCAATTTGTATAGAGAATGTTCCAACTCCAGCAAACATATCAACTATTAACTCATTTTCTTTTATTTCACTTGAAGCAATTCTTCGTCGTTCAAAAACCAATCTTGGTGAAAAATAGGTCTTCTTAATATCTAATTTAAAGTTACAATTATTTTCCTTATGAATTGTTTCAGATTTATCTTCACCATATAAAAAGACTAATTCCCTTAAACGATATTTTCCTTTTATTTGCCCTCTTTTCTCATAAACAGTTTTAATATTTTTATTCACGCTCAATATTGCTTTCGAGATATCTTCCTTGTATTTATTGAATTCTTTATCAATCTTATCAAACTCAATAATTGCAATATGTCCAATAATATCATATGATTTAGGAATTAATTCTAAATATTTTTCGGGTATTTTATCTTCTGATGTACCTTCTAATGCTTCCTGAAGTGTTCTATATTTATAATTTTTATTGAGTTTTCCTCTTTGGGAGATAATTTCGAGATTAATTTGTCTATCTAATTTCTTAATTATCACATCTATGAGAACTTGGTTCTGAAATATTGGAAATAGTATATAATCATTCTCATGTAAAGTTTTAAACTTATGGTTAATAAATGGGATAGATTCAAGATTACTCTTTATAAAATTAATAAAGTACTGTCCGTCTTTTTTTTTTAGTTTAATATATGGAATTTCTGGATTTTTATTATTTCCCATTTATCTCCTCTAATTCAAATATAATTAATAATCTTTTACTCGGGATTTTTATTTTTTCAAGTAAATTACGTTTTAAATCTGAGGATGATTTTGTACAGTTAATTAAGACAGTTCTATCAGATAAATAATTACTTGTGCGGAATACAATATCATCCTTATCTAATAATTTTAAATCTTTATCTCCGTAACCATAAAAGCAATCCTGAAGATCATCAATCTTTAATTTAATTTTTATCTTTTTTCCATTTTTAATAGCTATTTTTAATTCGTTACTTAAATCAACACAAGCTTTTGTAGCATTAATCCCTATTATGCAATTTCCTTCCTTTGTTAATCTTTTATCCTTGGTAAGCTCTATAGTTGTGTTATGGGTACCTAAAATATTTTCATGCCCATAGGCATATATCTTGTCTAATATAGTTATTATTCATCACTTTTGAAATATTGAATAAGAGAGATTATATCACAAGAAGAAGCAATTTGTAATTTAAAGCGAGAGTTTAACATTTTAGTTAATTTTTTCAAGATATTCTTCTTAGGAAACTCCACAATTTCATTAAATTGATTTATAAAATTCTCGGGGATTAATATTCCACATTTAGAATAATATTTTGAAAAGTTCTTAAAGAATAATTCTATTTTTTGTACCAAGTTTAGATGAATCACGCCATTTACATTTAAGGGCATTATTGCTTCATGTTGGCCCATAGGAAAAGAAGAACTTAATTCTAATGGTATAATTCCATAAAAATTGGAGAAAAATGTTATATGGAGTAATTCTCTAGGAATTATTGAATTATTATCTAATTCTTCTAACCATTTCTTAATACTTGGTGATTGTTCTCTCTTTACATCTAATTCAGGTAAAATTATTAAAAACTTCGCGTTTTTTGGAACTCGATAGTTGTTTTTTAGTTTTAATTCATAACGATATAAGAGAGGTCTCTGTACACTCTCTGGAGAGGAATATAATCTACCATGAGTTTTATACAATTTCTCATGACTTTCAATTAAAGGTAAATATGACTTAATCAATTTTGACGCTGTTACTAAATTTGGATGATTTCGAATCCTTTGTTCAACAAGTTCCCATAAATTACCTTCTTTAATAGCTTGACGTATTGTTCTTAATTCAGAAAAAGAAATGTATAAATTATGTTTAGCTAACAATTCAGTTCTTAATTGATCTTCTAGATTTAATAGCTCTTTAGGGTCATATTTGCAACATATAGGACAGTGGCATGGAAATTCTTCTAACTCTTCTAATTTTCTTGTTCCTGTAGACAATGTAAAATATCTATTTTCTTTTGCAAATAAAACATAAGCCGCGGAATCCATTAGGTCACATCCACACGCTATGGCCAAAGAAAAGAATTGTGGTAATCCTAATCCAAACATATGAATGGGTTTGTTCCATATAATGTTCTTTTTTACAGTTAGAAGTGTCCTAATTACTAAATCAAACCTGTAATTTAACAGTGATTTAACTAGACCACCGATTGCATAAACTCCAAAATCTAATTTGCTCATCTCAATAGTACTTCTTTTTAGTAAATCATCGAATTTTGCTCCATGGATTGGCCCGAACCAAAAACAAGTATCATTTATTCTGCGATTAATATTATCTTTAGCTCTATCAATTGTTATATCAACTTTTTTCTTAGCTGTTTCATAATCATCATCTGGTTGGACAGGTTCATCTAAGATTACGGCAAAATCAGTACCAATATTCTCTTGGAACTTTTCGATATCTTCTGCTTGAATATCTAATTTGCTTTTTTTGTACATATATTTTTGAAAAGCACCACTATCAGTTGCTATTATTCCATCAAAATTTAAATGTGATTGTAGTCCTTTTCTCAAAATGATATCGCGTATCTGGAGATTCTGATAGATAATATATGCATTCGTAAAAACACATTTTGCACCTATTTTCATTAAATCTGAAGTTGAAATAAGATTATTAGAAGGATGAATTACAGGAAATAAATTTGGAGTAATTAATTGTTTTTCATTTACAGTTATTTTTCCAATTCTTCCTAAAGCATCGAAATCAGATATTTCCCACTTCATTTTTTCCATAATATTTAATTTGGATTTTTATTCAAAAAATTCTTCTAATCTATTTTCTTGAAATAATTTTTCTAACCAATCGATTTTTCCTATAAAATACTCATTTCCGTCTTTATTTTTAACTACAATATCAATAATAATTTTTGCTACTGATCTTATACTAAGATTTGTTGTGTCAATTTCAAAAAGTGGTCCTTTCATTTGTTTTTGAATAAAATAGTTTACACAATTACCCAAAATTTCTGCTTGAATATTTTCAGCAACTTTTTTTGACGCATAGTTTTTTTTCTCTAATCTTTTACCCAATTCATCGGGATCACATCTTAAAATAAAAGCGTAATCAATGAACTTTTCTGGAATAATATCAGAGAAATGACTTTCTATTATCAGGAAAGCAGGATTATTTTTTTTTTTAATCTCCTCAATTTTTTCTAAGATATAAGGCAGAAATATTTCAAAATCTACAATATAGGTTTTTCTGTCTTCATCATATTCAAATGAAAATTTATCTGAAATTGCTAATTCGTTCAAAGAGATAATTTTAGCTCCTATTAAGTTGGATATTTCTTTTGCTACTGAAGACTTTCCGGAGCCAGGTGTTCCGGAGATTACTAAATTTTTCATTTCTAAATTTATAATAGACAATAATAATTAAAAAATTGAATGAACATAATTGAAATTAATTCACATGAAAAATTCGTAAGCTATAATTTTTATTGGTTTTGGATTTTTACGTTTGTATCATTAGGTAAAAATGATCAATAATATTTGTCTCTACATTTTAATATAAAAAATGTGATTTCATTCAATTGTAGAGGCAATTGTCTCTACAAATGGTAATATATTACATAAATTTATATGTTTGTAGAGATAATATTTAATTATGGTAAATATGATTAAAAAAAATGTAAAAGGAAAAGAATATTATTATCTTTCTTATTCTTATCGGAAGAATAATAAGGTAAATAATATATCAAAGGCGATTGGAAAAGAAATTCCAGAACCAGAAGTCTTAGGCTATATTAAAGAAGAGTTTTGTTATGAAATATTTCAGAAACTCTGGATGCCAATAATAGAAAAAATGACGAAAAAATATCATGAGAGATTTAACTCATTACCAAAACCGATACAAGCAGAAGATTTAAGGACTTTTGGAGTTAGATTTACTCATAACACTAACAGAATTGAAGGATCAACCTTAACTTTGAATGAAGTTGCCTTAATTGTTGATGAACCTAATGTTCCAATCAAGAAACCAACACATGACATAATAGAGGCAAAATCACACATGAATGTATATGAAGAGATGATAACAAGCAAAAAAGAGATTGATTGGGAATTAATTTTAAATTGGCATGAAAAAATTTTTGAGCTTACAAAACCAGAAATTGCAGGGATTACAAGACAATATCCAGTTCAAATAAGTAGAAGCAAATATGTTCCACCAATGACCGGAGTTGAATATCTCTTGGATGATCTTCTTAAATGGTACAATGAAAATAAAAATAAATTGCATCCAGTTTTTCTAGCATGTATGATGCATTATAGATTTGTTTCAATACATCCTTTTGGAGATGGAAATGGGAGAATGTGTAGGATTCTTATGAATTACATCTTATTTAAGAATAAATATCCTATGTTTGATATTGAATATAAAATTAGACAGAGCTATTATAATGCTCTAGAAAATGCTAATTTAAAAGAAGATGATATGATCTTTATTGGTTGGTTTTGCAAAAGATATATTAAAGCAAATGAAGTATATTTGAAATCATAATTGTTAATTTTTTTTATAGTGGGAAAGGGGGGCTTCGAACCCCCGACCTCACGGTTATCAGCCGTGCGCTATACCAGGCTAAGCCACTCTCCCTTAACGGGAATTTTAATAATATAGACTTGTTTATTTTAAAAAACGTTAATTAACGAATAAATTTAATATATTGTATTTAAAAAATTTTTTGACCTAAAATATAATAGATTAAAGGGTACATATATTATTAATTAATAAGGGAAGAAAAATGACCAAAATTCTGAATTATTCTATTGTTGGACTTGAAGATTATACTATTAGTTTTGAAAGTTATTGTTCTTTATGTGATATTCAAAAATATTGTAAATGGGGTAAAGAAGATCCTTTTTCTATTAAAATCAGCTGTGGTGATTTAAATCGAGCTAAAGAAAAGGTAAAGTTTGATCAGCTTCAAAGATTACAGAAGACTGAAGACGTTTCAGTTCCATATGAAGAATTAATTAAAAAAGTAAAAATAAATTTGCAAAATATAATATCTCAAATATGGCAAGGAAAAATTAAAGCCCAAAAAGAAGAAATTAGGTGTTTAGACTCTCATAAAAGAGATCCAATGTTAGTAGCTCAACAAGGCCAAGATTGGTGGCAAGATTTTAATACAACAATGAAAATTATAAATAATGAATGTGAAAAGATAACTTAACTATAAAACTTCTTATTATAAAACTAAGTATTGGCTCATTTTTATTTAATTTTTAAATTAAATTATTTGTAGACTTTAAATATTCATAGCTGAAAAATAAAATAGGTTGAATTTTATTTCACACTTCGGGTATAACGATCTTTTTGGAGAATTATTTCCAGGAGTTTTATTAACAGATTTGCAGAAGTTATATTTTGGGTTCTTCCAAGTACTATTCAAATTCATGAAATATACATTTGTTTTTATTATTCTTTTTATTGGAATTTTAACTTTATTAAGATTAAGAGGGATTTATCTTCAACAAAGAAGTAAAAATATAAAGAATGAGGAAGATCAACTAGGAAAAGTCAGAATAATATTAGGAACTTCGTATATTTGTTTAGGTTTTGGGATTTTATTCAATTATCTAATATATTTTTTAATTTGGATATTCAATCCATTACCAGAGGGTTTAATTTTTATGTTAATAGGGATTTTTAAACCTTTTTTTTTAGAAGATGAACTTTTAATTGATAGTTTATTGATTTACTTACATCCTATTATAGCTTTATTATCATTTTTAGCGATAATATATTTCTTTATGAGTCTTTATTATTTAATCAATAATAATCGTGTAATAAGTAATCCTTATGGTATTGTTTGGCTATTATTAAAATCAATCGGGATGATAATTTTATTTGGGTTTTCAACTAGTCTTCCTTATTTGGTATAGAAAAAAAACACAGGAGAAATATATTAAAATTTTAGTTCTATGATATATTTTCAAATAGTAACTCAATATCGAAACATTTATATAATATATTTAAACATATATTATTTGCATCAAAGAATATATTGAATTTTCAGTCACATTTCGTTTCAAAACAATATTCTATTCGCTATACGGGTTAAGACTTGCTTGGATCCATTGGCAATATTATAAGAAGATTTGTAATTTTAAAAATAAGTTAGGGTTATTATTATGGAAGTTGAATCAGATTTAAGTAATTTATCGAA
>CP070805.1:378021-385238 GCA_020343655.1 Promethearchaeota archaeon | reverse complement strand
GAATCGTTTGCAAAGAAGGTTAGAGTCACCACTCCATCAGATAATGTAAGCCAATCACTTATCGTATCATTCGTATCAAAAATATACTTCTGAGTCCCTAAATTCAATGTGTACCACATCTTATCCAAATCAGGATCGGAGATCTCTACAATAAAAGAGGGAGCAGTCTCATTAAAAAACTGATCAGTAACAGGAGAAACAATAGTAATACTTGGAACTCCTGATTCTTTTGGAAATATTTCAAAATCTTCAAACTCAGTTTCAATAGCATTTCCGTTAAAATTAATCTCTTTAGAGATAGGGCAACTAATAAACAAAGCAAAATTAAACATTACAATAGAAAAGTAAAAAAAGGTTTTTTTAGACTTTTTATGTTTAAAAAAATATATTCCTAATAAGCCGATAAATATTGATAATGATTCATATAGCAAAAACATAAAAATACCCCGCGAAAAATTACTCTAAAACAATTTTTTTCTTATTCTAATTGGTGAATTTCACTATTAGATGAAAAGATTTGATTACTCTGCAAATTTAAAACCTTTATTTTAAATTATAACAAAATTTAAAAAGTTTTATTTTTTTTTTCCAAAAATGAAAAAAATTTTGTCTAATTTATTTGGGATTAATTATATTGTTAATCTTATTGAATATCTTAATAAAAATGAGATTAAATCTTTTCATTATTAAATATGTAATGTACTTATCATATTAGATTTCTACTCCTTGCTTGTAGACGCGTTGATGTTCCCCAGCTAAAAATAACTCGCATTGTCTCTCAACATGGTCTGCTATTTAATTATTCCCCAATATACTATGTAGAAAAATGATTTTTTATTTAATTTAGCTTATTTAGAGTTTCAAATTAATTTGAGTTAAAAATTAGATGAAGTTTAGAAAGGAATTGATCTTTTAAGTCGTTTATAGTAAAGAAATTAATATAAAATTTAGAATAAATCTTTTTTTTTATAATAATTAGTGTATATATAAGGATTCCAATTCAATTATAAAGTAATTTTAACTAGATATATAGGTATGAAAATTTTTTTACAATTTATTTGCCATTTGCCTACTAATTTTGATAATCAAAACTACACTTTATCTCAATAAATTTTGCAGTTCTTTTAAAAGGAAAAACATTCGTTTACCTTTAGATGTAAGCTCGTAATAGGCTGTTTTATTATGGTTACTAATATTAAGTAATTCACTTTCCAAAAGTTTATTTTTTATTCGAAGAAATGAATTATAATAGCTAAATTCATTCAGTTTTCGGTAAAATGAATGTTTATCTGCTCTAAAATTATCAAAAAGAGACAGTATTTTAAGCGTAATATATATTCCTCGCTTATTAAGTAATTTTATTAATTCATCCATGCTTAAAAACCCCAAAAAAATATTTATTCTAAGATAATATTCTTATCCTAATTTTCTTATAAAAATTCAAATTAAAAATTTTATGCTATTTTTGTCGAATATTAAAAAAATTATTTAGTTAGTTACTTTTTGAATTTTAAATTTGAGAGGATTTAAAAGAGACGCTTGAGATATATACCCACTTTTCTGTACTGATCCCGTCGCCAGGTATCAGTTGGAGCATCAAACTATGCGGCCTACCTAAAGCTAGCTCCAAGTACCTTATCGCTTTCATTTGGCCTTGCACCAAGGTTTTAGCTCGTTCCAACCATTCCTTCCTACAATTTCTCTGGCTTATATCCAAGTCATTAACGTATGTAAGAAGGCAGTGTCGTTTCAGTTGCTAAATTACGGTTCTCACCGTAGTAGTTTTCTACACCTTGCTTGGATGAGTGAAGTGAGGTTCCTCAGCAGGTCAAGCCCACCGTCAGCTCCATATCTCACTCGTCTCTAATTTTAAAGGTAAACTAAGTATATAAATTTTTGTCTGTTCATCCACGATCATTTTTAATCAAAAGCATAAGAAATAGTCTTTCAATTTGAGACTCCAAATAAATTATAATAAATGGGATTAAATTTTACTGGATATTTTCAAAATAAATGAGAAAGATTAAACTAGGGAAAACAGGGGAAACTATTCCAGTTCTAGGACAAGGAACTTGGGGTATTAAGAGGGGAAGAAACAAAAAATATTATAAAAATTGCAAGGATTCATTAATAAGAGGAATAGAATTGGGAATGACTCATATCGATACAGCAGAATTTTACGGATTTGGCACTTCGGAGAGAGTTATTGGAGAATTGATAAAGGAATTTGACCGTGATGATCTTTTCATTACTAGTAAGATTTTTCCTATACATTTTGGATACAAAGCAATGCTAAAAGTATGTGAAAAAAGCTTAAAAAGGTTAGATACAAATTATATTGATTTATATTTAGTTCATTTTCCTTCATTTTTATTTTCTAAAATCAGAAAACACATGAGAGTTATGGAACAACTTTTTAGTGAAGGAAAAATAAGATATATCGGTGTGAGTAATTATTCTGTTGAGCAATTCAAACTTGGGCAAGAAAATCTCAAAAAAACAGAATTAATTACTAATCAACTACATGCTAATATTTTGAACCAAAAACATATACATAACTCATTACCATATTACCAAGAAGAAGGAGTCGTTTTAACAGCATATAGCCCCTTAAGCCATCGGGGTTATGCTAATTTAAAGGGAGATACTAGATTAAAATTGGATAAATTAGCTGAAACTCATAACGCGAGTATTCAGCAAATTGCAATTGCTTGGCTTATCAATCATGAAAATGTTATTGCGATTCCTAAAGCATTTCAATTAAAACATATTGAAGAAAATGCGGCATCAGCAGAAATAGAATTAAAAGATATCGAGATTAAAAGCTTGTATTCATAATCAAATAGAGTCTTATGATTTTGTTTCTTCAGTTAATGCATATGAAAAAATATCGCAATATTTTTGAAATCCTAATTTCCTGTAGACTCTTTCTCCCAATGATGATGCTTGAAGTACTCCAACTCTATATCCTATTTTGAAAGCATCAATTAATGCAGTTCTACTGATAGTAAGACCAAATCCCTTATTTCTATACTCAAGTAATGTGGATACAGCATGAAGCCCTGCTACTCCAGAAGAAAGATATAACACTAATGTTGATACTGATTTTCCTTCAAATTTACCTAAATAAAACTGAACTTGTTCCTGTAAACATATAAATCTAAGGAAGTCAAAATCTACATTTAAACCAAAAACTAATGAGACAATTTCGCACCATTCTTTCAAGGATGTTTCATTATCTACTTTTTCAACTATTAAATCATGTCTATCAATTGTTTTGTCCTTTAGATTTTTTAATTCGATTGCCATACCTGCTTGTTGATAGACATTTGAAAAACCATTTTTTTCGAGGATGTTGCCTAAATTTATAGGTATCGTTAAAGGACCGACTGTCCAGCTATTAGGTGCTTTTCCTTTTCGAATTAACTCTTTAATATAATTTATTTCATTATCTTTATTTAAATTTTTAAAATTTGCCCTAAAGATACAATTCGGCCAATCTACGCTCTTAGCAAAAACCCAGCTTATTTTATCTTCTATTCGAGAAGTGAAATTGGAATGTTCAGAAGATTTGGTGTAAAAATCATCGAGATTTTTCTCAATATAATAATTTATTGACTTTAGAGATATTTTATTAAGGATCTTATTCATTAATTCATCCCGTTAATAATTTATTATAAAAATAATAAAAGAATTATAATAAAAAAAAAATCAATTTTTGGCTTTTACATTTTTGATTATTATTTTTAATATATTTAAAATCTAATAACATATTAACTAATTATAAATATTTTGAAAAAGAACTCTTTATTTATCATAAATTTGAAATTAGGAGATTTCAAAATGAATAGCAATGAGATTTTAACTGTTTTAGAAGAAATTGTTGGTAAAGATTTTGTCTCAAACAAAGCTGAAGATCTTTACATATATTCCCAAGATCCTGGAGCATCTGAACCTCGTCCAGTTAACTATGTAATAATGCCTAAAACAGTCGAGGAAGTCCAGAAAATTGTAAAATTAGCGAATAGAGAAAAAATCCCACTTGTTCCTATGGGTGGTGGATTAACCTTAAGTGGTTTAGTAATTCCAATTAAAGGTGGAATTGTTTTAGACATGAAACGAATGGATAAAATTATAGAAATAAACGAAACAAGTCGTTATGCTCTTATTGAACCTGGAGTTACTACAGGTCAATTACTTGCACATCTAAATGAATATTATCCTGATTTACAACCACCAATTCCTGATGCGCCTCCTTCAGCTACGGTCACAGGAAATGCCTTAATCCATGGATCAGGTTATTTATCCCAGAAATATGGTAATCATGGAAATATGATCAATGGATTAGAAGTAGTGTTACCAAATGGAGAAATCTGTAAATTGGGGTCTTGTGCCGTATCAGATTATTGGTTTACGAGAGGACCAATTCCTGATTTAATTGGTTTATTTATTAGTTCTTTTGGTACAATGGGAATCATTACAAAATTATCATATAAATTATTTCCAAAACCTAAAATGCGAAATATGGTTTTTGGGATAATTAAAGATCCAAACATTATTCCAAGCCTGATTTCTAAGATAACTTATACTGAAGTAGCGGAAGATATTCTTCTTGGTAAAGTAGATAAACCAGATTATTTAAAAGGATATGTCACGATCATGGTTTATATTACAGGAGATTCAAAAGAAGAATTAGACTCTAAAATGACGGATGTCAAACGATTATATCGTAAAAATGGCGCTCAACTTATGAAGTTACCTGAAAGGGTAATGAATATATTTCTAGAGAAACCTCAATTTGCTGCTGTTGCTGCTGATTATAGAAAAGGAGGCGGTTTTGAATATGTTGGTTCATTTTTACCCTTAGAAAAAACCCCTGAAGCAATTGAAAAAGCTACAGCAATTTCGAATAAATACAATATTGTTCCCACCATAACTTTGAGAATTATTGGAAAAGGTCATTGTGTAATGTTCGCCCCCACATTTGCATTTAATCGTGCAGATCCTGCTGATATACAAAATGCTCGGAATGCATTAGATGAGGCTAATAAACTTGTTTTAGAGTTGGGAGGGATCCCTTGGAAAGCTGAATTAGCAGGACAAAAACTCATCATTGAGAAAATGCATCCTAGTTATAAAAAACTACTTAAAACAATTCGAAACACTATAGATCCAAATGGAATAATGAATCCTGGAAATTGGGAGGTGAATTAAATATGAGTTTAGAAGTAAGGCAAGATTGGAAAGATATTGTTCATAGATGTTTTAGATGCGGTTATTGTAAATTTACTTATAATTATTCTGATTTTAATTGTCCAAGCTATAAAAAATTTAGATTTGAGACTTATAGTACTGGGGGTAGATTGTGGCTTATATATAGTATTATTAATGGAGATCTTAAATGGAGTTTGAATTTGGCAAATGTACTATATGCTTGTTCTACATGTGGAAATTGCGTAGAAAATTGTAGATTTGTAAAATTTAACGATTTTCTCGTTGACATAATTGAAGCAGCTCGAGCCGAAGCCGTTAAAAATGGATTTTGTCCTGAAAATCAAAAGGCTTTATTAGAACGTACTAAAAATACAGAAAATTATAATCCATACGGTGAAAAAAATTCTGATAATCAAGAATTAAAAAAGAAATATGATTTACCAGATAAAGCAGAGTGGGTATACTATATAGGTTGCACATCAAATTATCGTCAACAAAACCTCCGAGATTCCACAATAAGATTTCTTAAAAAAGCAGGTATAGAATTTACTTTAATTGATGAGCATTGCTGTTGTAGTCCTGTAATCCGAACTGGTCAAATAGATCCTGTAGAAGATTTTATGAATTACAATATCGCCCAAATTAAAAATATTGGAGCGACTAAAGTTATAACTTCATGTGCCGGGTGTTATCGTACAATAAAGAAAGACTGGGTTAAATTTGGTGCTACTTATGATTTTGAGGTATATCACACTATTGAATTAGTTAAACAGCTTTTAGATGAGGATCAATTAAAAATTAAATCTGAATATAAAAATACAGTAACTTACCATGATCCTTGTCATTTAGGGCGCCATGTGGGGATGTATGAAATCCCTAGAGACGTTTATAATGAAATTCCTGGAATTAAATTAGTAGAGATGCGCCGTAATAGAGAAAATGCATGGTGTTGTGGTGCTGGTGGAGGTGTAAAGATTGGTTATCCAGAATGGTCAGTAGAAGTCTCACAAAAAAGGTTAGAAGAAGCTAAAGAAACAGGTGCCTCTGTAATATCTTCAATATGTCCATTCTGTAGAACAAACTTATCAGATGCAAATGAAAAGTATAAGATGGATTTTGAAGTAATAGATTTGATAGAAATTTTAGATAAACTAGATATTGAGATAAATAAATAGAGATAAAAAAAATATAGATATAATTCTAATTTTTTTAACTTTTTAATAATTCAATTCTTCGCCAAGAGCCATACGAGCTAAATCACTTAGCAGATAGTTCTTTAATCCTTTTCTCAATACTTTCGATCCTAAAACATCTTTACACATAGGGCAATTATATACACATGCTTCAGCGCCATGGTCAACCATATCTTTAACATTTTTATTTTGAGTTGGTCTTACCAAATCAGCTCTACCTATCATTGAAAACGGTCCCGTACAACACAATGCATTCTCTCTATCATATTCTCTCGCGACTCGTTCTACTCCTATTAATTCACAAATTTTATCAACCCATTTATCAGTTTCAGGTATGAACCTATTGGAGCAATTTCTTTGATACGCAACTTTCATATCAAGTTTAGTTAATTCTGATTCGTATTCCTTTAAATAATTATAGAGATATTCAAAGAGATGAATTGGTTTGAATGGTACTTCAATATTATTTCTCTGACAATATGAGGTCCATAATCCATAGCATTCATCATGCCAACAAATCAATTCTTTTATTCCATGTTTATTAATATTGTCAATTATGATTGGGACTCTTTCTCTTATTACTGAATCCCTAGCATAATGATGATACATTAAATTACAGAAAAAAGCACGTCCACTTATGTATTGCAAATTCTCAAACATCTGCCCTTTCATTTCTTCTGGATTCATTCTTGAAAAAGTACATTTATGAAAAACCGGTTTATCTGGGTCTATTTCCTTTAACCTCAACTCATCAGGAGGTTGAAATTGCTTAATTGTATTATCGAGTAGAGTAAGATCAATATTGAATGT
>CP070805.1:370570-377921 GCA_020343655.1 Promethearchaeota archaeon | reverse complement strand
GTTTCAGGAGAAGTAGCAAAATATTGTTCTAATTGTGGAACTCCTATAACAAAAGAAGCCGCCCAATACTGCGCGTATTGTGGAGCGAATTTATAATTAATAATTTTTTCTTTCTTTTTTTACCTGTACTATCAAATATAAAATTAGTCTTGTAATCTAAAATTGAGAGAAGAAAATATAAAATGGGAAAAAAAAAAGTTTATTTAATATCTATTACCTGTTTTTCGCTTATTCTTGCCGTTTTCTTTGGAATTTTTAATCGCAAAATACCATTTTTAAAACTTGCTTCAATGTCTTCCGGAGAAATATCTTCAGGCAATTGAAAGCTTCGATAGAAGTTAGTAGATCGTATTTCTCTCCTTAAAAAATCCCCTTTTATCTCCTTCATTTTTTCTTTTTTCTTGTCTTTGTCTTTCTTTTCATCCTTCTTCTCTTTTTTTTCTTTCTCCTTTTTCTCTTCTTTTTTTTCTTTGTCTTTTTTCGTTTTTTCTCCAATTAATTCCAAAATTCCTTCTTGTAAGGAAATATTAACATGTTTTTTGTCTAATCCTGGTAATTCTACAAGTACATAATATCCATCCTCACTTTCTATAATGTTAGTCAATGGGTCTCTATAATAATTTTCGCTCTCCATAAGTTCTAAAGATTCTGGATGACTAGTTTTAAAAGATTGAGCTTGACTTCTTTTTGAGGCAATTTCTTCTTGTTTCTTCTTGTTTTCAAGAATTTTTTCACTACTTTCAGATTCTTCATTTAATTCAATATCTTCTTCCTTATCTTGATTTTCATTCATAAAATTAAATCTCTTCCTATCTTATTATTTTTGAATAAAAAAAATAGATAAAAATGATATAAAAAAGTTTTGAATTTACTATAAAATAAAGATTTTTTAAAAATTCTCGAACGTTGGATTTTATAAAAAAAAAGTAAATTAGTTTTAAGTAGATTTTAAATTCGATTTTTCTTTCAGAAAAAAAACCATAATTAATACTATTAAAAGAAAAATCGATTCCAATAGTAATGTTGGAAAGTAGTCTCCTAACGGTGTTGTAAATCCTTCAAAAAAGAGTATAAAAATAATTCCTCCAACTTGACCAATCATTAATAATAGACCATTTGAAGTCGCTTCTGGAACAGGTTCTGTTAAATCTACAGCATATTCTAGAGCCACTGGACCAGCAGACAGGATTCCATAACCTAATAGAAAGCTAAATAAATATAGGAGTATTGGATCAGCAGAAAAGGTGATTACACTTAAAGAAATGGTTGCAATAATAATAGATATTATAAGTAAAATTTTACGCTTTTTATACTTGTCAGATAAAGCGGACATAATAACACAGCCTACTATTCCTCCTATCAGCATTAAACCACCAAGTATACCCGCTTCAGTTGGATCAAATCCTCTTGGTGCTACAATTAATTCGATATACGATGTGATGAAGTTAAAAATACCTAGGCCAAAGAAAAAGGTTACAAATAATATGATGAAATATCTATTCACAAAAATTTGTTTAAGACCTTGGCCCATTAATACTTTTTCTTTTGAAATTTCAATAGATGGAGGCGTTGGGGGTTTATTTTTCGTAAAAATTACAAAACATGCTCCAGAAATTAAAGCTAATATCCCATATATTAATATAGTTATAGGGATATCAAAAGCATCAAAAATAAAGGGTGTTATTAAAACTCCTAACATTATTCCAATAAATTGAGATATCATAGATAATCCAGTTGCGGTGGTTCTTTCGGACTCTGGAAACCAATTTGCTGAAAGCCTAGTAATACTATTTAAAATGAATGGTTGACCAATTGCAATTCCTATTTGAAATATTAATACTAATGTATAATCATTTCCAGCAAAAAATCTTAAAAAACCAAAAATTCCAGCAAGTACCGCTCCAATACCAGCCCCAATTCTAAAATCATATTTATCGATGATCCATGAAGCTAAGAACGTAACTGGTATGTAAGCAATCATAAATACCAAAGATAAGAGGAGAATGTCTAATTCTGCTACTTCATAAAACCCTGCTGCTTCAATTGTAATTGAAGCAAAAGTTATCCATAAAATTTGCATTGTAATATTTATAAACATAAATAGTAGAAGAACTTTCCAACGAGATCCATAGACCTGAATATTTGTTTCACTCATTAAGCTAACACTTTTATTGTTTAATAATAAATTATTAATTAAATCAATTTAGACTTAAATAAATATAAATCTATATTTTTTAGTCAAAAATTTCTAGAATATTATACTAAAAGTTTTAATTTTAGGTGAGATTTTTTGGTGAGGAGTTTTTCTATAGGGGTGATTGGAGCCGGTAGAATTGGCAAAATCCATATAGAAAATATATTACGCAAATTAACTAATGTGAATTTAAAAATTGTAGCTGATATTAAAATAAATGATAAGTTGAAACAATGGGCAACAGAAATGGGTGTATCAAAACTCACGAATGATGCATATGAAATCTTTAATGATCCTGAAATTGAAGTAGTAGTAATTTGTTCACCTACAGATACTCATACAAATTTTATTCAGGAAGCAGCCAAGGCAAATAAACAGGTCTTTTGTGAGAAACCCATTGATACCCATATAAAGCGTATAAAGGAGACTCTTTCAGTTGTTAAAGAAACAGGAATAAAACTCATGGTAGGTTTTAATCGACGTTTTGATCGTAATTTTATAAGATGCCATGAAGCAATTGCTTCTGGTCAGATAGGCGAACCTCAAATCATTAAAATTACTTCTCGGGATCCTGCTCCCCCTACAATAGAATATATAAAAGTCTCAGGGGGAATTTTTCTTGATATGACTATTCATGATTGGGATATGGCAAGATTCCAAGCTGGAAGTGAAGTTGAAGAAGTCTATGCAACTGGAGCGGTACTTATTGATCCTGAAATTGGAAAAGCAGGAGATATAGATACCGCTGTAGCTGTTTTAAAATTTAGAAACGGAGCTATAGGAATAATTGATAATACCCGTCAAGCTGTTTATGGGTATGATCAACGTGTTGAAGTGTTTGGGTCTAAAGGGTGTGTAGTAGCTGATAATGAGGCAGCTAATACAGTTCGTATTTATACCGAGGAATGCACCAATATTGACAAAATTCCATACTTTTTCATGGAACGATATATGGAATCCTATTCTACTGAATTAAAATATTTCCTTGAATGTTTAAGAAAAAATATAGAACCTAAACCTAATGGGGAAGATGATTTGCAAAATGTTCTTGTAGCAATGGCTGCTCAGAAATCGTATGAAGAAAACCGTCCTGTAAAGATTACTGAAGTAGATAAATAAAGAAATAAAACTTATAAAAAAACTATAAAAAATAATAGGGTGATAGCTTATTACATTTGATTTATCTTCTTTTAAAGTATTAATTAGAAAGATTTTTCCTCCAAAAGAAAGTGTTTTTACTGTAGACACTACTGGAGATGGAAAAACAGATTCAATTCAGATAAAAATTCTAAACCTCATTGTTCCATTCGTAATTCCTGAAGAAGTTGAAATAGGAGATTTCAAATCAAAAGATTTTAATCCTGAAGATTTTGATTTCTCAAAGTATGGGAAACTTATACTTGATGATAAACCATTAAATTTGTCCAAAGAAAATTTTAATATAAATGATCTTTCAGATCGAATAATAATCTATCATAAAGGAGAATCATTTAATATAAATGAAATCTTGGAAGGTAAACTTAGTGGAAGGACTATTGCTTTAGGTGATAGTTTAAGCATTTTGATAAAATTAAAAGAGAACACTTTAGAGATGTTGACTAAAGGTACACATTTTATTAAATTCGAAAGTAAATTAATTTCAAATTTAGAGATATTTTTTGAATTAGATGATAATAATATGAATATAAATTTTAATCCTAAAAATGCCTAATTCTATTTATCAATAAATTACTTAATATTTGGAACTCCCTTTTCTTAAATCTTATGCTCTAATTCAAGAATTAAATGGGGTTTTTAATATTAATTTCGAATAATTTTATGAAGGTGTCATAATGGCAATTACAGAATCTAAGAATAATGTAAATACCAATACGTCGAAGATTCAATTTATTTGTCCAGTATGTAAAACAAAAAAATCGTTGGAAATTCCTAAATCTGTCATTGAAGAAGCAAAACAATTAATCACAATGTCAATATCAAGAGGATTAGTATGTGAACATCAATTCCAAGCATTTGTGGATAAGAATTTTCAGGTTCGAGGATATCAAAGAGTAGATTTTGAAATTGAAAATAAATCGAATCAAGAAAAGGATTCAAACTTCAGTAATTTCAGAAAAAATGATAATGAGCTTTTTGAAAATTTAGTTCTAGAGGGGAACTTTGTTAAATTTATACCTAAAATCAAAAAAACCGAAAATCATAAAACTCCTTCTTATCAAAATAAGATGACTCTTGAAGAAATATATAACGAATTTAAGGAATTTATAGATGAAGATAACGAAAAATTTAAGAAGTTTATAGATAAAGATTCAAAACGGATAAAAACCTTATCAGTCTATTAGATTTTAAGTAATCCTTAACGAAGGGAATTATTAATATTTCTATATTAGAGCATTTTCAATTCTAATCATACATTCTTTTAATAATGATCGTGGACATGCTACATTTATTCTCTCAAATCCTTCTCCACCTGGACCAAATATTTTCCCGCCGTCTAAAGCAACTTTTGCTTTTTTAAGCATAAATTCACGAAGTTCTTTATCACTCATACCCAATCTATTAAAATCCAACCAAGCTAGATACGTTCCTTCAGGATCTATAAAATCGACGTTCGGGAGTTTTTCATTAACAAATTCTTTTAAAAATTTAAAATTGGCTTCAATATATTTCAATACCTGATCCAACCACTCTTCTCCTTCATTGTAAGCTGCTATTAAGGCAACTATACCAAAAGCATTAGGAATCATTATACCATTTCTATTAACTATAGTATTATTAAATAATTCTCTCATCTTTTCATCTGGAATTATAATATTAGAAATTTGTAAGCCTGCTATATTAAATGTTTTACTTGGTGCAGTACACATAATTGTATTTTTCTCAAATTCTTCTGATATCGTAGAAAAGAGAGTGTGAATATACCCTGAAAGAATTAAATCGTGATGAATTTCATCTGAAACTATTAAAACATCATTTTCTAAGCAAATATCACCAAGCCTTCTAAGTTCTTTTTCAGTCCACACACGTCCTACAGGATTATGAGGACTGCAAAGAATAAACATCTTCGTCAGAGGATCTTTAGCTTTTTCTTCAAAATCATCGAAATCAATAGTATATTTCTTATTTTCATAATTTAATTGATTGGTTAACAGTTTACGTCCATTATTTTCTATGGCTGTAAAAAATGGGTAATAAACTGGTGGTTGGATAATTATTTTCTCTCCTACATTAGAAAAAGTTTGAATTAACATACAAGTAGCAGGTACTATGCCAGGACTGTATACTATCCAATCAGTATCAATTCTCCATTTATGTCTTCGTCTCATCCAATTTGCCACAGCATTTAAATAGGACGGTGTTGTATGCCAACTATATCCATAAATTTCTTTGGCTACTCTCTTTTTTAATGCATCGATAACTGGTTGAGGACATTGAAAGTCCATGTCAGCAACCCAGAAAGGCAAAACGTCATCGGTTTTAAATTGCTCTTTAAGAGAGTGCGTATCCCACTTAAGTGAATTAGTTTCAGAACAGTCAATCAATCTATCAAAATTATATTTCATTTTGAATCTAAACATGTAAATTAAACGTCTTTTTTAAATGTTTATTAAAAAGAGAGGTGTACGGACAAAAGATAGAAAGTATGTATGGTGCCAAGGGAGAGATTATTCCGGAATCCGTTCAAGGCGAATTCCTTTGAACTTTATCGAGAATGAACGAAGAGCCCATTTTACTCGATACCTAGATCTTCAGTTTCACCTTGATCAGTAATTCTGACGATTCTAGTGCGTTCCCGGGTTCCGCAGACTCCCTATATAGGAGTTCTACTACGCCACCTTGGCAATATTGAGAATTTTTACTTTATAAAACATTTAAGTTTTTAAAATATCAAAATTCGTAATTTAAAAAGGAAAAAATATCATTTAAAGTTTTTTCATGAGATTATTTAATTTTCCTAAAGTTTCTCAGCTTTTTTATTTAAAATGATATCTTATTTATTTAACAATATTATGGTGTAAATAGATTCATACTCTCTACCAGTTCCACCGTAGTTTCTACATTCAGAGTAGGTGCGCCTATATTATATTCCATTCCATCAATCCAGACCTGAACATGGAGAACGTAATCTCCATATTTCTCCCTAGCTTCCTCATTACCGCCCCAATTTGCTTTCTCATTGATCAATACTGGCCAACTATTGATCTCTAGTGCTGTTTTATATTCAGATGTCTCAGCCTCCGATCTTAGGTCATCATATGTCGGTGTGAATTCTGGTGGTAATGGTGATATCTGAATTCCGAACTCAGCTGTTTTATAATCTTCATTACCCTCAGCACTATAGGCAACAATTGCAAGGAAGTCATTATCCCTGAGATATATCGCAGTAAGTTCAAGATTATTAGGCAATTCAGATGGTAAATATATGGATAGATTAAACCCGTTGGCTATATCAACCATTTCATCCAAAGAAACTTCCCTAGAATGGTAATAAAAATCTGGAGGTTTGTGAATTGTATTAAGATCTCCCATATTGAGGAAGAATGAAGCTAATGTGAACAGTACAATTATGATTGCAATAGATATTGCAAAAGTTTTAGGCCTTCTATTCATTACCACCCAACTCTATACACATAATATTTATATCTTTACTAATATATGATGATTAATGATTATTTAACATTTTCGTATAAAAATATGTTTTTTCTGGATTTCGTTAAAAGTCTTTTAAATAAAAGATATTGAAAATATCTATATTTAGATACCTATCTTTTTGAGGGACAACCGTGAAAGAAAATATGAATTCAAATGTTAAATTCCTAAAATATAATTAGTAATATTCGAAAGCTTCCTTTATCATGAAATTTTATCTTTTTGCCCTTTTGTTAAACCCCCAGCTACAATAAGAATAATAGCTATAATAAATTGAATTGGAGTTAAAAAAAATAAGATAACCATTAGAATTCCGAGTTGTAGAAGAAAGGCAAGAGCGTATAAAAAGAAGAGCCCAAAAAGCAGGAGCACTCCAATAAGTACTAACCAATACCCTATATCTTTCTTTCTCATCGAAGTTCCAATAATTATACTAATAATTCCCAGAATAGTCAGAATAATAACAACTATATAAGTATATCTCAAATACCACCAAAAAAACCCTAT
>CP070805.1:363066-370470 GCA_020343655.1 Promethearchaeota archaeon | reverse complement strand
AATGGGTGGTATATCCACCAGACTTACATTAAATTAGGAATTTGTTACACCGCACTCGAAAATCTTGAGTTAGCATTTAAATTTCTTAAGAAAGGAAAAGAGTTAACAAATAAAATTATAAGTGATATTGAATCAAAAAATAAATGGTTAGCAATTGTAGACCTTTTCCTTGCTGAGATAAAGGAACAAAATCGACTATTATTTTCAAATCAATAGTTTTAAGTTTTTTTCTTCAAATACCAAAACAAAAAAGAAATTTCTAGCTTAAGGGCTATTTAAAATATCAATTTTTCTCCATCAATTCTACAAGATATAAGATTTCGTAATATTAAAATTTCAACTTCTCTTCTTAATATATCAGTACTCAGTTCCAACTCGCTTTTTTGCTTTATTGCTTGGTTAAGTTCGTTAAAACTAATAGTGTTATATATTTCAGAAAGATTTTTAATAGTTTTAAGAATTAATTGTTGGTTATAGAGTGAATGCGTATTAGAATCCAATTGATATAATCTATGTGTAATATTATAATCAAAAGTACTATTTTTTTCAATTTTTTTTAGTTTTTCAATTAAAATTAATGCTCCTTTATAGTTTTCTTGCTTAACTAATTCCTGTACTTCATTTAATTGTTTTAAAAATTCCTGAGAGTCCAATTACTGTCAATTCCTCAATGTTTGTGCTTATCTAGAATAAAATTAATGATTACGATGGATAATATTTTGAAATTTAATCTTCTTCTAAATTTAATGATAATATAAAAGTACTCCCCTTCCCAAATTCGCTTTCAACAAAAATATTTCCTCCTAAAAGGTTAGCTAGTTTCTTTGAAAGATATAGACCTAAACCAGTACCTTCTTTAAAGTTTCCTGGTTCTACAACCCGTCTAAATGGTTTGAATATTTTCTTTAAATTTTCCTCTTTTATTCCGATACCAGTATCTTCAACTATTATTTTTAATTTTTTATTTGATGTTTGAACACTTACAGATACTTTTCCTTGATCTGTGAATTTTATTGCGTTTCCGATTAAATTAACTAAAATTTGATTTACTCTTTTTTTATCATTAAAAATCATTAGATTTTCAGGAGCATCCATCAAAAATTCAAGCCCTTTCTTCCCTGCAGTAATAATAAATGCTTCTTTTAATTTTAATAATTCTTCTCCAACATTATATTTACCTTTTCTTATATCTAATTTCTCTGCTTCGAGTCTACTTATATCTATTATATCTTTAATTAATTCATGTAATTGATTTGCACTATTCAGAATAATTTTAAGTTGTCTTTCTTGTTCTTCATTGATCTCTCCAATCCGGCCTTTCAAAATCGTTCTGGTAAAACCTATTATTGAAGTTAACGGAGTTTTTAATTCATGGCTGATACTTGCAAAAAAAATATTTCTTAAACGATTAAATTTCTTCATTAAACGTATACGTTTTAAGAAAACCCATATAGAAAGAAATGCTGTTATTGAGATTATAACATAAATTGTAATTATGATTGTAAGAATTAACCATTCCAAATCTTTTGGAAATCCTGTAGAATATATTAGAATAAAAATGATAATTGCTAGAATTATTCCTGCAATTATTAATGAAAAAAGAAGGATTTCTCTTCTAGAAAACTTTTTCATGAGGTCTTCAGCTTTAAATTACTTCCAAATCAATATAACATCTAAATGCAAAAAAACATAAATATTAATTTCTTTTTTGTTAAATAATTAAATATTATTTCTTTATCCTTGAGGTAGGTAAGATGAAACCTTTGATACTTTTAGTTGAGGATGATCCGAATATTGTAAAATATATTAAAATGACATTGGAATTTAACCAGTGCGAAGTTATTACAGCCGAAAACGGAAAAGTTGGATTAAAAGTTCTTTCAGAACAAACAGAATGTCCTGATCTTATTATTAGTGATATATTAATGCCAGAACTAGATGGATATGATTTTTATAATGAAATTTCTAATAATCCTGCGTTATGCCATATACCATTTGTTTTCTTATCTGCTCTTGATTCTGCTGAAGAAATTCGAATGGGAAAGATGCTTGGAGCAGATGATTATCTCACTAAACCCATTAACGAAGACGATTTAATGGCAACTGTATTTGGTAAAATAAAACGTAGCATGCACACTAAATTATTTAATAAAAGATTTAATGAGCTCTTTGCTTTAGATGAAATAGAAACAGAATCTATTACTGATGAGTATAGGGATTTAATAATATTAATTGAAGTGCAATGGGATGATAGAATAGGTCCAAAATTAGTAAATCAATTCCCTAAAGATATCAAAGTAGAGTTTTCACTTGATGAAATTAGTGAAATGTTATTCGATGGATTGAAAGCTATGTATGGCCAAGATTATGTAGTAGAAGCAGAAGGCATTTTGGTACCTGTTAAGAAATTCAATGTTATGGCATATGCATTTTTTGATTCTTATCCTGATAACGCTTATAGAGGAGGCGAAAAAGAATATATGTTGTCTGTTATTTCCTCAAGGATTACATATTTTCAATCATTGAAAATAAAGGAAGTTCTTATGGAAATCTCTTCTAAATATAAAAAGCAAGAAGAATGGGATTTTAAGGAGTTTTGGGAAGATTTTTCGGATATTCTTTTAAAACCAATATTATAAATTCATTTTTGTGAATTTTTGATAAAATTTTTATATTTTAATTAGTTTTTCGTTCAATAAGCTCTCTTATTAGAAATACACATTTGTTAAATCTTTAAATATTTTCTTAAATTCATTCACTTCAATAAAAGAGGTTTATTTGAAATATATCCAAAATTTATGAGAAGAGTTGAAATAATTAATGGGGAATGCTGAAAATGAAGAACTACCAATAAAACTTGTAATTATGGGTATGGAAAATGCTGGAAAAACGACAATATTAGATGTACTAACACAAAAAATTAATGAACCTCCTAATAAACCCCCCAGTATGACCCCAACCAAGGGTGTAGAAAGAAGTACTATTCTATTTTTTCAGAAAGAAACGAAAGTTTGGGATTTTGGGGGTCAAGAATCTTATCGTAATGAATACTTAGCAAATCCTGAAAAATATTTTCACACAATCTCATTCTTTTATTACGTAGTAGACATTCAAGATTATTACCGTCTAATTCAATCTGTAATGTACTTTCATGGAGTATTTAATTTAATTAAAAAATTCAGTCCAGAAGCAAAAATTATATTCCTTTTTCATAAAATGGATCCTGATTATTCTCCAGATGAGAGAAATTTAAAAGAAAAATTCCTAGAAAAGGTTGAACCTGTCTTAAAGTTAAATAATATGCTATATACAATGTTTGATACTACAATTTTTGATCTTAACAGTATTAGAATTGCTTTTGGCCTAGAAACATAATATATTAACTAATACTCTAGAATCGTTAGTTTTTAGAAATTACATGTGAAGCTAAGTTTTTATAGTATTTATTTTAAATACAATATCCTTGCTAAACATAACTAGAATGGATAAAAATTAATAAAATATAAAAACAAGTCTTTTTAAGGTTATTGCTCTTTTTTTTATTAAAGAATATATCATATTTAAGTGGATGTAATGGACGAAGAAAAAATAAAGCAAGTTATCGAGAAAATTAGGCCTCAACTCCAAATGGACGGAGGCGACATTCAATTTGTCAGCCTGGAAGATGACGGAACAGTAAAAGTAAGATTAATGGGTCATTGTGCTGGATGTATGCATGCCCAACAAACGCTAACTTATGGTGTAGAAAGAGCTATCAAACAATTTGTTCCAGATGTTAAACAAGTTGTTAATGTCGCTTAGATTCCATTTTTCTATATATTTTTTTTAATTCCTTTTTGAAGTTTAAAGGCTATTCTAGTAATTCTGTAACGATTATTTCCATTTTATTTTTTACATAAGTTATTTATTTTGGCTTTATTACTTACCATTAGTTTTTATTATTATTTACGAATATTATATCATAAAAAATGGAAACGCATAGAAAGGAGCAACAGGTTCCATTATTACAAGTAGCTTTGGATTTTGAAAGTTTAGATGATGCTTTGGCTATGGCAAAAAAGGTAGCTCCTTTTATAGATATTTTAGAAGCTGGAACACCATTAATAAAATCTGAGGGTATACGAGTCATTCAGACATTAAAGAAGGTATACCCAGAAAAATTAGTATGTGCAGATTTAAAAACTGCAGATGCGGGATATCTTGAGGTGCAAATGGCTGCCCAAGCAAAAGCAGATATAGTTACTATACTTGCTGATGCTTATGATATTACAATCATAGAGGCTTTACGCGCTGCCCATGAATTTCATGTTGAAATTATGGCAGACCTTATCATGTCCCGATCACCAGCTATCACATTGGCTGGGCTTATAGATCTGAATTATAAAAAAACAAAATTACATTATGCTGCCGTGCATAGCGGCTTAGATCGCCAAGCATCACGACGAGCTCCATTGTTAGAATTAGAATTGGTAGCACGATTACGAGACCATCCAAAATTAGCAGTAGCTGGTGGAATTCGAGTCACTGATATTCCTAAAATATTATCTTATCCGGTAGATATTATCATTGTGGGTGGAGGGATTACTCGTGCGCAAAATCCGAGCAAGGCTGCAGAAAAGATTCAAAATGCAATCCAAAAATCTAAGCTATAATTTATTTTTAAATTGGTTAATTGAATAATCCACAATTTTCTCTGCTTCTTTAGCGCTTTTCCATTCTTTAAATTTAACCCATTTATGTGGCTCTAATCTTTTATAGGTTTCGTAAAACTCTTGAATTTCCTTTAGTTTATGTTGATGCACATCTTGAATATCATTATATCCACTAAATCTTGCATCATTAACTAAAACAGAGAGAATTTTCGGGTCATCTCCATGCTCATCCTCAATAATTAAAGCACCAATAACTCGAACTTTTACAATACACCCCACTTCAAGCGGTTCATAACTTAAAACCATTATATCAAGTGGATCATTATCATCTGCCCATGTGTGGGGGACAAAACCGTATTCAACAGGAAAAATAACAGATGAGGGTATAATTCGATCCAAAACAAAAGCTTCCCATTCTCGTTTGTACTCATATTTATCTCTTGAACCACTAATTACTTCAATTACTGCGTTTAAAATAACTGGAGGGTTATCACCAGGAGGAATATCTTTCCATAGATTCATAATAATCAAAATTTTTTTTCTAATAAAAAAATATATTATTATATTGTTTCGATTACTCTTTTTTTATTTTTTTTTTAATTTTATTTTTATATTTTACAAAAGTTAATTATCTGTTATTAATTAACTACATTAAATAGTAAAACATGCAATTTTGAATACATTATGAATGACATTGAAAATGAAAAAAGAAAAGAATCTGAGAATTCGGAAAAAAAGAAAAAAGTGAGCAAAAAGCCCCCTAAGCGAACAAGAAAGACGCAGGGGCAAATGATTCAGGAAGCTTTCGGTCTGGGACCAACAGATATTCAAGATGTTGAGAAAAAACTATTTATTGTACGCTTTTTAGATTATTTTTCCGAAGAAACTTTAGATTTCATCTTTAAAGATACCATTCTAAATCGGTATTTAGCGCAAATAACAACTCATATGGAGAATTTTGGTATCACGAGGGAAGAAGATAGACTTTTAAAGCAAAGTTTCGATTCAAAAAAGATTCCGGAGATTATTCAAAAATTGAAAAATGAAGCCGAAGAACTTGCTATTAGTAAAGGCGTAAAAAATTCGATGGATAAACGTTTAAGAAGGCTTACGTTATATCTTACATTACCCATGTTTGTGCCAATTATAATTTCCTTCTTTTTCCCTGAAATAACATACTTTATACTTCCGGTATTATGTGTATTTTGTATGTTACCTCAATTAATTAGAGGTAGTATTGTTAAGAAATGGCTTGCATTTAAAGAACAGAATAAAAATCAAATATATTCTGATAATAGAGAAGACATAATGATTCTGAAAAGTTTTGCTGGCGAAACATTGGATAACATTAGAACAAGACTTATTGAACTAAAAGTACCTTTACAACTGATTAAATTTATGCTTCACAGTCAGGATTATGATAATTTAAGATTATTAACTCAAAAGAATATAAGAGGTACAATGCAATATTTCTACTCTTTTGATTATCCCCCCGGAGTAGAACCATTTGCGATACCCCAACAACTCATGCAATACCAACAACAAATGTTTCCTGAAAAAAAAACAGTCGAAAAAATGGAGAAAAATTTTATTGTCCTTTCTAATATTCGAGCTAAAGATGGCATTATTTCGTCTTTCATACCAACTCTCAAAGATAAACTTGCTGAAGAAATCAATGAGATGTTAAATAATTCTAAATTTAGTAAAGCTACGATGGATTTCACATCTATTTTGCCTAATTATTCAGAAAACATGGCTATTTATTGCGTTTGTGGTGAAGTTGTTGAAATAAGTAACATTCAAATTTGTAACTGGAAAGATCAATTTGAATTTTACCTATTTGAAGGAAAAGAATGTAATTGTGGAGAAAGTGTTTACGCACTCTCTTTAATGGATGAATCTACTGAAATACCTGAAGAATTAAAAGAAATTTTTCAAAGTTAAATCCTTATTTCTTTTTTATTTTTGAATACCAATTGTAAAGTAATTTATAGCCTCTAACAGCACGTTCCACTTCATTTTCAAAAACAGGTATTTTTAATTCTGAAGCAGATTTTATAACTCTCTTAGCTCCTTCGTGTTCTGCTTGAATTAGAATTGCAATTATTGGTTTCTCTGGAAATGCTTTTCTTACATCATCAAAAATACTAAAACCGAATTCAATTTCTATAAAAAATTCTAAAGCTAAAATTAAACCATCAACGGCATCATCCTTTAATAAAGTTTTAGAAGAGGTGTTGTAAATTTCACAAATTTTTGTCCCGACAAACCTTTCAGGTGGCCAATAATCAACAGGATTGCCTAGATTACATGTTGAACCACCAACTTTATCCAAGATAATTTCCTTATGTTCTTGACTCACTTTCGCAAGCGATAATCCTTGATTTCGCATTTCTTTAACGATTAAATAAATTGCTCCAGAGCTCGGTCCGATTATCCCTAAATTAGAGCCTTTTGGCTCGGGACACCATAAAAATATCTTTGCTAAATCAAAAAGTTCTATATAATTTAAAACGCTGATCCCACCAGCTTCAATTAATTCACTTTCTTTTGATTCATCCTTCCCTACGTAAAAAAATAAGATTGGCTTAACTGGTGCTATTTTTTTAACAGCTTCTATAATCTCCTCAGTGATTTCTCTTAAGAAAATTGAAATTACTTTCGTCTTCTCATCTTTTTTGAAGTAATATAAAACATCTGCGTCATTAATGTCAAATCCATATCCTAAATGTATCACCTTGGAAATAGGTAC
>CP070805.1:354546-362966 GCA_020343655.1 Promethearchaeota archaeon | reverse complement strand
ACTTGAACCTAACATGCAAGTAAAACCACCAACAATTATGATCCCCACAATCCGTCCTACTTCACTTCGTCATGCAAGTTTAACTTATGGACCTGCTCAGGCAGCAATTGCCAAAGCTGTTATGCAATGCGTTGAAGATGGAATTCTTCCGAAAGAATTAGCTGATGATATTGTACTAATTGTGAATGTGTTTGTACACCCTAGTGCAAGTGCGAGAAAAAGAATATTTATCAATAATTATAAAGCAACTCGCAATGCTATTAGAAAAGCAATGGAAGGATTACCCACTGTAGATGATGGAATAGAGAACGCAGAAAATGCACGACATCCCTTTAGGAATGATCCTTAAATTCAACTTTTAATTTCTTTATTTTTAGAATTTAATAACCTTTGCTTCAGTTCATCTGAAATATTTGCTTTCTTTTGATTTTCATAATCATACCAAATTATGTGAGCTTCTCCTTCTGCTACCTTTCTTTCTAATTTCTTACTCACTAAAATATGTTTTATTATAATCTTTGACCCTTCTATGCTTATTATTTTTGCTCCTACATAAATCGTATCGGGATAAGTCAATGGTGCTTTATAATAGCAACTTTGAAAAGATAAAATAGGACCTACACGAACTTTTGTAGGTTCTTCATAAATATTTAAAAATCGAAATAATGTTATTCTAGAGCTCTCAAAATATCGATAATATATAGTATTATTCACATGTCCTCTAGCATCCATATCTCCCCATCTAACAGGCATCTCTTCTACTACTGTAAAATCGTTTAAAATCTCATTCATCTTATTATCCCTCAATTTTTCATTTTCTTTTTTTTCTTTGGTTTTTTCAATCCTATATATCCTCTTACAAATGCTTTTAAAATCTGTATCAAATACCAGAGCCCACTCTCTTTAAATGGTATTGTTATGAAATGAGAAAGTCTATAAGTCAACATATCCTTCATTCTAATTCCCAAGTACTCTCCTAAAATGGAAACCCAGTTTTTTACAGGAATCCTCTTATTTGTTAATCCTAAAGCAGATGTAAATCCGTCTCCGAATATTGTTAATACTGCATGACAATTTGGACAAAGCGAGCACAACACATTTGCTTTAGATTCAACCGCTTCATCGATTATTGGTAATACATCTTTTTTCACAATAAGATTTAACGGGTTATTTAATTCTCTAATTATACAATATAAATCGCAAAACGAGTTTTCTTTATGATGTTTCATTTCTGATATTGTTACATTTGGAAGGACTGAAAAAAGTTTTCTAATGCTTGAAACATCGCCGCTATGTGCAAGATGACAAGAATCATGAATTGTTATCAATTGAGATTTAGCTTTTGGAATGTTAAGGTGTTTTTTATATTCCTCTTTTTTCAAAATTTCTGCGATATAATCTGCTGCATAGATGATTTCTAAATCATAGTCTTCAATAAATTGTGGAGCAAGTTTTTTAAGGCCATAATAACAAGTTGCACAATAGACCATTACTTTTTTTGTATTAAATCTCTTAACTTCATCAACCAAGTTTTTTAAAAGATAAAGTCCATGCTCGAATTTTCCAAGTCCAAATGACACTGCTCCACAACACACTGATTTATCAAACAAACCTTCAATCAATCCAAAATTAAGATTTAATTTGTTGAATATATCCAGTAGAGTAAAATATTGATTCTCTAACATTTGGATCCCGCATCCTGAAAAAAAAACGATATCGCGTGTCTTTGGTGTTCGATATTCATCATATTTTTGTCTATTTATCTTTGGAATTAAATAATTGTTTAAATTCATTAGAGCATGTGCAATTCTCTTCCCATTGATGAATCGCGCGAATATTGAGGGAATCTTATAAGGAAGCCATGTATATTTTCTATTTAATTTAAATAGTTCAAATCTAATAGTTGTAAGTCGTTCTGTAAGATCTAAACCGTTTATACAAGATTTCTGGCAAGATTTGCAGTATATGCAAGAATTTAAAAATTTCTTAATCTTTTTAACATTTTTTTTATCTAATTTATTCTGGAAAAGATTTTTCAAGGTTTTATGAATTGGATATTTTGTTATTTTGTAAGCATAACAATTTTCATAGCATACACCGCATTCGTTACATTCTCTGATATAATACTCCTTAAATTTAGAAAATTCAGTACCCTTGTGTGAAGAAGTATTCATAATCGTAAAAGACTTATTAGGTTCAAGTGGAAATGTTAAATATTAAAAAAATTAGGAAATAAAAAATATACCGATTTTGGATCATAATCAGGTAAAATTTAGAATTTAAGATATTTTAGACTTTTTTTATATTTTATTAATTCAAATACTCACACATTTTAGTTTTTTAATCTCATTACCAGAATACCTAATACTTCATAAAGCTAATATTGATAATCTAAAGTATTTCTATATTAAATAATAAATTCAAATTCAAAATTAATAAAATGAGTTAAGATTCGTAATGACTAAGCAAATATTGGAATTAGAAGTTGGTACAGAAGCACCAAACTTTTGTTTGCCAGATAAAGATAAGAAAGAAATCTGTTTAAGGGATTTTAAAGGTAAAAATGTAATTCTTTATTTCTACCCCAAAGATAATTCACCTGCATGCACAACTGAGGCTATTGGCTTTACAGGAATTTTACCTGCACTACAAAAATTAGACGCAATAGTTATTGGAATTAGTCCTGATTCTCCTGAATCTCATGCTAACTTTATTGAAAAGAAGAATTTGAAAGTGATACTATTAAGCGACATTGATAAAAAAGTAATCAAGGAATATGGCAAATGGGGAAAGAAAAAATTCAGAGGAAAGGAATACATAGGTGTTATTCGAAGTACCTTTTTAATAGATCGCTATGGTAAGATCGCACATATCTGGCCTAAAGTTTCAGTAAAAGGACATCCTGAAGATGTTGAAAAGATTTTAAAAGAATTATTGAAATGATTTTATTTTTATCTAATTTTCTTAGATATTTATAAAATTGAAAGCTGGTTGAAAAAAATTACCAAATGAATGTTAAAGAGGCAATTAAGGAAAGAAGAGCGTTTCGATCTCTTGAATTAATTGAAATTTCAGATGAAATAGTTAAAGATTTTGCTGAGAAAGCCCAAATTGCTCCTTATTGTATGAATAAACAAACTTGGAATTTTGTTATTGTTCGAGAAAAAGGTCAACTAGAAAAATTATTTACAACTCTCTCTATTGGGAATAAATGGGTTGAGAAAGCTTCAATGATTATCGAAATATTCAGTAAACCCGAAAATGATTGCATAATTCAAGAGCGTCAATATTATTTATTTGATACGGGACTAGCTGCAGCATTTATTATCCTACGCGCTACAGAATTAGGGTTAATTGCTCATCCAATAGCTGGTTGTAATGAAGAAAAAGCAAAAAAAATTCTTGAAATTCCTGATCAGATGAGATTAATTACACTTATGGTTATTGGCAAACATTCAAAAGAAATAAATCCAGGTCTTTCAGATTCAATGAAATTAGGAGAAAAACAACGCCCAGCTAGAAAAAAATTAGAAGATTTTATATTTCTAAATAGTTATAATAATAAATTTGTTGAAAAAGGAAGCGACAAATGAGTAGTGAGCTAATAAAAAAATACAAAAATCACTTATATAATGAGAAAAGTCCATATTTACTTCAACATGTTGATAATCCTGTAGAGTGGTATCCATGGGGAGACGAGGCTTTTAATAAAGCAATCCAAGAAGATAAACCAATTTTTTTATCGATAGGATACTCTACCTGCCATTGGTGCCATGTAATGGCTCATGAGTCTTTCTCAGATGACAAAGTAGCAGAACTGATGAATAATGTATTTGTATCAATAAAAGTAGATAGAGAAGAACGCCCAGATATTGATAAAATATATATGACTATATGTCAGATGATGACAGGCTCAGGAGGTTGGCCGCTTACCATTATTATGACCCCTGAAAAAAAGGCTTTTTTTGCTGGAACTTATTTTCCAAAGCAAACTAGATTCGGTCGAATAGGGTTAATAGATTTAATAAAAAGAATTAAAGAATTATGGGTTAACGAAAGAAATGAGCTATTGAATTCAGCAGATCAAATTACCTTTAGTCTTCAAAATTTAGATCAGGAATCACCCGGAGATAAATTTAATCAAAAAATTCTTAGAGAAACATATCAGCAGTTATCTAGACAATTTGATGCCGATAATGGTGGATTTGGAAATCGACCAAAATTCCCTACTCCACATAATCTTATATTTTTACTTCGGTATTGGAAACGCACTGCTGACAAAAAGGCACTAGAGATGGTAGAAAAAACATTACGAGCGATGAGAAAGGGAGGAATTTATGACCATATTGGATTTGGTTTTCATCGTTATTCCACTGATTCTATCTGGTTAGTTCCTCATTTTGAAAAAATGCTCTATGATCAAGCATTAATCGCAATAGCATATATTGAAGCATATCAAGCTACCAAGAATGTCGAATATAAGAGGACAGCTCAAGAAATATTTTCTTACGTTCTACGAGATATGATGTCACCAGAAAGCGGATTTTATTCTGCTGAAGATGCTGATAGCGAAGGAGAAGAAGGTAAATTTTATGTATGGTCTAAGAGAGAATTAGAAAAAATACTTGAAGAGGAAGAATTGGAACTATTTGTTAAATTATTTAATGTTGAAGATTCAGGGAATTATCTAGAAGAAGCGTCTAGGAAAAAAACAGGTGATAATATCTTATATCTAAAAAATATTCCTGATATAGAATTTCAAAAAAAACTTGAAAAAAACCGTTCTAAATTATTTAATTCAAGAATAAAAAGAATTCATCCTCATAAAGATGATAAAATTTTGACTGATTGGAACGGGCTTATGATTGCTGCTTTGGCCAAAGGAGCTACAGCGTTTCAAGAGAAAAAATATTTGGAAGTTGCTAAGAAAACAGTTAATTTCATTCTTTCAAATCTACTTGAATCAAATAATAAATTATTGCATCGATATAAAGATGGAGTTTCGGAGATTAAAGCCTTTCTTACTGATTATACATTCTTAATATGGGGTTTAATTGAATTATATGAAGCAACATTTGATATTTTTTATTTAAAGACTGCTCTTGAGCTACATGAAATTCAAATCAACGATTTTTGGGATAAAGATATCGGTGGATTTTACTTTACTGCTAAAGATGGGGAAGAATTACTAACCAGACAAAAAGAAATTTATGATGGTGCTATTCCATCGGGTAATTCTATTGCCATGCTAAATTTATTAAGATTAAGTTATATAACAGGAAATCATGAATTAGAAGAAAAGGCAGATATTCTTCTAAGAGTATTTTCTAATAAAATAAAAGCGAGTCCTCTTGCATATACTCAATTTATGGTTGCTATTGATTTTGCTATTGGGCCAACTTATTCATTGGTTATAGCAGGTGATTCAGATGCAGAAGATACTCTCGATCTAATAAAATTAATTCAACAAGAATACATCCCTAATAAAGTGATAATTCATAGAAAAACCGAACATGAATCTCCAGATATGGATAAATTGTCAAACTTTATCAAATTTTTCATTAAATTAGACAATAAAACAACTGCCTATGTTTGCATTAATAAAACTTGCCAACCTCCGACATCCAATCCTCATAAAATATTGGATTATTTAAAAGCTGATTGGAAATTTTCGTGAGAAATAAAATTAGTCTTTTTAAAGAAAAATTATTTGAGGTATATGGGAATAGGATTACATCCTTAATTGTAAAACTTGGTAATCTCAATAATCATCTCCGTAATCTTCTTCAAGATCACCATCATTATCCCAACCTTCGTCATCCCAGTCATCCTCATCCCATTCTTCATCATCATCTTCATCCTCATCCCAATCTTCTTCTTTCTTTTTCTTTTTTGCCATTTTAATATCCTCCCATTATGTTATGTTTTTACTCCATTTCATAATTAATTTTAATGATATTTACTTAAATGAAATATATTATTATTTATTTAAATGTTTCTATTAGAAATTGTTATTATCAAATTCTAAAAGAAGATGGGCGGTATTTAATCAATATAAAATTCTCATAATATTGACTATCGAACAATACTATAACATCTTTTTAAAAAATCTTATAATTAACTTTCAGGATACAGACTTAAAACAATTATTTTATAATTTTTTAAATAAATGATTAAATAAATTTATAAAATGATGAAATTGAATAATTTAATCTATAATCCAAATTTTTTTATTTTTTGATTAACTAACTCTTTTAATTCATCTATAGATTTTACTGCGTTCATTTCATCTTGTGAGATGAACAAATCGAATCTCGACTTATCTAAAAGATAAGCAGAGGGAAATTTAGCATCAGCAACCTTATATTTCTCATTAAATTCATCTTTATGTAGGAATTCAAATTTAAATTTATCTTTTTTCTTAAACTCAACTGGGACATCTAAATCATTCACGAAATTTTTCCAATCTTTTTTCATGCCAAAAGCTCCGAATGTAACAGCACAAAGATTACATTGGTATGTACTTTTTCTAAGAATTTTATGTAATGTATCTTTAAGACCTGTAAAAAAACCTCCTGAGTCTGCATTGTAAACAAAAATTAGTTTTTTTCCATTATCTTCACTCATTTAAACCAACCTAAATCATTTTTTTTAGTTTGAATTATAAAATTAAATTTAATTTCAATTTTTTTTAAATTACGGGTTATATAACATAAATCTTCAGCATCTTATAAAAAGTAAAAAGAAATTATGAATAATACATAAATCGATATTAATCAAATCATTAAACAGTAGCTTTAGCTATGGGCGATAAATTATTAACTTTACTTAAAACTAATACTTCCATCTCATCTAAGGATTTTGCTTCATTCATTTCATCAGCTGAGATTAATAATGTTAAATTCCCATTCTCAAGTATATAAGCTGAAGGATATTTTGCATTCTTTATATGATATGCTTTTTCAAATTCATCTCTATGCAAAAATTCCGAATCTATATCGAGATTTTTAATGAATGATTTCCAATCTTTCTTCATAGAGAAAGCACCAAAGGTTTGAAAACACAGATTACATTCATAACTACTTGGTCTAAGTATCTTCTTCCAAAAATCCTTAACTAAATTAATCACTCCTGAATCCGCATTATAAACAAAAACTAATTTGATTTCATTCATTTTATTCATTAAAACAGAACCCCACTAATATCTTATACCTAACTAACACTTTTTAACATCTTCATTATCTTTCATAAAAATATTATTCATATTAGAGAAAAAAAATATGAAAAAAATTTGAAATATTACTAAATTATTAGCTAAAATAAAAATTGAATATTTATTTTAATTTCCACTTAGGAATAATTTTGTTATATTTTCCATTCTTTTCCTATTAACTCCCAGATCACTGTATCCAAGCCTAGCTGCTGAACGAAAATGTATAATTTTTTCTGAATCGTCAAAATAAAATTCCACATCGTCCACAAATCTAAACACTAATGTTCTGAATTCAATATGAATATAATTTTCTGTCTCAGTTTTAATTCTAGTTCTCTTTAAGGAGTTAATAATTCTCAAAATTTCCGATTTAGCTTCCTCCAATGAAGTATTATACTTAATAGGTTCCATTTTATGTCTTTCATCAGTACTTTGAGTGGAAACACAATTTGGAGATTTTGGACATGGGTGAAATTTACCATTAGTAATCCCAATAGGTTTTTTTGTCATTTCTAAACTAAACACCTAATTCAAATTATAATTTATTGTTTAATATGAAATCACTTGAGAATAAATAAATATGGCTTATAATATCAAAAATAAAAATGAGAAAAAAATTTAACAAGGAAAAATAAATAGCAAAAGCCTATTAAAATTACACATCAAGTATATCTTTTAAATCTAGAATTATTTTTTCTGAATCAAAATAAGTAATCCTACTTGTTTCAAAGAATTTATTTATTTCCTCACTATATCTCTCTTCAAAATCCTGTAAAAAGTATGCTAACCTCTCTTTTAACCCTTTTTTAGCAGGTTCTGAGAGAAATAAAGCTAATTTAATCCTCTTGCCATAAACAGCATGTATATAAAATCCTTTATACTTGATTTCATCCATTCCTTCTGCTCCACTGATTTCAGATACAAATGAATCCATTGCACTTAAAAAACCCGATACAAGTTCTTGATTTACGTTTAAATCCTCACGAGCATAGTTTATTAAAGGAATACCAGATGATTTATCAATAATTAATAATGTTCTAAATATATTTCTGTATCTTGGTTTTCTCACTAAAGATTTTTCTCGTTTTAGTGCTTCCTCTTTTGGTAAAATTTCATACATAACAAAACTTTTCGGATTATATGAATCTGATTCACTAAATTCATAATTTGAAATCTTAGTTATCCTCGATTGGGCTCTTATTGGCTC
>CP070805.1:345656-354446 GCA_020343655.1 Promethearchaeota archaeon | reverse complement strand
TTCCTGTTTTGTTCCTAAATTTCTCTTACTATCTGCTAATAATGTTTTTGATAGTCTTGGGTTTATTAATATTTCGTTTCTTTGTTATATTCCCAAAAGTAGCATGTTTACACTGTCACGCAAAATATACATGTCCTATCGGTGAAAAAGTAGGCGTTCGAGACAAATAAATAAAATTGACTTACCATATTAATGAATTAAATTAGTTAACTCTTTTATAATGCTATCAACAATTTTTAGGTGAACTAAATTGTTATATGAAATGAATGAAGAACAAAAGAGAAAAATTTGGAAAGTACTCTCAGGAATTAATTTTTGTGCTTTAAGTACCTGTTCTGATGGAGAGCCTCATACAACCATGGTTCAACCTTCAGTGACCTCAGAATTAAACTTTATTATATTGTCAAAAGATACGAGAAAAAAAATAAGTAATATTAAGCAAAATAATCATGTTTGGCTAACTTTTGACGCAACAGGGCTATTTAAAATTCCAAAAGTAGTATACATAAAGGGGAAAGCAGAATTAGAGCAACTAAATCAAACAACTTTTAATGAGTTCCTCTCTTACCATGGATGGATTACAAAAAAAATCTATAAAAATTTAACTGCCGAAGGTTTTGAACATATGCGAAGAATTTACATAAAACCAGAAAAAATTATCACAGTGGGTATATTTGGAAAGCTCGAAGATACAATTTCATTTATAGTATAGATATTCCATTATGAAATTATTTATAAATATGAGAATCTTTATAACTCACAAGATTAACTGATAAGGTGAATTGATATTCCAGATTTACTAAATACAAAATGTGTTCCTTGCGAAGGTGGTATACCTCCTCTTATTAAAGAAAAAGAGAATGAATATATAAATCAAGTACAAGGATGGTCTCTTATAAGAGAAAAAATTCATCGAATTAAAAAACAATTTAATTTTGAAAATTTCAAGGAAGCGATGAAATTTGTAAATAAAGTCGCAGAACTTGCAGAGGAAGAAGGTCATCATCCAGATATTTATATATATTATGATGAAGTTGTATTAGAACTCCATACTCATGCAATCAAAGGACTTCACCTTAATGATTTCATACTTGCTGCTAAAATCAACGAAATATATCAAAAATAACTTTTTTTACTTTATTTTACTCTATTTGTGCTTTTTTAGATGTACAAGAATTAATATAGTTATAAAAAATAAGGAAAACATACTTGTTAATTCCGTTTTATAGATCACCAAAGGAAATATTAGGAAGTAATAGCTATTATTAGAATAGGACATTTTGAAAGAAATTTCAATTTTATTAAAGAAAATATAGGAAAATAAGATAAATGAAATTATTAGGATTAATTGGAGGTATGAGCTGGCAGAATACTATTGAATATTATAAAGTAATAAATCAAATGATAAATGAGAGGCTAGGAAGTTGGAATTCTGCAAAAATTTTACTTTATTCTTGCAATTTCGAAGAAATTCTTCCTTTACAGAATAAAAATAAATGGGATAAAATTTTAGAAATAATTTCAAAGATCTGCACCAAACTTGAGAAAGCAGAATGCTCTGCGCTTGTAATATGTTCTAACACTATGCATAAGATTGCAGAACAAGTTCAAGATAATATATCCATACCGTTAATTAATGTCATAGATGAAACGGCTAAGATCATCAAAAAAAAAAATATTAAAAACATTGGATTGTTAGGAACTAAATTTACTATGGAAGAAGATTTCTATACTCTAAAATTGAAGAATATTTACAATTTAAATCCAATAGTTCCCATTAAAAATGACAGGACTTATATTCATGAAGCAATTTATGGTCAACTTGCTCAAGGGATATTTTTAAACAAAACTAAAGAGAAATTTTTAGAAATTATGAAAAAATTAGAGGAAGGAGGGTCTGAAGGAATTATATTAGGATGTACGGAAATACCTTTATTGATAAAACAAGAAGATATTAATATTCCTCTTTTTGATACCCTTAAGATCCATTTAAAATCTGCTGTTGATTATTGCTTAACAGATTGAGAAAATTATTATGACTGAAAAGAATTTCAGGGTTTAATATAAAAAATAGATGAGTTGAGCATTTTTTTTGCTTATTTACCTTTTTAGGATTAAATTAATTGAATTATTATAATCTAAAAACCAATATTCTAAATTTAAAAGAAAATTAGTATTTAAGATAAAATGCTTGAAGAAAAAGTTATTCTTTTATTAGGCGCAACCGGTGGTATAGGAAGCAAAATTGCCGAAAAAGCGTTTAAAAAAGGTGCTAGACTGGTATTAGTTGCTAGAAATCAGGAAAATTTAAAGTATCTAAGTGATAAGTTAAATAAAGCAGAATTTTACCCCGGGGATGCAAGAAATTTTAGTTTTTTACAAGATATTGTGAAAAAAGTAGAGGAAAAATTTGAAAAAATTGATGTTTTAATCCATTGTGTAGGTTCTATTATTTTAAAACCTATTCATGTTATTTCTCCTGAAGAATTTAAAGAAACTATAGATCTTAACCTAACGTCAGCTTTTTTAGCTATCAAAGCAGTTATTAAGGGGATGATGAGAAGAAAATCAGGTTCTGTAATTGTAATTTCTTCGGGTGCAGCTTCAAAAGGCTTACGAAACCACGAGTGTATCAGTGCTGCTAAAGGAGGTCTTGAAAGCATGATAAGATCTGCAGCAATTACTTATGCTCCCCGAGGTATAAGGTTTAATGGAGTTGCATTAGGTTTAGTAAATACTCCTTTAGCAAAAAAAGCAAATTTAACTACGAGTGAAAAGACATTAGAAATTTCTAATAAAATGCATCCTCTTGGAAGAATTGGCACCCCGAATGATATTGTTGATGCTATTTTATATTTAGCATCAGATCGATCTTCATGGGTAACAGGTGTTATTATTCCAATAGATGGTGGTTTGGTCGCAAGTTAGTGATGATAATACTAAATACCACTAAAGAGAAATAAATTAGAAATAATCGCAGATAGTGTATTATATTAATAACTTTATAAAAAATGAATAAATTTAAGTTAAATTATCTCGTAAAAACAGCAGAGAATTTAATAGGTAAGTTTTTCATCAAAAATAAAATTTAAAATTTAAAGATCTCTTTTCATTAGATATTTTTCGAGAGTTTGTAATTTATTCTTGTCAAATGGTCCCTGAGAACGCCAAATAATCTCTCCATTTTTATTCATCAGAAATAAGTAAATTGTTTCTTCAGAAGCTATTTTTAATTTCTTTTTGAACAGGGTTTTATTAGTATATATTGTTATTGTTCTTTCCCTTACTGCCTTATCGGGGATTCCGGCCCTCATTCCGCCATCAATCATAAACCTCATTATTTTATAACCTCTGTTCAATGTTGGTATTTCATAATACCTAAAGTTTGAATATTTTTTTTCTAGAGAATTCAAGTAAAAACTCCACTCATCTACTAAATTTTGATGCCATCTTCTGAAAGGTATAATTAATAAGTTAAGTTCACCTTCGAGATTGTAAGGTAAATCGAAATTTTCGAATTCTAAATTTTGTCCGGAAACTTCTGGAAATATCATCTTTATAACCTTCATTGAATTGTTTGTAATATTATTATAGAATGAGGTATAAAAAAATTGATATAATGAAAAATTTGTCTCAATATAGTTTTGTTTAACTAAATTATTATAAATAAGCTAAAGAATTACAAATTATTAATTCCAATAATTAACCAGCTTTATAACCTATAATAAAGAATTTTAAAGTAAATAACGTTCTAAGTTAAATCATACCCAAGGCTCATTATTATAAAAAATGAGAAAAGAAAGAGTTAGACTAGTCAATAATTTTAAAGAAGAAGATGGACCAATCATTTATTGGATGAGTAGAGATCAACGTATTCATGATAATTGGGCATTAATGTTCGCTCAAGAAAAAGCTATAAAGAGGAGGCAGCCTTTAATAATACTATTCTGCCTTCAACAGAAGTTTCTTAATGCTACTCAAAGAATATACAATTTTATGCTGGATGGCTTAAAAAAAGTCGAACGGAGCTTAAATAAGCTTAATATTCCCTTCATTATATTGAAAGGAGCTCCAGAAAAAATAATTTTAGATTTTATTGAGAGTTTTAAAATTAGTAACATTATAATAGATTTCTCTCCATTAAGAATAAAAAGAGAATGGATTAAAAGAATACATGATCAAATCCAAATTCCGATTTTTGAGGTTGATACACATAATATCATACCTTGCTGGGAAGTATCTAACAAGAAAGAATATGCAGCATATACAATACGTTCAAAAATTCAAAAAAAATTAAATCAATATTTAGATCAATTTCCAGATGTTAAAAAACATCCCTATGGATGGAATGAAAGTTATGAAAAAATAGACTGGGAAAAATTAAAAAAATATCTTGAGGTAAGCAATAATGATGTTCATGACTTAAGATATAATCCTGGAGAAACTGAAGGAAGTTCTATATTGAAGCAGTTTCTAAATGAAAAATTAAAACTTTATAATCAAAATAGAAATGACCCAAACTTAGATGGAACTTCTAACCTCTCACCATATCTTCACTTTGGTCATATATCCGCTCAACGTGTGATACTTGAAGCGAGAAAAATTATGAATATTTCTAATCTCAAAGGTGGTTTTTATGATGAAATTATTGTGCGAAGGGAATTATCTGATAATTTCTGTTATTATGAACCTAATTATGATAACGTTAATGGAATTCATGATTGGGCTATAGAAACATTAAACTTTCATAGAAAAGATAAGAGGGAATACATTTATTCATTAGAAGAGTTTGAAAAAGCAAAAACCCATGATAAATTATGGAATGCTGCCCAGATGCAAATGGTAAAAACTGGTAAAATGCACGGATATTTACGAATGTATTGGTGTAAGAAAATTCTTGAATGGACTGAAACTCCTGAAATCGCAATGAAAATGGCCATATTTTTAAATAATAAATATGAACTTGATGGCAGAGATCCAAATGGTTATGTTGGAATAGCTTGGTCTATAGGTGGCGTTCATGATAGAGCTTGGAATGAAAGAAAGGTTTTTGGAAAAATAAGGTATATGAGTTATAATGGTATGAAAAGGAAGTTTAATATTACTCAATATATTGAAAAATATTCAATCTAAAAGTTAGATGTGGTATACATTATGAAAGTATTTCTAAAACCAAAGGTAGTAATTAGTAGGTGCATCGAATTTGATAAATGTAGATGGAATGGTAATATCATAAAGAGTCCTATTGTGGAGATTTTGAAATCATATATAAATTTTCAACCCATTTGTCCTGAACTTGAAATAGGTTTGAGTGTTCCAAGAGAACCAGTTAGAATTATTACAGAACAAAGCTTGAAACTTATCCAACACAATTCTTTAAAAGATTGTACTGAAAATATGGAAACTTTTGCTAAAAATTATCTTAATAAACTTGATAAAGTTGACGGTTTTATATTAAAATCTAAATCACCTTCATGTGGGATTAAAGAAACGAAATATTACCATGATACAAGAAGCGGATCTGCGGTTGTTAATAAAGGAGCAGGATTATTTGGAAGAGAAGTTCTAAAATTATTCCCTGATGCAGCAATAGAAACTGACGGTCGATTAATGAACTTTAGAATAAGAGAGCATTGGTTATCTAAAGTCTTTACTTTAAAAAATTTTCGCAATGTGAAAGAATCAGAATCATTTCATAAACTTGTTGAATTCCAAACAAAAAATAAGTTTCTTTTTATGGCTTACAATCAAAATTTAATGAGAAAGATGGGGCGAATTGTAGCAAATCCTTTGAAAAAGCCTTTTAAATTAACAATAGAAGAATATAAAGAATTTCTATTTAAATTATTAAAAAAACCTCCAGAATACACTTCGCATATTAACGTTTTAATGCATACTCTTGGATATTTTAAAAAAGATTTAAAGAATGTAGAAAAAGCGTTCTTTTTGGATGAATTAGAAAAATTCAGAGCCGGTTGGATCCCTCTCTTCATGATTATAGAGTTAATCAAGTCTTGGATGGTAAGAACTGATAAACCTTATCTCCAAGAACAAACTTATTTGAATCCATACCCAGAAGAGTTAATGAATTTTGATATTAAGGACACATGGAGAGGCAGGTCATATTGGAATCCCCCTGAAAAAAGATATTCAGCTTAAAATTTTATTTGAATGATTTTCTAATTTCGAACTTAACCATTTATGAATCAATTCATAAGATAATTCGATTTGGTCTTTTAAAATCAAATAAAATTCATTATAATTTTTGTTAAGATAAAATGGTTTATAATATGTAAGAAGTTTGTCTTCAAGAAAATCAATCAATAAACTTCGATTTTCGATGTTTAAACTATCCCATTTTAATCGAATATAGTTAATTCGACGTTCTTTTTCTGCTAATAATTTGGTTTTAAACCAATCTTCGAACAAATTCAAATCAGTAACTGATATATTCACAAGAAAATAATTAAAAAACTCTTATTTAAACTGTTAACATATTTAATACATTTTTACCAAAAAAAAAATAAGGGACAAGGCTTATTTAAATTAGAGTATATGATGAATAGTTAAGTTAATTTATGTTTTTAAAGTCTTTAATTATCTATGGAAATTATATTCACTAATATTTTATAAGATATAGGTAAATAAATAAACCTATACTATTCATGCTTAAAACAAACTTATGAGAAATTCTAAGTGTATGAAAGATTTTAATCTGAAAAACTACAAAAGAGGTTTTAGTGAACGAGATGACCAATTATACTTATAAATATTTAATTATTGGAGGAGGAATGACTGCTGATGCGGCAGCTCATAGTATCCGGGATAGTGATCCTAAAGGAACCATTGGTTTAATTAGTAGCGAAGATGATCCTCCTTATGCACGTCCTCCACTTTCCAAAGCACTTTGGACAGGTGATGAAGAACTTGAGGATATTGATTTAGGGACAAGTGAAGCTAGTCTTGAAATGCACCTTGGTCGGATAGCGACGAAAATTGATCGTCCTAATAAAAAAATTATAGATGAAAAAGGGAATATATATTCATATACAAAACTCTTGATTGCAACAGGTGGTACGCCTAGAAAGCTCCCTAATATTGAAGAAAAAGGATTAATATATTACCGCACTCTCTCGGATTATAAGAATTTGAAAGCCCTTGTTGATAAAAACAATACTTTCGGAGTCATTGGGGGTGGTTTTATTGGATCAGAAATAGCGGCAGCAATAAAAATGTATAAATCAGATGCAGAAGTAACTATGATTTTTCCTGAGAGTGGGATTTGCGCATTAATTTTTCCTAAAATATTAAGCAATCATTTAAATGATTATTACAGGGAAAATGATATTACAGTCATAACAGATGATTTAGTAACTAACATTACAGAACGGGATAAAATTTATTTGGTTGAAACTAAAAGCGGAAAAAAACTTAAGTTTGATACTGTGATTGCTGGATTAGGAATTAAACCTAATATAAAACTCGCTGAAGAAGCAAAATTAGAAGTTAGGGATGGAATTGTGGTAAATAAATACCTCCAGACAAATGATCCTGATATTTATGCTGCTGGAGATGTCGCAATATATCATAATCCGGCATTAGATAAATATATTCGTGTGGAACATGAAGATAACGCCCTCATGATGGGGGAGATTGCAGGTGAAAATATGACAGGAAAAGAAATTTCTTTTGATCATTTATCCTTATTCTACTCTGATTTATTCGAACTTGGCTATGAAGCAGTAGGGTTTTTAAACTCAAAATTAGAAATAGTGGAAGATTGGAAAGAACCGTTGGAAGAAGGCGTAATTTATTATTTAAAGGAGGGACGCGTTCAAGGAGTCCTCTTATGGAATGTTTGGGAAAAAATCGATGAAGCTCGAGAATTAATTGCAGAACCAGGACCATTTTCACTAGAAGATTTGAAGGGTAGAATCCAATAATCAATTTCTGATTTTTTTATAAATTTTGTTTATAGTCGGACTTTTCTAATATCTTTTTCAAATTTTTTCCTTCTTCAATCATGTGTTGTGATATTTTTTGTACTTTCTTCTTAAAAAGTTTCGAAATTAATTTGCCCATGTGAAAATCTAAAGTTGCTGTGAAAATACTTCCATTTTCAGTAGGTTCTATTTCAAAAGAACCACCTGCTAATAAGAGTTTTAAACCTCCTACAGTCTTAAATCTATATAGTCTGTTTGGAATAAGTTTCGTCACCATAGATTTCATCTATGAAATCTATGTGCTTTTTATAATTTAAATATCAGTTGTAAAACAAAATATATATTTCCAAAAAAATAAAATTATTCAGAGAGAACTAACATTTATAAGATTCCATATAAGAACTTTAAAAACCTGAGAAAAATGATTTGGAATACAAGAATAACAGAAATGACGGAAATCCAATACCCTATAATAATGGGGGCTTTTGTGGGATTAGGAAAAGCTGAATTCGCAGCCTCTTTTTCAAACGCCGGAGGGTTAGGAATTCTGACAGCAGTTAATTTTAAAACTCTTGATGAGTTCCAAGAAGAGATTGAAAAAATGAAAAAATTAACAAATAAACCTTATGGTGTTAATTTTTCTGTAATGCCTCCACAATTTATAGAAAGAACTGGAAGAGGAAGAACTGAAGAATCATATCTTGATTATGTAGATTTTGCCATAGATGCAGGTATTAAAGTCTGTACTACATCTGCTTATAAAGCAGCAAGAATCGGAAAGAAATTACATGATGCTGGATGTTATTGGTTTCATAAATGTGCTACAATGAAACATGCCTTATCAGCC
>CP070805.1:336759-345556 GCA_020343655.1 Promethearchaeota archaeon | reverse complement strand
TTTAAAAGAAATAATGGATATATTTCCCTTTAATATAATACATATAGGAGGGGACGAAGTCCTCAAAAATAGATGGAGAGAATGCCCAAATTGTCAATTAAGATTAGAGGAAGAAGGATTCAAAGATGTAGGAGACCTTCAAGCTTATTTTACTAACAGAATAACTAATTTTTTGAACTCTTTTAGGCAAAAAGTAATATGCTGGAATGTTAAATTAAACAAAAATCTGGTTGGAGAAATAATTCTTCAATATTGGTTACATGGAAAGAAAAATATTCTTAATCATATAAAGGAAAGAGGAGATGTTATAATGTCAAATTTCAAGTATACTTATCTTGATCATACATATTCTTTTACACCCTTAAAATTGGCGTATAAATTTGAACCGGTTCCAAGAAAATTAGAAAAGAAATATCATAAACATATATTAGGGTTAGAAGCACTTATGTGGGGAGAATATATCCCAGATATTAAGCGCTTAGAATGGCAGACTTTTCCACGTCTTATAGCATTTGCAGAGATTGGATGGACACCTAAAGATAAAAAAAATTATCGCTCTTTCCACGAGAGATTAGATGAATTCCTTAAAAGATTAGATACAATTGGAATAAATTATGCTAATTCTAAAGAAGTTAAACCTAATGTCTTAAAAAGATTGTTTAAAGTATTTACTTTACCTAATGAAAAAAAAGGGGGAACTTAGGTTAAAATTAGAGGAGACAATTAAACATATTCTATGGTTGCTGGTGGTTTTGGTGTCACATCAAAGTATACGTTCTTAGTTTTAGAAAAATGAAGTAATTTTTTTGTTAAGTCTCTCAATAGATTTATAGGTAAATTTGTAACCGTTGCAGTTCTCGCATCCTTACTGTTAATAGATCTAATAATAACATCAAATTTCCCATCAGGATTATTTCCTAATTCATATAAAATCCTTGTGTACCCTTTTAATTCGGAAGCTTTCTCAATTAGTTTTATATAATCCCAATCTCCTTTTTCACATAGAGGAACCTCGTAAATTCGCTTCCCATTAACTAATCCAGTTACTTTTTTGTTAAGAACATCTTCACTGATAGCAGCAAAAACTTGAAAAGGCTCTTGTTCTCCATTATTATTAATAATCATTGCTTTTCCATATTTTTCTTTATAAAAATCTTCGACTGATGATTCTATTAAATCATGGACTGCTTTCTCAAAAATGAGGTTTTCTTGAGTAACAGGGCCGATGATTCTCGCTGAGAGGGCAGGACCAGGAAAAGCCTTCCTATAAATTAGTTCTTGCGGCATTTTAAAATATTGAAGTATATTACGGACTTCATGCTTTGTAAGACTGGCTACTGGTTGAATAGTTGCTTCTACATCGTATTCTATTTCAACATTATGCTGGCTTTTAATGAACCCATCAATGTGCTTTTTTAATAAATCTTTTTCTTCCTCAAGACTCATAGTTTCCTTCAGATCAGTGATTTTAACACCAAAACTTTCTTCAATATCCGGAAGTATAGTTCCATCTGCTAGAAGATCGCAGTCTTCTTCTCGAATTATTTTGCTAATAATATGTGAATAAGCTGCTTTAAAGAGTTTTCTCTTTTCTTCGGCATCGCCCTCACCGTATATTTTCGGGAGAAATTCACTTCGAATATCTATTATTATTACCTCAGGAAAGAGTTTTTTTATATATTCTCGTTCTTCTATTCCTCTGATTATTCTCATGAGACCATGGTCAATAAAAACTGGGATTGTATTGATGTTCGCCTCTTTTAGTAAAAGAAATGTTAAAGAACTATCAATACCCCCTGAAAGAGCACAGAATACTTTCTTATTCCTTGCATGTTTTTGTAAAAATTTGATTGCTGCTTTAACAAATTTTTTGGGTTCTCTAGAAGGATTTATTAATCTATGATTTAACATAGAATAGATTAATTTATATCTTAAATTAAGTGCTGTTATTAAGGTGTTATGATTTATGATTTATTTACATAATTTAAAATTAGTCTAGTTTTTATAAGGCAAAGAAATAATTGTATGATTGAAATGTTAAATATCATGGACAAAATTAGAAAAATTAAAGTAACTTTAAAGAGTAGAACAACCTTTGAAGGCGCTGGTGTTAGGTTAAAACGAGCATTTGGTTATGCTGATGAGTCACTCGATCCATTTCTGCTCCTTGATGATTTTCATTCAGACAATCCTAGCGATTATATGGCAGGTTTTCCTTGGCATCCTCATCGTGGTATAGAAACAATTACATACGTGTTACATGGTAAAATTGAACATGGAGACAGTTTAGGTAATGGTGGTGTAATTCTTGGTGGAGAGGTTCAATGGATGACCGCGGGTTCTGGAATAATACATCAGGAAATGCCCAAAATGGATAAGAATGATACTTTACTTTGGGGATTTCAACTTTGGGCAAATTTACCGACCACACATAAAATGATGGATCCTAGATATAGAGATATAAAAAATTCCCAAATCCCAGAAGTCTCATTGAATGAAGATACAGTTAGAATAAAAATAGTGTCAGGTGAAATCAATGGTGTTAAAGGACCTGTACAAGATATAATTACTGATCCTGAATATTTGGATGTTAAAATAAGTCCAAATTCAGAATTCATCCATACAATAAAAGAAGGATATAATGCTATTGCTTATACAATTGAAGGAAAAGGATATTTCGACGATAAAAAAGAAGACCTTATAGGTAACGAGACACTTGTAATTTATAGAGATGGAGACACAGTAAAAATAAGTACAGAAGGAGAGGGAGTTCGTTTCTTACTAATATCGGGCAAACCACTAAAAGAACCTGTGGCTTGGCGTGGACCAATTGTTATGAATACACAAGATGAATTGAATATTGCTTTTGATGAATATCAAAATGGCACATTCATAAAATACCATCCATAATTTTAGAATCCTTTTTTTCACTCATTCTGTATAATTTTAAATGATTAAATTATTATCATTTATATAAAATCTTTAAAGTGAGATATATATGGAAGAAGAAGTCCCATCAGAAATTAGAGAAAAAATTCAAAAAAATGTTGATAAAATATTTGAAAAGTGGCTTCAGAAAGCTGCCAAAAGTGAATCAATAGAAGGAATAATTAAAAGCTTAATAGTAGAAAAAATTATGAACGTTCTCGGAGCGATCATGAAACGAACTGTTGTAAGGAAGGTAGCTAAAAGAGCAGTAAAAAAAGCTGTTGATAAATATTGGGAAAAAAATCAAACGATTATTCTGGAAAAAATTAAAGATTTATAAGTTTTTTATTCTTTTTTTAAAGAGATTCTATGTAGTAATGCAATCTATTTAGTAAAATTATAAAATTTAATATTATAATTATGTCCACTCCAGAAGATTTTAAAATATTTGATTCTCACATCCACACCTACGGAGTTTTTCTAGCACCTCATAAGGATGTAATATCTTATATGGATCATTACCATGTCGAAAAGGCAATAATCACAACTATAAATAGAGTGAAATATCATAGTAAACAAAAAGAATACGCATCACATACTGAGTCCCAAATTGATTTCAACAAATATTTAGATGAAATCCAAAATTTAATCCCAAAAGGCCAGTTATCCCATCAAGATGTAATAGATATCGCTAGTAAAGCGCCTGATAGGTTTTATAAGTTTTTCTGGTTCAATCCTAAATTAAATCCGGAAGAAGAAGAGGAAAATTACATAATTTTAGAAGATCATTTTGAAAAAGGATTTATAGGTGTTAAAATACATGGAAGTTTCAATTTTTTCAAATTTCCAAAAGGAATTTATAAATTAGCTACATTTATTCAAGATTTTAATAAAGATATAATACTTTTCATTCATTCACATCCAAAAACTAAATTTCATGATGGCACTGAACCACAAGATATTGCAAAACTAGCAAAAAAATTTCCAGATTTAAGAATTATCGTGGGTCATGGAGGATTTTGCATGGAGTTTGCTATGCAAGTAGGTTTATTATTGAAAAAATTTGAAAATTTATATTTTGAGACAAGCTGTTCTCCTTCTTTGGGGATATATAATTTAATCAAAACAGTAGGTCATAAGAGAATAATATTTGGTTCTGATTCACCTACAACATCGACATTACCAATTGAAATTGAAAAAATTATATCATTACCAAGAATTTCAAATGAAGTAAAACAAGATATTTTTTATAATAATGTGTTAAACTTGCTGAAATTATAAAAGAACTGTTGTTGAACTACGGATTAAATGATTGAATTTAGTTTTAAACAGTTTTTTCAAATATTTTAAGCATTTCTTATTTTTCTGTAATATAAAATCTTTATGATTTTTGTATATCTTGAAATTATTAATAAGTTAATTTTATATTAGCTTATTATTAAATTCTGAGATATTTAAACTATATTCGATTTTTTATTTTTAATTTAATAATAAACCAATTAAAAGACGAATCCTATTTTTATTAAATTATAACGATTAAAAACATAAGGTCGATTAAGTGAGTTATTTAAGGGATAATAAAATCTGGGAAGAAGAAGTGGGGATGAATTGGGATATTATAGAAATTTCGAAAGTTGACGACAAAATTATTAGAAGATTAATTGATAATCTAGATTTAGATACAGCTGATTTATCAGAAAACTTTTTTATATCTTTTGAAAGTCTTTTAAAACTTGGTAAGAAGATAGAACCTGTACTTGATTCATTTATTAAAGAAACAAATGAAATTCATAATTGTAAAGTTGAAACATTCAATTTTATTCTAAATTTCGTTAAAAAAAATACTCTCAAACATGTTTTAGTACCTCAGTTATATCATTCAGATTTTATTACTAGAGCCAGAACTGTAATGAAACTTGCACAAACAGGTGATATTAGTTACCTAAACTTCATATTACCTTTATTAAATGATCCAGATGATTCTGTTCGTTGGTCAGTAATAAGATTTTTAAATATGCATAAAAAACTTTTAAAAAATCCGCTTGTATATAAAGAAATAAAATGTTACATTGATAAGGAATTAAATCAGGTAATTAGAGAAAAAATGAAAGAATTATTTAAAGAGGTATAAAAAAGTTTTTTTAAATTACTTTTTTACTATTTTATAAGTTATTGATAAACTTAATAATAAATTCTTTAAGAAAAGGTATTAAATCACTTTTCCAGGCCATGCCGTCAAGCATTTTCGATTTAATAGTTTTACTAAAGATGGTTATAACGTTTAAAACCAAATACTTGATATTGTCTAGAGAATTAGCTTGTTTAAGCTTCTCTGTTAATCCAGAATAAATATCATCTGCTAAATTATGTATCAATAAATCTTTGAATCCATCAAACTTATATAGTGTTCCAAATTTAAAGTAGGAGGATAAGAATTGGGAAACCGCGTTTTCAATCTCATTATCCGAGATTTCTTTCTTGCTAATGCAATGAGTTTTAATCATTCTTTCTATAAGGAACCCCTTAAATTTACTTTCTTGTTCAAGTTCAAATGTGGATTCTTTCTTTAATTTAATTTCCTTTTTTGATTTTTCTTCTTTCCGTGCAAACAAAACATTCTCATAATCTTTTACTATTATGTTTGATAAGCCTGATCTTAATACTATAATATTTGTATTAATTTTCTCCAATCCCTGAAATTGCGTAGGAATATTATCAATATGCCTTTCCAAAATATCTTGTATATTAAGATTTTTAGACTCATAAGGACTGAAAAAGATCTCATATAACGCACTGAAATTATGCTCTTGAATATCTTTTTTAAGCAATTTTCTTATAAAAGTATCATATTCTAGGAAGAATTTAAAAATACAATCATCCACCGCAAGAAGTAAATTATCAAAAGGATATTGTGCTCTAATTAGGTATTTTTTGTATTCTAATCGAATTTTTTGAGCTCTAATCCATTCAAAAGCGAAATCTAAAATTTTTTTTCCTTCTTTTAACTTATCTCTAAAGTAAATTAAAACATCATAGACATCGCTATAATTGGATCCTATTGATTGATTTATCAAAAATTTTGTAATAATTTGAATTGGTCCTGAGGATTTAAATTGATTCTGAATTCTATCATAATACCTCAATAATTTATCCTTATCAATTTTATAAACATCTTCAATACTTACTTCAACCATATCGAAATTATACTCCCATTTTCGTGATTAATCAGGATTGTCAAGAATCACCCCAATTTTATCAAGTTCCTCATTTGAAATTGCACCCCATCTCTCATTTTTGAAATGAGGGTTCATTAATTCAAGAGATTCCTTGAGAGCTTTATTTCTATCCAATATAAGCCTTAAATTTTTTTTGAAATATGATAACTTTTTATTCTCTTCAGTTTTTTCATTTTGCTGGACCAAAATGGCACCATAACTTTTGTAGATTTTATGTTCTACAATATATTCCTCTAAATAAACTACTTTTCTATCCCGATATCTTAATGTTATCATCCTAATATTCGGATAAACTCCCATTTTATTATAAACATCTAAAGTTTCACCTATCAGGTGTTCATAGTAATCTGGTAAAATTGCTAACACATAATAGGATGGTATATCATTTAAAAATGCTTTTCTTAAAGGATCATCTTTATCAAATGTATAGAGATTTGAGATTCTTAGATCTTCCGCATTTTTCCTCTCAATTAATCCAACACAATAATATCTTTGCTCTTCCTCCCAATAAACTTTCCGAGAACCCCCAAGAGAATATTCGATAAGATTTATCCCCCTTTCTAACTCACTGTTTATAAGTTTATTAAAATCAAATCGACTCCTTAAAAGATTTTCATTTACAATTTTACCTTGAACAATGCTTGGATGAATATAATTCGAAATCTCATCATAAAGAAATTTAATATCTTCTGTATATGGAGTACTAATCAATGCAAAGAGATTTGTTGTCCCTTCTTGAATTTCAATCGATGAATTAAGTGTGAAAAATGACTGAAGAACATCTACACTTTCCATATTAGTATCGCGTACTGATAAAGAAGCTTCAACAAACTCGATTATCCAATTGTTTCCAATACCAGTAGCTGCAGTTAAAAAAACGGGACCGAGAAATTTATAAGAAAGCATCTTTATGTCATTTATTTTCATATCACTAAAATTCTCAGAATATTTAATATTGTCAAATATTAAATTATCTTCATCAGCATAGAATAATCCTAGAATAATATCTTGATCCTTCATTTTTTTTTTAAATAGCTTATGGGGCTTTTCTACTTCCAATAAAAAAATGAACTATATAGTTTTAAGTTTAAGCTTTTCAAGAATGCATTATACCGTATATAATACCAAAATTTGCTTTCTATATATAATATTAGAAAATTTATTTGTTAAATACTAATACAAAAAAATTTCAAACTATATTTAAAAAGTTGAAAATCATTAAAGTAATAATAAAAGAGGAATAATATTATAAATAGTTAAATTGATTTATTTATCTAATTAGTTCAAGGTTTAATGAAAATGGCTAGTTATGATTATACGTTTAAGATTTTATTGCTTGGTGACGCTTCTGTTGGTAAAACCTCTTTCACAAAACGATATTGTTATAATTTATTCAACCCAAGTGAAAGATTGACTATTGGTGTAGATTTTCACGTCAAAACGATTGAATTTGAAGAGAAAAGAATTAAATTACAACTATGGGATGTAGGAGGTGAAGAAAGATTCAGATTCCTTTTACCAACTTATTGTTTAGGGGCGAATGCTGCATTTTTACTTTATGATATAACAAGACCCTCTACTTTAGATAATATATCAGAATGGATTACTATAGTAAGACAGAAAGGTGGTTCCATTCCTATTATGCTTGTTGGCGCAAAAATGGATCTTGAAAAATCTCAACGCCAAGTACAAAGAGATTATGGTATACAAATCGCTGAAAAAAATGGGATGAATAGTTTTGTCGAAATTTCAGCTAAGGAGAATATTAATGTAAATGAGGCGTTTAAAGTTCTTACGGAACTTACATTAGAAAGAATGCATAGTAGGTGATTTAATGGAAGATACCGAATTTTTACCTCTTAGCCAACTATTTGATTCAATTGGGATTATAGAAAAAGGTATTGAAAGGATATACCATTATCTCCTAAAAAATAAAAGAATTGAGGATTTAAAAGAAGTTTGTAATCAATTTAATCTCTCTTTAAAAAGAGGTTATAAAGTCTGCTCTGTATTAAGTGATTTAGGCCTTGTACAGATTTATGATAGGCCTATGAAAATCCATATCGCGACTCCAATTATGACACTGTGGCAAAACCTTATCCATAAACGAATTGAAAATCTTAAAAATCAATTTGAGGAGAAAAGAGATAAGTGTGAATCTGCAATTGAGGTTTTTACTAGAAGATACAAATTAGATGAACAAGTAATTCAAGAACCAGTTGAGTTTATTAACTATAGCCTTGGAAATTTTGATGAATCATATCATCATTTCCTAGCTCAAAGTGAATGCAAAATTGCAATAGGTATTAGATATAATAATCCATTAGTTTCATTGATCCATGAAGATCGCCTTAATAATCTACCCCAGGATAGTAGAACTTCAATGAGAAATGGAATAAATAGAATTAAAGAAAATCTTAAAAACGTGGATGTAAAAGTAATTTTTAATTCTGAGGTAATAAAAGATTTATTAAATAGTAAAGAATTTAAGCTTCTTACGGATTATATAACCCCGTTTGAAATAGAATTTAAGAAAGTAAGCATTCATGTCACTGACGAAGCATTTAGTAATTTCAGCTTAACTAACACTGAACTGATACAACCAAGTTTCGATCCCGCTAATATTTTAATCG
>CP070805.1:327858-336659 GCA_020343655.1 Promethearchaeota archaeon | reverse complement strand
GAAAGATTTAAAGATCTCGATATAAGTAAAGAAGATAATTATGGAATTACAAAGAAAATTCCTCTTGAAACTCCAGAATGGAAATTTGAAGAAGAAGATTAAATTTCTCTATTTAAATTCTCATGGGAGAATCTCTTTAATTTATCAATTTTAAGATATAAATATAAGGTATCTAATTATAATAAAAAATATAAATCATATTTTGAAATAATTTAAGGTGGTGAAATATAAAAATGACTATGGATATTACTTGGCTTGGTCATGCTGCCTTTAAAATAAAAACACCTAGCGGAAGAATTATATACCTTGATCCTTACCAGATTAAAAAAGGAGAAGAAAAAGCAGATATAATAGTTTCAACACATTCTCATGGGGATCATTTTGATTCAAGTAGTATTCAAAAGCTTATGAGAGATGATACTGTTCTCATAGGACCTGAGAGTATTGCTAGTAATCTACAAAATTTTAATGGTACACCGCTGAAATTAGGGCACTCATTTGAATATAAAGATCTTTCCATCGAATTAGTTCCGGCATATAATATCAAGAAACCGAATCATCCCAAAAGAAATGAATGGGCAGGAATTATTGTTAGAACAGAGGACAAAAGTGTATACCATGCTGGAGATACTGAACGAATTCCTGAAATGAAGGAACTGGCAAAAGAAAACATTACTGTGGCTATGATGCCCTGTGGTGGAACCTATACTATGGATTTTGACGAAGCTACTGATTCAATTATCGATGTAAAACCAGAAATAGCCATTCCAATGCATAATTTATACATAAGTAATGTATAAAGGCAAAATTGGGGTAAGGATCTAAGCAAGTTCAAGGAATTATTAGAGAAAAAAGATCCTAGTATTAAAGTTGAAATACTAGAAGAAGGTGGCGAACCCCTAAGAATTTAAAATTTAATTAACCTTCTTTTTTTAATTTATCTATTATATTCTGAACATTATTACTCTTTAGGCATGTTTTGTTACTTATACTAAAAGCAGTTTCTATAGGATTTTTAATGATTTCTTTTACAACAATATTTCAATCTCCCAAAATTAGGTGATTTCTCTATTAATTCCTTTAATTGATGTAGAAAAATCATTAAAAGAAGGGATAACCATTATTAAAATAGTTTTAGCTTATTATGATTTTGATGAGTTAGGGGTAATATACATTTTAATTCCTCTTATATGATTTATTAGATCATATCCTTCGGCTTGTAGTTCCAAATAATCACAATTAAAATATATAAATCTTTTTGAATTATGAGACTAAATTTGAAACATTTTTTTACTTGAATTTTTATTAGTAAATTAGTTAAGTTCTAAGTTTTAAATTCGCAACATAAATATTTGCGTTAGAACAGACATCAAAACAATATGTATTTTTACAAATTAATTCAGTTATGCAGTAATAGAATTTAATTTATTAATAGTTAATAGAGGTTATTTTGAGTTGAGAACTTTAATTTTAAGTCATCGAAATCCATATTTTCCTCCATATATTTTTCTAAAAACACCTAAAACGATTCAGAGAGATGATATCAAACAAGTTCCTTTATTGATAGATCTCTATGAAAATGGTTTTTTTAAACATGCATTTGGGACTTTTAAAACAGCTAATCTGATCTTTGATATTCCTAGCGAATACTCAGCCTCAGAAAAGGAGCACCTTTTAATTTCAATAGTTATTGATGGTAAATCCAAAATTAATTCCACTTTAGCTGAAGAATTTTTAAAGGGATTAGTCGAGGAATTCAAAAAAATCGAAAGTGCATACAAAGCATTTTATTTGGATTCTAAAATTTATAAAGGAGATCCTGCTAAACTAGAGGAGATTAGAACATTACTCAATACTTTTCATACCTCTTTTCCAGAAGAAGAGGTAATATTGGAGCAAAAAGAGGCAAAAATTTTAATTTTTGGGCTTTCTATGGCGGGTAAAACGACTATAATTAGAACGAGAAGAAAATCAGTATCAAAAACAATATTTCCGACTATTAATGTAGATATTTCTAGAATTTTAGTTAATAATCTATCGTTGTTGACATATGATATTCCCGGAAAATACAAAGTTAAAGAACTATGGAAACCTTATCTAAAAAACCAAGATGGATTGATATTTGTATTAGATGTTACCGATACGATAAAATTCTCGTATGCACGAGAATTACTCCACGAAATTGCCAATAAGCCAGAATTATGTAAATTGCCGCTTCTTATTCTATTCAATAAAATTGATCTGAAAAAACAAGATAAAGATGAATTAGAAAAAATTATGGGGGTGGAGAAACTTGGAGATAGACCAATTAAATCATTCTTAACAAGTGCACTCAAAAATATTAATATAGATGAGGCGTTTAATTGGCTTTCCCTTAAAATTTCGGAGAGAATCGAACAATTTATCCCCAGAAAAGAAGTTGGCATAATTTTTTGTCGTTGGGATGAAAATTTGGGTATCAAAGTCGAGGCAGTTCATCCTAAAGACGCTTTTGATAATCCGGAATTAATATCTATTAAGAGTTTTTCAATATCACAGTTTATATTTGGAGGAGGTGAATTTAAGCCAAGTTCAGTAATACTTCCATTTCCTCACTTAAAATCAAATGCGGCAATCTACTTTGACTATGTGGAAAACGAGAGTATTAGAGGAGGGATACTACCCTTATCTTTAATAGTTTATTACGATCAAAAAATTCCTAAAAATATCATAAACCAATTTAGTTCATACATTCTTAAACTATTCGACGATATAAAAAAGAATTATTCAAATAAAAATCAATTAATGGGTATTCTAGAATCCATGCATAGTACGCTAATTAATCAAATTAGTTTATTCCAACCTTCTATCGAAGCCCTTAAAATAGCCGAATTACGTTATGAGGCTTTATTTAAAGCTGCTCGAGACGCTATATTAATAATTGATAAGAAATCAGGAATAATAATGGATGCAAATAAAGAAGCTGAGAAATTGTTTCAACGACCATTTGAGGATTTTATTGGTTTGCATTCAAGTCAAATACTAAGTGGCATTATTAATATAGACTTTAATGAAGAGGTATTTGATCAACTCAATTTTCCTTTTCCTCTAAGATTAGAGGTAATTGATAATTCTGGTAATTTAATTCCTGTAGAAATTAGTGTAAATGAAGTCCAAGTAGGAGGTCAAATCTTTATTCAATACATAATTCGGGATATCAGAAATAGAATAGAAGCAGAAATCAAATTAAGAAGTTCAGAAATAAAATATCGTCATCTTTTCAAGGATTCACCTTTTTCTATCCTTTTAATTGACCCGAAAGGTTCTTTAGTCGATTTTAATCCAGCGTTAGAAAGAACTTTAGGATATACAAGGGAGGAATTATTGGGGAGGAAATTTATGGATCTTTCATTGATACCTCAGGATTATATGGTAGAGGTTTTAAAAAGATTTAAAAAAGAAGAAAAAGGCAAAATTTTCCCTCCTTTAGAGATCCAACTTTATCATAAAAGTGGTGCTACAATTTGGGTAAATATGCAATCATCATTTGTTGATGTCGGTGAGGAAACATTTTATCAGATAATATGTCAGAATATAACAAATCAAAAAAAAATAGAACAGGAATTAATGAAAATATCCAGATTAAAAGCGATAATCACTGGAATTGTATCTAGATTTGTAGGTATAAAAGATTTTAACAAATCAATTATTGATTCACTTCGAGACATTGGTGAATTTGTCAATGCTACAAGAGCCTATCTCTATATCTTTAATGTCAATTTAAATTTTATAACAAATAAATATGTGTGGTATGGAAAGTTAGTTTATCCCCAAATCAATTTACCAGAAAAGATAATAATTAATGATTTTCCTTGGTTATTAGAGAAATTAGAAATTTCTGAATATTTATATATTAAAAATATAGCTCATCTTCCTAAAGAAGCAATAAAACTAAAAACGTTTCTTGAAATTCATAAAATTAAAAATTTTTTAACCTTTTCAATAAAAATTAATAATATTATAGAAGGAATTTTTTGCTTTGATAATATAACACACACCGACTACTGGATCGAAGAAAATTTAGAATTGGTAAGTATTATTTCTGACATTCTTAAAAATGTATTACTTCGTAAATCAATAGAAGATGATCTCCATAAAAGTAGAGAAATTATCCACCAAGAATTTGACAGAGAGTATTTTTACAAGGAATTATTCGTGAATGATATAAAGAATATAGTAAAAAGTATTCAATCCCAGCTTGATGAATATAAAACACTAGACCATCAAAGTATATTTCAATCTAGAAGAAGAATTTTAGAAAACATTAAGGATCAGTGTATTAACGCAAAACTCTTGATATATATAATACAAAGATTAACAAAACTTAATGAGGCAACTATAATAATAAAACCAGTAAATTTAGCTAATGTTGTTGGAGATGTAATTAACTATATTACAAAAAGTTATTCTAATAAACAAATCAACATAATGGTTGAACATCCTACTCAAGATCTTTATGTAAAAGCTGACAAGTTTTTAATAGACGTTTTTGTTAATATTCTTATAAGTTCAATTAGATATAACACAAACCACAAAATAGAGATTAAAATTATTATAATTAAAAGTCAATTGGACAACCAAAATTATATCAAAGTAAAATTTATTGACTATCAAAAAGAAATATTAAACATAGGAAAAGAAATGATATTCAAGAAAGAAAGAGAAAAGGATAGCAAAATAAAAGAAATTATTTTAAGCTTTCTTTTAGTTGAACGTGTTTTAAATAATTACAATGGTAAAATATGGGTTGAAGGAGACTCTTTTGTATTATTAATACCAGAAGCTTAAAAATCAAATCATTTTATTTAGTTGATTACAAAAAGATTAAATAACACAATGAAAAAAAATGATCTAATTAGAATAAATCACTAAAAGTACTCGATTTTTCGAAAAATTGAGTAACGAATATTAACAAATACAACACTCTAATGAAAAAATATTATTTAAATAGTTTAACTTATTTCTCTCTTTTTAATGGTTTTAATTAAGAAGATTTTTAACTATGGTTTTCAAAAATATAATATAAAACTCTATAAATTTTAAAATTATTAATTTAATTACTTTAAAAATGTGAAATAAAATGGAAATCGACGATGATTTAAAATCAAGTACTAGTGTAGCGTATATCTCAATGGAAATCGCGATTGATAGTAATATCCCTACTTACTCTGGTGGCTTAGGTGTATTATCAGGTGATACTGTAAGGTCTGCTGCAGATTTAGAGATACCTATGGTTGGTATCTGCCTTTGTTATAGTTCTGGATATTTTTATCAATTCTACAATGAATATGGAGAACAAAAAGAAAAGGAAATTGCTTGGAACTTCTATTACGAGTTTGATAAAGTAGAAAAACCGATTAATATGAAAATTGAGAACAAAAATGTTCTTGTAAGTGCTTGGTTATATCGAGTAATAGGTCAATCAGGCCATGTACTTCCAATATATCTTTTAACTACTGAGATTGAAGGAAATGAAGATTGGATGAAAAAAATGACAGGTTCATTGTATGATAGCACAAGTCGTTGGAATAGAATAGTCCAAGAAATGATTTTAGGAATTGGAGGAATTAAGCTTTTAAAATCATTGGGTTATAATAATATTAAAACATATCATCTTAATGAGGGTCACGGTTCTTTTTCTACCCTAGAATTATTAAATGAATTAGGTAATATTGAAAAAGTAAAAGAAAGAGTTGTATTTACAACACATACTCCTGTACCGGCAGGGCATGATCGATTTAAGCAAGATTTGGTTGATAAAGTTTTTGAAAATAGAATGCCAAAAGAAATTAAAAAACTTGCCGATGACAATGGTGAATTCAATATGACATTTTTAGGCATGGCACTTTCTAGATATCGAAATGCTGTAGCACGAAAGCATAGAGACATATCAAAAAATATGTTCCCTCAATATGAAATCGACTATATTACTAATGGAATACACTTACCATTCTGGGTTTCTAAACCTTTTCGGAAGATGTTTGGTAGAAAATGGCCAAATTGGAGGGCAAATCCTTCTGTTCTTGAGAATGCAATTGAATTAGATGATTTAGATGTATTTGACGCTCATATTGAGAATAAATTTAATCTTATTAATTATCAAAAAGGTCACAGCTGGAATTTACTTGATGAGGAACTGATTACTATTGGATTTGCTAGGCGTTTTGCCACTTATAAACGGGCAATTCTTATATTTCATGATATCGACAGATTAGGCAAAATATGTAAAAACAATGTTCAATTTATTTTTGCAGGAAAGGCTCATCCAAAAGATCAAATGGGAAAAGATTATATTAAAAAGATTCATGAATCTGGTGAATATTTATATGATAATTATGGAGTAAAAGTTGTAATGATGGAAAACTACAATATGGACCTCTCTCATATGCTTATATCTGGAGTAGATATTTGGCTTAATACACCTAATAGGTATCGTGAAGCTAGTGGTACGAGTGGTATGAAAGCTGCTCTTAACGGTGTACCTAATTTTAGTGTACAAGATGGATGGTGGTTAGAGGGCTATAAAATGAATCGTTTAGCTGGCTGGGCGATTGGTCCCGATGATTCAAATCCTGATGACCCCGGTGTTTCAAACAGTTGGGATATTGATTCAAATGCTATTTATAAGACACTAGAAAACGAAATTTTGCCGATTTATTTGAATCATGATGAATGGATCTTTAGACAAAAGAACGCAATATCATTAGCGGCATACTTTAATACACATAGAATGGTAACAGATTATGCTGATCGTGCATATCGGTTAAAAAGACAAAAACCTTGGAAATATTTTTCATAATCCTTTTTCTTTTTCTTAATTTATCTATTTAGGTATAAAATCAGGGAGATTTAGTACAACCAATTAATTCAAAAGTGCGGATTTTTATATAATCATCAAACCTCTCCTGATTCATATAATCTTCTAGGATTTGTTTTAAAATTGTTTCTAGAGCATCAACTCCTGAAATCAATCCTTCTATATCTTTTGATAGAAGAAGCATAAAATCTCTTTTTGTCTCAAGAAAAAAGCAACCAGGATCTAGTTCGATATTAAGATACTCTTCAATAATTTTGTTAGTTTTTTTAATTGTTTCTGATGTAGTAAACAATACTATCAAAAATTTTTCAGAATATTCCTCTTTTAATAAAGAATCTCTTATTGCAACAGCTAGCAATGGAGTTTTGGTATAAGATTTAATTAAATACTGGAGTCGAGTAAGTTCTTTTCTAAATTTGCTTCTATTGTGATAAAAAATGAATTTATTACTTAAGATTAAAGGTTCTTTATCGAAATATGTTATCTTGATAGGAGGTTTTTCGAATTTAAATTCTTTGAGGAAAATTGGCATTGACCTCATTTATTCAATAGAATTATTTTATTATAGTTAATTTCATTTAATAAAAAAACTTCATGATTTTAGTTTGTAAATCACAATTATTATAAAATTGCAAAACTCATGAAACTAGGAACACTTAACTTAAAAAACAGATATATTCTGGCCCCAATGCTAAATGTTACAACAGCACCATATAGGAGATTTTGTAGAAAATTTCAAAAAATTGGATTAGTAAGTGTTCCAATGTTATATACTAAAAAAATTGAAAAAAATCCCAAATCTATAGAAAAAGATCTATTTAAGATTGAAGATGAGCACCCTCTCAGTATACAGGTGATAGGCTCCAACCCTGAAGCTCTGAAAAAAACCATAGATATTCTCGAAAGTTATAAGTTTGATGTATTAGACTTAAATGCAGGATGCCCATCTAAAAGAGCAATTAAAGCTAAAGAAGGAGGATATTTGATGAAAAATTTAGAGAAGTTAAATTTATTAATCAATATTGCAATAAAATATTCTTCTAAACCGATATCACTTAAAATTAGAACAGGTTTCGAAAAACCAGTTAATATTGAAGAATTAACGAGAATCATAAACAATTCTGAAATAGAATTCTTGATAGTCCATGCAAGGACTGTTTTAAGTAAATTTAATGAAGGAACATTGGATTTAGATACAGTAAAAAGTTTAAAGGATAGATTATCAATACCTGTAGTTGGAAATGGTGATATCATCAATCCTATCAGTGCTAAGCATTTTATAGACTATACCAATGTTGACGCATTTATGATTGGGAGGGAATCTATAGGGAATCCAGAAATATTCAATTATATTCATGAATATTTAGTAAATAATAAGTTACTTTCTTTAAGAAATAATCAAGAAACTGTGGAAAAAAATATTAAAATTTATGAGAATTTAATTGACGAATTCCTTGACGGGATTTCACATCCTCTTGGAAATTATCATATCAAATTTGTCGAATTGAAAAGAAATGCAATCTGGTTAACGAAAAATATCAAAAATTCAAAAACCATAAGACATCATTTAAGTATAGCTAAAGATTTAAAACAACTCAAGGAGATATTAAGGAAATATTTCAATTCTTAAAGTTTTTTAATGAAATAGAGAGCTATCAATAAACAAGCTAAAACTCCGCCTAAAATAGATAACATAATGAGAACCAAACTAATAATTTCTATTACAAATAAAAATTGGCTACTATAATCTGTATAATATGCATGGGTTACTGCTGAAATAATTAGAAAGATAATTAGACATATTGTTGTTAATACTATACAAATTATACCTACTTGAAGATAATTTTTTCGTTCCATCAAATAAACCTCTAAAAAACTAGTATAAAGAATAATACAAAATTATTATATATACTTTTTCAAGAAGTCCTACTTCACAATAAAAGAC
>CP070805.1:318681-327758 GCA_020343655.1 Promethearchaeota archaeon | reverse complement strand
CTCCTCCTCCAAAGAGACGCAAGATCTAAAGATGATGCAAGGATAAGAGAAAAGGCAGCTGAGATATTTTTTTCAGGTCCAACTTACGATATTCTATGTTGGTTGATTGCTGAAATCGATATTAAGATGAAATTAGGAAAAATATAAAAAAAACGGTTCTACTTATTTCGAACCGATAAAAATTAAGATTTGACTTTATATCATATAAAGATATTTATGAAAAATTAACATTTAAAAGCTTCAGCAATAATAATAAAATGTGAAAAACAGATAAGATATTGAAAATGGACGATTCTGACTATTATTCTTATGGAAATATAAAATTAGGAAAGGGAAATTTTAATTTTCCCCCTGTATTAATTGGTACTATTTTTTATCAGAATGAGACTATAGTTAATAGGAAGAACCCTGAAGTTTTTGACCTCCAAAAAGCCAAGAAACGCATTCAAACCCACCTATCATTATCAAAAAAATATAATATTCCTAATTTAATAGAAATATCAGCTACTACTCCTAGATCTATGATAAAATATTTGGAGTTTTATTTAGATTATTTTCAACCTCCATTCGTACTGGGAGGTAATCTTGAATCGAGAATAGCAGGGATTGAATATCTTAAAGAAAATGGCATCAAATCAGATCAATACATATATAATACTATTTCAAATCTAAAAAACAAGAAAGAACTAGAGGTCCTGCTGAAGTATAAGATAGAATCAGTTGTAATTTTAATTCTTGGATCTGAAAATATGAGTTCTACTCAGAGATATGCATATATTACTGAGAAAAGCCAACCTAATAATGTAAGTATAATTGATGGGTTAAAAGATATTGGGATTGAAAAATTATGGATTGATGGTGGAGTCATTAATTTGGAAAGTTTAGCTCACATATTAGAGACTCAACAATTAATTAGCACATCGTTAAAATTTCCAGTTGGTACAGCATCAAATCTTTTTCTTTTCCAATATTCATCTCCTCGCTTAAATGTTAAATTCCATACACGTTATAGAAGAGCTAGTATAATGTTTATAGTGACTTGGTTTTCTAACTTCATTTTTTATGGGGCAATTGAGGATGCAAAAGAATCATTTGCATCGGTGTATCAATCATTAGAATTCAGAAATATAATAAAAAACAGAAATATAAAGCTCTTTAAAAAGTTTTAATAAATATACATATCAATATTTTATTTTAAAGATATATATTTATAGTGTTGATAAGAAGTTAATAATGCTAAGGTTTTAATATTTTAATTAAGTTTATGTAAATTGTACAGAAATTATAATTGAATCAGTTCTTTACTAAATTGCGAGCTTTTAAGGAGAAAAAATATGATCAATAATCGTTATAATGATGAGAAAGAGTTGGAAGCTATAAGATTAATAGACCAAGCAGAAACACTTGCAGATCGTGGAAAAGGAAAAGAAGCAATCGACTTTTATGAAAAAGCAGCTTCAATCTACCTTGACCTTGGAAGTTATATTAAATTAGATGAGTTATTCATTAGAATCGCTCAAATAATCTCAAGATTTAAGAATAATATTCAAGCTATTTATAGATTAAAGTCTATAATCCGAAAGACTGAAGAATTAAAATTAAATGAGGTTTCTGCTAAATTATTAATACAATTAGGAAATATATCATTTAATATGCATGATTGGGAGACTGCAGGCGAATCATGGCAAAAAGCTTCAGAGTATTTATATGAAACCGATCCAGAGGAGTATAACAATTTATCTTCTGTACTTCTTTTAAAAGCAGGGCAAACATTTGAACGTTCTAGGATTAAAAAAGACGAAGGTAAGCGTTTGATATTAAAAGCTGTAATGAAAATACATAAATTTGATGAACTTTATGAATTAGAGGAAAAAAGAGCTTACAATCTATTAACTAGGGAAGAATACGAAGCCTCTGCTAAAAAATTCTATGAAATTGCTAATTATTTTAGGAAAGCATTGGATGATTTAGGGAATATCATCGATGAAGAGGAATCAAAAGAGACAATGCTTAATTCTAAAGCCAGATTCATTCATTTTGTTGCAGAATATCAAACCGTATCAGCACTGTGTCTAAGGGCCTCTGAAAACCGCGCTTTTAATGATAGAATTAAAAAATTAGGTAATGAATCTCTTGAGCTTTTTAAAGAATCAATTTCTATGCTTAAAAATTATCTTTTCCCTATTAAATCAGATTTTGATCATGAAGTTGTTTTACGAATCACATTTGATACAATGTTAATTGCAGTTATTCAAGGAATGCTAGGAGTTCATCAATTAAATCCAATTGAATATCTATTGGAAGACATTGAAAAAAATAAAGCCTTAGTAAAAAAATTAAGGGAATCTCCTTATTATAAAATAACTGAAAGAATAGAAAAACTGGGAATTAGAGAATCATTTGATGATCTTTCTAAGACACATCTAGGACATTTTGAAATGATTAAAAATACGCTTATTTCATATTTCCAATAATTAAACTCATAGACTTTTTATTCAATCTTAAAGAATTCATTTAGCAGTTATCTAATATTTATCAAACTCTTTTTTGCGTCCTTATTAAATCAAATTGTTTCAACACCAACAATTTTTATTAATTTTTTTACCTCTTCATCAGTTTTAGCAAATACACCAACATTTCCAATTTGAATTCGTTTTAAACCAATTTCCTTAACAGCTTTATAAGTTTCTATCATCTCGTCTAGATTTGGCGGTCTATATGATTTTAACTTATATTGTGGAAAAAACGCTAAAATATGAAATGGAATGTTGTCATCTAATTCCACAATTAATTCCGCGATTTTCTTGAATTGATCTAATTCAATAAAATTAGGAATATAAACAGTAAGAATTTCTAAAACAAAATTTCTTTTTAGAATTTCTTTTGGTGAATTAAGGACTGTTTTATTAGAAACACCACATAATTTTTTATATTTATCCTCATCAAAAGCTTTAATATCGAGCCAATATGAATCTAAACCTGCCCATTGAAGTAAATCTAAATTTTTTGGAGTTAATCCATACCCATTCGTTTCTAATAAAACCCAGAGATTTCTACACCTGTTCTTTATCTTCTTAGTTACTTCTGCATAAAAATCGGCTTGACAAGCGATATCTCCTCCTGTGAACGCTACTATATTTCTGGCAGGACCAAATCCCTGAGGTCCTAATATTATTTTGTCTTTTGATAATTTATTAGGGCATAAAGGACTTCTTTTATTGAAAATTACGCAAGAACCACAGTGTTTGCATAAATCATTTGCATAATACATTAATGCACGTTCCCTGGGTTCTGATACAGTCACAAATTCCTCATATTTCTTGCATTGCTGCGCAATCTCATCAGTTGAATACCACCTTCCATTAAAATTTTTTGAAAATTCCCAAGAATGGCATTTAAGACAATTATGATTACAACCAGATTGATAAATTGAAAAATAATCTTCTGGTCTTGATAAATGCATAGCAGATATCAATCGATAATAGAGATTATTTTTAACTTTCAAAGTAGCTTTGCAAGCAGTTTGCTTAATACCATTTTTCAAATTAACTTCGCAAGCTCCCTTTTTATAACCTTGTCTTACCAAATTGCATAATACATCTTTTTCTTCTGTCATAAGTGGAATTAAAATTGATAATTAAAAAGACTTAATACCATCATTCCAAATGCTTTATCCCTTTATTTTTGGAAATAAAAAAACTATTAATATCTTTGATTCTGACACTTTCGAGAACTTTAAATAACTATATAGAATTAACAAAAATTTAAATAATATTAACATATAATATAATTAATTAAATAATTTATAATTAAAGAGAATTTAATAAAAAATTCTCGGTGCTTCTTCTAATCTATTAATTTCATAAATTTATTTAATGAAATAGAGATGATTTGGCACAATAATAAAGATGCTACTAAAATGGTTAGGAGATACAAAGTTTGAAAATATTATATGTTAATCCTGCACGATTAAGTTCTGGACTTGATGCAATAATTAAAGGACCTCCTCTTAGTTTAATTTCAATTGCAGCTATGGTTCCTGAACATGATGCTGAATTGTTCGATTTTAAGGTTCACAAATATAATGAGAAGAGATTCCGTTCATTGCTAAATCAGAGTGACATAGTAGCACTCACCAGTATGACACCCCAAATCTCTCACGCATTTGAAGTGGCTCAAATGGCAAAAGATCACGGATGTATCACTATAATAGGTGGATACCAGCCAACTCTGGCTCCTGAATATGTTGCTAAACATCATGCGATAGATTATACTGTTCGAGGTGAAGGTGAGCATACATTCCGTGAATTGATAGATTATATAGACGGAAACAAGAATAATAACACACTAAGAGATATTGATGGGCTTTCGTATAAAAATAATGAAGGCCAAGTGCTTCATAATAAAGATCGAGAATTAGAACCTAACTTAGATAATTTCCCAATGCCACGAAGGGACTTGTTAGATGATAAGAAATATATTTATTTAGGTGCCCGAGTAGCTCAACTTGAAACATCACGAGGTTGTCCATATAATTGTAAATTCTGTTGCATTATAAAAATGTGGAGAAATTCAGATAAACCTTTAACTTATCGAACAAAATCAACCAGAAGGATTATGCAAGAAATTTATAATATAAATTGGAAAAATGATTTTATATTTTTCTGTGAAGATAATTTTACTATTAAAATAAAAAGAACTAAGGAAATACTTGAGACTATCATTCGTTCAGGAGTCTCAAACAAAATTTATTTTTCCTGCCAATCTAGAGTCGATACATTATATCGAAATCCTTTGTTAATTGATCTAATGCATGACGCGGGTATGAGACAAGTATTCCTTGGGATTGAATCAGTTCATCAACAAAGCCTTAATGCTATGAATAAGCAAAACACTACTCCTGATATGGTTAGAAAAGTTGTTTCATCACTTCAAGATCGTGGAATTTCGATTTTTGGGGGAGTTATTATTGGATTCCCTGGAGAAACTAAAACAATGGTAAGGCAAAATATCCAATTTGCTAGATCTCTTAATTTAACTTGCATTCAATTTACTCCTATAACAGCCTTTCCAGGAACTGAATTTTATGAAGAAATGAAGGAAAAGGGAATGTTAACTAGCAATAATTATAAACACTATAATCTATTTCATCCAATGATGCGTACAGAACAACTAACTAATATAGAAATATATAGATTAGTTGCTGAAGCGTATTCTGCTTATTATCTTAGTGGTAATTGGATCAGATTGCTTGCGAAAAGATATTGTAATCCATTTGGGAAATTTAATTGGATGGGGCGAAATATTCCTCGTTTTGCTAAAACTTGTATTGTAAATGGTGTAGAAATGCTTCACAATATGGGGATGACTTCATCTATAATTTCTAAGGAAATGAGAGAAATTATGGCAAGAGGAAAAGCAGGTAAACCCTTACTCCTTGAAAAATCTGAAAAATCTGAAGAAAAACCTAGGCCTATACCTATTATAAAAAAATTACCTAGTTCCGCAAAAATTACTAGTTAAATACTCAAAACTTTATTATTAGTTTATTGAATTTCAAACGCGAGATTTTACGAACACCGTGATCCCCAGATGAGTAAGAACATGTAATTAAACCAGCTTCCTCAAGTTTCTTAATTTGGGCAGAAATATTAGCTTCTGTCATATTTAAAATAGAAGCAATATTTGAAACATCCATTGGTTCTTCTTGAATAATGTGAAGTATTTGTCGTCTTGTTCGGGAGGCCAATGCTTTAACAATCTTTTCAATCTGCTCATCTGACTCGATAGATATAGATTCAGATTTATTTTGTAAATTTGCTTCTAAAATTCCAGTCTGTGTAATTTCCATAACTCTCTATCCAACCCTTAATAAATTTCTTATGGTTATATACACTAGACCAATATTCTTGACGGTATTTATATTTTCCTCGTGTTTCATTTGTATATAAAGATTATAAATGACTATAATGATTACAATTGCTATTAAAATTAAGTATAACTTATTTTTATATTTAGTATTATTTATTTAATGAAGTGTTCTTTTAACAAAATTAAATTTTTTAAAGATTTCCAAAATTAAAAATTTGCTATACTTTTTGAATTTTTGGGGCTATTAATCTATTTTTTAACTGAATTGGTTTTTTTAATAATCAAAATTTATTTAGTGAGTGATTTATAATTATAACAAAAAATCTTCAAAAAATTATTAAAATTACCACAAGAATCCCAATAAAACAAAAATCATGAATATTTTTATGTTTTCGTTATATTTTTGATTGATAATCAAAATTAGTTACTTAAAATAAATATTTAAAAAATAACAGATAAAATATTTTGAAAGAAATTAACTTCAATTTCTTTATATATGAACTCATTAATATTCAAAATCTTAACTTAAATTTTTAAATTATCTGAAATTGAGATAGTATTCATAATGTTGAATATAGCGGTTTCAGAATTAAAACTGTTCACATATAATAATATTCAAATGAGTAGATAATGAAATATATTTTTATTGTATATTTACTATCCAATAATTTTTGACAAAAATAGTAAATTACAATCATTTATATTCATAAGTTACTTATATTACATATACTATTAAATTAATACAAACATTACAAGTAAAAAGTTATTGAGAGATTATAATTGAGTAGAAAACTAATCCAAAAATCATCAATACACAAAAAAAATGGTTCAGATAGGGAGAGTAAGTTAAAAGATTCTACAAGCGTCATAACTGTGAGAATCGATGATGAATTAAATTATAATATTGAAAAAACTCGCTCAAAATTAGGGATTTCTAAAGCCGATCTTATAAGGAATTATTTAGATTTGTCAAAATATCTAATAAAACAAAAAGGTTCAATCCAATCGTTAAATGATCGAGATTTTATAATTATAAAAAAAAGTTATTTAAGAAAATTAATTGAGAATTGTGATGAAGAAGAACAAATAGAATTAGGTGAAAAGTTAGCTCGATTTATAAATGATTGTGCAAGAATCAACGGTAAGCTAGATGATATTGATTATAAATTAGAATTGTGTGATAATCTTGGTTTTTTCCGAAAATTTACTGATGATGAAAAATATATATTAGTAGATAAGAAATTTGGTCCTGCAAAATTTGCAGAATCTTTCATGTGGAGTATTTTTAATCAGGGAGAATTTAATCTAGATTGGATATCGTCAAAAATAGAAACACAAAGTAAAATAAGGACTGCATACAAAAACAAAGTACAACCTGTGGAACGTTCATCATCACATTATTCTTTTGGATTTGCCAAAATAGCTGAAGAAGAAACTGAATAAAAATAAATAGGATAAAAAATTAACTTTTGTCTACGATTTCTTTTAATCCTAGAATAGGAACAATTATTTTATTTGGTCTAAATAAGATTTCATAATTCAATTCATGTAAAGCTCTTTCTATATAGAAATAGGTGATTAAGATGTAATTAGCATCTAAATCTCTCAATATTTTTCCAATTAATTTTGATTCCCATAAATTAAGAATATTCAGAACGATATCGACTACTTTTTTTAAAGGTCTAGCTGCTCTCCTGAAAAAGAGATTGTAAAGGATTTCTTCTGGTACTTCATATTTCTCTTTTCGAATAATATTTTTCTCAATAAAACTAAGCAATGTGTTGAATTTTATATAACTTAACGCTCTTAAAAACGAAGCAAAATCTTTTTCAATTGGGAATTTCCCCATTTTTTCTTTTAATGAAAGTTGTGGATCACCTTCAAAATCTATAAAATAAAAATTATATTGGTTATCAACTTTATTGTATAAAATTTGTTCCATATGTAAATCTTGATGTACAGGTTGGATTTTAATATCTGGTTTTTCATATTCTGAACGGAATCTTTCTATGATATCTTTAATATCTATAAGGATAGAGCTTATTTTTGGTAAATTGAAAAATGCACTTTCTGGTTGGGCAGTCATATGGCTTAATAAGTATGAAATCATTGAATTCAATCTTTCTGTATAATTTTTAAGATATACTTTGCTTTCAACCGTTTCTGAATTATACTCCTTCTGGTCTGATAAAATTAAAGAATTATGCAATTTGTTAATATAATTTCCTATCTCTGAGGAGACCAGAATAGTTTCCCTACACCTCTCTTTAATTAATTGAGACGCGTTTGATTTCTCACTTAATTTGGAATAATCATTATTAACGTCTTTAAATACGGTATTGATCATATTATTAAGTTCATTCCAGTAGATATCTCCTAAATTTCCAATATTAGGAACGCTTTCGATTATTCCAACTGTATCATTATCACGTACTTTAATTGTTCCATAAATTTTCGGTGTATTTGGAAATTTATTTTTTACCAAAACATATAATTTAGAAGGTTCTAAACTTATAGAATAATCTTTATAAGATTTTAATACATAAGATATAGGATTTTGGTTTGGTGTTCTTTTATTGGATATATTTAATAGAAACAAGAGATTGGTTGTATTTCCTTTACCCAATTGACTTATTGAAAGTTCATATCGATCTGGATATAAACCTGCTTCGATTAAGTTCTGTACTTTTTTCATGTTGGTTTCATCTTCAAATTGTTTGCTATAAAGGGTTAATTCCATATCCAATGATGGAAATTTCTCGGAAATACCCGTATCAAATAGCACTTTCTTCCAGAAAAAAAGGCAAAACTCCGCTTCCAATAAATTAAGCGTAATAATTTTCTGTTCATTCTCTATAGTTATAGCTAACTTTTTGGTAAATGTGTTTTCAGTAAGTTTTACAATATTTGAACGTGTTTTTTCACTTGGTTCTAGAATAACTTCTATTTTTTCATAATAGATTAAAGGCAAGAAATAAGTCTTAGAGTAATCAGGAGTTTTTACTTCAATTATTATCAAGAAGATTCTTTCAGCAATAATTTCAAAATATTGCAAAAAAATATCAAATTCTAAATTTGATAAAGCTGATTTATCACCAAACCATCTTCTTGAGAGAAGCCATCCTTTGAACTCATTGGAATTACATATTCCTTGAATCACATTTTTATCAAAATAATTTATCATAAAAACCAATAATTCCTATTTT
>CP070805.1:309441-318581 GCA_020343655.1 Promethearchaeota archaeon | reverse complement strand
ATATTGTAAACTAAGTTTTTCTAAAGAAGATCTAATATGATCAAAATTATGTTCTTTTGATTGATAAATATTAACACTCCTTCCGGATATACCTCCATCCGTAATGAACCATCCTAAAAAGGAGAGGAAATCAGATGGTTTATATTTTACATTAGATATTTTTATATGAAAATCTTCGCCCTTCCAATCACCCGTATAAGGAATATTATAAATATAATCATCTTTAAGTTCATCTGCTCTTTTAACGCTAATATAATTTTCAAAATTTGTAATTTCTCTTTCATTTGTTCTTCTATTATAAACCATTCGATGATTTGGTGTTACTAATATATCAATTCCTTGTTGTTTGAAATTAACCATTTCTCCTTCATATTCATATTCGAATATCTCGTGAACAGGATGATATTCAAAATAATTATTCTTTGGATTGATTGTTGCTACTTTTAATTTGTTTTTCTCATGATCTTTTAATTTTTCATAATATAACCACCCATCATTCGTTAAAACTTCAGTATCAGCCGAAAAACACGCAAAATCCATAACCACTACATCATAGTGAATTCCTGGGACTGGATCTACTACGTAAGCTCCTAAAAATTTTTCATCATCGAATTTGGATGATAGAATCCCTCCTGGTTTTGCCTCCTTAATTTCTGATCGACGAGGAATAAGCGATCCTTTCCTCCTATGTTCAAAATAAAAGATATTTTGAATCCAAGTTGAAATTTGTCTGCGAACCATATCATGAATAGGCATTTTCGTTATTCTGCATAGTAAAATAATTAGATTCCATACCAATGAATTGTTAAATTTGGTTAGATCTAATGTTAAGATTGAATCTTTCAGATTATACCAAGAAAGAATATCATATTCCATTTCATGAATTATCTCATCATGCTTAAATTTTTCTTCTCCTAATAAGGCAGCACTAATGTCATTAAGAGAAGCACTCTCATAAGCACCGCCAAATGCATACCCAGAAATACTCCTATTGAAAAACAGATTAAATAAATCAATATGTATTCCTCTCCGTAAATCACATTCAGCTTTAGATAGAATCCCAAAACCTCGTTTTACGTGAATAGGGTTTAAATCTTTTTGGATTTTTAATTTTTCAGCTCTGTGGTATAAATAATTTAAATCAAAATTATCTCCATTAAAAGTAATAACTATAGGATATTTCCATATAAGACGAAAAGTTTCTGTTAATAGCTCTTTCTCGGATTTGAAGAATATAATTTTAGCATCAGAAGGGAATTTTTTATGTGCTTTTTCAAAGGTATATCCTTCTCGTTCAAGCATATAAACTAATTTTAATCCATCTGTTGCTACAAATGAAACACTGATGACTTCCTGCTTAGCTAATCGGGGATCAGGGATCTTATAGTCTCTTTCACCTACCATAACTTCAATATCCATAGCCATGCGTTTAACATCAGGAATCGGAGTTATAAAAATATTTAAAAATTCCTCAGTAAATTCTTGAATTTCTGGAGCTTCATTTTTAAATAACTCTCGAAGTTCATGAGCCATTTTTTTTGAATTTTCATCAACTTTCTCGAAATTCAATTTTTCAAGTTTCCCGCTTTTAATTTTGTAAATTAAACCCGGAATTAATTGCCTATCAAATATATAATTAAGGTGATACCGAATATCAGCTTCCCAAGCTTTTTTTTCATTATTGCCCAAAATATTCCGTATATTTATTCCAGAACCTCCGATATTCGTTGGGGTTTTGCCATAAATCTTAATCATGTAAATCTCTTGATCACTTAACAAATCAAACCGCTTTATTTCTTCAAATCGATTAAATCCTTCGTAATCGGTCAGTTTTTTCTTCTGCCCTGTTTTTTCATTAAAGCTTAGTTTTTCCAATTCTGAGATGGATTCTTTACTTAGACAATAAGGCTCATGATCCGTAGTATCAATCCATATCTTTATATCATCAGTTTCTAAATCGTAAAATTTACAATATGCTTTATTTTGCCCACCATCATAATCTACGTCAAGTAAAAATCCTCGTTCCATGTCTTCAACAATTTCATTTCTTTCAATGAGGTATCTGATATATTTTGAAGAAACATTTTCTCGTAAAACCTTGGTTAATTTGATATTTCCTTCTTTTAAGCCAAAAGGCTCATCATTTCCTTTAAAATACAATCTTGAGGGAATTTCTTTTGTGAATTCCTCCATTTTTTGTTTGGTTTCTTTGGTTTTCTTTTCTTTTTTTATCTCTTCTGTTTTTACTTTTTCGGTTATTTCTGTGGATTTTTCCTTTTCCTCTTCTTTTTCGCTAACAAAAGAAAAAAGCGATTTTTGTGCCTTATCGTCTGGTTTTTTCTTTTTTGGACTTGGCAATTTACAAACCAATAAAAAAAATTATTTTAATGTCTAATATAAATTATTATAATATTTATTATAATACCCACTATTCCATCTTTAATATTTGTTAAAAGGAAGATTTACTAGAACTCTGTATATGAAAATCTAGGTTTTTCTATTATCTTCAATTAACTTCTGTATTTCTTTTAAAAGAAGCTGTTTTTCTGCAATGTACCAATCAAGTTGACTTCTCGAAGGATTTTCATGATAAATGATTTCAGCAACTTCTTTAATTTCATCCTCTGAAGGAATTATCAATTGACCATTAACATCCTCTCTTATTAGAAGGATCAAATTATCTGTTTCCAATGGTTTTATATCATATCCGTTTTTGATGTTTTTATTAATCGTAACGCATAATTGGGCGAGCTTCCAGACACTTTTCTCGACGCTCTGATTTTCCTTATAAATTTTAAAAGCTAAAGAGGTAACCTCTTCTTTCGTAAATGGCATTTTGCTCAAACAGAATTCCAATTAACTATAAAATTAATAATAAAGTAATTGATTAAAATTAGGAAAGTTAACTTTATAATTATTTGTGTTGCTATATATAGGCGATTAAAACCACAAAATTAAAAATTTATAATAATTTCATTTTAAATAAAGAGAATTAAAAAGTATGCAAAAAATTCTGCCTCTGTGGCTTAGTGGTAGAGCAGCAGACAATAGATAAAATAATTATCTGCTCTGTTATTGTAATCTGCCGGCCGTGGGTTCAAATCCCACCAGAGGCTGAAGTTTCAATAAAAAAGAGGCTATCCTAACTGCTTGTTTAATAGCTTTCCTCCTGATGAATAAAATAAGCGTCAGGGGCTCCATTATACCTAATCTCTCAATCCTTTTACATTTTTTCGTATATATTTGTGTAAAATCTTAGTTAATTTTTTATAATAGTAATTATTAATTTCGAAGAATATGTAAGTATAAATAGAATTGCGATTGGTGAAGTTTAATAAATAAGATCAACAGAATTATTCTTTGCATCATTGATAACGTTAGAGCTGAACACTTTTTTTATTATGTAAACAATGGTTTACTGCCTAATATGAAAAAATTATTGGAAAATGGGATTTATTCTGAGAACTGTATAACTGATTTTCCACCTATTACATATCCTGCCCATGTATCTCTATTAACAGGGACCTATACCGGAAATTATAAAAAAGAACCCTCTCATGGAATTCCACTAATAAATTGGATGGGCCGTGATTTTTCTCCGCCAATTTTAAGAAGTTATGCTGCTACAAATCTACAAATCTACAATATTAATAAGGAAATAGGAAATAATTGTAGAACAATTCTTGAAATGGTAGGTGATGGTAATACAGCAAGCATAGCTCAATTTATTAACAGAGGTTCAAATTACGTTTTTCCTGAAAGAAAAACTAGACTTGCCCTGTATTATCTCCTTTTGAAATATTACCCTAGTGTAAAAAGGAGGATGATTAGATCCAACTCGGTAATTATGCAAAAATTGGTTGAGACGTTTAAGAAACCTAAAAAATTCTTTGAAAATTCAGAACCACCTATTGCTTCTTTAATATGGTTTATAACCTCTGACCTTTTACTGCATAAGTTTGGTTTCGAATCGCGAATTTATAAATTGAATTTATTACACATTGATAAAGTTATAGGAGTATTAATAGATAATTTAGAAAAAATAGGTTATTTAGATGATACTGCTATAGCAATTACTTCTGATCATGGAAATTACAAAGCCGATAAAGTTGGAAATATATCAAGCTTTTTTAAGCAAAGAGGTCTAACTCATTATCATCCGCTAAGAAATTTAAAGGGAAATATGAACATTGCTGATTATTCAGGTGTAGGATTCTTTAATTTTAAGGGTAAAGTTAACCCCAATAATAAAAATAGCTGGCCTCGTCCCATTACAAAAGACCTTCAGAATTATGGCCCAAAAAGAATCAATCTACTAGAAGAACTATTTAAAATCAACGGAAGTCATTTAATGTACTACCGAGATAATGAGAATACATACAATAAAGGTACTATATATCTTAAAAGAAAAATCAAAGATTCTGGTGAAATAATAAAGGGAAGAATTGATTATCATAGTAATGGTCTGGAATATAAAACACGTTATATCTTAGATGATGATAAAGATGTTTTCGGATATATAGATGATGATATTGCATCTCAATTGTTGGATAATAAATTTCACTCAACTCAAGAATGGTTAAAGGCTACATATCATCTAGATTATCCTATGTACATAGATTTAATACCTCGTCACTTTAAAAATCCCAGAAGTTCTGACCTTATTCTAAGTAATGATGAAACTGTGATTTTTAATATTCATCATGGAAAACAAAAAGGAAAAAATATCTATGATCATGATAGGGGTATACGGAGTTGTATGGTTGTTCCATTAATAATAGGAGGTTCTTCGGAAATTCCACATAAGCATATACCTTATTGTAAAACAACAGATATTGTTCCAACGTTATTAAATCTTTTAGGGAAATCACCTCATAATAGCGTTATTGGCAAGGTTTTAATATAGTTTTTAACAGAAGTGAATCATAATTTTTTTATGATGATTTTATTAATGTAAAACCTTTTTTTTTGGATAATGTATATATCTCTATATAGTATATATAGGAAGAGTATTCAAGGAGCTCACAACTACTTATTTCAAGCAAAAACATTTAAAAACAGATGTTTAAAGGTTAATAAAAGAAAAACAAAATTAAATTATTTATAGAAATTTACTAGAAGTATATTACACTATATAGAATGGAAATTTTAGAGAAAATGAAAGAGATTCAGGATAAAGAACTAAAAAAACTAAATATTGATGAATTAACACATCTTTTTATGGATAACATAAACGAGCAAAACATAAAATTGATAGAAGGGATTGAATTTCTCGTTCAAGAGGATTTTAATAAATTTAAGGATAATATGAATTATGTGATAGACACTAATACTGAAGTTCAAATAAAAAAAAAATTTGAATCTAAAATATTCAAATCAAAATTAATGTTCTCTAAAGCTGATAGATTAAAGTTGTTCAATAAAATAAACGACATTAAGAATATCGGGGAATTTTTAGCGAATAAAATGCTTCTTTATAAAGCTGTTTTCCCTGATGAGAAATTTAAGCAGCAAATTTTGTCCATCCTCAATTCTTTAAAAAACATCTCTAACAATTTATCTAAAGCAGTGAAATTAATTGGCTCAGATCTTAGTAAAGCTCACGATATTTGTGAAGATATAAAAGATGAACGAAGAAAAATGAGAAACGATGAATGGCTATTATTAAATCGCTTATATAATTATGATATGGATTATTTATCTCGAACATTCATATATCTGAAAGAATTAATTGAAGGTATAATGATATTAGCTGATCATATTAAAAACTTCTCTGAATATATTCAGTTTCTTGCAACTAAATATCTAATTTTCGATTAAAAAATAAAAAGGCAAGATTTAATATGGCTGATGAGTTAACAATAATCTTAGTCATAGTTTTAGTAGCTATGGCTATTGCTTTAGCTTTTAGCATTGGTGCAAACGATGAAACACTCGCATCTTTAGTTGGTGCAGGTGTATTAAAATTTAAGGTTGCATTGATATTAGGTGGTACTGCGATAGGTGTTGGTATGATCATTTTCAGTAGTGGTTTTGTTCCAGAAACGGTAGGAAAAAGTCTTTTAGGAGAAGGGTTAGAATCAAAATATACTAATTATATGCTTTTAACTGTATTAATAAGTAGTATTATTTGGTTAGTAATAGGTAGTTTTGCAGGCATTCCTTTAAGCAGCACTCACTCTTTAATAGGTAGCATTGTTGGCGTAGTTATAGTTTATGCTATCTTTCAAGGAGGGGTTGATCTTAACACTGCATTTAATTATGAGAAGTTAAGAGATGTTGTTTTAAGTTGGTTTATATCTCCAATATCAGGTCTAATAATAACATATCTTCTTTTTAAAATAAGTGCAAAAGTGTTGTTATCTCGTCTAAAAGGCTTAAATCAAATCGAAAAATCTGAAAAGACTTTTAAATGGTTTTTGCTGATCGCCGTTTTATTTGCGGAAATTTGGGTTGGTGCTAACTCGGGAGAAGCTGTAGGCATACTTTTAGGCCTCAGAGAAAATAATTCTATAAGTGGTGGTCAATTCCTTATATTTGCAATTTTTTGTGGAATTTTTGCCTTTCTCGGTATTTATTTTGCAGCGCGTTTCGTAATCAGAAATCTTGCATCTCATATGATAGATACACGCCCTAGTGAAGGATTTATAATTCAGATGAGTTCTGCAATTATTTTAATGATTGCTACATTGTTTTCTCTCCCAATTTCTCATAGCCATGTAATTGTTTTCTGTATAATTGGTATGAGTATTGCCCAAAAAAAAGAAGTAGATTATAAGGGCTTAGGTAAGATGGGACTCTATTGGGTGTTGACATTTCCAATAGCTGCAATCTTAGCAGGTTTTATCTATTTTGGCTTAAGTTTATTTGGATTAAAATAAATATAATATATATAACTATAAAGATGTTATAATGATTGAAAATATATGGTGATATGAATGGGTTCTTTAATTGAATATTTGAAAAGGGAAACTGCATTAAATGCTCTTGAAAAAACTATAAAGCATGCCCAAAAAGTACAAGAATGTGTGAGAGAGTTGGACAACGGAATACAAATGCTACTAAAAGAGAGAGATCTTGAAAAAACACATGACATTTTTCATAATGTTGATTTGTTAGAAGGTGAGGCTGACAGTCTAAGAAGAGAGCTTCAAAAAGATATTTCAAGAGGAGAATTAGATCCTAACGTAAGACAAAATTTATCACATTTAATTAAAAGGATAGATGATGTAGCTAATTGTTGTAATGGAGTTGCTCGTAGGATTGCTACTGTTCCAGTGGAATTTTGGGAGCAAAGTAGTGAAGAGACAATAAAATTAATTATTGAAATTATGAAAACTACAGTAGATTGCGCTCAATTCTTAGACAAGATTGTTATAGATTTAGTGGAAGAAAGAAAGAATGTTAAGGAATTCGCTAGACAAATAAATTACTATGAACATCAAGTTGATCTTTTTAATATTAAGTTAAGGAGAAGTCTTCAAGAAACGCATTATGATGTCAACTTTTTCACTATTTTTACTGTAGGAAATATTTTTGATATTCTGGAGGCTATATCTGATAGCATAGAAGGCGTTGCTGATTATATAATGGTGCTATTGACTGGAGTGGAATAGATTACGGTTTTACTGAGTTCAAGGTAAGTGAACTATTGATTTATTAAACTCTCCTCTCCCCAATACTTAAAGTGTTTAAGTATACTCCGATCTTGATATTTTATATAGGTATTTTTTTAGAAAAATCGTAAAAAAATAATTAGAAGATTAAGAAAATATATAGAATATATAGATTAGGATTTAAATATATTGTTTATTTGTTTTATATAATTAGAAAAAATTAGGATTAGATCATGCCATTTCATATAGAAACAAGAAAAGTCCAAAAGACGGGCGGTTCAAGTTATATCATTTCATTACCCAAGGTATGGATAGATAAACATGGAGTTGAAAACCATGACACATTAGGTATACTCAGTCAACCTGATGGAAATTTACTTATCACTCCCCAAATTGACACAGAAAAATTGATTAAAATAAAGGAAATTATTGTAGACGATTTCAAAGATGATAACTATTTATTCCGTATCTTAATTGGAGTATACATAATGGGTTTTTCTAAAATAATTATTAAATCTAGTAAGAAATTTGAGCCTTTTATAAGAGATTGTATTACTAATTTTACTCAAATTGCTATAGGTCCTGAGGTTGTAGAAGAGTCTAATAATTTTATTGTAATTAAAGATTTGCTTAATCCCACAGAAATGCCTCTTGAAAAAACCATAAAAAGAATGTATATCCTTGTACATGATATGCATGGAGATGCGATTAATGCCTTAGAAGCAGGAGATAAAAACCTTGCAGAAGAAGTAATAAAAAGAGATAATGATGTTGATAGATTACACTGGTTAATTGGTCGTCAGTCACACATAGTGTTAAGAGATATTATACTCTGCCAAAAAATGGGTTTAACCTTAGAGCAAGCCAATCATTTTCAACAAATTTCGAGGTTTCTTGAAAGAGTCGGGGACCACGCAGTTCGTATTGCTAGAAATGTGTTATTAATAGATTACAATAAGATTGAAAAAGGTTTGATTAAAAACATCTTAAAAGCAAGTAAATTATCATTAGAGTTATTAAATAGAAGCCTTGATGCGTGGCTTCAAAAGAATATACTTCTAGCAAATGAGAATATAGAACATATAAAAGAATTAGTTTCAACTACAGAAAAGATAAGTCTTAATACAACTAATAGTGTTGAATTTTCAATTGCCATAGGGTATATTATTGAAAGTATTAGAAGAACAGGAGAATATGCTGGAGATATCTCCGAAATTATAATAAATAATTTAGTTTAGGAGAGATTTAACTTCAATCTAATTTTTAAGTTGCCAATTCAGCAGTGATATTATTAGATTCTGTCTTGATATATCTCCTTGAGTTAATCGACCAAAGATACTTTCTCTTTTAAAAATTTTTTTTAATATCTTTTTAATTACTTGTGTTTCAGACAATCCATTTTTAAGAAAATTGTTATAACTTTCATGGACTTCTTTATGCTTCTCTTGGATTTCATCCATTCTTTCAATTAAGAACTCTCTACTTTTAAAAACGCCGTTTCCGGCAGAGAATATTAATAGTTTA
>CP070805.1:300003-309341 GCA_020343655.1 Promethearchaeota archaeon | reverse complement strand
TTTGATTTTGTTATTATTGGTTTATCAATAATTTCAGCATTTACAGCTAATAGTTTCGGACCCCATGCCAGTTGACGGTATTCTGGATATATTTTATCTTTTTTTAAAAGTTCTTTTACTTTTTTACTTGTATATATTGGAATATTAAATTCTGTGTTTAAAATATGGGCTCCACCAGCATGATCTTCATGTGCGTGTGTAATAAAACATTTATCAATCATTTTATCCGGAGGAAGGGATTTTAAAAATGCTATTAGATCATTCTCTCCCCCAGGAGCCCCAGAATCAATAAGGAGGCCATCTACTAAATAGCAAGATGTAAAATATGGATAGGGCATCAATTCATTATCCGATGCCCATTGCCATTCTAAAATTTCATTATTACAATGATAAGTTATACGAACAACCATAAGTTGAATCTCATATTAAATGGAACTTAAAAAAAAAATTGAACCTATTCTACTTCAACTTTTTTTGGAGGGATAAAAACATGTCGAGGACCAATTCTTTTCAAATGCATTGCCTCTTCAGGGCAATGATAAGCACACACACCACATCCAATACACTTATCTTCATTCACAACAGCAACAGTGTCTTCTAAATCAATTGTCTCCATAGGGCATTTTTCAACACAGGTTCCGCACCCAATACACAAATCATTATCAACATTCGCTATATAAGATGACATTGTATGTATTGGTTTTGCACCACGATAGTATAGATTGATCATCCCACAACAACAATTACAGCAATTACAGATAGCTTCAATACCCCTATTTGTATCCGAATGAACGTGAAAGACTTTATGGACTAATCCTTCGTCTTCTGCTTCTCTTAGTATTTTGATTACCTCCTTCTTTGATATTGGTCTACCAAAGCCTTGTTCAATACCAAATACAGCGGTTTTATCAAAAAGAAAACAATTATTTTTTGATGCTCCTAATTTGCAAGGATCATTAATAAGATCTTTTGCATGACGGCAATAACAATGTACCAGGGCGATATCATCGTATTCTTCCACATATTTTTTTATTTCCTCAAATGGCATTACAGTTTCAGTTCCAACTTCTACTTCTTTCTCAACCGGTAGAGTTCTATCTGTCGCGGGTAAACCCCTAAATACATTGATTATGTTATCATAATTCTTCTGTGTTCCTTTAGTTATTTCTACAAATAGTTTTTCGAATAATTCTGCTAATTTTTTCTCTTTTTCTCCTGTAGTACCTTTTAAAAATGTGTATTCAAAGATCCCAGGATATAAACCCATTAAACGATAAACCTTAACTCCGGTACTTCTACTCTTTGTACCAACAATGACTCCGTTCTGCATTAAAGTATCAAGCATTTTAAGGATCGACTCTTTATCCATATCGATTCTCTGTTTAATTTGCTCGAGAGTCATTGATGGTTTCCTATATATTAAGACAAATTTTGCTTGTTCTTCAGTTAAAAGAGTTTGTAATATTTCAATCAAAGTAGCGCTTATTGGGACAGGAAATACTCCAGCTTTAATAATAGTTCTTGCCACTTTATACCAGAATTTATCTGTCATTTTAGTTACATCCTTGTTTAAATGTTCTTAAAATTTTTTTAATTGATAAAAATGTTGATAATTTAATTAGATTTCGAGTATTCTTAATTAGACACATCAGTTCAAATAGATCAAAATTTTTAGAAGAAATCTATAAAATCTTAGAACTCCAACTATTTTTTAGGTATTGATTCTTAATTCCATATTAACATCAAATTAAGGGTTTGAAAAGAGAAAAAATTATGATGAGAGAAGTCCAAGAAAGAATACATAAATTAGAGCTTTCGATTTATCTTCGAGAAGATCATTTGCGGAAATATGCTCACCTAATAGAATCAAGGCCTCTTAGATTTATTACAAATCAAATTAAGCAATATAAACGCGTTCTTCAAATACGGAAAGATTATCCAATTTTATAATTCATTATAAATCTGTGAGTTCCTTTTAAGTTTTTCTTGTTTTATTTTTAATACGGTTAAATTTTCTCAAACCTTAAAAATATTGATTACAAATATAATTATACCTTCTAAAAAACTTAATCGATATTAAAATAAAATTAATTTTGGGTGTTGTTATGGAAAATAGCAGTATTGATTATAAATTTAAGTACACCGGTATTTTTTCGCTTAATTATTTCATACAAGGTATAAATCAAAGTATGTTTACAGCAGTAATCCCTATTTATCTTTTTACCATCGGAACTGTTAATTTAGCAGCATTATCATTTATGCTTAGTTTTGTATTTATTCCATTTATATTGAAGTTAATCTATGGCATATTGGGTGACAAAATAAGATCAAGGAAGTTTGGAAGGCGAAAACCATGGATAGTAGGAGCCGCATCATTTTCTGGTCTAATGTGGATAATGATCACAATTCTATTAATAACAATACCAATAAATCCTAATTCTGCGATGTCAATATTCACTTTTGTAGGATTTTTTGTTGTATTAGGGGTAGCAATGGCAGATACCGCAATGGATGGTTTTATTATCGATATTTGTCCTAAAGAACTTCTTGGACGTACGACAGGAATGGTTTGGGCATGTAGATCTGTGGGAATAATAGTTGGTGGTCCTTTAATATTACTCTTACTAGATATTATACCAATATTATCTGTATTTATATTTCTAGGAGTTTTAACTGTAATATTTTCAACATTAACTCTCACAATTAAACATAAGCCTATGGTTGAAGATATTAGTCTAGTTGCTAATCTAAAAGTAATGTTTAAAAAACGTGAGAATTGGAAAGTTTACATTTTCTCATTTTTCATGGCAATCGTTGATGGTGTTATTTTTGTCTTTTTAGCTCTATTTATTCTAATCCAGTTAGGATACGTTGAGGCAGCCGGCGCAACAACAAGCGTGTTGGAGGAAGATATTACTTTATATCCTCCTCAAGCCATCATAACATTTTTAACTGGAATTGGTGTACTTGCTGGAGCTCTTATTGGAGGATTAATTGCTGACAATATTTCAAGAAGAACTGCTTTTTTTGCATCAATAATATTAACGGTCGGATCATTAGCTTTACTTTTAATACCAATTCCCCAACCATTTAGTATCATTTTATTAATTTTCGCGGTTTTGGTTGGATCTTCGAGTGGATGGAGTAATTCTTCTTTTTCGGCTATTGCTACACAATATTCACAGCAATATCCCGAAGCACCAAGTACGTATTATTCAATTTGCACATCATTTGTAAATTTAGGTACACAACTTGGTTTGATTTTTACTGGATTAATATTTGATTCAATAGCGGGTGTAACTACTGACGTCATAGTGATTTTTGGATTAATTTTTATTACTATGATGATTCTATCGAGTCTTGCAATAATTCCATTTCTCTTCTTAGATCGCAATCAATATGAAGTAAAGACTTAATCATAAGTAGATCATTGAATATCTTTAGATATTCTATTTTTTTTTATAAAGAATATAGAATAATTATATTAAAATTAAACATAAGCTCTAGTTAATGGTTAAATTTTTTAATTTTAGAAGAAATAAAAATTTCTTAATCCAAAAGTAAAATTTGTGGTGTTTTAAATTAGAATTGGTTATGCTGAGAGGGTTAAAAAATTACCAACTTATATTTTTGTTGAAATAGAACAATTGCTATCAGAAAAAAGAAAGAAAGGGATTGACTTAATTCCTCTTGGGATTGGAGATCCTGATTTAACTACTCCGGAATTGATAATTAATGAGATAATAAAGCAAGTTAGAATTCCTGAAAATCAAAATTATCCTGCGAGCATGGGAGAACAAGAGTTTAGAGAAGCAGTAGCAAGATGGTATAAAGTTAGATTTAATTTAGATTTGGACCCGAGTGATGAGGTTTCAAATGTAATTGGAGGGAAGGAGGGAGTTGCGAACATTGCAAGAGCCTTTATCAATCCAGAGGATATAGTTCTTTGTCCTAATCCAGGATATCCTGTTTATGAGAATGGAGCAACAAAATTATGTGATGCAAATCCATACTCCATGCCCTTATTAAAAGAAAACAATTTTTTACCTAATTTGGATGCAATTGATAGAAAAGTTCTTAGAAAAGCTAAATTAATGTATTTGAATTATCCGAATAATCCTACGGGTGCAATAGCACCAAAAGAATTTTTGAAAAAAGCAGTAGAGTATGCGGAGGATTATAATTTTATTATTGTTCATGATAACCCTTATTCAGAGTTTACATTTGGTGATTATATCGCTCCATCAATACTACAAATAGATCCCAACCATGTTGAAATTAACAGTGCATCCAAAATGTTCAATATGACAGGATTCCGATGTGGCTGGGTATCAGGTAATAAAGAGATTATTAAAGGAGTAAGGAAAGTAAAATCTCAGATTGACTCTGGTTGTCCGATATTTATACAAAAAGCGGTGATTAAAGGTTTAAATGAATATAAGTCTGTAGAGAAACCAGAAATAGTTGAAAGAACTATTAAAACTTACGAGAAACGGAGAGACAATCTTGTAAAAGGTTTAAATGATATGGGTTGGAAAACGGACAAACCTCAAGCAACATTTTATGTTTGGACTCAAATTCCAAAGAAGTTCTGTGAAATGAGTTGCATGGAATTTGTAAAAAGCTTGATTGAGATTGGGGTAATAATCACACCTGGAATAGGTTTTGGTCAATACGGAGAAGGGTATGTAAGATTCGCTTTAACACAGCCAGAAGAAAGAATTAATGAAGCTTTAGAAAGAATTAAAGCATTTCTTTCTTAAAAAATTAATAAAAATTAAAAAAAAAGAGTTAATTTTTTAAAGCTAAAAAGATTGTGATCATTTCGAAGATTTTTGATACTTTTTTCTCAGATACTCCAACTTTTTACTATCTTCCGCCTCTAAACTTTCCGAAAATTCATTTGAGGCATTTAAAGATAACATAACTGGAGCATTATAAGAATCCCAATCTTTATAATAATCTAATATCAGATCAATTTTATCTGATTCTTTTTCCAGTATTTTTCACCTCCAATTTTTTTTTGAATTAATCACTGGGAGAATCAAGTCTAATCTTGACCTATTTCAAATAAGATTTATTGAGATGTATAATAAAAGAGAACAAATCGGTAAAAAATATAAGAAAAAGGTCAAAATTTTTTGATTTATTCTCTCTTAATACCACGGATTAAAGGAAATACTGTAATATGTATCTTAAACCAATAATCCATAGCATTTTGTGAAAAACTCATTATTTAGAATAAGTTAGAAACACTTTATAAATCTTCCCATTTCATTCCCATTTGTCAGGTTATTAGGTAATATGCATAAAAACTTATTAAATCAATTCTGCGTTTAACTAAACTAATATACTATTTGTGAACAACGCAGCTTTAATGAGATATGAATAAAAAAATAGTTCTTGTGGGTGCAGGATCTACTTCTTTTGGACCCGCTATGTTTAACGATATTTTTTTAAGCGATATATTAAAAGGTTCTACGATAGTTCTTCATGATATAAATAAAGAGAAGCTTGAACTCATTTATGAGATATTACAAACTGAAAATGAAAGATTCAATAAGAAATTCAATCTTGAACGGACAACAAACAGAACAAAAGCACTCAATGCCGCAGATTTTATAATAAATTCAATTGAGGTTGGAGATAGAATGGAATTATGGCGTCAAGATTATGAAATACCAAGAAAACATGGCTCAACGCAGATTTTAGGGGAGTGCGGAGGTCCCGGTGGTACTTTTCATACTTGGAGAATAATTCCCCCTATTGTTGAGATTGTAAAAGAAGCTGAAGAAGTGTGTCCAGATGCTTTTTTCATAAATTTTTCAAATCCATTATCACGAGTCTGTTTAGCAATTAAACGAAGTGTAAAAAAATTAAAATTTATTGGACTATGTCATCAAATTGCCTTTATGGTAAGACATTTACCTAAATTATTTAATAAATCGATAAAAGAGTTAAAGTTGAATGTAGCTGGACTTAATCATTTTGCTTTTTTATTAGGTTTAATGGATTTATCTACAGGTAAAGATTTAATGCCCTCTTTTAATGTAAATGCTATGAGTTATTTTTTAGAACATGAAGATCGTTTTGAATTTTCAACACTTACATTTGAAGTTTTTAAGAGGTTTGGACATTTTTCATATGTTGGAGATAATCATTTAGGAGAATATCTACAATTTGGAGAAGAATTTACAAAAACTCAGGATATGATAGATTGGATTGATTTTATAGACAATGAAGGGCAAATGATATATGAAAAATATCTTAATTATCATAAAAGGCTAAAAAGAGGAAGATATCCAAGAAAGGGAATATTATCAAAAGAACCATCTGGAGAAAGAGCGATCCCTATAATTGAAGCAATTATTAAAAACAAAAACTCTTATGAATTTGCAGTTAATATTCCAAATGATAATCTAATTGAAAATTTGCCTCAAGATTTAATCCTTGAGTGTTCAGCATTAATTAATAAAAGTGGCGCTCATGGGGTTAAAATAGGGATTCTGCCTAAGAATATTACAGCACTTCTTCATATTGAAGCTTTAATCCAAGATTTGTGTGTTGACGCTGCCTTAAAAAAATCTAAAGAAATGGCAATTATATGCCTCGCAATTGATCCGAATGTTGGAAGTTTTGAAATGGCAGAAAACATCTTTAATGAGATGTTTGAACTACAAAAAAGTTATTTACCTAATTTTAAATAAAACTCCGTTTATTTTACATTCGTTAATTTCTACCACCAAAATAAAAATTTTACAACTATTTTCTAAACTTTTAGTGGTAAAATTTCGAATTAACCTTTAAATATTCTAACAAACTAGTAAACATACTGTTAATATATTTATAAACATAAATTTTCATTATTCTCAAGATACAATTAAAAAATTGTGTTGGGCGATGAAATCAAAAACTAATAATAATTCTCAAGAAAGAATTAGAAAGGCTACTGAATCACTTCAAAAGTTTTGGTGGTTTTCATGGTTTTTAGTTATAGCCCCCTTAATAACAGCAATAACGAGCTTTTTTATTTTCAATTTATTGCAAGCAGGATTTTATATAGCCTTATCTTTATCCGTGGTTACATTCATGTTCGCTCTACTATTTTTTTATAAGGCTTTTGATAAATACAGGAATAAACCCTTTTTCCTCAATAAAAAAAATAATCTTACCGCAAGGATACACGTCATATTTCTGATTTCTATTTTATCATTCATTGTTACTCCTATATTTATAATTATTTCACCCATAGGTTTGTCATTTACTCTACTTCCTCTTGTTAGTTATATAGTTCTCTACAACATTGTTTATTACTATTATTATTACCAACCAATTGATTTTTATAATTTAGAAGAGGGAGAATTCAAGCACGCTGAAGATCTAAAATTAATGGTTAAACAGCCATACAATTTCTTAATTTTTATTAATTATGTTATACACATTATTTTTTTAAGTATTACAGCTTCCACTAATTTCTCTTGGTTGTATGCTCTAATAACAAATTTACTCCTTTATTTCGCCACATTAACGAGTACTAAAAAAGAGATTAATAAAATTAAAGATTCCATAGATAAGAAAAAGATATTTTTAAAGGAATTGACATTATTTAAACGAAAATATACTGTTTCCCTTGTTAGTCTCTTTTTCATTATTTTGATCCAAATGCCTTTTGTTATTGTTATAACATTCAGCCTCTATTCAGAACTCCTAAGTAATTCTTTTTTAACTGTAATATTAATCTTGTTCTACTTTAAATCAAGGTTTTATATTAACTCATATTATACATTAAAAATTAACCTGTATGAAGATCCTGAAAAATTTGATAGTCTAAAGGAAAAAGATCAATTACAATATAATAAGTATCAAAAATATAATTCATTTTTATCCGGAATTTTAATCCTATTAATATTATTGTTCTCTTTTCTTAGTGGGATGCCTTTTTTAACTTATTATTCTTCCTTTCTTATCTTTCCTTTCTTATACATTCTCTTTCAATATGAGCAGAAGACAAAACTCTGTCCAAAAAAATATAATAGATTTATATTTTTATTAAATTCAAATGCAATTTTGATTTCAATCTCCTTTGGCGTAATACCAGTAATACCAGTATTAACTATTTCGTTTAATTTCTTGATATTTTGTATTTTATTATATTTTGTTTTACAGGTATTTGTGAAATTTAAGTTCTTTATTAAAGAAAATATTCTTATATTTCAAAATCTCCTTGCAGTTGCTAGCTTTTCTTTTTTTATGTATCTATTTTATCAACCAATTGTGGATCAATACACTATTTTTACATTGGATCCATTTATTATATTCATTTCAAATTTTCTTATTCATTTAATTTTGTTTTCAATAATTTTATTGGTATCATTTTATGTATTATATGCTCGTGTCTTTTATGCTAAACGTACGAAATTATTCAGAATTTCCGTAATATTCAATATTTTTTTAATTGAAATAGTATTGTTTATTCTAATTAATCTAAGAATATTCTTTTTAGTTAGTGATATTTTTACATTTTTCCAAGTGTTAGTTTTAACTACTATATTATTTCCAACAGTCTTTATAATATTTATAGGGGTAAATTTTCTTTTAGGTATCTTACCAAAAAGAGACGTTTTGATAATAACTTATTATTCTATTTGGATATTAATAGCAACAATTTTCTTATCGATTCTTATCAATAATATTTATAACTATACGATAATAGTTCTTGATCTATTACTATTATCTATATTCCTTCATTTTAACTTAAAATTTGGATTAAAATTAGAAAAAATAACAAGTTCTACTTTTAGTAAATTTGTAAAAATTAATTCATATATTTTAACATTTGAGCTGTTCTTCTTATTTTTCACGATGTTTTTCGCGGTCTTTCAGTTTCTTCTACTGATTCTGATTGATAATATTATTTATTCAACATATCTATCATTAGCTATAATATGTGTTATAATCAATTTATTTTCTAAAAAGGAGATATTTTCAGAAACATTTTACATCAAAATAAATGTTTTTATTTTAATATACAGCTCAATAATAGCGTTTTATTATTTTTTCTTTTTAATACTTACACTCAATACTTTTTATGTTTTTATAGTTCCACTTCTGGTTTCAAGTATAATTTTTTATCTTCCAATCTTATATTTGAGGAAAAAGAGATTGTATAATAACCTAACTTCAAAATCTCTCAAAATAAATAGTATATTATTATCAACTGCGGTAACCTTAATTCCTACTAACATCGGTTTAGAACTATTTTATTTGGGCATATATTTCGATCTATTTTTCTTATTAATGACTGTGATTAATTTTACATTATATATTTTGCTTATAAT
>CP070805.1:287919-299903 GCA_020343655.1 Promethearchaeota archaeon | reverse complement strand
AATGAGTATGAATTAGTAGGCAATGGAATATCTTATTGTGCTACTTGTGATGGTCCTCTATTTCGAGATCAAGTAGTTGCTACAGTTGGTGGGAGTAATGCTGCAGGGCTAGAAGTAATTTATCTCTCTGGTATAGCAAAAAAAGTTTATCTTATTCATCGACGACACTGTATGCGCGCGGAAGCATGTATTGTAGATGAGGTTGATTCGTTACCAAATGTTGAGCCAATGTATAATTGTACTATTGAAGAAGCTATAGCCAAAGATGACAAATTGGGAGAATTAGTTGTCAAAAATCATGAAACGGGCGAAATTTCTAATATTAGTGTAAAAGCTCTCTTCATTGCAATAGGAGTTGAGCCACAGAGTGAATTAGCGGAAAGGGCAGGGATAGAACTTGATGATGATAATTGTATTAAAGTTAATAAAAACCAAGAAACTAATTTTTCTGGCATATACGCGGCGGGAGATGTAACAGGTGGAATAAGACAGGTAACTACAGCTGTAGGGGAAGCAACAACAGCAGCAATGAATGCCTATCTTTATATTAAAAAAGGCTGGTATGGTGATAGATTAAGAAAATAAGTCTGCTCTGAAATATATATCTGCATATCACATTATATTTTGTATTATCTCGATAATTTCCCTATAATATGGAAAATTACAAATTGTCTGATTTTGTGGAAGACTTTCTAACCTCAAAAGCTATAGAAGAAGGATGTGCTTCCTCCACTATTAAAGCATATCGTTATGATCTTCAAAAATTTATAGAATTAGTAGGGGACCTCCAAATAAATTCTCCTCTACTACGCCAAAAAATCCGTTTATTCTTAAAAAAACTAAATGAATTAAACTATACAAAAAAAGGGATTGGGAGAAAAATTGCTACATTACGATCCTATTTTAAATTTCTAACTTTAAATGAGTTTATGGAAAAAGATCCCATGAGCACAATTAAAACGCCAAAAATAAAACTTGAAGAGAGCTTACCTAAGTTTTTGAGGATTTCTGATATGGAGGAAATATTCAAAAAATTGAAAGATAGGCGATTGTTCAACTCTCGCAAAAGTGAACGATATTATTTAATTATAAGGTTATTATATTCAACTATGGCTAGGGTAAGCGAATTATGTAATATAAGAATAAGAGATATTGATTTTGAAAGAGGTTATATAAGACTCCGCGGAAAAGGAAACAAAGAACGAATCGTACCAGTCGATCAAAAAACTCTCGAGATTTTTAAGGAGCATCTTAAAAATAGGATAAGATATGATTCTGAAGAGCCTCTTTTGGTGAACACAAGGAACCAAAAATTAAGCCCTCGAGTTATACAATCAGATATTAAAACCATTAAAGAGAAATGTGGTTTTACAGATTCTAAAATTATCACACCCCATGTTTTCAGACATACAGGGGCAACCCATCTAAGACGCTCAGGTATGGATATCAGCGAATTACAAGATATTTTAGGCCATTCAAGCCCAAATACAACAAGAATTTATGCTAAGAATGATATAACAAAGTTAAAAGAATCTTACTCTCAGATGCATCCTTTGAGTAATAATGAAAAAATTTAAGTTTTTCAAAATTAATTAATCGTTGGTTAATTAATAAAAACCAACATGAAATTTTTGGAAAGTTATTTTATTAAAATAGTATGAATAATTTGAAACAAAATTATTAACGACCTAAGCCGCAACCAAAACCTCTTCTTCTATCTCTATAATATGAGATATCTTTTAATTTCCTTTCTTTAAAAGATTTAATTAGCTTCTCATCTGCTTTACATTTTCGATTTTTTAGCTTCCGGATAAAGTTTTTCATAATTGTTTTTAAATTCTTTATTGCTATATATTCGATCTAAATGTAATTGAAATAATTTATCTATATAAATATATAAAAGTGTATGTTAGAATTTTAAACTTGTAGGAATAACTAAAATTTATAAAAATTTAAAACAATTCTTATGTTCTGAAGTATAGATTTTAATTTTAGTGAAGTATAATTAAATGTTTTAAAACAAAAAAAACCTAATCTAATTTTTTTAATTAAAAAATTTTTTATACAAAAAACATAAATTGACAAGTATAAGAAAATTTAAACTTAAATTGTTCTTTTATTACTTATACATCAAAATTAAATAGTCAGTTTTCTCGATTTAGCATGGATGAGGATGAATTCAGAAAGCAATTCATGAAGAAGTCAGTTTTTAGACAAGCGAGTTCCCTTGATTTGAGTTATGTCCCAGAAAAGTTATATTGTCGTGACGATGCTCTAAAATCATTAATTTTCAATTATAGACGGATTTTAGAAGAAAAAGAGCAACCTTCCGTCAATTTTTTAATTTTAGGGAAAGGTGGAGTAGGGAAAACAGTTACCGCACGTTTTTTTGGGAAACTTTTTAAAACCATAGCAATCGAAAACGATGTAAAACTATTCTTAGAATATTTTAATTGCATCCATTTCCGTTCCAAAAGTAAGATAATCAGAGAGCTCCTCGCAAAATATCAGCATGGTAGCGGACGTGGGTTCAGTGACGATGAGGCTTTAAAGTTAATTCTCTCGCAACTAATTCGAGAAAAGGGATACATGTTATTAATTATTGATGAGATTCACTTATTAAAGCCAGATGAAGTACTTGCATTTTTAGACATCGCTGAAACATTTGGTCATCAAAATGCGAAATTATCATTACTTTTAATTTCCAGAAGTAAAGATTGGATGACAATTGAGAATGAGAGGATTTTAAGTAGATTAAATGAAAAAATCCTACTTAAACCCTATAATTTCGAGGAATCTATGCAAATCTTGGATTATCGTGTTGAACTTGCATTAAGAGAAAATGTTATTGATAATATTAACCTTTTAGAGATGATTGCTCAAATCGTAGTAGATCATAAAAACATGAGGCATGGTATCGAGATCCTAAGAAAAAGTGGTTCATATTGTGATAAGGAAGGTTTGGATCGTATTACAGCAGATATAATTAGAGAAGCTTCAAATGATGTGTATCCTACGTTTAGGAATGATATTGTCGATCAATTAAAAGACCAAGAACTTTTAGCTTTATACGGAATTGTAAGATCACTAATAAACAACGGTGAACCATTTACACTAGTAGATGATGCATTTGATGAATATAATGTAATATGTGAGAATTATTCTATAGAACCACATGTTAAAATGAGTTTTAGGAAATATGTGCGTCAACTTACTCAATTAAAAATTGTTGCTTCCAAAACAGTAAGGATCGAGGATGCTACACGCGGACGGCACCTAGAGATAACTCTGCTAGATATACCTGCAACAAAATTATTGGAATTATTAGATGATATTTTAGAGAAAAAATTTGGTAGTTAATGAATAACTAAAAAGTTTAAAACAATACAACTCTTTTTTTGCTTATTTCTAAATAGATTTCATTTATTCTTTAAAATTTCTTATTTTTGTTTTCTTTTAATAATCTTTTTCTTTGGATTCCTTAGATGAAGAATACCATTCAAGCCATTCTTTTCGCTTATTTTTCTTTTGTTGTATATCATCTGCCTCTGGAATATTTTCACTCCTTACCTTTTTCCAATAGTGGTCTAATTCATGTCTAGTCAATGAAAGTCCACATGATTGGCAAACAATGTGTTTTATGGCCGAATGATACTTCATAAAGCCTCCGCATTTCAGGTTTAGGCAACAAGCCACTCACTTTCTGGGCAGCGAGCCATTAAAATACCATCCTATTTTTTTATCAGAGTCATTATTTTGTTTATATATTATATTAATAGAATTAATTAGTGTTAAAATATTTTTTGACTTAAATTTTAGATTCTAATTATTTACTTGAATTAAACCGAACCTTTTAATATTTGAGAGGAATGACATCAGACGTATTTTATTTTACGGCTCGAACTCACTCTCATGAGCAGAGTATGAGCAAGTTTAAGGGTTCTTTAGCATTAGAGAAACTCGGAATTGAGAAAAAAGTTAAAAATTGGGATAAAATAGTAATCAAAACACATTTTGGAGCATTGGAGAACACCCGATACCTCCGTCCAAGTTATTTACGATTCTTATGTGATTATATTAAAGTACTAGGGGGAATTCCTTCAGTAGCAGAATCGTGTGGATGGGGTGTTCCAGAAAGTGTCTCTGGGATTCACACAGAATATAGTGGTAGAGCAACCGAAGATGAATACTTGGAGATTGCCCGACAGCATGGTTTTACGAAAGATACAATGGGCGCTCCAATAATAATGTTAGATGGAACAGATGGAACAGATATTGAATTCCAAAAAATTAAAGGAAAAAAATTTAACGAGGTTTTAGTAGCAGGACGTCTAAGAGAATTTGATTACATGATAATAGCATCTCATTTTAAAGGACATGCTAATGCCGGTTTTGGGGGAGCTTTAAAAAACCTTGGGATTGGTTGTGTTTCTAAAGGTGGTAAAGTTGAAGCACATACAGGAAAAACATTTGAGATTAATTTTGTTTCGTGCAATCCAAATTGTGAGAATTGTATCAAAATATGCCCTAAAAATGCTTTAGTTAAAGATAAAGATGGTAAAGTGAAATTTAAAGAAGATATATGTAATTTTTGCTACATGTGTGCTTCTGTATGCGATGAAAAAGTATTTAATCTTGGTAGTTCTTCGCGTGAAGACTTTATTACTCAGTTTATTGATAATGCTAAAGGGGTTGTTGATTATTTCGGAAAAGATAAAATCTTTTACGTTAACTTTGCTATAGATATATGTTACCAATGTGATTGTACAGGGGGTTCAGATGTACCGTTTGTCCCGGATATTGGCATTTTAGCTTCTCTAGATCCTGTCGCTTTAGATCAAGCAACTGTAGATCTTGTACATAAATCTTCTATTAATCCACATTCAATCCTTTCTGAAGTTAAAAATATTCCATCACAAGGACCATTCGAATGGTTTTCATATATTCCTCGTTTTGATAACGGAGAGATGAATTTAAATCGGGATGGATTAGAATCAAAACATTGGGAATTACAATTGAAGGCAGCTGAAGAAATAGGATTAGGAACTAGGAAATACAATTTAATTGATGTTAAAATTAAATAAAATAGGATTAGTCAAATTCCCAGAAAAAATTATTCGATATCAAGAATATCTTTTACGAATTTTTTCTTCTCGCCGAGATTTGCTTGTCGTGCAATCATTATTCTCTGTGCCTGAGGGCTCCCTGCCCCATGCATGGATTCCGTCCGGTAACTCACCGATGCAACCCCCATAGTTAAGTTTTCTATAAAACGTAAGACTTTGTAGCGATCATCAGCGCTAATTCCTTCACATGTTGAAAGATATTTTCTTAATAAATCTCCAATCTCTTTAGAATTGAAATCTGCTTCAGATGGTAATGTACAAATGATTCCTCCTGCAATATCTTCTGCTATTCTACCAATTTCATATGGGAAACGCGTAACATTTTGCTTACATATATTCGCCAGAAGCATATCCATTTCGTAATTTCCAGCCTCTCTTTGGAATCCTAATGAACTGCACGCAATTCCACAGCTATAAAGAGTCTCATTTAGATGAACCATTTCTGTTATTTTATCTCTAACATGTGAAGCTTTTTCTGTACCATTATATTCTGATATTAAAGCAGTTGCGCCAATAAGTACATCTCCTACACCAACTTTACACCCACCATAAGATTGGCGATGAAAACCAGCAAATCTATTAACTAATTCGCCTGAGAATTCAACTTCCCCTTTCATGAAAATATTTTCCTTAGGAACAAAGACATTGTTGAAAATGACAAATATTTCTTGACCACCATATTTATAGTTCCCAATATCTAATTTGCCTTTTTCCATTTTCCGTGTATCACAAGATTGCCTTCCGTATATTAAAGTAATACCTTCAACATTTGTATCTATCCCAAAACTAACTGCATATTCTTCTTCACCAGGTCGTAAAGCCAATGTTGGCATGATAATCACTTTATGGGAATTTAAATATCCTGTTTGATGAACTTTAGCCCCTCTAACTATGATTCCATCATCATTCTCATCCACAATATGTAAATAAGCATCAGGATCTGGTTGTTGATTAGGTCTTTTACTTCTATCTCCTTTAGTATCTGTCATTGCTCCATCAACCATGAGATCTTGGGTTTGGATTTCAGTCCAATATTTTTTAAAGCGCTCATGATAATCAGATCCATATTTTTTATCCATCTCATAAGTTACACTATATAAAGCGTTTGAGGCATCAAATCCTACACATCTTTGGAAACAACAAGCCGTTTTTTGTCCAATTAATCTTTGCATTTTTACTTTTTTAATTAAATCATCAATAGATTGATGAATGTGAGTGAATCTGTTTATGATTTCACCAGTTAAATGAGATTCTACTGTCATTATCTCTTTGTACTCATCCATTTGGGCTAATTCATAAATCTTCATTACGGAATTTATTGAAGGTTTTATGATAGGGTGGTTCCAAAATTCTTTTACCTTTTCTCCAAACATGAATAAATTTATAGGTCTCTTAATGGATTCAAGGTATTGCTCAGGTGTTTTTAAAGGCATTTTATTACCTCTTTAAAAATAATTTGAATGATGATAATATAATTTACTATTTAAAAATATCAAAATTTTTAATATTTAATTATAATAAAAAATAGTTCTTTAGATTATTCTCGAATATTTAAAAATAGTTTATATTCAATAGATTAATTTTCAAAATCTTCCTCTCGATCTGCTGGTTGGAGAGATAATTTAGACTTCTTTTCTAAATAACTGATTCTTTTTTCTAATATTGTCATTGTTTCTATAACATTATTAATTACCTTATTAGTTTCTCTAATTTCATATTGTAATTCACCAAGCTGACTAAGGATAAATTCCATTACTTTAGATTCTTTAACAGGTGCTATCAACCAGCTAATAATATTTTGTAAAAATTTACTATTATCTAAGGAGTTTATACCTATTCTTGAATTAGATGTAAAAATATCGATATCTCCTAACGCAACAACTTTTCCTTGGCCAAATTCGGTATAAGCTGCTACAGTTTGTTGTATTTCATCCTCCTTGTTCCATTTTTCCGAGATATTATTAAAGATCTCCGACCAAATAGAATGTTCATTCGTTTGCAATAATGGTTTTACTTCTTTACTTAGAAGTAAGGAACAAGCTCCTCCAATTATAATTTCTCTTATATTTTTAGTTATATCATGCTTTATAAAATCCTGAATGTGTAAAATGCTCGTACAATTTTGATTAGCACTATTAGTCTCTTTAATTATATTTTTCTCGAAAAAGATGCCAAATTTTCCAGCAATATCATTTAAATTGGTTTTTTGAAGGTAATCTGCCCCATATTCACTCAATAATAGTAAGCCACCTCCACTTCTTACATAATCAACAATATGTTTGATTTCTAAACTTGAAAAGAAATCATCAATTGGGTTACCGATGATTAGAACATCAATATTCTTTAATGCTTCTTTTGTTATATGCTCACCCTCATTCTTTTTTATCTTGAGATCCAATCTTTTAAGGAGATTTAGGAATTCCTTGAATTCTTCATCATCAATGTTTAACATTTCATTGTGAGTTAAATCAATCAGAACATTATTTTTAAGCATATCGAAAACGATGAGGGCTTTTAGTATAATTTATTAAAAATAGATTATGACTTACAAGAAATTACAAGAAAATTCGCATATAAAAATCATTACTAATCTATTTTATTTCCGTTCTTACCTACCAAAAATTTTATAAATTGTATATAATAATCTTTTTTGGATTAAATTGAGAATTAGATTGTGTAATATTATCAAAAGGAATATGACATATGAGTAAGACTATTGCCATTATAGGCCTTTCGTGGGGAGCTTAGTTTAGCACTTCGCATACTAACCCTATACGAAGGCAAGGGCAAATTTGTTGATTTTTTAGCACAGAAGGCGGATATAGTTGTTAGATATAACGGAGGAAGTAATGCAGGTCACACAATAAATGCAAATGGAGTTAAATATAAATTTAAATTAATGCCATCTGGAGCACCTTTAGAAAAAGAAGGCGTAATAGCTAATGGATGTGTAGTTGACCCAAAAGTCCTAATTGAAGAAATTGAAAATCTAAAGAGTTTAAACAAGAGAGTTAAACTAAAGCTGAGTTCTACTGCTCATGTGATTTTTCCATTTCATCGGATCTTAGATGGATTAGAGGAAATAAATAAAGGAGATTATGCTGCAGGAACTACTAAGAGAGGGATCGGTCCTGCTTATTCTGATAAAGCATCTAGGTGGGGGTTGAGGATCTTTGACCTAATAAATCCTGATATTTTAAAAAAAAAATTAGAAAAACTATTTAAAATAAAAAAAGAACTAATAAATATTTATGATCCTAAATGGAATATCGAATTAAACTCCATCTATGAGGAATATAAATCCTATGGCGAACAGTTAAAATCTTATGTTGTTGATACTGCTTTTTATTTGAATAAAGCTGTAGATTCGGGTAAAAAAGTTCTTTTTGAAGCAGCTCAAGGCAGTTTACTCGGGATAGACCATGGATTTTACCCTTTTGGAACATCCTCTAATGCAAATGCGTTAGGTATTTCTGCTGGCACTGGAATTCCACCTAAGAAAATAAATCAGATATTTGGAATAGTAAAAGCATATACATCTCGGGTTGGTGAAGGCAAATTTCCAACAGAACTATTTAATGAAACAGCGGAAAAAATTAGAGAGCAGGGTCATGAATATGGTACAGTAACAGGACGTCCTAGAAGAGTTGGATGGTTAGACCTTTTTAATATTAAATATGGAATAATGATTAATGGTGTTGATAAAGTTATAATCACTTTATTAGATGCATTACAAGGGATTAATCCTATTATGATGTGTATCGGTTATGAATTGGAAGGCAAAAAACTTGAAAGTTGGCCAATCCAATCTGAAATAATTGAAAATTGTAAACCAATTTACAAAAGTTTTAAAGGTTGGGAAGAAAAAACCAGAGAAGAATGGTTAAATATTGCTAGAAAAGGGTACGAGGCTCTTCCAGAGACAATGAAAATATATATTCAAAGAATTAAAGAAGAAATTAAAACAGACATTGCTATGATATCTATTGGTCCTGATAGAAAAGAAACTATAGTATTAGAAGATGTTAATTTTTGATTTTTTTCTATTCTTACTTTTTATTTAAGGCATATTAAACCAAATCGATAAATAAATTCATTAGGAGGCCATTCCAGATTGAAATTTAGATTCTTTACCGTTTGAGTTACATCAATTCCAACTGCTTCCATGGAATACCTCTTTTTATCTGGATATCGACAAGGATCACCTGCATCATAAGTGCACCATTTATCTTTTTCATTAAAACATAATCTACAAAATCCATCCCATAAGATAAGTTTTTTTTCATAAGGGTTTTGGAGTTCATTAATAATTAATCTAATTTCTTGTTCTAACTTATCTCGTAATAAATTTTTCATAAAGAAAGCATTTCTTATGCTTATTTCGTTTCTATTTGGGTGTTTTTCTTTTTCTTTCTCAATATGAATTCTTAAATTGTATTTAACAAAAATTAGATAAAATTGTTTATAATGTGAAACTTCTTCTTCCAAATATGGAGCCTCCGGTGGACAAGCCCATGAATGACCATAACTGGGACATTTAAAAGTAGGGTTTATACAATATGTTTGAACATTTGGGTCAAATACTATATCGTTTAAATTTATTTCAAGGAATGGCAAGAGAAGATTTTATATAGTTAAAATGTTAGAATGATAGTCTTAATAATTTTTTTTTAAATTTGAATTTGAATATTTACCTTTCTAACATAAAAACACAATTTTTTTTAAGAAATAAATGATATGTGTGACTATTATATCCTATTAATTAATTAAACTATACTTGATGTGAAACGAATGAAACTAAAATTAAAAAGTGATAAAAGAAATAAGTTATTAAATGCTGCTAGCGAATTTAATAAAGAAGTTCTGAATGGTTCGCTATTACTACATGATAGTATTAATGATATGATAAATGGGAAGTTAGATAAAAAGAAATTAGATGAAATAATAGAATGCGAACAGAATGCAGACCGTGCTAAAGAAAGTTATATTGATTTACTTTATAAAGATCAACGAGCTCTCCCTTTTTTGATAGAAGATCGTTATAGGTTAATTAAGTATTTAGATATTGTTTCAGATAGCTCAGAAGAGCTAGCAAGGGGCCTGAAAGTTTATCCCTTCGACCTTTTTAATGATATCAAAAAAGAAATGAAAACAATCAACGATTTATATCAAAAAACAATCGATACTTTGGTAGATATGGTAAACTTAATGGAAACTGATTTTAAAACTGCTTATCAGAAAAGTTTTGAGATTGAAAAGTATAAAAGAGACGCTCGCGAAGCAAAATATAATATCCTAGAATTAATCTATAAAAAACCAGAAGAAAAATCTCTTCGAGTTTACTTGACATCTAAAATCTGTATAAAAATATTTGATATGATATTAAGAGCGGAAGAGATTAGCGATTTCCTTAGAAGCTTAATAGTGAAATATCCAAGCAAATAATTAAGGGCGATTTAAATGGCTTCTTCAATTATCTTAACTATATTTTTAGTAATAGCAATTATCATTGCGTTTGGAATTGGCGCAAATGATGAAACTTTTGCTGGAATCTACGGATCAAGAATTCTAAATATGAAATATATTCTGATTTTAGCTACAATTTTCGCAATAACAGGTGCTTTTATACTCGGTGAAGCAGTCAGTAAAACTGTTGGTAATAATATCGTACTAAGTATTAATGATGCTATCGTCATCACCATATTAATCTCTACAGCAATTTGGTTAATATTATCATCTGCATTAGGACTGCCAATATCAACCACTCATGCTACAATTGGAGCTATTATAGGTCTTGGCATTACTCCTATAGTAAATATCAAATGGGGAGAGATTGTTGTATTGAGCCTTTGGTGGGTGTTATCACCAATAATAGGTTTTGTAGTTTCCTATTTAGTTTATAAGCTTATGCATCATTATAAAGTGAAACATCTAAATAGTTTTCAGGGTCTAGAAAAAACAGAAAAAATATTTTCATACATCGTACTGATAGTTATCTGCATAACCGCTTTTTCTAGAGCAGGAAATGATTGCTCAAATGCGGTAGGTATTGTTGTTGGGGTAGGAGATATACAAATAAATCTACTACTTTTATTAACTGGTATAAGTTTAGCTGGAGGATTAATTGTATTAGGACGAGGAGTTATAAAAAATGTTGGAAGAATTACAGAGTTATACCCTAGTACTGCTTTTGCTACTCAAATTCCTACTGCTGCGATTTTATTTCTTGGAACAGCATTAGGAATTCCTTTATCTGGGTCCCATATGTTAGTTGCCTCCATGGTTGGACTATCTAAGGCAAGTCATACTCCTGTTAAAAAAGGGATGTGGAAAATAGTTTTAATATGGTTTTTGACTTTTCCTATGGCAGGAATCTTATCAATCATATTATACTTTCCTATTAGTACCTTTATATAACTTGAAAAATAATATTTTTTTTTATTTATTTTTCCATAAATTTTCAGTATAACAAGGTACAGGTAGATCTTTCATTGTTAAAAGTCCAGATTCCGCATCTATTACCTTAGGAATTAAATTAGCAACCATTGCCACAGTACCCACATCACCGTGAACTCCACCAATAATCTTTTGATGTATTTGAGGATTGCCATCAATTTCTATACTATCATATTCTTCATGTTCACCAGCATAAGCTATAAAATCCAAATAGACTAATTCTTTTTCTCCTTTCTTAGCTAGTGCCTTACTTTGTAAACCACAAACATAGCCTTTAGGAACTTTTTCACCATAAGAAGTAGTGAAATCTATTTCTGAAATTATTTCTTTTGGAGGGAATTCTATGATTTCATCATATTGAAAACCGAGAGCAGCAAGGATCATTTGAATAGATTGAACTAA
>CP070805.1:274942-287819 GCA_020343655.1 Promethearchaeota archaeon | reverse complement strand
ATTGATAACAAAATTAAAAAGCAAAAATATGAAACCTTTTTCATTATTAATAAAACCTGCTTCAGCTGATTGTAATCTAAGATGTGAATACTGTTTTTATATAGATCATCTTGAAAAGGTAAAGAAAACTCCTCGAATGTCAGAGGAAGTATTAGAAAAAATGATTGCAAGTTATATGCAGACAAATCAAAATAATAATTATGCTTTTGGGTGGCAAGGAGGAGAACCTATGATGATGGGTTTGAAATTCTTTCAAAAAGCTATAGAACTTCAAAAACGTTATGCACCTACCGGAGCTGTTATAAGTAATGGACTCCAAACAAATGGTACTCTTATTACTGAAAATTTTGCAAAATTTTTCGGTGAATATAAATTTCTGCTTGGAGTGAGCCTTGATGGACCCGCGTATTTACATGACTATTATAGGAAAACAATAGGTCAAAAACCGACTCATAACTCAGTTATGCGAGGTATTAAGCATTTAAGGCAGAATAAGGTTGAATTCAACATTTTAATTCTTGTAAACAATGAAAACATAAGAAAACCTAATGATTTATACTATTATTTACGAGATCAAGATTTTAATTATCATCAATATATTCCCTGTGTTGAGGTTGATGATGAGAATAATCCGAAGTCATTTTCAATAACAGGAGAAGATTGGGGAGATTTTCTCTGTAATATATTTGATCAATGGATAAAAGAAGACATAAATCAGATTTCTATACGCCTTTTTGATTCAATCTTGGATTATTTAGTTAACGGGCGTTATAATATATGTCACATGGATAAGAATTGTTGCCAGTATTTTGTAGTTGAATATGATGGAAGTATTTATCCATGTGATTTTTTTGTTCGGGAAGATCTATTGTTAGGGAATGTTATTGAAGATACATGGGAAGATGTTCTTAAATCTCTAATTTATCTTAGATTTGGCCATGAAAAATCTAAATGGCATAATAACTGTGATTCATGCCCCTTCATTAACCTATGCCATGGAGATTGCCAAAAATTCCGTATTGGAAGTTTTCAAAACTCAAAAATTTTAAGTGTTTTATGTAAAGGCTGGAAAAAATTTTTTACATACGCACTACCGCGATTTAAAATTTTAGCAGACAAAATAAGAAGTGGAAATGGACTCACATCAACAATTCAAATTAAATCAAAGAAAATTGGTCGCAATTCACCATGCCCTTGCGGGAGTGGAAAGAAATATAAAAATTGTTGTATGAGATGACTGTTTAAAAAGATAAGAAAAGATAAAATATATTAAAAAAAAAAGTTAAAAATTAACTTCAAAACCATTTTCAGTAATAATATCATGATACCATTGAGCGCTTTTTTTCCATATTCGCTCTTGAGTTTCATAATTTACTCGAATTAATCCAAAGCGTTTGGAATATCCTTCAATCCATTCGAAGTTATCCATTAATGACCAAATAAAATAACCTTTCAACCTCACATTTTTATTAATAGCTCTATGTGCTGCTTCAAAATATTGCTTTAAGTAGTTTATTCTATCTTCATCCTGTACCACATTATCTACGATCTTTTCATCCTTACAAGCCATTCCATTTTCTGTAATATATATTATTGGATGATTGTAATCTTTATCAATTCTAATTAATAAATCGAATAAGCCTTCAGGACATACTTCCCAACCCATTTCGGAATATTCACGCTCTTCTAATCTTTCACGCTTAATTAATTTTCTCAAACTGGTTAAATCATCTGGTTTTTCTGCACTAACTCTGGTGCAAGAATAATTATTTATTCCCAAGAAATCAATAGGATTATCATTAAGCAATAACAAATCTTCTTTAGGAATCTCAGGAAGATTAAACTTTTTATTAGCAATGCCTAAAATATCTTCAGGATAAGAAGCTTTTAATATTGGTTCGATAAACCAGCGATTATTTACACCGTCAACATACTTTACTGCTTCTTGATCCAACTCAGAATCTGTCTTTGGATATACATGTGATAAATTGAGAGTAATGCCAATTTCTCCATCTGAATTTTTAGACTTACGATACATCTCTACTGCTTTTGCGTGAGCTGCATTAACACAAATTGAGGCTAAATATCCTCTCCTAACATCAGGTTTTAGATCATAAAGACCTAATGAATAAAACCACATTGTAAAAACTAATGGTTCATTAAAAGTTATCCACTTCTTCACGCGATCACCATAATGATTAAACATAAAATTTGCATAATCTACAAAAGCATCAACAACTTTTCGACTTTCCCAACCCCCAATCTTTTGTAAAGATAAAGGTAAATCCCAATGATACAACGTAATTACTGGTTCAATTTGATTTTCTAATAATTCACTAATTAGGTTATCATAAAAATCAACTCCTTTTTGATTAACTTTACCTTTTCCCGATGGGAAAATACGAGGCCATGAAACTGAGAAACGATAAGCTTTCAAACCTAAAGCTTTCATTATTTGAACATCTTCTTTATACCGATGATAGTGATCACATGCGATATCTCCTGTATCCCTATTTTTAATTATTTTAGTATTGTGAACTACATCATCCCAGATACTTTCACCTTTTCCTTCTTCTTGCCATGCTCCTTCTATTTGATAACTGGAAGTTGCTACGCCCCATATAAAATCATTAGGAAATTCTATTCTTTTCAATTATTTTTACCTCGCTTATCTAAATTGTAAATTAAACTCCAACTTAAAGATTTATTTGGTTTACTTTTTCCTTTCCAAATTATTTTATCTTCATCAATAAGAACATCTACTTTTTTTCCATTTACTTCCAAAGAAGCGATTTTCTTGATCTCTTCCTCCTTTAATTTCAGGGTAATTTTCCATTCACCCTCAACAAGAGGAGCATACCAACCTGAATATCCGTTTTTAGATTTGTTAAAACCTAATATTGGAGAAGAAAAATCATATTCTTCCTTGGGTAAAATCGGTGATAATTCTAAACCTTCAGCAGTAAATTCTGCCCCTATCAAGTGTATGAGATTATAGATTGGCCAGGCATGGCAATGGAGATTCATAATAGGGAAATCTGTAAAGCTTAAACCTGTAGGTGTAAGAATCTTTGACTCATCTTTTGGATCTCCTGTAAGGTAAATTGGATTAAAAATAGTATGACCGGGATATTTAGATAAAACAGAGTTATACGTATCTGGACCGCTCCATATTCCATACCATATATCTGGATAATTTTCAGCATGAATTGAAAGTGTATTCTTTTTCCATTCATCCCATGCCAGATTCCCATCCACTTTAGATAAAGCCCATATTAAAGTCCCATTAATAGAATACCAAATACCCGCATTTGCTCCCATGCCTTTAATTTTACCTCCAAATCCTTTATTGTGGAGCATAGCACCAATTTCTGACGGGGCTCGTAATAATTGATTGATATTTCGAACCAGAACTTTTACCTGTTCTTGATTTGTAATTTTTCCTATAATTGACCACGGTTGAGGCTCTAACCATATTTGATCTACTCCAAACCATCCTATATCTTCCGTTATCCAAGCACGTTTAAACCATTTACCTGTCCACTGAGCACGAACAGCTTCACTTTGACTCTTAGCATATTTCAAAACATGTTCAGCTATATTTTTTTCCCCAATAAAATTTAACATCTCAGCATAGAACCTAAGCGTATAAGTAGCCATTGCCGAATTCAAAACACTTTCTCCTTTTTTTCGAACCTCGTTTAATTTCTCATTTGGGACCAGTCCTAATAAAATTGTATCGTTCCAATCACCAACAGATAATCGTTGAAGTCCGTGGCGACCTTTTCCTGTTATTTCAGTAAAATGCTTGTAGCATAGATATAACAATTCTCGCACAGTCGATTTTCCCGCTTTTCTACCATAAAGAGGATAAGTAGGAATTTCCTCGTCAAGAAAATTTTTATCTCTAGTTACGAGAATGTATTCACTAGCTAGCCATAGAAGCCATAATTCGAAATCACTTGATTTTGCCCACTTGAATATCATACCGAAACCTGTTATAGAATATGGTAGCTCTCCGTCTTCCTGCACTTCTTTTAGAGAATATCTGAGAACTTCTTTCACAATTTCTGGTTGAATGCATAAAAATGGCTTAACATGCTGTAAAGGATCACGTATAGCAGCCTGAAATCCCATTATATATTGATATATTAAACCTTGTGAAAGAATATGTTCTTGAAAGAAACTATCGTACGTCATAGCACTTCTTAAATAATAATTGTGCCATTTAAGTTCTCTATTTATCCAAGATTCCTCAGGAATGTTTAACAGCATATTCTTCTTTTTCCAAAATTCACTTGACTTTTTCCATAATTCAGATTTATCTTTTTGGTATTTATTCAGAAGAAAGTTGAGTTCAAAACCTTCTGGAAGATATCCAAAGGCAAAATATAGAGTTCGACTTTCAGAAGGTTCTAAACGGATTTTCCGTTTAATAAACATCGCATTCCCATTATTGGACAATGCCTCTTTTGAATTAAACACAGTGGTTATCCCTTTTGGAGATTCTAAACCTCCATTAGCAAAGAACAAAGATTCATTCGTGCTTAACCCATCTACAATTTCGTCAAGAGAAATTAAAAATGTCGGTGGAGGTTCTTTATCATCATATGCTGGTTTTTTAACTCGAGGTTTTTTCCTTATATCTTTATTTTCAGAATCAATATATTTTGATTCTAAGAGTCCCGTACCATCATAAATAATTTGAAATTTATGTTTAAATCTTTCACTAAACTCTCGTCTTATTTTTCTAGTAATTGATTGGTCTTTTTCTTTCAATCCAGTTCCAAAAGATAAAATTGAAAACTGATACATGAAACAACCCCAATATTCGACCCAACACAGATCGGCTGCCACTTCGCGGTTATTAGTGATGGTAACTTGGGATAGTAGAATAGGGTCATCACCATATGGAGCAAAAATCACTTGATCCAATTTGTATCCAATATATTCAACTGTTTTTCGATAATAACCTACTCCAAATATCCTTTCGAATGATGAGTAAAGTCTTGTATAAAAAGTGCTAATTAAAATTTCCCCATCGCTTAGATATCCAAATCCTCCAGCATAATGTCCATATTGAGGATCATAAACATTTAGAAATTTGGGTCCTCCTTCATCTTGTCTAAGTTGGACATATCCATAATTAGATGCTACAGCGACTATTCGATCATTCCCTATTTGATGCCAATGATCTGTTTTAGAATGCCATATTTCGTTCATTGGTGCGATCGCTTTGGGATCATTGATTTGATCGCATGTATAACGGTAAGCAGGCAATCCAAATTCGTCTTCAATCCATTCACCAAAATGACCAGAACCATATGCCTTTTTTTGCATTTTTCTAAATTGCTATATTAATGAATTTTGCTATGATAAAATGGTTCAATATAATAATTATATTAATCATATTATTATTTGTAATAAAATCTTACCTGTTAATAAAGTCTTTAAAGTAAGAATACTTTTTTGGTTTATTAATTAAACGAATTGATACTAAAATGAGTATGGTTTTCACTGATCTAGCAATTGCCGGAATCACATACTTATATATTATTTTGATGATTTTTATCCCCCTAATATTATATAAAAAAGAAAAGATAACTAAATTCTCAGCAAGAAAATCAATACATATGTTTGCAGGCTTAGCAGTTTTATCATCTCCATTTTATTTTTGGCCATTTTGGCCTACAATAATTGCGGGTACATTATCCGTGTTTGTGTTTTTTAGTTCAAAAGAATCAAAAGTGAAGCAATTAAAAGATTTATATGATGCCATATCTGAAGAACAAGAAGATCGCTTAAATAGAGCCTTTCTTCAAGGTCCTTTTTTTTACTGCATCTCTATTACATTATTAGTTTTTATTTTTGGGATATTTGCTCCTAATCAATTCTATTTTCCAATAGCCGGTGTTTTAATTATGATAGTTGCTGATACATTAGCTTCAGTAATAGGAAAACGTTGGGGGAAGATCAGTATAAGCCTTCCCTGGACAAATTCAAAAAGGACACTTGAGGGATCCTCAATATTTTTTGTTTGTGCATTTTTATTATGTTGTCTCTCATTTTTTTTATTCGGTACATTAATCCCTACCCTTCAAATGCCATTACCTTTTACTGCTATATTAATATATTCATTAATTACGAGTTTAATCGCCACAATAATTGAGCTAATTACTCCAAGTACTTATGATGATTTAACAGTTCCATTAGGCAGTACATTAATTATATACCTTTTAACTTTACTCTAATATTATTTAATTTTATAATAAATTTCCTATAATTATTAAATTATAAATAAATTTGTCATGGAAAATATAAAAAAATCCTTTGAAGTAATTGTTGTAGGAGCTGGGACAGGAGGAACCACTGCTGCTAGATTTGCTGCTGAGAAAGGATTGAATGTATGTTTAATTGACAGGAAATCAAGAACAAAAATTGGAGAAAAAATATGTGGGGATGCAGTTGGAAATGATATATTTGATTTTCTAAGCATTAATCACCCAAAAGATGAAGAATTATCTTGTTATATAAAAGGAGCGAAATTATATTCCCCAAATAAAAAAAAATGTATTACTTTATTGGATCCTAAACAGGCAGGATATATTGTAAATAGATTAGAATTCGGACAAAGACTATTGAATGAAGCCCTCGATGCAGGTGTAATACAATTTTTAGACAAAACAATGGCTTTAGGTTTATTATATAAAAATGGAACTGTAAATGGGCTTCAAGTAAGATTTGAAAATGGAGAAAAAGTAGAACTGAATACTAAAATTTTAATTGATGCCAGTGGTTTTTATTCTCCTTTAAGAAAAAAAATTAGGAGTTCCCTAATCGAAAAAGATATTTTAAAAGAAGATAATATTCTATGTTATCGAGAAATAGTAAAGTTTTCTCCTAATGACCAGCAAGTTGATGATCCTGAGTATATATCAATTATTCTTGATCAAGAAAAAGCTCCAGGTGGGTACATCTGGTATTTTCCGAAAAATGAATTTTCTCTTAATATTGGAATAGGAGCTTTTATGGATTATAAAGGTAAAGTAAAAGATCTATATCAAAAAAATGTATTTCAAGAGTTCATAAAAACTTCAAGATTTGAAATTTTATCATCCGGAGGCGGCGTAGTTCCCGTACGAAGACCTTTATGGTCGTGTGCTGATAATGGAATCATATTTGTAGGAGATGCTGCTTGTCAAGTGAATCCTCTTCATGGTGGTGGAATTGACCCATCGATGAGGGCAGGATTTCACGCAGCTAACTCTGCAGCTAATGCAATTCAAAATGATGATTTTTCAATTAATAGATTATGGGATTATAATTATAATGTAATGACGAGTTTTGGCGCTGAATTTGCCTCATTAGATTTATTAAGAATTGTGCTTCAATCTCTTTCGAATGACGATTTAAATTTTGGTTTAGAGCGTGATTTATTAAGTGGAGAAGAAATTTTGAAAATCTCATCCACCGGCGGATTGAATTTATCTTTTGTTAATATGGCGGTAAAAGCTTTTAAAGGAATCTCTCGTCCGAATTTATTATTAGATTTAAATTATCTAAGAATAAGAATGAAAGAGATCTCTAAATTATATAAGAGTTTCCCTGAAAAAATAGAGTTTTTTTCAGTATGGAAAGAAAAAGTTATTGAAATTTATGATAAAATTAAAAGAATGATTGTGAAAGCTAAAACACATAAATAATTTCTAAGATGTGAAAAATATGGTCGATATTGTAATAGATGAATATATTGAAAAAAGTACTTATGAATATATAATTAAAAAAATTAATAATCAAGGAGCTTTGCATTTTTCTTTAATAGACCCAGATCCATTAAGGCAAGGCGTGAGTAAAGCCGCAAAGATGGCAAAATCAGCGGAAGATGCTGGAACCGATGCGATATTAATTGGAGGAAGTACTGTATTCGATCAAAGTTTTGTTGATAAAACAATTATAGCAATAAAGGAAGAAGTACAGGTCCCAATTATCATTTTCCCTGGAGGTATTAGTAATATTTCCAAACATGCTGATGCGATTTTTTTCATGTCTTTATTAAACTCATCTGATCCTTTTTCTATAGTAGGTCAACAAGCCCTTGCCTCATACACGATTAAATCTTATAACTTAGAATATATTTCGATGGCATATTTAGTAATAGAACCTGGAGGGAGTGCTGGGTGGATAGGAAATGCGAAATTATTGCCAAGAAATAAACCTAAATTAACAGCAGCTTATGCCTTAGCGGCAGAAATGTTTGGTTTCAAAATTTTATATCTAGAGGCTGGCTCTGGCAGTGAAAAAATTCCCACAGAACATATAAAAACATGCTCAATAGCTTTAAATATTCCAATAATTGCTGGAGGAGGTGTTGATAATAAAGAAGATGCCAGAACTTTTGTACAAGCTGGAGCAGATATTATTGTAATGGGTACTTTCATCGAAAATAATATTCTAAAAGATAATGGAAACTCTTTAAAAGTTATAATTGATGAAATTAAAGAAACTGGGAAAACCCAGAAAAAAAATTTTTCTCTAAAGTAGAAAATGGAGTTTTTTTATGAAATTTAAAGATGCCATCGAAATCCTTCGACCAATTAATGATATAATGGGAAGTTTTTCAGTTATTATTGGGATCCTAAATACTCGCTTATTGGGAATTAGTTTTGAAAGAATTATCATTAATATAATTCTTGGAGCATTGACCTATTTTTTTATTGCGGGTTCAGGAATGGTGATAAATGACATATATGATATAGAAATTGACAAGATTAATAGACCCGAAAGACCAATTCCTCGAGGAGCAATAACTTTGCAACAAGCAAAATACTTATTTGCAGGAGTTTTAGGTTTAGGAATAATTCTTTCTTTTATTCATAGTCTAATTTTTAATTTGGGGTTTCTAAATGTGATTATTGCTGCTTTTTTTGGTTTTATGGGATGGATATATGCAAAATGGGGAAAAAGAAGTGGTTTTTTTGGAAATATAATTGTCAGTATATCCTTTTCTATTGGCTTTATATATGGAGCAATTTTAAATAGTTCAATTATTCCTGTCTATATTTATCTCTTCTTTCTAAATAGTATTTTTGGTTTATTATCTCGTGAAATTATAAAGGGATGCGAAGATATCGAGGGTGACAAAGAACTGGGTATAAATACTTTAGCTATTAAAATAGGATTAAAAAAAACTCCTTATATTGCTATGGTATGTGCCTTCTTATCTATAATATTTTTCATACTTGCAGCATTCACAGAATTGATAAATCCGTTAGGATTTTCAATTTCAATGATTTTTGGTATAGCAATAGTATTTTATGCTGCTATTTTAATGCTTAAAAAGAATTTGGATAAAAAAGATTTCTCAAAAATAAGCCTATTCTTGAAAATAGGAATGTTCTTGGGGTTAATTTCGCTTATCTTGGCTAGTATTTAATTTTAAAAATATTTAGTTTTATTTTTTTTTGAATTTATTTAAATACAGAATTAGATCATCAAAATTCTTATTATTTATTAAATCGTATAAGACGACTTTATCATCTGAATCCAGGTTTATAAATAGAAATGTTTCTATTAAGGATCTTACTTGAGTTAATCCTAAATATTTCCTCGTATATTCTGCATTAGAATATTTATACGTCGTTAGAAACTCACTATCTAACTTTTTTCTAAACGTTTCTAATACAAAATTAACGTAAATTTTTAACAATTTTTGATCATGTGGAGAAATTATTGGTTCTAAAAAAACTTGAATTGGATGAGTCCTATATGTATTCCCTGAAACAAATATAGCATCAACTCCAAAATCTTCATTAATAATTCCTAATCCAACCCTACCATCATAAGACCCCTTATCTACGGTCCTAACATACAAAATGTTAGATTCAACTTTTTCTTTTAATTTATCGTTAATATTGAGAATTAAATTCTTATATTCATTATTTTGATAATTATTAGCATCAATAACCTTAATTTTATTATCCCCTTTATTTTTCAAAACTTCTTCTTTTAATAGATAATAACTTACTTTCAATGATTTTTTAGTATGATACTCTTTAAGAAACTCATCGAATTCAGAACCTGCTCGGTATTTAAACTCCGGTTTAAGAATATACCTCTTTTCAAGAATTTTATCTTTTTTTTTTATTTTAGTACCCTGGAATTCTATAGTTTCAGTCTTGGGCTCTTGTTTCCTCTTAAAAAAACCTATACAAATGTTTGTTCCTGTGTATTCGAATACTTTTGTTTCAAAGATTGTCATTTTAGTAATATCATAATACTTGAGAAAATCCTTGCGGAATTTATTCGAAACAGAAGCACCAAATAAGAAGTTTGAGGGAATTATATAAATCAGATTCTCAATATCATTTCTTAAGTCATTGATCATAGCAATTTGGTATAAATCTTGATAACCATCATTTTTACCTTCAAAAAATTTTAAATATTTCTGTGTTTCTTTATGCTTTCTTATATATCCTAAATAGAGATATGGTGGATTTGTTATATGAAATAAAGGATATTGAGCGCTATTTAAAAATGCAGGAAAACTCTCTAAATTATCTCGTAATTGAATGTTCTTTTCGGCTATTTCTGAAGGAATTCCATAATTTTCAGCATTATTAATACATTTTTGCACCATTTCTGGTTGAATATCAAACAAAAAAATATGATCTTTAAAAAATTGAATTCTATTCTCAGTAGAAATTGAGTTTAAAATAGGTAAAATTAAATTTCCCTCTCCAGCATATAAATCAATCCAAGTGTAATTCCATAACTTCTCTTGTATTTCGGGAAATATATATTTTGAAAAAATATCTCTCGAAGTTAAATGAACTCCCAAGGATCTTCGACGTTTATTATCCTCAAAATCTTTTGTATTATTTTCCATTCCTAATGGCTGTTTTTTTCCCAATTTTGTCATTCATATTTTAATACTATAATCTAAATAAAAGATTAAATGATTCTTAAGAATTTACAGATAATTTTATTAATAACTTATTCTCAATATAAGTTTATGATTAATTGGATTATAATGATATTTTATGAACTATATGATTTAGGGTATCTAAATCTCGAACAAATCTTTATAACGAATTTGCTATTATTATTAATTTTCCGGGGATTATACATTGCCACTTACTATTTCAATTATTATAAAGACTATAATAAAGAACTAGGAGAAGGAACAAAACTATTCACAAAGAACGAGATAATTTACTTTAGCATCAAACAGATTTCGATAATACTTTTTGGAATGATTTTCTATCCAATTACGATTTGTATATGCTTTTATTCGCTCCTAGTAAGCAGCAACTTTATTAAACAAATCGGAGAAAATCGTCGATTAAAACAAGTTACAATCTTAGCAAGATTAATCAATATTCTCGCACCCTTAATTGGAATTATCTGGTTTCTTTTAATTGAAGTGGATTATTATTCGATTGCGGCAGTAGGAATAAGTCTATTAGCTTATTTACACTATGGATTAAAAACTTCTTCTCTAACGCTTTCTAAATTGATAGAAAAATACGATAAACGTCGTTTTAACAAATTCCCAAAAGCTGCTCAGATTGTTTTTATGTTCTTGTTAATAGCAACACCTTCAACTATTTTATCAGTTTCTGCCGCTTATGCACCTCCAGAAAAACAAACATATTGGATTGAAATGAGAGACGGAGTAAAATTAGCTACTGACGTGTATCTTGCTCCAGGTTCGTTTGGGGCGCCTAGACCTGTTATTCTAGTAAGAACTCCTTACGGAAAAAATGCAATGGGCATGTATAGGATGTTTTATTCCACACAAGATTATCATTTAGTAATTCAAGATTTTCGAGGAACACATGAATCAGGAGGAGGACAAAATTTTATTATCTTTACGGAAGCATATCAAGATGGAGTAGATACTTTAAATTGGATCTTAGATCAAAGTTGGTGTAATGGTAAAATAGCTAGCGCTGGAGCCTCAGCTCTTTGCTTAAATCAATATTATTATGCGGGGATGGCCCCTGATGGATTAGTCGCACAACAATTATGGTTTGGTACGCCAGAAATGTTCGATCACGCAATTTATCAAGGATCATACCATAAATCATCCGTAGAAACTTGGATTCAAAGTACTATGCCCGAAAGTTTCCAATACATTCTTGATAATATTTTAAGTTTCTTCCCAAAAACTGAAGCTGTATTTAATTCGACATCTCTTTCAAGTCCTATCGGACCGCATTATTCTAATATTAGTGTTCTAGGAATCCATGTGGGCGGTTGGTATGACCATTTTCTTCAAGGAACTATCGATGGTTATATAGGTTATGATGATAATAGTACAGAAACTGCTAAAGGTCATCAAAAAATGATAATTGGTCCATGGACTCATGTAAATCTTTGGTCAACTGAACAGGGAGAATTAACTTATCCTAAAAACTCTCTAGGATTTGATTTAATTTTTTCATGGGAACAAAAAATATTTGATGAGGCTCTCTTAGGTATTCCCACAAATTGGGATAGGGAAAGAGTAGCATATTATTTAATGGGAGATGTTAATACTTCTTCAGATAATTGGAATTACTGGAGATATGCATACGATTGGCCTCTTGATCACGTGGATGATAAATGGTACTTGTCATCAACAGGAGATCTACTTAATAGTACACTCCCTTCAATAAACAAGAATTTCACATACCTATATGATCCAAGAGATCCAGTGCCGAACTTAGGTGGACAAAATCAACCCTTCGATTTAATAGGCCCAATGGATCAGAGATCCATCGAAAACAGACCTGATGTCTTGATATTTGAAACACCAGTATTAAACGAAACTGTAGAAATTGTAGGAAGAATATTGGGCAATTTATTCGTTACTTCGAATTGTACGGATACTGAT
>CP070805.1:261235-274842 GCA_020343655.1 Promethearchaeota archaeon | reverse complement strand
AGAAAGTTGAGGATAAATTTGAAATGGGTATGATAATTCTTCACAGATAGAAATCACGTTGCTACCTGCCTCAACTGCTTGCTTAATTGTTCTAGCGACCTTTTCTAAGGATGAAGAAGTAGCAATAATCACCACATCAACCTTTTCTTTTAAAACTATATTTTCTAATCTAGATTTGATAACTAAATCTAACTCATCCTCTACATCAAAAAATTTACTCAATTTTTTGCCAACAATTTGAGGATTAATATCAACTACACCTTTCAGTTCAATGTTTTTACGCTTTATAAGAAGGCTTGTTATTAATTTCCCCATTGGTCCTAATCCTACTTGAATAACAGTAAATCCTTTATTCATTTTATCTACCTATTTTGAGAATTTCATTATTAATATTTATCTACAAATTGATAATCAGTTTATTATTTTTACCAAATTTAATTTAGAATTGATTGAGAGACAGGATATGCAATCTCTTCCACAACCTTTTGTATTTGAATTACATTTTCATGAGTATGAGCCATAGAAATAGATCCTAAGCCGTGTAACCCTGAGATATTACGATTAAAGAGTGATAATTGGAGTAGTGCTTCTCTTTTTTTATCCTTGAATTCAATTATTTCCCTTATTGAAGGTTGTTCAATCCATTTTGAAAGTAAATGAAGCATAATTATTGATTTATGTCCTTTAGCGATAATTGGCAGTCTTTCTTCTTTAAAAAAATGATTTAGATTATTTAATAACTTATCTCCCTCTTGATTTATTCGAACATATTCTTGATGAGAATTTTTTAATATTTCCAATGTCTTTAATCCAGCTATCATACTAAGGGGATACCCAGAAAAAGTTCCACCTCCAATTAACACTTGATTCTCTACTTCAGGACTGGATTGTTCAATAATCTCTTTTTGGCCACCAACAGCTCCTATTGGCATTCCACCACCAATAATTTTCCCCATAGTAGTTAAATCAGGTATAACTTTCAATTCATTCTGAAATAGGGCATTATTAAATCGATAACCTGTAATAACTTCATCAAAAATAAGTAATATACCATATCGCTCAGTTTCTTCTCGTAATCTTTTTAGAAACTCAAGTTCAACTGTAAATCCACCTCCTCCTCCTAAAACTGGCTCTAAAATTATTGCTGCTAAATTATCAGAATTTCTTTTTATTACATCAAATGTTTTCTCGTTATTAATCTCAAATGTAATAACCCCAGATTGCTCGGCATTTAGAAGACCCGGAGAAACTTCACCTCCAGCTAGACTTCCTACATCATAGTATAATGTATCGTTGGCACCGTGCCATCCAAGTTGTGCTTTGGCGATTAATCTCCTTTTAGTAAATGCCCTTGCTAACCGTGAAGCATACATAGTAGCTTCTGTCCCGGTAACGCAAAATCTTATTTTTTCAACACCTGGATTGCCTTGAATTATGGTATCAGCCAATTTTACTTGATATTCTGTGTTTGTACCAAAATGCCATCCATATATCAAATGCTCTTTAATAACTTTTTGAATTTCAATTGGATTATGTCCTAAAATCATTGCAAAATGACCATTCCAACAATCTATATATCTATTACTATCAATATCTATAAGATATGGACCACTTGCAGATTTGATGAAAACTGGAAAAGCTCCAATCAATGGCAGACCAAAAGTGCGAATATTATGAGAAATCCCCCCAGGTAAAACTTTAATCGCCGTTTCCCAGAGTTTTCTCGATTTGGGTCTATATTTCTGGAATGTCTTTAATTCTTCATTTATAAACATCTAAATCATCAGACTTATTAATATTTCTTTACAATAATATGTGAATATTTAAATTTTAGAGTTACTCTTTAAAACTACAATATTAAAAATGTTGTAAAAAATTTTATGAAACTTTAAATGTAAAAATAATTAATGCAAGTTTAAGGGAATGGAGTCAGATAAAGTTGAAATAATTGATTTTTCTGGAGAAAAGTTCAACAATATTTCAATTCCTTGGCCAGTTAGTTTGGTTTTAATAATTCTTCTAGTTATTCTGAATATATTTTTAATGGTTTCATTTCCTGGAACTTTTATTAGTATATTTGTGAGTTTGATAATACTTTGCGCGTTTGGATTGTATTATTCTTATAGTATAACAAAAAATCCTGGTTTTAGAAAATTTTCAATATCTAGTAAAGAAATTGAGATTATTGTACCTAAAAAACCAAATTTTCTAATTTACTGGTCAGAATTTAAAAAAGTAGAAATAAGATTGAAAAGATTCAATACCGAACCCTTTTATATATACGAACTTCATTTTATTAATCAAGAATCTGATCGTACATTTAATTTAAGTTTATCAGAATTCCCTAAAAAGAAAATTGATCAAATATTACTATTGATTAAAGATTATACAAAAAAAATAGGGAAACAATTTACTGCTGTAAAAGAAAAATGGATTTCAGGAGTAGTTCTTGTTGAGAATCTTAAAATTTAACACTTTTAAGGAGTTAATCCATTTTAGCTCCACATGTAGGGCACGTTTCAACGAAAACGCCACAAGTTGCACCACATATTTTGCAAAGTTTTATAGATACAACTCCTCTTTTTTTTGGTGGTTTTAGTGATGTTATTGAAAGTGATTTCTCAGGGGGTTCGCTGAAATCTAGAGTTTCTGATATTATATCTTTTTTCAAATTCTTTGTATTTATTGTAATTTCTTTTCCAAAGAATCCTCCAACCCTCACTTTTCTGATTTCTTGGGGAGTTAAAGGTTCTGATTCCTCTTTACTTGCCTCTTCCATTAATTCTTCCTGAATTTCAGGGGTTTGTATGAGCTGTTGATTCTCATATCCTTCACTTATAGGTTCTTCTTGAATAGGCTCTCGTAAATCGATCTCAGATAATTCTTCTTCTAAATCTTCTTCATATATCATATCAACGAATTCTTCATCTAATTTCAACAAGGTTTCACATTGGAGGCATCTAAATATATGCTTAAAACCGATATTTTTTGCTAATGAATATTTTGCTGCACAACAGCTATGAAATTTGGCATTACAGTTAAAACATTTATGTATTTCATCAGAATGTGCTTCACAAATAGGGCATAACTCTTGTTCACAAATATTACATATTTCTTTATCATCAGGGGAGAGACTGATGAGATCTACTGCTAATCGTTCATAGAAAACTTTATCTTCTTCTAAAATGTGCTCTATCTCATCGGATTTTATAATTTTAAATTCTTTTCTATTTTGAATTAATGAACCTAATATATTCTGCAGGAGTTTTTCATTTGGGCAATAAAATGTGCCCCCATGAGTTTCACTTGAAATTACCTTAAGTTTAACATCGTCCTCATAAAATTTTTTATCTCCTACACGAATGATATCAATAAATGCTGAAAATTTTTTAGCTTTAATCAGCAAATCATAAAGCGCATTGTAATAATCCTCAGACAATTTGCTTGGTGAATCTGAAAATATTATTACACGATAATTCTTTCTTGCTTTTCGGCTTTTTCTAAAAATATATGCTAGAATCTCATATAATCCATTTTCTAAATAACTATTCTCATTTTCTCGTGTTTCCCAAGCATCATTAATTGTAGCTAAAACAGCATCTAAATCTTTTAAATCATAAACATTAATAGGATTCTCTTCTTTTTGAAAGATTAGTACTCCATAAGAAGTTAAAATATTAAATTTTTCTTTTTCTTTGATAAAAGCACTAATAGCTTTAGTCAGAGGTTTTTTTTTTAAGAAGTTAGTTATTAAATCAATGTAAAAAATAAATTCTTCAGAATTCACAGCATCAGATCTGGGTAACATTAAATAATTTCTCTTTTTTTATTTCTCTTTATTATTTATACTTATGACAAGACTCTTATATAAAATTTGATTTTTCTAAAAATCATAACTTTGATCGGGATTTCTCTAGAATTAGGAAAATATTTTCCAAATAATATTATCAAAAAAAAGAATCAGATTTTCCCTTTGTCCTTCTCACTACTGCATTTACTTGCTTTCTTTATTTTTTCATTTTTCCTCCTGAAAGATACTTCCTATAGAGCAAAAACTTTGCTCGTATCCTTCTTTTTCTCATTGGGTTTTAACTTTAATATTATTAATCACCAAATAAAATATATATAATCAATATAATTGAGCAATCCAACCGTATAAAAATATACTGATTCAAAAGAAATTCTGAACTCAATTTCTTTTTAAATATTATAACTGATATCCACAATTAGAACATTTGAAATGTTGTGAACTTATCTGAGTTCCACATTGGGGACATATTATAAAACTCGGTTTTTTCCTTTGTTTTTCAGTTAAAGATATTCGATCTCCTTTTAATATTAATTTTTCTTCTTTTTGAACTGACTGATCTGGTTTAAAAGCTGTTTGTGTAGTTTTTTCATAGACAATTTTATCATCAACTTTCTTTACTGTATACATCTTTCCAAAGAATCCGCCAATTCTGATAGTTTTAACTTGTCCATCTTCATTGTAGTTTTCATCAATCGGAGTTTTAGACTCAATTTCTTCTTCTGGAGGGGGTATATGGGAGAGATCTTCTTTCTTTAGATCTACCGCATCTTCTAAATATTTTTTTACTGTGCTTACTTCCACTTCTCCAGATACTTCAATGATTGCATCCTCATCTATTTTTAAAAGCATGTCACATTTAGAATTTGGACACCGGAGGATGTTAGGAATACCAATATTATGGTTAATTGTATAATTTGTAATACAACAATTATGAAATCCGGTTTTGCAGTCTTCACATACTACGGGAATATCGTAAATATCAGCACAAATAGGACAAATTTGTTCTTTACATAAATCGCAGATTAAATTTGGTTCATCTGATTTTTTCAATGATTTTGCTAAGTGATTATAAAACGTATAATCTTCTTTACTAATTTTGATACGATCTGGACGATCAGCAAAAGTAGACACAAATTGTTTTGTTTTTACAAGTTTTTTAATAACATCAGAGAATTCTTTTCTATCTTGGATGTAAAATATCCCTCCTTTCGTGTCCGACGCCAGCATATTTAATTTTACATCATCACTAAAAAAACGCTTATCCTTTTCCGATACTCTAATAATATCTATAAAAGTTGGAAAATTTTTTATTTTCGATACTAAATTAAATAAGGCTTCTTGATAATCCTCAGATAAATCAGAGGGGGTGTCTGTAATAACAAGAATTCTATTAAATTTGGATTTTTTTCTTACTGTCTCGGCAATATAGGAAAAAATATAGAATAATCCATTTTCAAAAAAACTCTGTTCTTTTGGGCGATTTTTCCAGTTTTCTTCAATTGATTTAACAATTATTTCAGAATCTTTTTTATCAGTGATAAAGATTGGATTCCCTTCTTCTTGAAAAACAAGAAGCGAATAATGACCTTTTACATTTACCTTGTTTTTTTCCTCAATATAATATTTAATAGCTTTTACTAATTCTTTTTTTTTTAATAATTCTTTAGTTAGATCAAAATAAAAATAAATATCCTCTGTAATTTTTTTCACACCTACCTGAACAACTTAAATGAGTATCCTTACTAATCTTAATATTCATAATAATTAAACCTCCTTAAAATTTTTTAGAAAAGAAAAAAAAAAATAATAAATTCTTATGGCTTATATTTTCATATTAAGTAGTTAAAATTATATGAAATAAGTTGTTGAAGAGAGAATGGATGAGTTTTTAAGAAAAATACAACTCTCAGAAGAAGCTATCAAGATATATCTTAAATCATTAGGAAAGTTACCTCTTTCTTATTACGAATTACTTACTATTGTTCCTAGGGCAACTCCAGAAGAATTTAATGAAATCTTAAATGAACTTATAGATGCTGGCTTATTAATTCAACAAACTTCTAAAGAACAGCTTACTGCTATAAAATATTTACCTGTACCTCCTATTCTCCCAATTTTAAACTATTATGAAAATATTAATTCAAATTTAATAACTATCAAGAATTCGATTCAGGTATTAATGATTAATTCAGTAAATACAATTTTTCAAGAAAATAAAAATATTGAGTTAGATACTATTTTAAATACTTTTCAAGAAATTAAAAAAGATATTGAAGAAGATTCCATTATTCAGAAACAAGAAGTAGAAGACATTGTTGAAGGTATGGAAGAATTAAAGAATATCAAAAAAAACATTTCTGATCTTAGCCAAAATATTAAAAATCTTATGCAAAAGAAGTTTCTTGATATTTTAAACAATCTTAAATCTGAAATAATTAAAAACATTAATTCTATGGAATTTAAAAAACATAAGAATGAGATCCTTTCTCTAATTGAGCAGAATTTTAAAAAAGATAAACTTGGAGATTTTACTAATAATTTAGATGAATTAATTGTAAAGGAATTTGATAAAACATCCAAGCCTATAGATAGTACATCAGAATTAATATTTCAATACCGAAATGATTTTAAGATACTTTTATTGAACATGTTAAATAACTTTGAAACTAATATTAATAAAATTCATGAATTGCTTAGAGAAAATAAAGATAATCTTTTTGCTGCCATGAAAAACCTTGAAATTAATGTTGTAGAAAATTTAAATGATATAATTCAGAATTCCATAGATGAAATTTCAAACCTCAATAAACCTGTTGAGAAAGTGATGAGAAATTATTTTCAAGAAATACATTTGCCAAAGAAGTCGATTATTAATAATGTTTGGATAATAAATAGTATAACCAAGTTTAATGAAGAGGTTCAAAACCTTATAGCAATTTCTAAAGAAACACTAACAATAATAATTCCTTATATAGAGAATCATTTAGCAATCGAACAATTTGAGAGAATTGCAGATAATTTGAAAATTAAGATCGCATCCTCAGAGGCACATACAAATAGTATTGTTAAAAATTTTAAAAATATTAAGAATTTGATATTTAAAACATATCAAAATGATAATTTAATAGCTTTAAACAGCGATAATAAGCTATTCATTATAGGAGTATTCCAAGAGTCAAAAGATCCCTTGAATAATTTTGTAGGAATTGGAACCACTTTTGAACCTTTAATTAATTTGTTAAACCCTTTAATAAAAAATATATGGGAAGAGGCTTATTCAGATTCCTTTCATGCTACTCAAGTAATGAAGGCACAACTTAGTAAGAAAACATTAACTGAAGCTTTTAAATTTAAAGCTCTCACTGCTGCGAAACCTATAATTCCCCCAAAAATTTCGTCTGTTGATGCAATAAAAAAACCTTCAAAAATTGAAAATGGAAAAATTAAACCAATATATGCTATACCCGAACAAATACAAGAAATTCCTAAAGGTGACGAAAGGTCTCCTAAAAATCAAATGAAGTATGCTTCAAGTCCAAAGATTTCCGAATCCCAAATTACAGACTTGAAACAAAAATTACAGGAAAAAATTGAATTTTTATCAGCAGCCCAGCCTAGAACAGGTGATAAAGCAGGTATGGAAATAAATGTTGCTTTCACTAATTTAATTCAGAAGCTGAATAATCTTAAAGGAGATGAATTTAGTAAAGAATTACAAGATATTGCTGATTTAATCCTAGAGAAAAAAGGTTTTTCAGTGACATTACATAAGGTAAGAAGCACGATAAATAAGTATAAAGAAAAATTTACCTTATTAGACGCAAATGATAAAAAAGAAATAATTGAAAAAATTGAAAGTTGGAAAAAAAAAATATTTTAAATTTTTTTCATAAAATCTTTCTTGCGTATATGAATATTTAGATATTTATTAAGGTGTAGTTTTTGTCTTTCTTCTCATAAGAAGATGTAATAAAAATCCCCTGATTACATATAATAGTATAAATATAAAAGCTCCTAAGAAGAAAATTGATATAACTATGGAAGTTAGATCATCTGGGATTAATATACCAATAATACCAAAAATAGGGCATAAAGGGGCTAAAATTAAGAAGATAATATAAGTAGTTTTATCTTTCTCTTTAAATTGAATATAGGTTGTGATATTAAACCAACCGATTAGGATCATAAAAGCAGGAATTATATAGGAAGATATTTCTGGAAAGGGGTAGGTATTACCACCCATGGCAAACGCGTAAAAATAATTAGTATAGAAGAAGGTAATTAGCAATAAAGCACTTATAGGTGTTGGTACTCCTGTGTATCCTGGACTTTCTGAGATGTTATATCGTGCTAATCTAAGTATTGCTCCAATAGCAAACCAAGCTGCTCCTATTATAATAATAATATCGAAAAAACCCCCCGTTTTAAAAGATTGATAAGTCAATACCGCTGGTGCGATACCAAATGTTAAAGAATCGCTCAAAGAATCTATTTCTTTACCCATTTCATTTACAGTTTTAGTTTTTCGAGCGATATAGCCATCAATCATGTCAGTTCCAAGAGAGATGGAGATCAGAAAAAACCCTAAGGAAAGAAATTCGCGAGTACCAAAACAGGCACAAACGAGAGCAATAATCCCTAAAGTAGTTCCTATAAGCGTAATGTAATCTTTTAATTTCAATAGTTTTGGAATACTTATGCTCGACATACTGCTTTTCTAGTTATATTTTATTAATAATAATTAAACCTTATACAATTAAAACATTTTCATAAAGAATTAATTATTAGCATACTTACCCTAAACTTTTTAAAACCATATCACCATTATCATAGCAGAATATAATTATAAAAAAAAAGAGGGAAAAAAATGCCATTTTGTCCAAATTGTGGAGATGATATTACCGATCCATCACAAAACTTTTGTGAGAAATGTGGATCACCAATACCTGAAAGTTTAAAAGCAGAAGGAGCTGTATCGCCTTCGGTAACCCCAACAAAGGTAACAACTACTCCTTCTGGTGGATTGTTTGATATTAACCGGAACTACTACATCCTTAAAGAGAAATACTGGGATTGGGGATCAGGTGATATTTTAGACGAGAACAACCAGATTATTGGTAGAATGAAAAGAGTCATTCTAAGTATCAGAAGAAGAGTTGAATTACAAGAAGTTGATGGGACCATAGCTGCCACCATTCACGCTAAAATTGTATCTGCTAGAGGCGCTCAGGATTTAAAAGATCCTCAGGGCAATTTAATAGCTCGAATAAAAAAGAAGATCCTTTCATTTTTTAGACCAGTATTTTATCTCGAGGATCCTAACGGGAATCAATGGTTCAGGGCTCAAGGAAAATTTATGGGATTTTCATTCAAAGTCTATGATGTAACAACTGGAAAAGTCGTTGCTGAAATTGAAAAAGCAGATAAATGGAGAGATGTATTCCTTGGAGGATTATTAGATTTCAAAGACACTTATGCTTTAAAAATACTTGATAATGAAACTGATAGGAGAATTCTTGTAGGATTTGTGCTTTCTATAGATAATGTTCTTCATGATATGTAATAGGATATCAAAGAATAAACAGTAAGTAAATTACTTCTCAAAATAAATTTTTATTTTATTTTTTAATTATATTTTATTTCTATTTCTTTACATTATCAGATAAAAATATCTAATTGATAAAATTTTTATAAAGATAATTTATATTTTCTTTAAAAAAAGAAATTAATGAAAAGAAATTTCAAATTTTATCCGAAATATAGAAAATCATCGATTGGGGTTTTCACTGAATTAAAATGACAGAATATGAAACATTTATGGTTTACGAGCTGGACGATTCCGGAGAAAGGATGAGATTAAACATAAATGAAGAAGAACTTCAAGGTAATTTGCACCCAGAACAAGTTTTGGTAATAGTAAGGGAAGACTTGAGGAGGATATTTATTTGGAAAGGTCCGAAATCACCCGTTCGAAAACGATTTATAAGCTCAAGAGTAGCTCAATCTGTCCAGGAAGAGTTAATGAAGGATTCGAGATATCACCGCTGTAAGATTGTGTCTGTAGATGCAGGAGATGAACCCTCAGAATTCTTAAATGCATTCAGATTGGAATCAATGGAAGTAACTGAGAGATTAGCCGATATGCGATATATCCGAAATATCGAACGAGAAAGAATGCAACAGGCAACTATTACAGATGTCATTCCAAAAGCAGCAGGAACACAACTAGAAGAGGAATATTTTTCACCGGCATTACAAGATACGAGTGATAAAGTAGTAGTTTCATCTTTCATTTCAAGCGCACCGAAACAAAAACCAAGTCCTCAATTTCAAAAACAGGCTATGGTTAAACCATCCGCAATTAGTAAAGCAATAGGGTTATCAAAAGGAGAACAACAAAAAATTAAAGAAAAAATCCTTAAGACTGAAGTCTCTAATGGATATAAAAGATCAAATCTCATTTTAGGTCATACGCTTTTTGCTGCAGTATCAAAAACTGCTAAAGTTTTTGGGAAAAATGTCGAAGAAACTGATTGGGAACCAGTCAAAAAGGTTCCAACAGAAATGATAGAATTAGAGAATCACCTACTACGAGTTTATTTCGATGATAAAAAAGGAATAGTAGAGGCTGTAGAAGTATTAGAAAGGGAAGGGAATCCAAAGAGTATTCCAGAAAAGAAATCCCCAATCACAACGCAAAAATCCTCATTAACTCCAATGCCAACTAAACCATCTTCAATGAAGCAAACTCCAACAAAAACTATTCCTATAAAAGAAGTGGAATCAATTAAAGAAATAACAGATTTTAACTCTATGACTGTAAAAGATCTTAAAACTTATGCTCAAGAGAAAAAAATAGACGTACCTACTAACGCAAGAAAAGCAGAAATAATAGCAATATTAGAAAAAACCAGTGAGAAAAAATCAAATAGACGACAACTTCCTAAGATTCCAAGTAAAGATGATTAGAATTTTGATTCCATAATATTATTCTACACTTTATTCTATTTATTAATCTTACAATTAACAAAAGAAATTAATTTTAAAATAAATCAGAATTATCTTCTTTTATTGCTTCTTCTGGTTCAGGTTTGTCTTTATTTTTTTCCCTAGCTTCTGCTTTTCCTTCATGAATTTCCTTGGTCTTGGTCTTTTTTTTTATCTTTTTTAATCCTTCAATTGCCTCTTTCCTAACTATTGCACTTTCATCTTTAAGGGCTTTTGCTAATACATCTAAACTGTATGGATGGTGCAGGTCTCCCAACTCATCTGCTGCTTCTTTTCTTACATTTTCATCTGGATCATTTAATAAGACATATGTAAGAACTCCTAAAACTGTATTATCTCCAAATTCTCCTAATGTATCAACAGCCTCTTTTCTCACTTCTGGATCTGGATCAGTGACTGCTGTTGTAGCCAATTGTTTTGATATTTCATCTTTACCAATCGGTTCAATCTCGCTTAAATCAACACCACAATACTTGCAAAAACTATGCGTTATTTTGATATCTTTTCCGCATGCTGGGCAAATCCTACGAGTATTGAAATCAATAAAAGAGGTTCTGGGAGGAGGAGGTGCCTGTTTAACTCTATAAGGATTCTCATTAGGATCAAATCTAAAATTCTTATCTTTTTTCATAGTTATCCTAAGAAAAAATTTATTCTTTAGTATGAATAATGTTATTCTTATTTTTAATTTTAATTTTATTAAAAAAAAAGTTTAAAAAAAAGAGAAAAAATAAATATCTTAGGCAATGGTAATATCCTTATTTAAATATACATCTTGAACCGCATTAAGAATCCTGATACCTTCCGGAGTTGGCTTTTTAAATGCTTTCCGTCCCAAGATTAAACCCATACCACCTGATCGTTTATTAATGACAGCGGCCATCACAGCGTCTTGAAGATCAGTACCACCAGATTCTCCACCAGAATTAATTAGACCTGCACGTCCCATAAAACAATTTGCTACTTGATATCTATTCCATTCAATTGGGTGATCAATTGCTAGTTTTTCATAAACAAGCTTATCTGTTTTACCAAAGTTTAAATCAAGGAAACCTCGGCTGAGAGTTGATAATTTTTGCTTAATAATATCTGCCTCAATAGTGACTCCAAGATAATTAGCTTGACTTTCCAAATCATTAGCTGTATGATAATCTTTTCCATCTTTAATAAATTCTTCAGGATTCCTTAAATATGTCCAAAGAATACATACAAGACCTAATTCATGCGCATATTTAAAAGCTTCACTAATTTCCTGGATTTGACGTCGTGAATTTAGTGAACCAAAATATATAGTTGCTCCTATTGCTGCTGCTCCCATATCCCATGCTTGATCCACACTTGCGAATAATGTTTGATCAGAAAGATTTGGTTTTGTAAGTAATTCATTGTGATTTATTTTCACAATAAATGGAATTTTATGAGCGTATCTTCTTGAAACAGAACCTAAAACACCAAGAGTGGATGCTACTGCGCTACAACCTCCATTTATAGCTAATTTGATAATATTTTCAGGATCAAAATATGATGGATTAACAGCAAAACTAGCTGAAGCACTATGTTCAATTCCTTGGTCTACAGGTAATACTGAGAGATATCCAGATCCCGCTAATCTACCAATTTGATTAAATAGGCAACTCATATTATTCAATACTAAATTATTCCTATCTGATTGTGCTACAACTCTTTCAATAAAATCAGGCCCAGGAGGATGTATCATTTCTTTTGGGATTCCAGTACATGTATGATTTAATAAATTATCTGCTTCTGGTCCTAATAGATTCTTGATTTCGTCTAAATTCATTTTTTTTCATCTAATTTACATTCTAATTAAAATTAATGAAGAAATAAGAGTGCTAAAATAAAATATTTATCTTTTCATTTCTGAAAAAATTCATTTGTAGAGATAAGTATAACAATTAATAAATTTATAATAAATAAGCATCCTTTAGATATTTATTTATAAGATTTAATATTAGAGTTTGAAAAAAACATGCCTATTTTAGATAGATCAAAAATCCGCCCTGAAATTCTTAAGTTTTTAGATGATAATCAAAAAATTCAATTGAAAGCGGCATTAGAATTTCTTAAACTGGAAGAAAATAAAGGATTCAACATCCAAGCTTACATGCAAAAAATAGCTGAAGAAAATGAAAGATTTTTTCAAGAATTATCTAATGAGGAAAGTTCAGTAGAAGATCTTTATGGGATTTTTACAAATGATGAAATGCTCTTATTGGCAAAATTTTTTCGATTCATCATCGAATATTCAACAGATCTTCGGTTAAAACAATATCCAATTTCTGAAGAGATAGAAATAAAAAATATTGAAATTGAAGGTATCCCTGCAGAATGGCAAATCATACCTAATGCAGAGAAAGATAAAGTTATTCTATATTTTCATGGAGGTGGCATGGTTTTAATGTCTCCAAAGACTCATAGACATTTAACAATAGAGATTGCGAAAATTACTAAGATGTGTGTGTTAAGTGTCGATTACCGCTTAGCTCCCGAACATCCTTTCCCAGCAGGCTTAGATGACTCTTATAAAGTTTATAATTGGCTTCTATCACAAGGATATAAAGCTGAAAATATAATTATTGCAGGAGATTCTGCTGGTGGTAATTTAACCTTAGCAACTTTAATTAAATTGAGAGATGAAGGAATTCCATTACCTGCTGGAGCAGTTCTAATGTCACCAGCTACTGATTACACAGAAAATAGTAAAACTCTTTTAGAAAACGCCAAGACAGATCCAATATTAGCTGATATCGGTGTATTTTGGTGGATA
>CP070805.1:247417-261135 GCA_020343655.1 Promethearchaeota archaeon | reverse complement strand
AATTAATCCATTCAAAATTTTATAGAATACAAATTTATGGTGAAATTTAACTTTTTGTCATCTCTATTTTATAGAAATGAATTGAAAAACCATTTAACTCTACCATTTAATATTCTGTTCTAATTATGCATATTATACTCATTTATAGATGATTTCAAAGAAATCCTCTCAATTCATTAATTCAAACCAAGAATATAAATAAAATGCCTAAAGAGACCCGACAGAGATTATTCAATGATGATATTAGTAAAGAATGTGGTAAATGCCATGAGATTAAATTTAATAAAGAGTTTAGAAAAAGGCAAGGACGGCTCCGCTCAATTTGCGAAAAATGTCGCAATGATTTAAATTTGGTAAAAAATTTTCAAAAAAAACTTAAAATTATAACAGAGAATTATAATGGAGAATGTTTAAAATGTAGAAGTGATATTGTAAAACTTCCTGTCTTTGAATTTCATCATCCTAATCCGAAAATTAAATCATATTCTTGGAAATCTTTAAGAGGAAAAAGCTATATAAATACTTTACAATGTCTAATGAAAGATAATGTTATAGTCGTATGCAAGAATTGCCACGTTCTTTTAGAATCGGTTAGTTTTAAGGAATTTAAACCTATAATTCTTCTACCATCTATCTTCTATAATACTTCAGATGAAATTGAAAACGTTATTAATACATTCCTTCAAAACAATCAATTTGTTAAGAAAAAGGAAGAAGAATTTAAATATTATAAATCAAAGGCTAAGTATGTTATCAAGAAATGGATTAAAAAAAGATATATCATCGAAAAATTGTTTAATAGTAAATGTGTTGGATGTGAGGAAATTACGGTAACACATAATCTGCCTGCTCTTGGATTCCATCACATTACACCATGTAAAAAAGATATCATAATAAAATGGGATAAAATTTACAAATATAATATTCAAAAAATTATAGATCTAATAAGAAATGAAAAATGTATCTGTTTATGTTCTAATTGTCATTCAATATTACACTCAACTAGTTTTATAAGAAATATTGATGAAGTTTTTGGAAATAAATACATGTGCTTAATCAATAAATTTCGATCTGATTATAATAGCCTCATCACTAATATTAATAGGTATGATATTGATCAACATTTTGGTGATTCCATAATTAAGGAAATCATATAATATAATAAAAAGTTAAATAAATGGTATCGTTAACACTTTATTAGATTATAAATTGAGAGCACTTCTATAGTAAGCTACACCGCAAATAGGACAGAAGTATTTACCCTCGATGATTATTGCCTTATCAATAGGTATTTCTTCTTGGCAATTCATAACGCAACAAGTAACTATTCTTTTATCTTTATGTTCTTCTTTAGACAATTTTATCAATTATTGTTATGTGAGATTTTATGTATAGAACTATAAAAATAATCCAAAGGTTTTAATTAGTAGGTATTTAATTGTAATTATAAATATTTTTTTATGAATAATTGTTTTTTTTGAGTCTTATTAATAATGTCACCTGAAAGTTATTCGAGGTCTAATCGCCCTATTGACTATTTAAAATCATCTGTTAATAAAATAATCCTTATTAAGGTTAAACGAAATCGATTATTTAGAGGACGACTTGGTGGATTTGATGACCATTTAAATTTATATCTTGAAGAGACCAGTCAGATTTTCGAATTTCAAGATGATGAGGGCAACATTCGAGAAGAGCATGAAAATCTAGGATCTATAGTTGTGCGTGGAGATAATGTCATATTCGTGAACCTTGCACATTTAGAGGGGTTCTAAAAAAGAAATTTGCATTTTTATTAATATTTTGCCATATCTGTATCTAATCATATATTAAAGATAAAGCCTTAATAATATTTTTAAAAAAGAATTAAGAAAAAGTATAAAATTTAGAATTACATGTAATAATTAGCTTCTATATTTGAGTTTACATTTGAAATTGAATTCAACAGAAATAGCAAAAATAGGAAACATAAGGTTAATCAGTCCAAATTTGGGACGTCCATCAATTTTACAAATAGATCGTAAATTAAAAAAGAAAAATTTTCAAATTCGGTTACTTTTTATCAGTGATATATCTGATCCAGAGATTTTTGGTAGATCTATTCAAAATCAAATCTCTTTAGTTCCATTATTTGATTATAGATGGTCATATAGATTAATTTTTGTTAAAAAGCCTAAAAGACTGTTTTCAAAATGGAGGGAAAGAAGATCTAGAGAAAAAAGAAAGAAATTCCTCGAAGAAAAATTAAAAACTACCACAGAAGTAGATCTCAATTTAGAAACTCTGAAAAAGTTAAAATCTCGACTCCATAGAGGAGAACCTATTTTCCCTAAAGTTATGAATGTTGAAATAGCTTCTATTATTCCTGTTCACAATGTCTCTTATATGAAAGATTTGAATCCTGAAGAATTATTAATAAAGGCTCATGTATTTGGTGAATTGAGCAAATTTTATAGGCTAAATATTGAATTCACTCTAAGTAAGGAAGTCCTTAAATTTTTGAAGGAACGAAATTTTGTTATGTTTGATATCCATTCACCTAATAATCAAATAAATTATCACTCACTCGTAGTTTCTAAACAGAAATGGAAAGATTTCACATTTATCCACGCAACAGATTTACACTTAGCAGAAAGGAATGATAGAATTTATGAAATTATAAAAAAATGGACGCAATCTTCTGTAAGAGAAAGTGTTGAAGACTTCTTTGAGTTGGTTAAAAAAAAATTGAAAATAAAAAAAAAGAAACAAACCCAGGAAAGATTATTATCTGATATTAAAATCCCATTGAGGAAGCGTTTTGTTAATCCAAACAATCAATTTAGAAAGTTTATAAAATTGATGAATAGGAAAGTGCTTAGAAATGAGCTTGACTTCATTGTATTAACAGGAGATCTTGTTGACTATACAATTTTAAGTAGATTATCAAAGAAGCTAAGTAAGTTAAATCAATTTAGATATGAAGATAGTAATTGGCAGATTTTTAAAAATATACTATTAAACATACCACTAAAACAAAGGTATAAAGGAGTTATAAGGGGTGAAGAATTAAATTGTCCGATTTTCACTACTTTAGGAAATCACGATTATCGACCGTTCCATTATGACTTAACATGGGGAGAGATGTATAAAAAGATTGGACTAAACGCTTCCGAAGCAATTGCCCTAAATGAATTATTTTCCGCATCACCTATTTCTGCGTTAACGAAAACTTCGTTAGCTTTAAAAGGGTACTTATCTGAAATTAACTCATCGATAGATTTTTCAATAGTACTTGGGAATCATTTATTTATTATTTTAAACACTGGCTCGGATTCCTTTAGAAATATTAGAGATTTAATTAGCGGGCATCCATCAGTTACAGGGGTTACATATAAACAAATACAATATTTAGAAAATCTAATAAACAATCAAATAACTAAAGACACGAATACCTTTCTATTCTTACATGGGCCCCCATTAAATGCAGAGACTAAAAAATTGAGTATCAATATATTTGAAAAAAAGGGGCGCCGTTTTGTCAGAAAAAAGATTAGTGAGTTTAAGGAATCGTTAATTAAAAAGTTAGGAAAGCCCATACCTACAGCACGTATCGATGGTGTGTTTAATTTAAAATACGGCTGTGTATCATCAAATTGGGAAAAACTTATTGAATTTTGTAAAAATTATGCAATGCTCACTTTATGTGGTCATACACACAATAACCAGGAATTTAGACTGGAAGAAGCAGAGAAAAAATCGAGTGTTTATGACGCTCCCCCGTTTAGATTGAAAAAAATTGAAAATCCCGCAGCAGTTTTTTATGATAATTATTCTGAGATGTTTGCTAATGCAAAAATTATACAGGAGAACGGACCTTTTGTTGTCCAAACACCCGCTTTAGGATTAGGCAGTTATAGGGACCCTAATACTGCTGGAGCTTATAGAGAAATAATAGTAAAAGACGGAAAATTGACTTCTTTTAAGGTTAAGGATATTAATCGATAGATAAATTTATTTTATTGAAATAATGGTCGTCCTTTCTTATGTATTGCTTTTCCTATTATAGCCTCGGTCCCTTCAAGAACCATTTCTGATATTGTAGGATGACAATGTATAGTTTCTGATATATCATGAACTGTAAGGTTATGTTTTATTGCTAATGCAAGTTCAGCAATAAGTTCAGAAGATTCGATACCTATACATGAGGCTCCTATTATTCGAAGATCTTCTTTATCAGCTAACGTCATAATAAATCCCTCCTCCTCTCCCATACATTTTGCTTTACCAAGGGATTGATATGGAAATTGACCCATTAAAACGTTAATTCCACGATCTTTAGCTGCTTTTCTTCTGTATCCTACAGAACTAATATTAGGAGTTGTAAATATTGTTTCAGGAACAACTCTATAATCTGTTTCCATTTTCTTGACTGGGAAGCCTCCTATACTGGCTAGTGCATTAGCTACAGCTACATCTGCCTCATAATATGCAACATGGGCTAACATCAACCCTCCAGTTACATCTCCAATTGCATAAATTCCTTTAACGCATGTTTCCAAAGTCTCAGTGTTGCATATAATTGCCCCCCTATCAGTTTCAATATCTAAGTTTTCTAATCCTAAATTTGTAGATTCTTTTACTCTGCCAATTGAAACTAAACATAAATCGGCTTCAAACACAAATTTTTCAGCAGTATCAATTTGGTCTCTTAGTACAGAGGCAGAACAAGTTGTAACTCTCACACCAGCTCCAGTATTTTCAACAGACAGTACGTTCTGGGATGTTTTTACTCCGATTCCTAGATTTTCAAATTTCTTTAATAGTTCTTTTACAATCACAGGTTCTTCTGTCGCTATAGGAGAAGAAAGATACTCTAACATTGTTACTTTACTTCCAAAGGCAGCAAATATATTTGCAAACTCACATCCAATTATGCCCGCTCCAATTATTAATAATCTCTTTGGAACAGATGTAAAATTTGGATCAAGAATATCATCACTCGTCAATATTCTATCATGGTCAATATTGAAAGCAGGAATTAAAGCAGGTGAAGAACCTGTCGCTATTATTACTCTTTTAGCTTTAATTGTTTTTGTGTCTTCTCTTTGTATCGAGATTTCAAATCCAGAAGAAATATTCCCACCTAAAATTTTTCCATGTCCATAAAACACATCATTTTTCCACGCTTTTTCTAAAGTAGCAATACCTTCAACTAATTCTTGAACAATCCTATTTTTTCGTTCTATTGCCTTTTTAAAATTAAGATTATAATCTTTGATCTCTAGTCCTAACTCATCAAAATCCTGAATTTTTTCAATTATTTGTGCTGATGCATATAAAGCTTTAGTAGGAATGCATCCACTATTTAGACAAGTCCCTCCTAATTTATTTTTCTCAATCAATGCGACTTTAGCGCCATATTGAGCTGCTCTTATTGCTGCACGATAGCCTCCAGGTCCGGCCCCTATAATCGCAATATCATAAGGAATATCTGACATAAGATCTTCAAAAAAGTGAATTTATAGAATTTAAATATAACTTGAATTTAAAGTTGTAAATACTTCAATAAGTAATAAATTTTATACAAATAATTTATTAAATTGGTAAGGATTATATATTAGAAATTTAGCACTTGAAATTATTTTCTTTATGAAGTGTTATTATTGTACATTAAAAATACTCCACAACTACTCTTAAAAGACTTAGACAAAAATCAGCTAATTCTAAGAGAAATTGGAATTAATGCTCTTGAAATGTCAATTTCTGCTGTAAAACCTGAAAATTTAATGGAAAAATCAATTAAAATTCATAATAATAAATTATATATCGAAAACGATGAGTATGATTTGGATAAATTCAAAAAGATCTATATTATCGGCGGCGGTAAGGCAACCGCTGAAATGGCATTGTCACTTGAAAGATTTTTAATAAATTTTAAAGAAATTGAATATGAAGGGATTATTAATATACCAAAAGATAAAGAAAAACAAGAATTCTTTGAAAAGAGTAAAATTTCAATTAATTTTGCTTCTCATCCTATTCCTAATGAAGATGGACTTAAAGGAACTAAATCAATGATCAAAATTATCCAAAAATCAAATAAAGATGATCTTTTGTTTTGTTTGATTTCTGGAGGAGGTTCTGCTTTACTTCCATTGCCAAAACACAGTATAGATCTTCAAGATTTAAAGGAAGTTAACTCCTTACTTTTATCATCTGGGGCATCAATTCATGAGATTAATACTATTCGGAAGCATTTGTCAGATTTTAAGGGGGGTAATCTTGCAAAAAATTTATACAATGAGGGTGGTGCCACATTAATTTCTTTGATTATTTCAGATGTTGTTGGCGATAATTTAGATTCAATTGCTTCTGGACCTACTGTACCTGATGAAAGTACGTTTAAGGATGCTATTGAAATTCTAAAGAAATATAATCTTTTAGATATAATTCCTAATACCGTGAAAGAGTATATAGAAAAAGGATTATTAGATCAAAAGTTAGAAAATCCAAAACCCGGTGATCCATGTTTTACAAATGTTCATAATTATTTAATTGGAAGTGTTAGTTCCGCTGTCCATGTAATTAACCCTTTCTTAAAGAATAAAGGATTTAAAGTCAATTATTTCTCTAATAACATAACTGGTGAAGCCAAAGATTTTGGAAAATCACTTTTAACAATAATCTTACAATATTTAGAAGATAATTCAGAGAAAAATAAATTAGAAAAGATTGCTTTAATTGGAACTGGTGAATTAACAGTCACAATTAAAGGGAATGGTACAGGTGGAAGAAATCAAGAGATGTTGCTAAGTTACTTGAATTATGTGAAAGATAGAAAATTTAATTACAATTTTTTGATCATGAGTGCTAATCTTGATGGCATTGAAGGAAACAGTAAAGCAATGGGAGCTTTAGTTGATAATTACACATTGAACCAAATAATTTCAGAGAATATTGACACAAAGAAGTTTTTAGTAAATAATGATTCAAATAGTTTTTTCAAGGAACTAAGAACGGAAATAATCACAGGTCCAACTGGATGTAATGTAAATGATTTAATCTTGATTCTTATTTCAAGATAAATCAAAACAATAAACTTTTTAAGAGAAATAAAGAAGATGAGTGAAATAATAATTTGCCCTGCTTGCGGGTTTAGCTTCAGATATCAGAATACTAAAATAGAAAAAAATAGGATAGTTTGTCCCATGTGTGGTCAAAAATTTACGATTCCTAATTTCAGACCGTTTACTCCAAGTGAATTTGATAAAAAATTGGTATAAAATTGAATACACTATATTTCCTTTACAAACAACTCTCTTTCTCTACATTGATAAATTTTTTAAGGTTTGCCGATAAAAATAGATTATCGATTAATTTTTATTAATCGGTAAATAAATTTCAATTTAATAAAAAATATTTCCTTGGTAAGAAACAATGGGTAAAAAAGATAAGAAAAAGAGAGAAACAAAACCAACAGCGCGAATGGGCTGGGATAAAGCAGAAGTTGAAGAGGAAATTGTAGCTGAGGCATTAAAAAGAAAAGATATGGACACAGGGCGAGTTGAATTGCTAGATAGAGATACAGCCACCCCTATAATTGAAACTTATGATGAGGATACTGGGAAACTTGAGGGTAGCATCGTTTTGAAAGATAGGAATAGAGAAGGATTACTCGCCTTAGTCAAAATAATTGAAGAAGTGGACGTAGTACAAGATCATGATGCTCTTGTTGAAACATTTACTCATACTGGAAAAATTAATGTTGAAAATCCAAGTACTGTCGATAGATTATGGGATATTGATGTTTCACTTAAAAATATTGGAGTTACTAATTTAAAATCAAAAGATATTTCGATAAGAGAATTAGGGACAGAAAAACCAGATAACGTTGACTCAAGAGACTTTGAAATTACTAAAGATATAAAAAATCTATTGCTTGTAAAAGAATTCATTAGCACTCTTCCAAATGCAGATGATGTTTTGAATATAAATGATATCGAAAAAGAGTTATTAAAATTAAAAGATAAAAAAAGTGAAGTCTCTGACAAACCAAAGGCCCCTCCAAAAGAACCAGAGGTAGAAGAGGAGGAGGAAGAGGAGGAAGAAGAGGAGGAGGAAGAAGAGGAGGAAGAACTTGAAACATGGGGGGATGGTGGAACTCTCGTTGAAACTGGCTTAGAATCTTTTGGAATCTCAATTGATAGGGAAAATGTAGTTTATTTTGCAATAGCTCTTAGAAGCATGTTTGATAAACCTGTTTCTAACATAAAAGTTGTAAAAAATATCCCTGATGAATTTACTAATCCTGTAATCCGAGACACAACTGAAGGAAGAGCTGAGATTTCAGGTAACCAAATCATTTGGACAATTGACAAATTGGCACCTGAATATACAGTAATGATGAAATTTACATGTAATATTATGGTCACAGATATTACTAAAAGAAGAACAGGGACAGTAGAAGTCACATATCAAGGAGCGTCTTCATTTGCCGAAGGTTTAGATATAGATAAATTTGATGCCTATACAAGAAATAAGTTCTATGTTGATTCCGTTGAACGGGATGAAGAACCTGGGATTTTTGATTGTAAATTAGTATTTGATAATTCTTCAGAGTTTATCATTCAACTTTTCAACGCAGATGTTTATTCTCCGAAAGATGAATCTAAAAAATTTGTAGATATTGATCCAAATGATGTACCATTATTACCAAGTGGTGCTCAATGGCACTCGAAGAAATGGGAGTATGAAAGCGAAGAATATCCTACGTTCAGGAAGAAATTAGAATTTAGAGTGATGCCTGATTTTCAAAAAATTATAAAAGGGTCAGCTTCTATTTCAGACGTCATATTAGAGATTGGTAGTATTAGTGGAGTAATGTCGTATAACTTAACTGAAGTCCCAACTTATCGAACTAAAGACGTTATTGCTTCACTTAAAATGATTAATAATGGTTCAGCACCACTTAATGAGGTGACTATTGTTCAACAATATTTCTCAGATGAATATCACCCTCCAAAAGCAAAGGAAATAAGATTACTATGGGATGGAGAAGAAGTTGAAGTATCAGATGCAGCTGTGAGTTTTGAGGAAAAAATATTCAAAATCGATCTTACAGATTTAAAAGATAGTAGTACGGGTATGTTTAAATCAGACTCAACTTTAGAATTTGAATATCCAATTCATTGTACAAATCCTGCACGTGGTTCAACTTTCGAATCTGAAATTATATATTTTGCAAATACATTTCCAGTAAGTCAAGAGTTAGAATTTAAACCAGAAGTTCCTTTAATCGAGGCAATGCACATTAGAAGGAAATTTAGAATCGGGAAAGAGGTGATCCCAATCGGAGATCTGGGAAATTACAGAATTATTTTAACGCTTGAAAATATTGGTGAATCAAAACTACATAATCTTGTCCTACTAGATAAAGTTCCAGATTCATTTGAATATGGTACTTATTCTTTGACTCCTGAAATAACTGATGAAGTTGGTCAGGATACATTGAAGTGGGATATTGACCTTTTGGAAGTTGGAGATTTATTGGAAATCACATACGAGATAACAGGTACAGGTAAATATAGCCCCTCGGATGCTCAATTAGCGCTCTAAAATCTTAAAAGCATTTTTTATTTTTTTTTTTTATATTTTCAATAAGAGTTTAATAAACTTACAAATAATTATTAAATGAATTAAGGATGAAATTTAATTTAATTATTGTATAAAATTCTTTAGTTATAATGAATTTTGAAAAACCACTATTAAGAAAACGTTATCAGCTGAATTGGATGTTTGAATGTCCAGATGCGGTGCTAACTTGCTCAATTCTGAGGTGTTATGAAAATAATTTTCTAGTTTTTGGGGGACACGATAAAAGACTCTATTTGATGGATGAAGAGATGAATATTATTGATGATAGACCATTTGATGGATGGTGTCGTTGCAGTTATTCAACTGATCTCGATGGAGATGGCTGTGATGAAGTATTAGTTGGTGCTGGGGATGGCAACTTTATGGTTTTGAAATTAAATAGAGAAAAGAAAAAACTTGTTGGATTGATGCGACATAAATCACCCAAGAGGATAAATTGCTGTATCGCAGGAGATTTCACTCGAAATGGGAATATTGAATTAATTTTCGGAAGTGATGATAAGTCTCTTAAAATTTTTGATGATATAAATGCTAAAGAACCAAAATATATATTATATTATGATTCGTGGGTCATAACTTGCACATTAGGCTTCTTACAATTACCAGATGATGAAGAACCTATCTATGGATTGTTGATTGGTACTAAAAATGGGTTACTTCAATTAGTTCAATTTAAGGATGAAATACTGGACATTATCTGGCAAAAAAATTTTAACACTCAGATTAACGATATCAAAGTTGGAGACGTAACAAATGATGGATTTAATGAGATTATATTAAGCACTGATGATTCTACTATAAAGATCCTAAATAGTCAAGGAGAAATCGTGAAAGGAGTTGATATTGATGAGGGTCGTCCTCTCTCATTATTAATTGAAGATATTGATGGAGATAATTCAAAAGAAATCGTTGCAGGGTGTGCAGATGGTTCATTAAAAGTCTTCCACAATCCATCATTAAACTCTCAAAATTTTGAATTAAAATGGAAAACTAAAGTATCCACATCTATTAAAAATGTATGTTCTATTTTAGGGAAAGAACAAAATATAAAGCACATTATATTTGGTGGTTATGATCGTAAAATCCATAATGTGACTGATTTTGAATGGGGACAAAAAGAACCCCTTGACATTCCTCAAAAAATGAAAATCCCTGAAAAAAAGATTGGGATAAAAAGTGATTTAATCAAAGAATTAGCGAAAGTTAAAGATATCCCAACAAATATTAGAGAACATATTTTCAATATTTTACAAGAAAAGGGGCATCTAAAAGATTTAATGAAAGACTTGAGGGAATTAGGGTATTCTGAGAATGAAATCTTAGAAGAATTCACACTTCTAAAGACGCAAAAATCAGTCATTTATGAACAAATTAAATACCCAGTATGGAGTTTACCTAGTGAAGAAATTCAGAAGGAAATGCCAGAAGAGGTTAAAGCCGAAGTTATTGTAGAGGAACAACCAAAACCTAAAGTAGAACCATTAGTGATCGAAAAACCAGTCGAACCTGTAAAAGAGAAATTGGTAGCAGCTCTTGAGAAGAAACCTAGAAAGATTGTTTCTAAAGAAAAAGTTAGCGTTGGTGGCTCACTAAGCGAAATAATAATTGGATATTTAAAGGATCTAAAAATTGTCCTAACAAAAGGCCAAATTGTTAATGATATCAAAGAAAAGGGTTTTTCTATTAGTGAGATTGAAAAAGAAATCAATTCATTAAAGGAACAAAGTAAAATCAAATATTCTCGAGTAAAACCAAAAGGTTGGAGCCTAGTTGAATAATTATTCTTGAGTCTTTTTAATAAAAAAATCTTCCATTTCATCTTCAAAAGACTCAAATTGGTTTAATTCTGTAAAGTTTGCTTGACCAAATCTTTGAACAAACAATTCTAATACAGGGCTTGCTTTTTCAAAAAATTTTCTTACAAGTTTATCAGATTTTTTTTTTGATTTATCAACCAATCCATATAAAATTATTGGCTCTTTATCATGATTGTCTTCTGATTGAATTTCAGATATTTTAAAGATAAATAGAATATTTCCTGACTCTAAATATTCCAGCGAACTTTTATTAAAAGCTGTATCAACAAAGATATTAATAGCAGAAATAAATGCTCCTCTAAGATCCTTATTGATACCTTGTTCTTTTTGAACTGGCAATTCTTTGAAAACATGATTAACAAGAACAAATCCGCGAAATACAAAACCTATCTCGTAAAGTTCTTTCAATTTAAGATCAAAAAAAGTAATTAATATTTTCAATAATAAAAATTCCTGTTAAGAAAATAATAACTATTTTCATATTTAATTTTAGACAAAATATTTATACTGTTAAAGAGAATGAGTTATTAACAAATTTAGGATATTTTCTGTCGTTCTTCTGAAATGATCTTTTATATAGGTGGATAAAAAATTGAAAATTTTAGCATTAGGTGGAGCCGGAGATATGGGTAGGATGGCTGTAGCTATACTACTTGAATCTCCGCAAATTTCTTCAATTACAATAGCAGATAAGAATTATGATAGAGCACAACATTTTGTTGAATTAGTTGGCTCTGACAGATTATCTGCTTATGAAATTGATGTAACTGAACACGACAATTTAGTTGAGCTTGTTTCATCCCATGATTTAGTCATGAACACCACAGGTCCTTTTTATAGATTTGCCACGATGATATTAAATGCAGTAATTGAAGCTAAGAAACCATATATTGATATATGCGATGATTGGAAACCAACATTAGATTTATTGGACATGAATAAAAAAACAAAGAAAGCAGAAATAACTGCAATCATTGGAATGGGAGCAAGCCCCGGACTCACAAATTTAATGGCTGTCATTGCCTGCTCAGAACTTGATGAAACTGATGAACTTATTACTGCTTGGGGCATGGGTCTTATGAAGGAGGGGGATAAACCACAATATTATATTTTACCTAGAAAGTTCTATAAAAAATATAAGAATAAACCTCTTATTGCAAATGCGGCTACAATGCACTTATTTTATGAGACTTTAGAAAACATTCCTACTTTTAAAGATAGAAAAATAGTTAATATTCTCCCTCTTACAGAAGCAGAGCCACTTCAATTTCCAGGTTTTAAAGATACTTATGTATGCCACATAGGTCATCCAGAGCCTGTTACATTACCAAGAGTAATAAAAGCAAATTCAGTTTCAAATGTAATGTTTATAGGAAAAACAGCAACAGATATTATTCGGGAATATACCCAAAAAATATTAGATAAAGAATTATCTATAAGCGAAGCTTCTATTGAATTTTTTAAGGAATCAAGCAGACTGGAACGAGATCCTGAAATAGTGAAAGAATACATGAATATCCCACCAGGATTATGTGTAATTGCTAGTGGTATGAAGGATGGTAAAAGAAAAAAAGTTGCACTTGCTATACAAAATGCTCCTTTTGGAGCAATGGCGGGTGTAACAGGTGTTCCTTTGGCAATTGCTGCGCTTATGTTAATTAATGGGGAAATTAAAGGAAAAGGTGTGTTCACTCCTGAAGAGGTGATATCTGATCCAATTGAATTTTTTAATAGATTAGCCCCTTATTGCGGAAAAAATTTAACTGGTAAAGATATTTTACTTAAAAAACTAGTAGATCTCTAAATTTTTATTTAATCTCAGTTTTTATTCAATAAGATTTTTATATTAAAAAGTTGAACATTGGAATGGCAAAAAAGGATTTAGATTCTCAATTTAAGGAAAAAATTAAAAAATTAAAAGAAACATTACCAAAATTGGAAGGAGAAAGAAATTGTGCTGCACTTACGCTTACCAACGTCGCAGATATACTTGGAATTTCAGAATTAAATAGGTTTTACTTTAACAATCTTGCAGTTCCACTTGGTGGAGGATTTGGTGGGTTTAAATCGATAAAAGATTGGAAAGGACCATGTGGTGCAGTTAGTGGAGGATGTGCTGCAATAGGGCTAATATTAGGTGGTCGTGAACAACTTAAACTAAAAGATTATTTAAATACGTATCAAAAAGCAGCTATCTTTGCTCATTACTTTGAAAAAGAATTTGGTTCCGTGGCATGTCAAGAATTATGTGGTACAGCTTTTAAT
>CP070805.1:233406-247317 GCA_020343655.1 Promethearchaeota archaeon | reverse complement strand
ATCGCAGATAAATAATAGGCTTCGTTTTGTGAATTTGTAGAATAATAATAATTTTCGGATCCAATAATAACTCTTTGTTTCTCATTATTTATAACTGCTGCTTTCAGATTAGAACCGCTAGCATTATACACAACCATATAAGATTTGTTTCTTATTTGTTTTTTTAATTTATTCCAATAATTTAAATTTGCGAATAAAGTATTAATACTACTTGTCTTTTTTTTATTTTCCTTATAAAAATTGTTTATTTCTTCATAGAATTTTGAAGCTTTAGGATAATTACGTAGAAATTGAATATCATAATCCAAATCTTCATTAACTGGAAGGAACACATTCTTTATGCTTTTTACTAAGAAAGGTATTAAATCTTTGTTTAAAAATGTTTTAAACTCAAAACGACTTTCAATTTCTTTTTTTTGAAATTTATATTCCCATTTTTTCTTGGCACGCGATAATACATCAGGATCAGAACTAATGATGATTGTTCCAGCACTCTTTTCTTCGATTTTAAAAAATACTAAACTTCGAGGAACTAACGTTGCACCTTGAAAAAATTTATCTCTATATGGGCTGTTTTTAGGACTATTGATAAATTTTAATTCTTGATGAGGTATTATTAATTTAGCACCATTATCCTCAATTTTTAAGCTAGTGTATAATGTTTCTTCTTGTAATTCCAATTTATTGTTAAATAACTTAGTTTTGATTGGATATTTTTCATTAATCGTAATATTATTATCTTTTCCAACGTATTCTGCTTTCAAGCAGACATGATTTACATTAAAAAAGTAATTATTAGGAAAATCCCAAATTTCTAAGTTATTGAAGATCGAAAAACCTCTAAATTTAAAGCAGTGATCACCGTTTAAAACACTCTTAGTGATAACAAAAAAGATTCTTCCATTTACTTTTAAGAATTTCAATGGGATAGCATAAAAAAAAACAGTAGCTAATTCTATATGTGTAATATATTGACTGGGTGGTTTAATTCCTAAATATTCTGATAAAAAACGAATTCTATCCTGATAATCTTTTATATGAATATCTTTATAGGTTAACCAGGGGGGATTGCCTATTATTAGATCAAATGAGTTATACAAATCCTTGAGATTAAAATTAGCTCTTTTTTCATAAAACTCAGGAAATAGTGAATCAATTAAAAAGATATTAAATTCTGGTATCTTTTTTTTTTCTAAATTAAAATATTCTAAAAGTAATAAAAAAATATTAACTTTCGCTGTCATAATCGCCAATGGATTAACATCAAATCCATATACATTAGAGATTGCTTTAGACTTTAATGATATTGGTGTTGAAGAGTCGAGAATTTTAATTATTGCATTTATTAAAAAATTACCTGAACCACATGAAGGATCTAAGATTTTTAGTCCAATTTTATAAACATCTTCAATCATTTTTTCAACTAGATTTGAAGGAGTGAAGAATTCTCCTATTTTATGTCTGGTGTCTGGTAAGAAAATTTCTTGATATAAATCACTAAATAAATCCTGTTTAGCGTATTTTGAGTTTTGAATCTCGATATAAATATTTTCAAATAAATCTCTATGAAATATTATCCAAAAAAAATAGTCAAATTCAAATATAGATTTCAGATCTTTTGTAATATATTCTTTATAAATTGCTTCAATATTAAGATTTCTTGAAAAAGACAATCTAGAAATTATAATAATTTTTAAAACATGTGCAAAATAAGTATGCTTTAGAAACAATTCAGTAGTAATTTCATAACCATAAATATTTATGAAGATTTCTTTCCACTGTCTGAATTTAATTTCATAAGATTTTTGTTTCTTAGTTTGTTCTTTAAGAAATTTTATTGAATTGAGATAAATTTCAGAATTTTTTCCTAATAACTCAAAAATGACTTGAGAATTTAATAATTCTTTATTTTCTGCCATTTTTTATCTCATAAATAAATCCTTCTTAAAAATTTCAATGGTATTATGTAGTATAAATAAAGTATTAATTTTATCTAGTAAAAATTGAAAAAAAAAGAGATACTTATTTTCTCATAAATGTTGGAAGCATTAAGGAAAAAATTTCTGCTATTATTCTTAATTTTGTTTTCTCTTGTATTTTGGTTACAATTAAAATTGATTTGGATAACTCCTCTTTATCCAAAGATCCCCCCGCATAAACCGCTTGTTCAGTATTAAATACTAATAGAAATTTTACATTAGGATTATTTATAATACTAATCCCCTGAGTCTGTTTTAAATCGTCATAAATAGGTATGTAACTTTTAGGGATATCACTCCTGTCATTAGTAATCAGAAGAACTGGAATCCCTCGATCAACTAATCGTTTAAGTTCCTTTGCATAAAAACTATCTACTCTCGGTGTTACAATATTTATTTGGTCTTGCCCTTTAGTTGAATTAATAAGATTTAATAAAAGATCATTAAGCACATTTTTCTTTTCTGTTCCTCCAGAAGATTCTATTGAAAACATTCCTACTAATGACATGATTTTGTTTTCCAAGTTGTTTATTTGTTCTTTTAATCTCTTATTCTCTACTCTCAGCTCAATAAGTCTGTCTGACATTAAACATCAACTTCTTTTTCATTTTTTCAATGAATTATTTAAATTAAATTTATTTTAATATTTTTTACTTATTGCTATTTTCTAATAGAAAAAATAAATTCAAGAACTGATTTTTTTCCATGGTTTTCCGAAGAGTAAGTAGCTAGAAATTGCTAGACTACTTCGTAAATCTATTCTCGTAATACCTGTTTCTGAAGCTGAGTCCTTAACCTGTTGCTCTAGAACCTTTTCCATCTTACTTGCTATGCATTGTTGGCGAGCTTTTAGAAGTGAATCTCCTTGACTATTATTATTAAGTAAATTTATAAAAAAATTGGAAATAATTTGCTTCGTTTCATTATTGAAAATCGGGTAGTTCTTTGAAATGATACCAATGATTTTATTATAGTTAAATTGAGATACAATATCTCCAAAACTCTTTAGAGTATTTCTTATTTTTTTACCTTCAATATCATAAACTTGGGAATTAAAAAATATAAAGGGTTGAGTTTTTGAATTATTCTTACTTACTGTCTTATTGATTTCATTAAAAGTTAAAATGTGATTATCATTCGTAAGGAAAAAGCTATTTTTTGGGCTCCATTTTGAGTAAAAAATATTTCCTACGAATACAATAACATGATACATACCTGCAGATAAATTCGATAATATATTTTCTCGTGTTGAATTATCTCCTATTAATGTGGCAATCTGATCTATTTCCTCTCTTTCATTAAAGAAATTTATTAGATAATTTAATTCATCTGCCCCAGCTTGAAAAGGAAAGATTAACTCCTTATTTCTTGTTTTTTCATTCCATTTTAAAGGACTTTTAGAATTAATTGAATCTATTATTAGAATATTATATCCTTTCTTCGCTGAATCATTTGAAGAACCTTCAAAATCTTGGTCCTCAAACGTAACACCTCTAAGCGGTACATCATCAACAATTACATGGTATCCACTTGAATATTTTAATAAAAAATAATTATTATCATATATAAGATCAAAAGGAATGGTCATATTATCTAGTACAAAATATATCTGAGGTACTAAATCTAAGCTTTCAATTTTAAATGCCTTAAAAAAATTTCTTATTAATTTTGGGAGGAAAATATATAATAATTCTCCAAATTCTCTTAAATTGAAATTGAACTTACGATCTTCAGATTCATAGAAAAGTTCATTATAAATTTCAATGATTTGAGTATCATTCCAGAATTCATTAGAAATGGTTCCCTCTATTAATTCATCATTTGCAGATATCATTCTATAGGAAATCCTCCCCTTAGAATTGATTCTTAAAATTAGATGTTTTATGGTAAAATCTTTGTGAAAAGATTGGGGAATATCATCATAATCATCAAAAATATAGATTTCTTTTTTTAATGGTTCTATATCATTATATAATGCTTTCAGACCAGTTAATATTTTACTAAAATCTTTATCCAAATGAGGAATTATTTTTTCTGCGATATCATAGTTTTGCTCCTCAAATAGAGCACGAAAAAACATCATCCGCCAAAAATCTCGCTGCTCTAAAGAAAAGAACATGGATTTGAATTGCCATAGGATATTACATGTGTAAAAATAATGAAAAATTTGGGCATTTTTTTGAGGTAATTTTAAGTGGTTGTTTAATTTCTCTAAAGATTGGAGTAAATATCTTTTTTCTTTCATATCAACAAATTTTTTACAAGCTTCGACCCATAATTCGATTAAAATGTTATCATAAGATAAATCCGTTTGAAACATAAAAAGGTCCTCCAAGAAATCGTAAATCTCAAAAGCGATTTCAAAACGATTTCTATTAATTGAGAAATTAATGAATTTTCGTATGTAAATGACCGCATTAGCATTTGATTGATATTCTTGAATTTTTGAGAAAATACTGCGAACAAAAATAATAATCCAAGAATATTCCCCAATATCATTCAAATAATAAATTAATTCTTCAAGATCAACTAAAATAGTATTAAAACTTCTTTCGTTAATTGTAATTCTACTTATATTGCTAAACTCGTTTTTCAAATAACCTGGAAGGCGATTAATCAATATTTTATTGATTAATCTTACAAATTCAGCAGAATCTTGCATTAAATTATATTTTAAACAAACATCTTCTAACAATATATAAATAAATAGCGCTCGTTTGCTAGGTTCAACATTAAAAACTGTTTTACCTAATATTTCCATGCTCAAATGAAAATATTCTGAAGGAGCAACTGATTTTCTTAAAAAAATTTGTAATATTTGTAATTCAAATAATTTCTGGAAATACTCTTTTTTATGTAACATTGCTGAGAATGAATTAATAAATTTAGTTATACCCTTTTGGGATAAATCTTCCTTTTTTAAAAATTCCTTAAGAAGATTAGTACAGAAATTATTAAATAAATAGAAATCATCTAATTTAGCTAAAAATGAAAAAAATCTTTTATAAGCATCAATATATCTAATTAAATCAATATCAACTTTTCCTTCTTTATGTTTTACTAGGGAATTTAAATACATCCACCATGAATTTGAGATAATCATAATTAATTGATGCTTTTTCTGAAGATCTAACCAATCATTTTTCTTTATTTCAGAAGTTAGGCTACGGAAAACCCTAGAAGCCCATTCATGCTTTGCAGAAAATAGTAATTTACGAGCAGTGATAATTTTATTTTGGAAATTTGTTAAAAATTCTTGTTTTAATTCAATGCTAATAGACATAAGATTTCCTACACCTATTACTATTATTTGCTAGTTTAGTTTTCATTATCCAATTTTTGCTCTTGTTCAGATATTTCATGGTTTGGATTCTGAATCCATCCTTTCTTTAACTTATCTTTTGTGAATAAAATAGATCCACCAATCCACCCCATATTTTCTCTCCCAGAGACGGCAATAACATCTATTTTTTCCTTTAACCTCTCTGAAAAATATTTTGAGATTTCAACTTTTAATCTTTTATCTAATCCAGGTATTAGACTTCCACCACCTGAAATAATAATATTTGGTAATAAATCCTCCCAATTTTCTCGATCCCAAAATTTTATGACTTTTGAAACTGCCTCTGGTAACCCTATATAATCAATATGAATTAGTGAGGGATTAAATAGTGGTTCTACAAGCATAAATCTTACTGCATTAATTTCTAAAGATGATCCATCAGGTAAATCAATAGTTCTGTTATATGTTGTTAATCCATCCTTGATTCTTTTTACTTCCTCGTCTGGGTTCATTATACATAATGATAATTTATCTTTGATTTCTTTTGCTATTATATTATCAAGAGAAAGTGATTTACCAGTACTTTTTTGTGCTAAAATCAAACTTAAAAGGAATTTTGTTAATTCTCTCCCAGCAATAGGATATATATCCCTTGCCATTGCATTTGAGAATCCATGTAAAAATGTGGTGATATTTGTATTCATTTCACCCATATTTATAACCACACCACTATTTTTTTGTAATGTGGCTAAGATTCCTTGATTTTCAGATAAAAATAATAAAGAAGGAAAATCAAATACATTAAAAAAAATATCTTGCAGCTTAGTCTTTTCTAATTCAGATATAAAAAAAGGAGATATTATAATAATAGGTTGTTTAAAATGATATTCTTCTGCAATATTTAATTGTTTATAATGATGAAAAAAGAATTTCATAAAAATTTGATAATTACCCTCTTTTCTGAATTCATGAATTTTTAATATATTAGAGTATTTTAAAGCGTCATGCCCAAATAAATGGCTTTCAGCATTACTCTCAGTAATAAAGATATCTTCAAGACCGTCGATTACATCTGATGTAAATAAATAATCCGTATTATCGACGTAAATACTAGGAGCAATAATATCTGGGAAATCTGTCCCGGCCCATCCCATTCTAAAATTAAAACTTCCTATATCAATTATTAATGGACGTAATTGGTTTTCATTTTCAGATGACATATCGATTTTATTATATGTATATCTTTAGGTTATACATTTTTAAAAATAAAAATACTCTGATTAATAACTTTATTCGTGAATAAATTCATCTGTAATTCTTTTTAGTTGATATTCTTTAACTTGCAATTCAAGTAAGCCTAAAACTTTCCTAAATTCTTCAGACATACCTTCTATATCAACCTCTGCAACTTTTTCGATTTCTTTTCGTTTAATTTTAAACTGTTCTAAATTATCTTGAATTTTTTCAAATACATTATTTATTGAAACAACAAGATCATCTGTATTCTTCTTAGTAATCTTCCGCATCTTCCGTAATATAGCTAGAATATTACTGATCGACATTTCCCAACGATCATAATTTTCATTATAACTCTTTAATAAATCCTCAAAAAATTCTGTTAATTTTAAATAAATACTCCCTTTTTTAATAAGTGAAGGTTCTTCTTTAGCTAGAGTAGGTGGGGGTAATTTTTCTACTTGTTCTAAAGGTTTTTCCACAATATAAGGTGGTGTTGTTACTTCTGGTTTTATATCTTCTTTAACTTCAGGAACTAATGAAGTTCTCGGTTTCTTTTTTTCTTTTGTTCTTTTAGTCAATGGAACATCTTCCAAGATATATGCTTCCGCTATTTTACTCTTAGATTCATGGGATAATTGTGGTGTAATTTTTACATCTCCTTCTCGTTTTAGATGTACGAATCCTTGTCCTTCAGAAACACCTTCTAACAAAGTTTGTAATGTGGTTTCTGTCGTTTTTGCTGAATGTAATGCTTGATCTAAGGAATAATCTGACATAGTTTCCGCTCCCTCCTCAACATCTTGCGCTTTTTTCTTCTTTTGGGATTTCTTTTTCTTTTTCGCCACCGAATACACCTTATTTTTAATTATATTTTAAAAAATAAATTTATTTGCTAATCTAATGGAAAAACATCAACTTTTAGCGCTTCTCCCTTTTCTATCAAAATGTTTCTTAAAGTATCTATATTCTTAGGAGTCTCTGATATTGCTGTCCAGACAGCTTTTACATCTTTTTCAATAATTACTGCTTCACTATAAACAAGGCTAAGACCCTCATCTGCAAAAATATCTACTAGTTTCGCCAATGCGCCCGGGATATCTTTCATTATTATTTTTAACTTAACAAGATTGCCTTCATCCTTTAATCCAATTGGTGTTATTCGTATCTCTTTGGTTTCTGAATCGCTAACTAACATTAATTGTGAATTTGTTGTAAGACCAAGATTCTTTCTAGTCACTAAAGGTAATACTATTCGTCCTCGATTATCAATTGTAATAATTTTTACATCTTTCATATTTTTTATTATCGTTTTACTGCTATAAATTTCTAACTATAAATTATGGATATATTTTTTTATAATTATTATCAAAATTATTATTAATAACTTTAATGTAATCCTAATGAACTAAAATATTACAGTTAAAAAAAAAGTAAATGAATCCTTAGGAAATATAAACTTATTTTGAGTTTTTCCTGAATTGTGAAAATATATTAAAAAGTAATTAAAAAAATATGCTATTATCTACAACTTCACATCTCTTTATGCGCCTTTAATTTAACAGTGAGGTCTCGTGCTCGCTTAGAATACCAAATTAACAATTCTCCAGCATCGTCAGGTTTAAAATATTCTCCACCGCACAATGCTGCTGCACGAGCCATCAATGCATCGTCAGGATTGCCTAAACCTACAATGTAAACTACAATGTTTGGATTATCTGCTAATTTCTTAATTTCATTGAAGAAAGCATCTCCATCAGTAGGTACGCCATCAGTTAATACAACCACCATTGTAGGTTGATCTGGATTCATCTTTTGGAATTCATTTAATACTTGATGAGCTTGTATCATTGCGGAGCCCATATTTGTTGCTTGACCATACGCATTTCCTATTCGATCTACAATCATTCGAGCAGCATCTTCAAGTACACCTTTTTTACCACTCGCAGAATCCATATAAAAGCCCCCTCCAAAAGGAAGGATTTGTGCTTCATCTGCAAACCTAATTACAGATACTTTTTCTCCAAAACCTCTTCCTACTTTTTCGCTTAAGAAAAGAACCGCCGCAAATGCTGCTGATATCCTACGAGGTATGTTAATTCCATCTTTAAAGTGTTTGAGAAATTCTTGAATTTCTCGAGATTCCATAGCTGCTTTTATTCCCTCAATGGCAGGGGCAATGTTGGTAACAAAAACATCTCTAGCCATCATTGAACGACTTATATCTATTATTAGGATAGCGTTAAATGGAATTAAGCCTACTGGGCTTAAAGACAGAGTTGTATTTGGAGTAACTCTAGCAAAAATATCCCCAACCAGATCGGGAACAGTTTCAATAATAGAACAAGCGATATTCACTGCAGACCATCTCAGTTTTATACCTTTAAAGATAACATAATTTGAAATCCACCCTTTCATAGAATCTACATTTTCTCGAGCAGTACTTATTATTTCCCACATATTTTCCCCTGAAATTGGTGAAACACCTAAAGAAATACTTTGAAGAGGGATTATTGTTCTTTGATTTTTTGAGACTTTTACCTCAAAGCTACCTATTCCTGAAGCTTCAAGTATTTCACTATCAATTACTATAGCTTTATCCGGAACAGATTCCAAGATTTCTACTTTTCCAGCTCCCATTGCCCCAGTAAGTTCATCTTCAAATGCTATAATATCATCCTTTTGAATTGAAAGTGTATGTTGAATTCTGGGACTAACCAATGTATATCCCATTAAATTAGGCTGTGATTGCACTTCTAGCATTATTTCTGAAGCCTTTTGTATGGGTGGTTCAGTAGAATATACAACAATTTGGTTTGCTTGAATATTAGTATCTTCATATGTATCCATGCTCATTTTAATTTCATTCATATTAATATTTGCTTGATCAATTCTTGCTGAACCCATAGATCTTGTCAATGGATCTTCCCATGCTATTAACATTCCTTGACCTAGCCCTAATTGTTGAACAATATTAGGACTCAGTTGTATTCGCCCCCCTTCTATAGTATTATCTAATATGGGTGTAAGTATTATTCCATTTTTCTGGCTTTTTAACATATTAATATCGATTTTATTTGGAAATGGTTCAACAGGTGCTATTGGTTTGACCATTGGTTGACCTATACTAGGCTGTGGTATTTCGATAGGAGGAGGAAGCCGAGATGGTAAAGGCGATAATGAAGGTTGAGGTGTAGGTGTGGGTTGAGGTGCAGGAGTAGGTGGTATAAAAGAAGGCTGAGGTGATGGTGGAGGTGGGGTAGCCGGGGATGGTGTGGGTAATGAAGGCGTTGGAGTAAGTCGTGGTGTGGGAATTTTTTGTACTCTCAGTGTTGGTGTGAGTGATACAGCAGCACTAACGGGACGAACAGTTAATTCAACTCCAGAAAACTGTAAATCATCAAGTATATTTTTGGCAAATTGACCGGCAAAATCCAAAACTGTATCTGAAATCTCTACTTTAGCTGTTTTTTTGAGATTATTATCAATATTTAAAACTTCTACTGAATCTCCTTTCTTAACTCCTAACTTATTCGCATTTGACTGGCAAATAATAACTTTATCGGTAATTTCAGTGTTCGCATCAACAAAAAGCTTGATTTCATTTGATGTCATAATAATAAAAATTTTCTAATATTTTTTAATATATTATAAGAGTTTAAGCTTAAAATTTCTATCAACAATAATATAAATTTCTTATAAATAATAACCTAATATCAGTATAAGATCTTTATGTACATTTGATATTATTATACACATAATTATCTTTATATTAAAATTTAACATTAATGATTGATACTAGTAAAAATGTAATTCTAAATAACTCTCAAGAAAGTAGCTACTATAAAAGGAAATTTTTACATTTTTAATAAAAACCTATAACTTCTCTTAGACTTTTATTCATTTAATGGATAGCGTTTTGAAATTTCAGAACTATAATAACGGAATACTTTTACAATCTTTCCTAGATCTGCAATTTGTCTTGAAGCTCCCATTAAGAAAAATCTTCCAGCAGCACTAAGGATTATAAATCCATTATCACCGCGTAATACAACCTCAAGCATATTAGTGTATCCTAGAGCACCAACAGCATCGGACCCACTTTGAACAACTACAGCACTTAAGCTTGAAAATAAGTCTGGATCGACGCTATAGCCTGGAATTGCGGAAAATGCTAAACGTAATCCTTCTCTTGTTACTAGAGCTAAAGCTTCCAGCTCACTATATTCTGTTATACTTCCTAAGAATTTTGATAAAGCGATTGCTTCATCAGGTGTTAAATCTGACAATTTTAACTGGAATTAAAATATTTTTTCAACTAATATTAATTAAAAAATTTAGCCTTAAAAATTTATATTTCTAGTTAATATCAATTATTAGATTAATTGAGGTTTAAAATCTTTAGTTTTAGCAATGAAAGTGCAAATAAATTCTTTTTTAGTTTCCTTCAAGTTGTTTTTTAATTTGTTCTTTCAATAACTCCCTTTTACTTTTAACTTCTACTGGTTTGGCTTTGGCATTGGCCCGTTTAAGAAATTCTATTGCTACTATTTTTCCGTTCTCCGAAAGGATTCTTGGGCTGTAATTTTCAGCAAAAAATATTCCCTCTGGAATTGCCCCTACTTTCGAGATTTCTTTTGTAACTTGTTTTTTTCCTAGAAATTGTTGTACTTTCTCTACAATAGAGTAAGCATGATTTCCAATAATAATTAGTTCTCTTTCAAAGCCGGGTGGCATTTGAATTTCTTCTAATTTTCGCATTACTTTTTGAAAATCTATTTGAGTTTGATCTTGCATAAGTTCAGACATAGATCCCTCCCCCCGATATAAAGGACCTATATTCTGAGCGGAACGGTCTTTACTTCCTGCGATATTCATACCTTCAGCGGGTTTTGGACTTCCAAATACATTCTTTTCTCGTAATGGATAAACGGATGGTGGAGTAATATCTTCAGCTTTTATTTCCTTTGCAATTCCTGCTTCTGTTTGACCTCCAACCAGCTTAATAAATTCAGAATCTTCTTCAGCTTCATCAAGCGGAACAACAGCATAATGCATTCCCACTTGACCTCGGATTTCCTGAGATCTTTTAGCTCCTATGAATTTTGATCGAACACTACTCTTAAGGCCTTTCCAAAGATACACCTTTCTTGTATCATCTGCAACAAGGACATAACACTCCTCTGTTTTTAATACATCTTTAATTGGGCCTTCGGTGGTAATTTCAGTTGTAGTCCCGTCTGGGTTAATTAGAAACAATTGTGGTATTTTAATCAATCTCCATTATTTTTTTGTTGAAATTTAGTTTAAATAAAATTCTGAAACCTCAACTTATGTTTTCACAATAACTAAGTTAATAATATAATAATATTAGAAATTAATAAATCTTTATCTATTTATATATTCACGTTCTGTCATCTCTTAATAGAAAATTATGGTTTTGCAAACTATTAAAAATCAAGAGTGTTTTTGATTGCATTATTAATGTTATTAACCATATCTAATGCTGTAAAGCGTTCTCCAATAATTTTCTTACAAAATTCCCCTATTATACCATTTAGAAATGCAGCAGAACATGCGGATTGGAAAGGTTCATTTTTCGTGGCTATAAAACAAGCACATAATCCTGCTAAAACATCACCAGTCCCTCCAATGCTCATTTCAGGACAACCAGTTTTATTAATCTTTAATGAATCCCCATTCGAAATATAATCATATGGCCCTTTAACGAGTAAGGTTATTCCCCATTTTTTTGCCAAATTAGATATTAATTTACTCCGTCCATCTAAATCATAATATGGGGGTAAATTAACATCCATCATTATCTTTAACTCTCCCTCATGAGGTGTTAAAATGATAGGCATTCCTTTAATTAATTCTAGATGATCCTTTACTAATTTTAAAGCATCGGCATCAAGAACATATGGTTTCTGATATTGTTTTAATTCTTGTAACAATTCTACTAATAATTTTTCAGTCTCTTTCTCTATCCCTAAACCAGGACCTATAAGTACTGAATCAGCCCATTTTATTAATTCAGTTATATCTTCTAAAGCGTTTATATTCAACCAATTGCCTTTATTTGCTCTTACGATCATGTTTGGAGAAAAGCTTCTGAGAACATCGGCTATCACTTCTGGTACATAAGTAATTACTAAATCTATTCCAAAGTTAATTCCCGTCAATGAAGCATAAGCGGGAGCTCCTGCATAATTTTTTGAACCACCTATTATTAAAATTTTGCCGAAATCCCCTTTATGAACATCTTTTCTTCTTTTCTTTAATGTTGGTATTAAATCACCTTTACCAACAAAAATACTAGCTTCTGGAGGAATTCCGATAGATTTTTCTAATATTTCTTTCATAAATTCATTGCTACTTGACATCCCTTTTTTCATTCTATGGAATGTAATTACTAAATCTGCTTTTACTGCTTTATCTGAAACTTTTCCAGTATTAGGATCCAGACCTGAAGGGACATCAATAGAGATAACTGAAATTCTTTCATGCTCAGATTTTTTAAGATTATTTATTAAATCTATTGTAGATGCTATGGGTTCTCTAATCTTTCCTTCTATTCCAGTTCCTAGCAATCCATCAATGATTACATGAAAATTTTTGTCGCCTTTTATAATATTAATTATTTTGCTTAATTCTGAAGAGTCTTTAACGATTTCCGTAGTTGCAGAATAATTAAGATTATTAAAAATTATATTCCAATTTAGTTGAGCTTCTTTTGTTCTAATCCTATCAGGCGTACCTACTAGGATTACCAGTGATTTAATACCAAAATGGGACAAATGTCTCGCTACAACAAATCCATCACCACCATTATTTCCTGTTCCACAAAAGATTGCTGCTCTCGAACCTCTTCTTAGGAGACCGCGATTCATAATTTCAGTTGCAAAAGAATAACCAGCACATTCCATTATATGACTTTTTGGTATCCCTAACCATTCCGAGTTATTATCTAAAATCGCCATTTCTTCAGAAGTGATCTTATCAGAATGAAATAGATTCATAACAATATAATTTAAGATTTAGATATAAAAAACCTTTTAGGTTCAACCAATTTTTAACTGAAAAAATATTTCATTATGTACAACTTATTAAAGCTAAAGATTAAAAAAAAAGTTAAAAGACTAGAAAAATGAATGAAAATCTAAAAAAATACCAGGAATTTGGCAAAAAATTTGAGGAACTTCTAAGACCATCAACATTTCCAATTGCAATTAGACTTATAAAAAATGAATCTGAACTCGCGAATGATTATAAAAGACCCAAACCTGATTTAAAGGTTCAAACTTTTATATGTCAGATTTTTAAAATGGTTCGGAGCTATGGGTGGACAATGGCTATAACAGAAGAGGACTGTGTATGTAAATTTGCTAGGGGGATATATGGTTGGGACCC
>CP070805.1:218827-233306 GCA_020343655.1 Promethearchaeota archaeon | reverse complement strand
TATTCATAAATTTAATATAAATTTTTAAAAACATTAAATCTATTAATATTATAATTTAGAATATATTTCTCAAGGTGTAATTAAGATTGATTAATAGGGCAGAAGTGAAAGCTATAATTCGACGCTTCGAAGAAAGGGAGGGAATTCGTGGAGTAATAATCTGTGATTCATCTGGCTTGCCGATAGATTCAAATTTAGATATAGAGTTAAGTGAATCGGTTGCTGCTTATGTTACTTCGCTTATTGGGAAGGGACGGCAAGTGGTTGAAGCATTAAACGAAGGATATTTGAATTTTATAAGATTAGAGACTTCTAAAGGCGAGACGATGGTAGCATTAGAGGAGAATCTGATTTTAATTATTTTGAAATAAAGAGTGATTTTTTCACTTTTCCTTTTTTATATATTTGATAAATTTAAATTCCTTAAACTCTATATTTAAACTATATATTTATTTAAGATAATTTCTTAACCAATTTCAGAATTCAAAACTTATTATAATAATCTTGTAAGGATTTAATTATGGTTGATAAAAAAGTTCTAGAACAGAAATTAGCAGAACTCATGGATATAGTTCCTGAATGTGAGGGATTGATTGCCGCGGACTCAAATGGGAAGGTTATGATTGGTCAAACAATAACAGAAATGGACCATGGAAAAATTGCGAAGGCATGCGCGACAATTATTAAGGATTCAAATGCATTAGGAAAAGACACAGGCAAGGGGGGTTTGAAAACAACAACTATTGAATTAGAGAAGGGATTTGCTGTTTTGGTTGGTTCAGAAAAAAGTGTTTTAATAGCATTAGCTGGTTTGGATGGAAGGAGCTCTCTTGCACTTTTAAAAAGAAACTTAATATCAATATCTAATTTATAATTTAATTTTCTCTTTTTTTTAGAATGTAAAAGAAAAATCAAGGTAAAAGGAGTTTATTCTTTAGGTTTTTTCTTTTTATCCGCGAGACCTCTTTCTTCTAATAAAGAATCTAAATCCATTTTTTTCTTTTCTTCAATTTCTTTAAGTTCCTCTTTCGGTTTAACAATTTTTTTGGCAGGTGTGGGTTTTTTAAGCTCCGCTACTGGAACATATCTTCTCTCCCTTACTCTTCTTGGCTTCTTTTTAACTTCTTCAATTGGGGTCTCTAATCTTTTTTTAGTTCTTCTTGCGTAAATTATTGTGATGATCCAAACCAAAGCAAATGCAATTCCGATGAAAAATATGAAGTTCTCTATAAAATAATCAATAATCGGAGAATCAAATACATTTAATGAAATCTCTTTAGACGATGTAATAGTCTCATTTGTTAACATATTTTGGGCGGTGATAGAAACTGAAATCTCAAGTTTATTTATATTTGTAACAGCGACTTCAAAAATGAAGTTAGTATATCTATCTGGTGTTAACCAATTTATTAATTGATAATTGATTTCCACTATTGAATATGATAATTCATGATTTAGTTCAATAGATATGTTTGTAATTTTAAGATTTGAATTTCCAATATTATTTATCACAACTGAAAATGTAGTATTTCGATTTCGATAAACGAGAACATCATTTTGTCTTATAGATAATGTAATATTGTTAATATAATGAATTACATGTACGGTAACATTTTTTGAATTGCCTGTAATATTATCGCCAGCCCATACTAATCTAAGTAATAAATCTCCTTCAAAATCAATTATAAATGTATTTACTAGGAATGTTGTGAAACCATTTGAATCTGTTAAATCTGAACTCAAGGTAACCCAAGAGTTGATATCATAATATTGGCAAGATACATTTTTATTTACTAATTGTACTCCAAATTCAGTAGATAATATAGAACTAAGACTAAAAGATTGACCTTTAAAAGGATTATTAGGATTAATTGTAATATTTATAAATTTACTATTGAGATTTAAGGAGAATTCACCAGTAAATTGTTTATAGCTGCTTACGTAATTTCGATCAATTATATTAACTAAAAATGTTGTGTTCTCAGGATAGTAAATACATTCATCTCTGTTAAAATCATATATTATTGTAGTACCTTTTATTTCTTCGGCTACTCTTACACCAAGGATATGCCCTTCATAGTTATTTTTTGTTTTATTACTTAACAATGAATAATCAGAGCTTTCATATACTCCGGCTACAAGATCATTGATATATATAGTAATTATTGTTTTAGCTCCTCCTAATCTAATTGGAGCATTTACACCGAACCATGTGTTAGTACCTGCATCTAAATCTGGAATTGTTAAATCAACAGCGAATTCATTCATTTCATTTGGATGTCCAGAATAATTTAATAGAATTGTATTGGATGTATTTTCTGCTATAATCCAATCTTCATTTATGTATGATACAAGTTTCACATTAACTTTCACATCTATCGGAAGAAATGAATGTAAATTTTGAATTGATGTTTTTATATTTATAGTTTCATTTGGATTTATTATATTTTGACTCTGCTTAAAAGAAGTTAATAATAAAGATAATTTTTCACCTTCTATTCGGCGAGAGAATTGCACATTCACATCAGTATTATTAATCGGAAAAAAACTTGGCCTATAAATCCCTGTAGTCTCATTCACAGAAGCTAGCAATATTGTATAATTATAGAATACTTGATTTTTTACTTCTCCATTAAGAACATTTTTCTTTTTTAATGGATCATATTCACAATCATACAACGCAACATCGTATGTATCAATGTAGATAGTTAATTTTTTACATCCAATCGCAGAACCATTAAACCAAAAGAAACCTATATGATATACCCCAAAAATTGTGAGAGTTTTTGTTAAATTTAAGACTGTCTGATTACCAAAATCAAAAAACAATATTGAATCATCAATAAAACCATTTGAAGAGTTTAACTTGGCACCAAGAAATTGTGTACCATTTGGATAAAAAAGAGTAGCATTTGCATTACCGCTTATAGGTGCTTTAAAATTATAGTCTTGTATCTCAACACCAACAGAAATGTTATCTCCATACATGAAACCATTTGTTTCTAATAAATTTCCTTTATAATTAATATAGCTATGCATTTTATGGATGAAATTAAAGCTAGTTAAGTTTAAGGTGAATAATCCATCTGGATTTGAGATATTTTTATGAACTACAACTTTAAACATGTTTGGATTGTCTTTTAAAATTGATTCTCCATCTGTTTTGTAAAAAATTTCAATAATATCTGGGTTTGTTAAATTATGTGCATTCATGAAATTCGGATATATATACCAAAACTCTATAAAATTCCAATCATTAAACCTTACGTCAGTTCTATCTAAATTGTAGACAAAAGCCCATTCAGGATTCTCATCGTAAGATACTCTATAACTTGCAGTCGAAGTTTCAACCCAATACGCATTTACAGAGTAGGAAGTGATATTAAATTTAAATCCTTTAATATAGGTTTTATTCCATGTAAGATCTATTCTAAAATTCGGATTATCTTCAATAGGAGTTGTAAAATTATGGTTCCATCGGCCGATACCCCACTCTAGGTATGAGCTTTCATTATTGGGGATTAATAAATCTTCAAGTGGTAAATCTTGTATTCTTAACGTTAAATTATTATTAATTTTAAAATCCGATGGCTTATATCCTCTAGTCACATTCAATTTAAAGGAACTAGCGTCTAATTGACCAGAAGTATATACCGAATCAATTTTTTTATGTGCATTAACCCAGTTAGTTCCATCATCTTCCGTTGTTTTTAATTGATGTTCAGTTCTTAAATCATCACCATAAGCAAACCATGGTAAAGTAACCAAACTAAAAACTTCATCAGAATTATTGGATTTAATCACAATAAAGTAATTAGAAAGATTTAGATTTTTTGCGTTGGCTATATCAAATTCAAAATAAGAAAGGCTATCTCCAGCATAATCTACCAAATCAGAATCAATTAGTTCATTATAGTCTGGTCCTAAGTAAATATTTCGTAAATTCTCATCAGTCCTCACGACAGTTCTATTGGCTCGATACAAGGTAATATTCAATTGTGTTGTGGCTGCTTTTGCGAGATCTAAAGTTCTTATCCAAGCATAAAATCCATTTACAGTGGTGTTTAAGCCTAATAGATCAAACTCTAATGCAACATAATTCTGATTCGTTATTGGTAGATCAAAAGCATACGTTGACTGAAAATCAAATTCCCTTAACATTATATTATACTCTAAAGTATCTGATCTCTCAAATACAAACTGGATAAGACAATTGTTGTTAAAATCAATATAATTTAAGTTTTCATTAATATACTTTTGTTGAATCTCTTGTGGACCTAAACTACTATTTATTAAGAATTTATTCGTTACTTCTTCCCAAGTACTCGTTGCAAAATCTTTTATTTTTATAGTTAAATTAGCATCTTCGTTGAGTTCAAAATTAAGTGTTAAAAATAGTCCTAAAATATGAGATCTATTAAAATCAAGATTAAATAGTGGATATTTGGTCTCAGAGAAATTGGCGGTTATTGTAAAATTTAAAACGCCATTAGTAGCATTCAATTGTATATTTGTATTGGGGTTATCATCAACCATTTCGCCATAACTTCCACCTAATAGAGTTCCTGGATTATAAGTGATATTGGAAAAATTTTCATTTGAGTTAAAGTCAAAAGAGATAAAATCCAATGCATCTAGAGCGTCATCATCCTCTATAATATATTCTGTTGTATAATTGTTCTGAAATGAAAAGTTAAAATCTCCATAAGTAAGAAACATATCATCAGATGGGAGTGAAGGAATTTCAAAATACTCTTGATTATTGTTTTTATTTTCAGATTTATTATTTACATAAATTCTGACATCTTGATCCAATCCTGAACCGATAATATTATCATTTAAACGAAGATCAGAACTTAGAGGAAATTCATTTGTTACTCCTTCATCGTAAGTGTTCTTTATTGTATTATCTTGAAATAGGTTAAAATTATTTAAGATTTGTACATTAGATAAAATAATTGTAAGAACAAAAAGCAAAGCTAAGAACGTTCGTTTTATCTCTTTTTTTCGTCGAATCAATAAAATTACCGTAATATCAAATTTTTGTTTATAAAATAATTTAAAAGTATTAAAATTTCCTAATTTTTTTAAAGGTATGAGTTAAAATTCTGATTTAACAAAATATTTTAAACTTTCAAATTCTTCTTAAATAGAAATAACATCTATTATTATTAAGAGGATTTATATGAGTGAAGAGCTAATTCTTAATGAAATTAATAATAATACGGAGGAATATATCGAATTTCTTAGAGAACTGATACAAACTGAATCATATAACCCTCCTGGTAATGAAAAAAATGTTGCTTTGAAAATTCAGGAATATTTAAAGCGTGCTGGGCTTAACTGCGAAATTTTTCCCTTCGGAAATAATAGAGCAAATTTAATTGCTCATCTTAACGAAGATTTTGAAAAAAAAAATTTATTATATAATGCCCATATGGACGTTGTTCCTCCAGGAAACGAAGAAGAATGGAAGTATCCACCCCTCTCGGCTTTCATAAAACGAAAGAAATTATTATATGGAAGAGGTGCTGCAGATATGAAGTCAGCATTAGCAGCGATAATAATTTCTTTAAAGATTTTACATAAATTAGATTTAAAACTTGAAGGAAATTTACTCGTGAACGCTGTTGCGGATGAAGAAACCGGTGGCAATTTAGGAACAAAATGGTGTTTAGAAAATATACTTAAACCTAGATCAATTAAGTGTGATTTTATAGTTATTTGCGAACCTAGTATGTTAAAACCCCTCCCAAAAGCAATTATTTTTGGAGAAAAAGGACATATGATTATAAAAGTAATAACAAATGGAAAATCTGCTCATTCTATGACACCTTCAATGGGAAAGAATGCTATATACATGATGAGTAAGATAATTGAAAATCTAGATAAACTTAAAAAATATATACCGAAGATTGAACCTCCTTTTACATTAGAGGAATTAAAAATACTTTTGAGTAAAGCTTTTCCAAATAGAGAGATTCTTGACCGTATCCTTAATGAACAGCCTTTACTTCGAGATGTAATGGTTTCTCTTACAGAATTTACTAATAGCCTGAATGTTATTAAAGGGGGAATAAAAGAAAATGTTATACCTGATCATTGTGAGGCACTTATTGATTTTCGATTATTACCAGGTCAAAACTCCGAGATGATTTTAAATGGTCTAAAAAAATTGATAAACGACATTGGATTTGAAGTAAAAGATAAACCATTAGAAAAACCCGCTGAAGAAATTTTTGTATATTTAGAAATCTACAACGAAGGTGCTTCCTCTCTTTGGAAAGAATATAATAAATCTCAGACGGTAAAGAATCTCGAAAAAATTGTTGAAAATGTATATGGAAGAGAACCCTTTTATTGGATCTCAATGGGTGCTACAGATGCACATTTTTATCGAAATAGTAAATATTGTGAGACTACAATACATTTTGGTCCCGGATCTGCAACCCAAATGCATGCAATAGATGAACATATAGAAATCCAGGATTTCATTAATGCAATTAAAGTGTATACTCTTTTTGCATATAATTATCTGAAAAAATAAGACATCTATATTAAATATTTATTTGAGAGAAGTGTAAAATGATTCAAGATCAGATCTTAAATGAGATAGAAAAAAATCAAAATGAATTTATCACTCTACTCCAAGAGTTAATTCAGGCTGAATCTTATAATCCTCCGGGAAATGAGAAAAACGTAGCAATAGTTATTGAAAAGTATTTAAAAAACGTTAATATTAAAACTGAAGTTTTGTCTTTTGGTGATAACCGTGCCAACTTAATTGCATATTTAAATGATAACTTTAAAGGAAAAAATCTCTTGTTTAATGGACATATGGATGTAGTTCCTCCTGGAAATGAAGAAGATTGGAAATATCCCCCTTTATCTGCTATTATAAAGAGAAAGAAGTATATTTATGGAAGAGGAGCAACAGACATGAAAGGAGGATTAGCGGCAATGATTATAGCTTTAAAAATACTAAAAAAATTAGAGTTAAAACTCTCTGGAAACTTAATATTGAATGCTGTTGCGGATGAGGAAATGGGAGGCTTATATGGTACAAAATGGTGTATCGAAAATAGATTAAGAACATTTAAACCTACTTTTGCCATTGTCTCAGAACCAACTAGACTTAAACCCTTACCACACATTATAAGTATCGGTGAAAGAGGGAGTCTACTTGTAAAAATAGTAACAAAAGGAATTTCTACGCATTCCACCTGGCCATTCATGGGGAAAAATGCCATTAATATGATGAGTGAAATTATTCAAAAACTAGATAAAGTAGATGAATATATTCCAAAAATAAAACCACCATTATCTATTGAAGAATTAAAAAACTTAATGAGTGCTGCCTTTCCAAGTTTAGAAATATTAGAAAACATAATAAGTGAACAGCCTATTTTAAATAATATTTTAAAGGCACTCACTCAATTTACTAAATGTTTTACAATAATAAAAGGAGGAATAAAAGATAATACTGTACCTGATAGATGTGAATCGATCATACATTTTAGATTTTCACCTGGTCTAAAAATAGATCACATTTTTGATGCATTAAAAAAGTTGATTGAAGAAGATTTAGGTTATAACGTAAAAAGTGAACTAGTAGGCGATACAGAAGAAATATTCGTATATATTGAAAATTTTAAATATCTTGAAGGATCATACTGGAAGGATTGGGAAAAGTCTACAATTTTAAAAACGTTTTGTGGCATTGTTGAGAATGTCTATAACAGAAAACCATTTTATTTTCTACATCCTGCTTGGTCTGATGCAGCCACTATACGTAATGAGGAATATTGCCCTGAAACGATAATATTTGGTCCTGGAAGTGGTGCAACTGCTCATTTAGCTAATGAATATATAGAAATACAAGACTTTATTAATGCCATTAAAGTCTACACATTATTCGCTTATGAATTTTTGAAATGAATTTCAATCAATAATGAACTTAATAATTTTTTTATTATGACAAGGTGAATAATTTCTTATAGATATTTATAAGATTTCACTCTTATTATTTTATTAATTTTAAATTACATTCCGAATTTAAAATATATTGCCCGAATTAAAGATTGAGGATACAGTTGTTCTTTTAGACGCTTCTAGATCTATGTTAAGGAAAGATTTTAAACCAAGTAGATTGGTTGTTGAATTGCAGGCTGCTAAGAATTTCATTCAATCAAAATTGTCAATTGATATGAAAGACCGGATTTCAATAATTACTTTTGGAGATGTTACAAAGAAATTAATTAATTTTGCGTTTGAAGAACAAAAATTAATCGAATCACTAAAGAAAGTTCAAATTTCAGGGCAAGGATTCCTCCATGGGGGTATTGCGTTTGCTCTTCAAGTTCTTGTAGAAGAGTTGCGGAAAGTTGGAGGGAAGACTCCTCGTATATTTATAATTACTGATAACAAAATTAATATTGATGAGATCAAATTAGAAAAAATGGTTAAAATCTCTAAGGGTTTAGGGGTATTTATTGATGTGTGTCAACTCGGTGGAACACAAGATTATGGAGAAAATTTCCTAAAAAGAATAACTCAGTCAACAGGAGGAGATTTTGGGTATTATAACAATTCAAAAGAATTAATTAATGCTGGCAAGGTTTTTGCGTCGAAAAAAAATGTAATAGAAACGACAGACTATTTCTCTCCTGATAAAAAAGATAAAATGGCACCGTTAGTCAGTGAAATTGCCCTGCCATTAAGGAGACCCTCATTATTAGATATCCGGTTAATGATAAAGGGAAAAGGTAGGGGACATGATAAATGCCAAATATGTCATTCTATTAAAGCTGCTGTTACAGGTGCCGATTTTTTCAGTGAAGGTAGTTATTGCCCCAGTTGTGACCGAGCCATGCATCTATCTTGTGCTGCTATGTGGGCTAAAAAAACTGAATATAAAGAAAACGTGTTCAGGTGTCCATTTTGTTTTTTTTTGTTAGAGTTGCCAAGAGCAGCATTAAAATTGGTAAAAGAAAAAACAGTAGAATCTCAAAAAATTGAAATTATTGATGATACGGAAGAAATAGAGACTAAAATGATACAAATTTCAGATGAAAAAATTGATGATATCGATGCGTCTTGTTCATATTGTCATAGTATTTTCTTAGGTGATTTTAAAGTATATCAGTGTGAAAATTGTACTTCATATTATCATGAACCTTGTCTTCAAAAAATGAGTAAGGAAATAAAAGCTTGTAGATACTGTGGTGCAAAAATTATTATTGACTAATGTGTTATTAATAAAATAAATATTACTATACTAACTCGTTTAGTTTAAAATATTTAAGCAACTATTCGTTTTATATATAAACGAGTGTGAATAGGTGATTAATTTAGCGAATAATCATATGGGTAAATGGATTGTAACTTCTGCGTGGCCTTATGTGAATGCTACGCCTCATCTAGGCAATCTAATTGGAAGTACACTATCCGCTGATGTATTTACAAGATTCTTGAGACTGAATGGAGAAGAAGTAGTGTTTGTTTCTGGTTCAGATTCTCATGGAACCCCCGTTTCTGTAGAAGCAAAAAGATTAAATGTTCCAGCTGAAGAACTCGCCTTCAAATATCATAATATAATAAAAGATTTACATGAAAGATGGAAAATTTCATTCGATAATTATACGATAACACATAATCCAACGCACATTGAATTTGTTCAGAAAATGTATTTAGACATACAGAAAAATGGATATATCTTAGAAAAAGAGATTGAATCATTATATTGTGATAATGATGACCTATTTTTACCTGATAGATACGTAGAAGGAACTTGCCCAAATTGTAAAGATGATGGAGCCAGAGGAGATCAGTGTGATAAGTGCCAAAAACTATTAACTCCATTGGAATTAATAAATCCTAGATGTGCAATTTGTGGAAATACGCCAACTGTTAAGAAGACAAAGCATTGGTATTTAGATTTACCTAAACTACAAGATCGATTAACAAAACTAATTGAAGAAAATAAAATTATCCCATCTAATGCTCGACAAATGTGCTTAAACATGCTTGCAGAAGGGTTACATGAACGTGCGATTACCAGAGATTTAGACTGGGGTATTCCTGCACCCTTTAAAGGTGCTGAAAATAAAACAATATATGTATGGTCCGAAGCGGTATTAGGTTATATTACTGCTGTAAAAGAATGGGCAGAAAAAGTAATTAATGAACCGAAAAAATTTGATTATTTCTGGAAAGATTCAGAAACCAAAACGGTTTACTTTATTGGTAAAGATAATATAATATTTCATTTAATTCTCTTTCCAGGACTCATTTTGAGTTATAACAATGATAAAAAGAAAGGTGAGCAGTTTGTTCTTCCATACAATGTTTCATCGACAGAATTTTTAATGTATGAGAATGAAAAATTTTCTAAGTCAAGAGGAATTGGCATATGGATAGATGAGGCGTTAAAATTAGCACCTTTAGATTATTGGAGATTTAATCTACTATTTAATCGCCCAGAAACGAGTGATACATCGTTCTTATGGTCTGAATTTGATAACAATATAAAAACTCTTAACGATAATATTGGAAATTTTATACATCGGACTTTAACCTTTATTGAAAAACAATTTAACAGCAAAATTCCAGAAAGAATGGAAGATGATGAGATCGATAAAAAATTTATAGAAAAGTTAAATAGTATTAGGGTAGAAGCGGGTGAAAGTCTGAGGAATTTTAAAATAAGAAAAGCAATAAGAGATATTGTCAATTTTGGTAAAGAAGGTAATATTTACTTGAATGAAAAAGCTCCATGGCATTTAATTAAAAAAGATAAAAAGGCTGCTGGGCATGTATTTAATATTTGTTCTCAAGCAGTATATGCATTAGCGATTTTGTTAGGTTCTTTTATCCCTGAAACATCTAATAAAATTTTATCATATTTGAATGCCCCAGAATTATCAAAAATTACCTGGGATAGCATTAATGATCATACTATAAAAGCAGGGCAAAGAATTAAAAAACCAGAACCGCTCTTTCAAAAATTTGATATAGAAGATATTAAAAAAGAATATAAAAAATTAAAAGAAGAAAAACCAAAAGAAGGTGAGAAAGAACTGATTTCTTATGAAGATTTTCAAAAATTAGACATTCGAGTTGCCTTGGTTGAAAATGTTGAAAAAGTTCCCAAAGCTGATAAGCTCTATAAACTTTCTATTGATTTAGGAACTGAAAAAAGAACATTAGTTGCGGGCTTAGCTGAACATTATAAAATTAACGAATTAAAAGGAAAAAAAATCATAGTGTTAACAAATTTAGAACCAAGAAAATTAAGAGGAATATTAAGTGAAGGAATGCTTCTTGCCGCAGTTGAAGGTGATAATGTCTCCATATTAATCCCTGATAAAGATCTTCCTTTAGGAGCAAGAATTGAATAAATTATAATTTCAAGGAAAATAAAGGATTTAAGCGTGCAATAATCTCTCCAAGATCTAACTGAATGGTCTTAAGAACAATATCCCTGCCTCGATATTCAAATTGTAATTCACTTACATCCCGAATTATTTTCAATCTACTAATACTCGTCTTTAAAGAAGCTACAAAATATCTCTGATCCTTATATTCTAATATATCCAGTATATCTTTTATATCATTAAAAGCATACCCGCCACCATGGGGGAGAATATAGGCATTCGTTAATAACTCTAATAGTTCTAAATCTTTTGCTCTTTCTAAGAGGTTTTGATTTTTTAAAGTCGTTTCTGCTAAATTTTTCTTTCCAGTAAATAAGTAAGCAGCGATATCTGCTCTAAGAGTTGTGGGAAATATGTTTGTATCAATTAGATCGCAACTTATGTCTGTACAATTACTTCCTAAATACATATTATTATAATCTTTTAGAAATTGATGTGGTTGATTACATATGATTTCATATCCGTAATCAAAAAGATTATTAGCTATAATCTCTCGTTTTAAATTTGAAAATTCTAAAGCTTTTTTGTTGAATTCAAGGTAATCTTTAGCATCAGAATCTAATACTATATATTGTTTTCCTAATTTACTTTTTTCTTCTATCGCAATCTCTCTTAATGCATTTGATTTATCAATATAAAGCCCTATCCCATAGGAATCATCCCTGAACTCTGGAGCTGAACCGTGCATTAGAAAAATATAAGGTGGAAGATCAATATTAGATAAATTTTTCGTTTCAAAACAATTTATAAAATGATTAGAGATCCCAAAATCCCAATCTATAAGAATTTCATTATGGTAAAGCTCTTTCGATTTAATCTCATCAACTTTTTTAATTAAATTGTAAGGATCAGGTAATTCTTCTAGACCTCCAACCAAGATACCACAACAATTAGGTTTAGAATTAAGAAAAATTAACTTTTCATTTCCTTTTCCCCAATTTAATCTTCCTCCATATCCTATCCCAGAATTCCACCTAAACTTATTTCTTGAGATTGTTTCATCAGGAGAAGAAATAAATGTTGCCTTCGGTTCAAAACCATATCTCTCTTGAATTAAGTGAAACATTGCAAGTCCATACTTCATATTAGCTTTACATAACTTTGATGTCCCATCATTTAGACCCGTTGAAAAAATGAATTGGCTTGCTCTATCTAATAAATCTGATTTTGATAATTCTGATATATTTTGAGAAAAGATAGAAGACACCATTCTATAAAAAATACTGGTATGTATTATATTTTCTATCTAAAAATATATGGAAGGAATATATATATAATATTAATGATATTACATTGAAATATTCAGCAAAAAAGAGTCTAAATTATTGATGATAAAATAGCTACCATGAGTGATTCGTCTAGTTTTGTTTTAATTGATTCATTAAAAGAAATATTAATAAAAGGAGAATTTACAGGTTCAATTGTAACGAAGTGCGAAGCTGAAATCATCTTTTCTGACAATATAAAAATATCAGAATCTGACGGAATTAAAATATCTGAGGGTTTACTTATAGGTTTTGAAAAGAGTGGTGATAAAATAAATCCATTTTCTAGAACTTCTGATTTAAGATGGGACTTAGAAGAATTTCCAATAGATTATTCTCTTTTAATTCCTGAAAATGTAATGGAGCAGTACGATCAGGGACAATTTTCTGATGATTTTCCCTTTACTATTAATTTACTTCACACAGCAGGCTTATATTTACATGATGAAAAATTCGGTATAAATCATTTAGATTTTTTTAAGGGAGAAATTCTTAAAAATCCTATATCAATGATTAGAAATGGTATTATAATTGCTGATAGAGTAGTTATTGATCATAATGGTGATCCAGTGTTTTACGATTGCTTGATTGTTGGAAGGGATGAAAAGAGTGAACTTAATATAAGTTATGAACCTATAGTTAATGTCGATGATAAAGTGGTTGAATATATCATAATTTTAGGAATTGAGGAATTAAAAATTTAAAGTATTTATGATTCAAAATGCTCCTTTTTGAAAATAAAGAACAAAAATTAATTAATCTTTTAAAATTTACAGGATCTCCTTTTAAAAAGTTTGTTTCTACAGGAGAAATTGAAGAGGATATTGGACTAGTTAAATCAAGGCAAGATTTATTACAATCTGTCATAAATATAATTGAAAGTAATGGAAATGTTATTTTACCAATAATTGGAGATGTAGGGACAGGGAAGACTCATTTTTATTGGGCATTAAAACATGAATTATATTATTATAATATAGTTTATGTTTCATTAGAGAAAGTTATTAAGAAATTCTATTATTACACATATTCAGAATTTATTGAAAATGTGGATGTAGAGGTTTTAAGAAGCATTGCGAAAAGACTATGTAATGAATGGGGCGCTTTAGAAAGAAAATATGGATTTTTTAGGTTAGGTGATATCCAAAAGGTGAGAAATGTTGCCTTCGAGGAATGTGCTCCAAAATTTGAAAATAAAATTGCTATAATGGATGTAATAAATGCTATAACTGCACATCAATTAGATCCATATAAAAAAATAGAAGCTGAGAGATGGCTTTTAGGAGAAGTGTTGGACATAAGAGAGCTTTCAAGATTGAATTTAATGCATGACTTAAGAGAAAAAAATAATTCCTACACAATGCTGAAAGTTTTAGTTGAGAATTCAATGGTAGGTAGCGTATTATTTATTGATGATTTTGAAAAAGTTGTTACCATGATGAAACCTGTACACATAGAAGAGGAAGTTGAAGAAGTATTTGATAGAAGTTGGCTTTATGGGACTAAAGAGTCTCCAGATAAAAAAACAGCATATAAAATAATTGATAAAATTGTTCAGTTAAATAAGATAGACGGATTAAAAATTATTATTACCCTAAAATCTGTTGAGTTTTATAATGAAATTAAGCAAGAATTTGAAGAAAAAAATAGTAATCTTTTAGATGTATTAAAAGAACCAATTTTTTTACCAAACTTTATGCTAGAAGATCTCTCAACATTTTATAAAAAGAAATTAGAATTCTTTTTTGGGAGTATTAATTATTTTGATTATTTTAGAGA
>CP070805.1:204080-218727 GCA_020343655.1 Promethearchaeota archaeon | reverse complement strand
GCCATTACATTACTTCCGTCTCTAATATTAGATGTTTCTCTGAAAGGTGAATCTGTCCCTGAAACGTCATGATGATCTCTACCTAACATTATTGGTCCAATTTCTCCTTTCCTAACTAAATTGTTAAATTTTAAGGCAATATTAATTCGTTCTTTAGCATCGGCATATAAAATTCTTGCCTTCGTCCCTACAACTAATCTATTTTTTTTGGCATCTCTAATCCAGTAGTAATTGTCCCTATCTTGAGCTCTTCCTTCTGGGTTAATTGAACTCATAGCTGTTTGATCAGTTTTATCTAAATCTTCTTCTTTTCCTGAAAGACAAACCCATCTAAATGGGCCATAACCATAATCAAAACATATAGGTCCCATTATATCTTCAACATATGAGGGAAAAATAAATCCTTCTGATGGATCTATTCCATTTCTTGCTATATTTTTAACCCCAGCATCAAATACTGCTTTCATGAAGGAATTGCCATAATCCCAAAAATATGTACCTCTTTCTGTCATTATTTTTATATACTTAAATTGTTCTTTTAATGATTCATCCACAAGCTGTTTAAATCTTTCAATATTGGTATCAATTAATTCTCTACCCTCTTTAAAGCTTATTTGATAAGGCGTATACCCACCTTCATAAACAGCGTGACAAGAAGTTTGATCTGAGGCAAGGTCTACTTTAATATCTTTTTCAGCTACATATTTCCATAAATTTACAATATTTCCGTTATAAGCTATAGATAAAGGTCTCCCTGTTTTTCTCGCATCATCAACCCACCGAAAAATTTCATCTAAATTATCAGATATTCGTGATACCCATCCTTGTTCGTATCTAGTCTTAATTCTTGATTCATCAACTTCAGCGATTACTCCTATTCCACCGGCTATTTCTACAGCTTTAGCCTGTGCTCCACTCATACCCCCAAGCCCCGAAGAGAGATACAAAATGCCCTCCAAATCTTTATCTTGAGGTATCTTCAAATATAATCTACCCGCATTTAATAAGGTAATATATGTTCCATGGACAATACCTTGAGGACCAATATACATCCAACCCCCTGCGGTCATTTGGCCATAATTAGCAACCCCGAGAGCAGCTGCTACGGAAAAATGGTCTGGATTATCGAACATTCCAACCATCAATCCATTGCTGGAAATTACCCGGGGAGATGTAGGTGATGTTGGGAAAAGTCCAACAGGATGCCCTGATGCAATAACGAGAGTTTGATTTTCAGTAATCAATTCGAGATATTTTTTTACAAGACGATATTGCATCCAATTTTGAAAAACTTGACCGCTTTCGCCGTATGTAGTTAATTCATATGGGTATAATGCGACATCAAAATCGAGATTATTATCGATCATTACTTGAAGAGCTTTTCCCTCAAGAGTATTGCCCTCATATTCATTTACTGGTTTTGCTTTAATGTTTCCTTCAGGTCTATACCTATATCCATAGACTCTTCCTCTTTTGGTTAATTCTTCTAAGAATTCTGGTGCTAATTTTTCATGTAATTCTATAGGTATATATCTAAGAGCATTTTTTAATGCAATTTTTGTTTGAGCATGATTCAATTTATATCCTCTAGATGGAGCTCGTCTTATACCTTCAATAAATTCAGGATACTGTGGTAACTCATTAGATAATTTAATTCTCATAGCTTTTGAAATATCCATACTTTATTCTAACCCCATTTAATATTTAAATTATATTATTTTTAGGATACAAACCTTAATAAAAGAAAGATATTAAAGTGTCTTTTGTGTTTGTTTTTTTTGAAGAATTAGTATTCTTTTTCTCATTTATTCTTTAATTTTTTGAATATTTAAATAAAAGTTCTACAAATTTTATTTTAATATTTTAATACCGCGGACTTCAAGTTTATGTAGAAAATCAAGGTAACTCTTAAGATTATTCTTCTCTAAGTTAAGATATTGAAGAGAGGGTAATGATTCAAGTGATTTTGGTAATTTACTCAAATAATTTGTTCTTAGGAATAAATATTTTAGAGCTTTTAGAAATCCAATAGATTCAGGAAGATTTGATAGTTTATTGTTACCTAAATATAAATACTTTAGAGAATGTAAAGAACCAATAGAATCTGGAACTTCACTTAATTCATTATAATAAAGATATAAATGTTTAAGTGAAGTAAGAGCACCTATAGATTCAGGAAGATATTTTATATGATTTTTACCTAAATCTAAAACTTCAAGAGTTGTGAGAAATCCTATTGACTTAGGAATATTTTCTAATCTGTTAAATCCAAGAATTAAAGTTTTTAATACAGGGAGAGAGCCAATTGAAGGTGGAATATCTGTTAATTTATTTGTAGAAAGATCTAATTCTAATAATGATTCAAGCGAGCCGATTGACTCTGGAAGATTCTTTAATTCATTTTTACTTAAATCCAAAATTTTCAGTGATGAAAGTAGCCCAAAAGAAGCAGGCAATGCCTCTATTCTATTATCATACAAATTCAATTCTCTTAATGATTTTAACAATCCTATGGACTCAGGTAATTGACTTAAATTATTAATTTCAAGTTTTAAATTTTCAAGTTTATTAAGATTTCGTATTGATTCTGGAAGAGTAATTAGTCTATTATGATCACATCTTAAAATCTGGAGAGAAGAAAGGTTACCTATGGATTCTGGGAAAGAAGTTAATTGATTATTAGAAAGCTCTAATCGAAGTAATGATTTAAGTCCACCTATTGATTCAGGAAGATTTATTAAAAAATTAGATGAGAGACTTAGATTTTCTAAAGAATTTAATGACCCAATTGTTTCTGGGAGAGATTTTATTTTATTTGATGATAAACCTAAATAAATCAAATTTTTAAGCTCACCGATAGAATCTGGAAGGGATTCTAAATCATTTCCTTTTAAGAAGAGAGAAGTTAATGAGGAGAGGGTGCTAAAAGATTCAGGAAGTCTAGATATGTTGTTATTCCTTAAATTTAACCTTTTTAATGAATTTAGTTTACTAATCGATTCTGGAAGTGAATCTAATTCATTATTTCCTAAATAGAGAACTTCTAAAGAAGCGAGATCTCCTATTGATTTTGGCAGATTTTCAATTTTGTTTCCACTTAAATCTAAAGTCTGTAACTTAAGCATTTTTCCTAAAGAACTAGGGATATTCTCTAATTCATTTTCACTTAAATCTAATAGTTCAAGAGATATAAGAGAGCCAAGAGATTCTGATAAATTTTTCAAATGATTCGATTCCAAATGTAATTCTTTTAGTTCAGTAAGAGAATAAAGTGACTCAGGCAACTCAATCAATTCATTTTCGCTTAAATCTAAAATTTCAAGGGAAGGGAAGGAAGATAGTTCTATATCAATTGTTCTTAGATTATTACCTCTAAGATAAATGTGTTTAAGTGATGTTAGCATTTCAATTTCTCTTGGAATTGTCGATAATCTACAAGAATATAAACTTAAACCATTAACATGCTGTTCATGTTCAAAATAACCAAAAGAATAACGTTCTAGTTGAGAAATTTCTAACAATGACTCTCCAATCTGATCTTCGATTATCTCTAGTGCTTTTTGTTCTTTTTCTGAAATTGTCATTTTTATTACGTTTGGTTTAATTTTGTTCTAGAAATATTATCAAATATACCTTAAAAAAATAATATAATCTCGTAATATTTATGTATGATATATTTAAAATAAAATAAGAATTATCAAGAATTCAAATAAAGAAATATTGAAAATAAAATAAAACAGGAAAATTTAATTTTAGAAGTCGACATCCTTCCCTTCATAAGTATAAGTGAACAATTTTTCAAATTCTGCCTTATTTGGGATTCTTGGTACTAATACACTAGTAGCTTCTTGAAAGCAAAGCATAATTAATGTATTAAAATTGTCCTCAAAATCTTTCTGAGATACCCCTGTTTCTTTTAGGCTTGAAGGAAAATTAATTTCTTTTTGAAGTTCTTTAATCTTATCTACTACTTTATAGGCTGCCTTTTTATCATCTTCATCCCATTTAGCCCAACCTAATTGTTTTGCTAGCTTACCATAGATTTTTACAGCCTCAGAAGTCCCACTAGGATCGTTTAAAATATATTGTACCGCATAAGGAAGAGAAATTCCACACGCTTCTCCGTGAGGTACATGAAAGAGTGACCCAAATGTATGACCCAAAGTGTGTGCAAGCATGATTTGAGCATTTCCAAAAGCCAATCCAGCAATACTTGCTGCTTGATGCATCATATCTCTAGCTTCCTTATTTGTTCCATCTTTATAAACTATTGGTAAATACTTAAATATTAGCTCTATAGCTTTTAAAGCCATAGCGTTGCTGAACTCATTTCCCCAAAGAGATACTAAACATTCAACTGAATGGGCTAGAGCATCAAATGCAGAAGAGCTTGTTAATTTAGGAGGCAAATTTTTAGTAAATATGGGGTCAACAATGGCATAAGTGGGGACTAGACCTTTGTTCATACAGAAAATTTTTCTCCAAACATTAGTCTCATACCTCGATATGACCGCAACATTTGTTGTTTCTGCTCCTGTTCCAGAATTAGTCGTAATTGCAATTAATTTTGCTTTCTTACCCATTTCAAATAATTCAATACTATTCACTTGAATATTATCAATAGTATATTTTGGAAATTCATATAAACACCAAATTGCTTTTGCTGTGTCTATAACAGAACCTCCTCCTATCGCAATTATCAAATCAGGGGCATATTTTATACACTCTTCTTTACCTTTCATTACATCTTCTTCATGAGGATCTGGAACTATTTCATTAAATATCGTATAACTTCTTTGATATTTATCTAGCTTTTCAGTTAAGATTCTTAAAAGTCCAGTATCTTCAATACCTTTATCAGTAACAACAAAACATCGATTTCCACTTATATTCTCCAAGAAATTTAAAGAATCTTCACCATAGATTATATTAGGACTATAAAAAAACCACATATTCATTTTTCACCTTTAAATTAAAAATTTTTAGACTCAAAATAATATAATTATTAATTTAAATTGATAATATATTTTTGTTGTTATTAAATTTAATAATTTAATAAACATTATAATCAATTATTATTTCTCAATTTTAAAAGGAATAAAAGGGGATTTATTCAAGATCAGAAAATTAGGTTAAATAGAAATGAAAGAATCAGAAAAAGAAAACCTTTACTTCACTTTTCAACAAACAATTGAAGATATAATAAAGGATAAACGAAAAAATCCCAAGAATGAGAAACTTTTGAATAATTTTAATGCTAAAATAAACTTAGGCTTTCAAATTGAAGAGGAATACTATTTTTGGGTAAATTTAATTGCGGGAAAAGGAAATTACAGCTTGAACAAGGGAAAATTGGACGAATACGATTTAGAAGTTATGGCAGCTCCAGAAGATCTATTATTCTTTGCAAATGGGGAAAATTCAACGCTTCATATGCTCCTTAAAAAAAATAGATTCGGCTATAGAAAATTACGATTTTCAAAAGGATCAAGCGGAAAAAACAATTTTGGTATTCTCTTGAAACTCCCAAAGATTCTTGTGTTAGATTAAATCCTATTTTTATTTTACTAATTTTTTTATAAAATCTCTAAATCTTTTTTTGAATCTGCTTATTCTTTAAAATAAAATAATATACAAAATCTGTGATTTGTCTCGTTTTTTTATCAATTTGGTAGAGATTTACGGTTATTTCTTTTGTTTTCTCATCAACGTATAATTCAATAAAAGTAGGAATGCCACTTGCAACAAACGACCAGGCACCAGTAACACTTCCAGGATTTATTAGGAGAATCCCTTTATTTGTAAGGAAAACCTCCTCTTTATGCGTGTGTCCTGAAACTAAAATATTATAATATTTCTCAATAGCTAAATTTTCCAATTGACTATGATCCCCTCGCGGTTTGATCTGCGAACCATGAGTTAAACCTATGGTGAATTTATGTTTATCTTCAAAAAATATATCTAATTTTTGAAAAGTGGGAGAATCACGATTCCCATAATAATAATCCATGTTTCCAATTACTCTAAAAAGATTTCTTTTTGTTTTTTTGTTTAAAAAATCAAGAAATTCTGGGAAATTAATTACATCGCCGGAAAACAAGGTGTAATCAAAAAGTTTTGTTTCCGTTAACTCATTTATCTTATTATAAATTTGCCCAGGAAGATCATTGGCACGAATAGGTACGTGTGAATCACCTATACACAATATTCGGATTCGGACCATGCTACTTTTAATTTTTACTTTTACTTTTTGATTCTTGGACCAAGATAGAAAAATTTTTGATCATTTCTTCTATGCTTAGAAAATTTGGTATATTATTCTTACTTAGCAATCGTGAAATTCTTTTAACCTCTCTTTTATCCCCCACCAAATAAAAGAAGAGAGGTTTTGTTGACATCTGATTAAAACTTTCGATTGATTTATCAAAATTACTCATATTTCTGAAGCGGCTTGAACAAAACATCATACTGAAAACTCCTTCTATTTTGGAGTCATCCAATAATGCCTGATATATTTTATTCATTATTATTTCAGGGTTAATTCGATTCATCATTGCTTTTTCCATCGTTGGCCAGATATCTACAAGTGCGAATTTGTTTGGAGGCATCCACTCAGGAAAGAAATTTTTAAGAATTTGATAAGTTTTTTCACTTAAAATTGGGAATTTTAATCCATATTGAATGGTTAAATCAGCTGAAATTGTACCTGCACCACCTGATCCAACAACTAAAGAAACATTACCTTCTTTAGGCAATATCTTGGTTGTATGATATACCATTGAAAATGTGTTAGCAAATTGAAATAAGTCATGAAAATTTTTTGCTTGAATTATTCCTGATTGTTTAATAACTGCTTTGATTAATTGTGAATTTTCTGCCAATGCACCCGTATGACTCTGCGAAGCTTTTTGTCCTTGTGCGGTTAAACCCCCCTTAACTAAGATTATAGTCTTATTAGGGATTCTTTTTGCTTGTTGACACAATTTAATGAATTTTCGAGGATCTTTGAATGATTCAAGGTATATCGCAATAATATTTACACTAGGATCTGTTATGAAATACTCCAAAAAGTCTATTTCACTTAAATCCATCTTATTTCCAATCGCGCACGAATATCTAATACCGAGATTAGGATAATTTTCCATTATAGACATTAAATAACCGCCATTTAACATGCCTGATTGAGTGATTATAGCCGTATTTCCATGTCTATATTTATCAAAAACGACAAAACTTGAAAAAAACCCACCTTTTTCACTGCTTTCAGCATCACTATCTCCATCAATCTTGGTAAGCCCTGTACAATTAGGTCCTACAATTCTGATCTTTGAGAAATTATCTGTAATTTTTAAGATTCGATCTCTCAATAAAAGCCCCTGATCTCCAACTTCTTCAAAACCAGAGGCTTCAATAATAGCCCCTTTAATTCCCTTCTTAATGCATTCTTGTAATAGACCTGGAATAATTCTGTTAGGGACATAAAAAATTGCAATGTCGATTTCATCTTCAATTTCTAATACAGATTTCTCGAATGGTACGCCGAATAATTCACCATCTGAATTAGGGTTTACGGGGTAAATTTTTCCTTTAAAATTATTCTGTACAAGATTATTTACTATTCGGTATCCACCTTTCACTGGATTTTTTGAGGCACCAATTACAGCAACTGACTTTGGGTTTAAAAATAAATCAATTATATTATTATTTGACAATTTTATAACGCTTTCTTGCTGATTTGAATTTAATTTTCTTTATATTTCTTATATTCTTTTTGAACAAATTGATATAATTTTTTTGCTCCTTCATCACTTTCAAAATGCTTTATAACGGGAGCTAAAAATTGGTTGAGATATTTAACTACTGCAGGTTTTAAATCAGGAGGATTTAATTTGCCTTCAGCATAATCTTTTTCTAATTCCTCATAGGAATTATATTTAATATCTCCACCATATTTTTTTGGACGTTCAATTTCAAAGAGATCAATGAGTTCAAATATGATATATTTGCAATATTCTAAAACAGGGTTTTCTTTAATTTGTTTACCGGGACAATATGCTTTATTTATTTTGCGCTTTACATCATTAGGAGAATCTAACATGAATATTGAAGAATCAGGATCGGATTTTGACATTTTAATTTCTATTGTTCTATCAACACCAGTAGCATCAGTAGTGGGTGGTTTATATAAACCCATTAACATATGATGATGAATTGCAACCGGTTTTGGTTTATTTAACTTTTTAGCAATTTCTCTTGCCAACATATTTACTTTTCTCTGATCCATTCCTAGTTGGCATATATCTGCAGGAAGATAAAAAATGTCTGCTGCTTGCATTAAGGGATATAATATTTGAGAAGCATAGAGCTTATCTGATTCATTTCTTCCCATTATTTGTGTACATCTTTTAACTCTTTTCAAAGTTGTTTCTATGCCAATTTTTAATACTAATTCCCAATATTTTGGGTCTTTTACGATATCTGAAGCATAAAGAAATTCTACTTTACTTAAATCCATTCCACAAACTTTCCACAGCTCAATAAAAAAATCACCAACTTTTCTAATTACTTCTAAATTACCACCAAACTTTTTATTCGCGGCAGCATGCCAATCAGCAATTAGAAATTTAAATCGAATTCCTGCTCTTGTAATCTTATTTACATTAATAGCTCTTAAGAGACCTTGAGCAATATGTATATTTCCAGAAGGCTCAAAACCATCATAAGCATATATTTCCTTTTTATGATCGATTTTCCATTGGATCATTTCTCTTAATTCTTCTAAATCAATAATTTCTTCTCCAACTTCCTTTAACAAACCAATCATTTCGTCTAGAGTTAAAGACATATCATCATTCACTAAAATTTTTATAATCTAGTAAATTATTAGGTCGATATAACCTTTATGGATTTTGGAAATTCACAATCAAATTGTATAATTAATAAATATCGTCTCTCCTTTTATTTCAACTAGAGAAGAAATGTTTTAAATAAGAAAAAGGACGATTAATCTTTCTGTTCAATCACAGCTTGAGCTGCTGCTATTCTCGCAACTGGGATCCTAAAAGGAGAACAAGAAACATAATCTAAACCGATTGAATGGGCAAATTTTATAGAATTAGGTTCACCACCATGTTCACCGCATATTCCCGTTTTTAGATCAGATCGCGTTTGTTTACCTAACTTTATGGCCATTTTCATTAATTTCCCAACCCCATCTTGATCTAAAATTTCAAATGGATTATTTTCCAAAATCTCCTTGTTGAGATAAATTGGAAGGAATTTTCCTTCAGCATCATCTCGGGAAAAACCAAATGTCATCTGTGTTAAATCATTTGTTCCGAAAGAAAAGAATTCAGCTTCAATGGCAATTTCATCTGCAGTTAGAGCAGCTCGAGGGATTTCTATCATTGTACCAAATTTGTAATCTAAATCGACATCATAACTCTTAATTGTTTCTAAAGCTACTTCCATCAATTGGGTTTTGACAAATTGTAATTCAGAAATCATCCCCACTAAAGGAATCATAACCTCAGGTATTACATCAATTCCCTTGAGCTTTAGTTCACAAGCAGCTTGAAATATTGCTTTTACTTGCATCTCGTTAATTTCAGGCCAAACAATACCCAATCGGCAACCTCTTAAGCCCATCATTGGATTTTCTTCTGATAAAGACCTAATTAACGAGATTACTTTATTCTTTTCTGTGATTTCATCATCTAACGGACTCGCATTTAATAGCGATCTTGATAGAGCATTTGTCATTTTAAGTTCTTGACTTTCTAATAGAACTGTTGATAACTCAGGTAAAAATTCATGCAAAGGAGGATCTAATAATCTAATTGTTACAGGTTTTCCTTCCATAATTTTAAATATTTCAGTAAAATCTCCTTTTTGCATTGGTAATATCTTGTCTAGAGCATCCTGACGATCTTCTTTTGTTCTTGCCATTATCATTTTCTGTACGACTGGTAATCTCTCTTGAGCCATAAACATATGCTCGGTTCTTGTAAGACCTATTCCTTCAGCACCAAATTCTATTGCTTTTTTTGCATCTATAGGCGTATCTGCATTAGCACGGACACCTAATTTCTTTATCTCATCACACATTTCTAAAAGTTCCAAAAATTCTCCTTTTATTTCTGGTTCCATTAATGGTACTTTGCCTTCAATAACACGTCCTAAAGTTCCATCAATTGTAATCCAGTCTCCTTCATGAACTACCATATCAGCAACTCTAAATTCTCGATTTTCTTCATCAATTTCAACATCTTGAGCGCCAACAACAGCTGGTTTGCCCATTCCTCTGGCAACTACTGCCGCATGTGAAGTTTTTCCCCCAAATTGAGTTAATACTCCACTTGATGCATAAAGTCCATGTACATCTTCTGGTTTTGTTTGAGGGCGTACTAATATTATTTCTTTTTGCCCCTGATTTCCCAATTCCTCAGCTGTATCAGAATCAAAAATTGCTATTCCTGAAACAGCTCCAGGGGAGGCATTAATGCCATGAGCTAAAACATGAACAATTGAATTCTCATCAATACTCTTAAACAATAATTTAGAGACCTTTTTTGGATCTATACTCAATATTGCTTCTTCTCTGGTAATTAGACTTTCTTTAACCATATCAACAGCAATTTTTACGGCTGCTGAAGGTGTTCTTTTCCCATTTCGAGTTTGTAAAATATTTAATTTTCCATCTTCAATCGTAAATTCAATATCCTGCATATCCCTGTAGTGTTTTTCCAATTTATCCATTGTGTTTAATAATTCTTTATAAATTTCTGGAAACTCTTCCTGCATTGTTTCTAATTTCTTAGGTGTGCGAATTCCAGCAACAACATCTTCTCCTTGTGCATTTATTAAATATTCACCAAATTTATTATTCTCACCAGTTGAAGGATCTCTAGTAAAAGCAACTCCAGTAGCAGAATTCCAACCTTTATTTCCAAATACCATTGCTTGAATATTTACAGCTGTGCCAAAATCGGGAATATTGTTGATTTTTCTATATGTAATAGCTCTTCTATTATTCCATGATTTAAATACTGCTTCAATCGCTAAAAACAATTGTTTAAATGGATCTTGTGGAAATGGAGATCCAATTTCTTTCTCATATAACGTTTTATAATCAGCTATTACTTTTTGTAAATCGATTACTTCTAAATCAGTATCTTGAGCATTCCGCCCAATTATTCTCTTATACATATTTAAGATCCTCTCGAATTTTTCATCCCCAATCCCCATTACTACATCTCCAAACATTTGAATAAATCTTCGATAAGAATCAAAAGAAAAACGTGGGTTTTTTGTCTGTTCTGCTAAGCCCAATACACTCTGATCATTTAAACCTAAGTTGAGAACGGTGTCCATCATGCCGGGCATACTCATCGGAGCGCCAGAACGCACGCTAACAAGCAAAGGATTTTTTTCATCCCCGAATTTCTTTCCTGTGTTTTTTTCCAACGTTTTTAAGTATTCTATCACCTTAGGTTTTAATTCTTTCATAACTTTTTTAGGATTTCTAAAATAGAGTAAACACGCTTCAGTTGTTATGGTAAAACCAGGTGGAATACTTAGGCCTAATTTCGTCATTTCAGCAAGATTAGCGCCCTTTCCGCCAAGTAAATTTTTTAAATCCTTGTTGCCTTCGCTAAAATCATAGATAAATTTATTTTTTTCGGTGGTTGTCATATTATTTTGCCAAAATCTCAATTATCATCAAATTTAGATATGATAAAAACAACACTTTTAATTTTTATATTTTACGTAGATAATTAGTAAAACGTTTTCATTTCTAGGAATTCCTTCAGTGAAATAAAATTTTCGAAAATTAGAAATCAATTAAAGAGGAATCTAATTATAGTTTATAAAATTCTTCTAAAAGTTCCCAAATTCCATTTAGTATAAAATCAGGCCTATAATTACTATTTTTTATCATTTCTATATTTGTTTCTCCAGATAATACGCAAGTTGTTGTAACTCCTGCTTCTTTTCCCATTTTTATATCAGTATATAAGCGGTCTCCGAATATTACAGCATCTTTAGGTGAAATATTTAGTTGATTTAATTTGAAAAGGAGCATCTCTTTATTTGGTTTCCCTAATACTATTGGTATTTTTTCTGTAGCCTTATATAGAAGCGCTGCAATACCTCCTGCATCTGGAATATATCCTTGCTCAGTAGGGCATCTATTATCTAGATGAGTAGCGATATATGGAAAATCTTCTTTTTGTAGAAGGTAAGCAGCTTTTTTTAAACGTTCAAAAGTTAATTCTTGGTCAAAAGCAAGAACTAGTATTTCTGGATCTTCTTCATTTAGTTCAAAACCCTCATTCTCAAATTCATTTTTAAGAGATTGAGTCCCTAATAAAAATACTTTTTTATAGTGGTTTTTCTTAAGATAATCAATTGTGGGATGTTGTGATAAAATTAGGTTTTCTCTAGTTATTTTAAGATTAAAATAATTTAACTTTTTGAGATAGTCTGTTGTTGATTTGCTTGAATTATTTGAAAGGAAGAAAAAATATCTCTTTTTTTTTTTTAATAAGTCAATTATATCATATACTCCTTGAAATAATTTATTTCCTAAATAAATAGTGCCATCTAAATCAAAAAAATAAACTTGCTTAGTTGTTAATTCGAATAATTCTGTTTTCTGATCAAACATCTCAGATTTTAAAGCCTAATTGTGATACAATTAAAAATAAAAAAAATTAAATATAGTTTCTTTGTTTTTAATAGAATTCCGTATCTATCGTGGTTGTGCTATTAACGAGTTCTAATGCAGCTCTTGTAGCTTTTAAAATTTTAGCCATATCACCTTTAAGTCTAAACTTACCAGCAAGTAATCCTCGGATTGGATCTAATTCTTTTTTTAAGACTTGTAACCAAGCATCGTAAGGACCTGCCCATTCATACTCAGCATCCACTTCTTCTCCTTCTTTTATAACTTTGGCATCTGTACACTCACCATGATATAGACCCACAAATATCCTTATTTCATGATCTAAATTACCAGCAGGTTCAACAATAAAAACGAAATCTCCTTCCCATCCAACAGGCGGAAAACCTTCTGGTCCGGCAGCATCTCTATAATTTTCATTTTCATTAACGGCTATTTTATATGCATCAGCCCATTCTTGGGTACCAAATTTCATTACTATCACTCAATTTAAGTTTATATCCTAATATTTATTTGTTTATTTTTTATTTTGATATTTTATTAAATTAAGATATCAATAAATATTCTAGTTTTTAATATAAACAATAATAGAGCAAGTGTTTCGTATTAGTTTTTAAATTTCTCCTCTTTCTTTCATTTTAGCGATTTCTTCGTCCCTAAGCTTCTTCTTAAAAATTTTCATAGCCAATGTTAGAGGTAAGTTATTTCTGAATTCGACGTATTTTGGCACAGCATAAGGTTTTATGCGCTCTTTACAATATTGAATAATTTCGTCTTCAGTAACTTTACCTCTATATTCAGGTTTCAGTTGTATAAATGCTTTTACACGTTCACTACCTGGTCTTTCAGTGTCGGGAATCCCAATAACACCCGCTTGATCGACTGCAGGATGTTCATAAAGAAGATCATCAATAACCCTTGAATAAACTTTATTTCCAGAAACATTTATCATATCTTTTATACGATCTACAATATGAAAATAAAAATCATCATCAATTTCAGCAATATCGCCCATTCTAAGCCATCCATCTTCAGTTAATCCTTTCCCTTGTGTAGGCCAATATCCTTTCATTACCTGAGGACCTTTTATCCAAATTTCTCCACGCTCTCCAAAAGGTACTTCTTCTCCAGTATCAGGATCTACAATTTTTATATCAGTGTCGGGTACCGGAACACCAATACCTCTCTTTGGGTGCTCCATAAACCCCATTACTTTAGACATAGCTGAGAGATTCATACTGATGATCGTAGAAGTCTCAGTTGCGCCATACCCTTCACTAACATAAAAACTAACAGCTTTTTCAAATTCTTCAGCGAGTTCAGGAGGTAGAGCTGCTGCTCCTGACGCATAAAAAATGGCTGTTTTTGGTAGATTAAGTTTTGTTAAGTAACTATAATGTGTTGGAACAGCTAAAACCATGAAAGGCCGCTTATTTCTTATAGTTTCAGCAATCTTATTGATATCTCTTGGATCCATTAAATACATTTTTAATCCCCATGATATTGATAGATATACTCCCCAATGACCATAGGCATGAAAAACGGGTACACAAATACATGTTGCTGCTTTTCCCATGACTCCCACTTTCATTCTATCCAACATCCAATGGATTGATTGGATAAGAGAGCAGGTAATGTTATAATGTGTTAGCATTGTGCCTTTTGGTAATCCTGTTGTACCTCCAGTAAAAGGTAAAAGTGCTAAATCTTCCATAGGGTCAATTTCAACAGTTTCTTTTAGTGGTTCATATTTATCAATTAAGTTGTCTAAAAGATAATAATTTTCTTGTGTGGGATGTTCCATTTCTGGAAATTTATAATCAGGGAATAATTTAGTAGGAGTATATATTATTCTCTTTACCTTTGTCTGGTCTTTTATTTCATTTAATCTTTCAAGACGTCGATAGGAGCATACAACAGTTTCTGCTCCACTTAATTTTAGTTCATGAATTAGATCAGGAG
>CP070805.1:188613-203980 GCA_020343655.1 Promethearchaeota archaeon | reverse complement strand
TTTCATTGCCACATTGAGGACATTTAACTCTTTTCCAACTTTCAGTCATTTCAAAAAACCTTAACCCTTTTATAAAATATTATAAATAATTAGTAGGTTCAATAAATTTAAATTTAGGTTTTTAAAAGGGTTTTTATAGCAATCTCTCTAACAATATTTTTAATTTTTTTATTTGTTGTATCAATAACGATCTCCGCTGCTGCATCATAATAGGTTTTCCTAAAATTTAGAGCTTCTTCAATTTCTCTTTTGGGATCTTCTTTATCAATAATAGGTCTAGTTTCTTTTCCGTTTTTTATTGCTCTTTTATAGATTTCCTCCAGAGTTGCTTTTAATAAAACAATATAACAATTTTTTTTTAAATTTTCAATATTGATCTTATTCAAAACTACTCCGCCTCCACATGAAATAACTATTTTATTTAATTTAGAGGTTTTCTCACACACAGAAATTTCATACTCTCTAAATTTGCTTTCTCCCTCTTCTGCAAAAATTCTTGGAATACATTTGCCAACTTCTTGAACTATAATTTGATCTGTTTCTATAAAGGTGTATTCATTACCAAGATACTCTACTAATGCTTTTCCTATTGCTGTTTTTCCAGTGGCCATAAAACCAATAAGAGCAATGGAATCTTTAACCATTTTGAAACGCTTTAATCATATTATTTTTATTATTATTAAAATTCTTTATGGAGATAATTCTAATGAAAATCCATGTATTTCTAAAGTACCCTTTTTTAGTTCAAGGTAATTACCTGCTATATATGCTGGAAAATTAAATTTTTCTGGATCTAAAGAATCTATTTTAACATACTTAGGATCTGAGTGTGTTGCTACCACTTTACCAAAATAACAAACATGTGATCCTAATTCTATTTTATTTATTACTTTACATTCCATATTCCATGGAAACTCCTTTATCATAGGGACTTTTATTATTGAAGCTTCTTCTTTTGTTAAGTTTAATTCCTTCCATTTATTAACATCTCTTCCAGAACGCGTGCCACAATAATCTGTCTCTTTTAATTGTTCTATTGTTGGATAATTAATCACAAATTCACCATGTTTTTCAATCAATTGATACGAATATCGTTTAGGTTGGATAGAAACAACAACTATGGGAGGATCGCTGCAAGCTTTTCCTACATATGCTAAGGTTATTAAATTCGCTTCTTCTCCTGTACCCACAGTAATAACTGCAGTAGGCATTGGAAATGTAGATATTTTTGGATTTAGAGTAATTTTTTTCATTTTCCCACAATAAATCTGATTTTTACTATTTTAGTAATATAATTTTAAATTGCTATTAATCTTAAACATATTAAATAGCATTTAATTAAATAATCTCATTTTTTCATTTAAAAAAATAAAATTATGAAGTTTTGATTTATAATCAAAATATCTGTAAATAATATTAGGTGAAAAAAGATGATAATAAAACATCGAGGATTTGAACCTAAATTCGATTCCTCTGTATTTCTTGCACCAACAGCAACTATTATAGGGAATGTATCAATTGGAAAAGAGTCACGAATAATGTATGGTGCTGTTCTTGATTCAGAGGGTTCCAGGATTGAAATTGGAGATTACACAATAATATGTGAGAATGCTGTTCTTAGAGCTACATCATCAGGAAATCGTGAATATCCTGTACTAATTGGGGATCACGTCTTTATCTCACCTCAATCAACTCTTATTGGGTGTGAAATTGAATCTAATTCATATATAGCAACAGGTGCTACTATTTTACAAGGTGCTGTTGTTCAATCTGGTGCCGCAGTGGCTGTTGGAGCTTTTATTCATGCAAATACAGTTATTCCCGCTAATTCTTTTATTCCTCCAAATAATATCGCTATTGGGGACCCTATGAAAATTTATCGCCCAAAAGATCAAGAGGCTTTGGCTAAAGCCATTAAATCTATTGAATTTGCAAAGGTTGCATTTAACGTGGATGCTAATTGGGAAAATCGTTTTGAGAGATATAGACAAGTTACAATTGTAAGATCAAAAGAATTTGAGAGTCATTTTAATGATGAGATAATAGGTTGACAAAATTAGAGACTTTGTTTATTATGTTAGAAAATAATTTCGTTACTGCTCGCACAAAAGTTCTTTGCGTTATAGGGTATCCAATTGAACAATCTATGAGTCCAATAATGCATAATGCTGCCATAAATGAGCTAAAGCTTGATTTTATTTATTTAGCATTTAATATCCATCCCATTAATTTGAGTATTGCTGTGAAGGGATTTAGAACATTTAATATCACGGGAATTAATGTGACAATTCCCTTTAAACAAAAGATTATGAAATTTTTAGATGAAATTGAACCTACAGCACAAAAAATTGGGGCGGTGAATGCAATTAAAAATGATGAGGGTTATTTGATAGGTAAAAACACCGATGCGGAGGGTGCTATGAAGGCATTCTTGGATGCAGGGTATTCCATTTCTGGAAAGAATATTTTGCTATTAGGGGCTGGCGGCGCGGCAAGAGCTGTTGCCTATGTTATGGCTAAAGAAGCTAATAAGATAGTAATAGCAAATAGAACTGAAAAAAAAGCTCTGAAACTAGCAAATGAATTAAAAAAGCATTTTAACACAAATTTTGAAGGGAAAAGTAATAGAGCTAGTGTATTAAAAAAGGAATCTGAAAAAGCTGATATCCTAATTAACACAACCCCTGTAGGGATGTATCCTAATGTTCAATCATCACCTTTAAATACTGAATTTTTGCATCAGGATTTAATTGTATACGATATTGTATATAATCCCCTTGAAACTAAATTAATAAAAGATGCTACTGAAAAGGAATGTAGAACGATTGGTGGATTAGATATGCTAGTTAATCAAGGTGCAATAGCGTTTGAGTGGTGGACTAATAAGAAACCAAATGTTAATTTAATGAAAAATAAAATTATTGAATTTCTTGGGATAAAATAATGCTAGGTAAAAATATAACTATCATTGGTGGCTCTGGTGGTATGGGTCAATTTTTTGGAAGATATTTCAAGCGACATGGATTTAATGTTACATTATTGGCTCGAAGAGAAAATAAACTAAAAACTGCAGCTGAAAACTTAGGAGTCAATTATGAGTTAGATCTTAAAAAGAGTGTTGAAAATGCAGATATTGTAATAGTTTCAATTCCTATCAAATCTACCTCAGAGCTGATTCAAAAAATTGCACCCTTGATGAAAAATAATTCCTTACTTTTTGATATCACTTCTCTGAAACAAGAAATTTACATGATCTTAAGAGAAATTCAAAAAAAATATCCTATTAATTGTCTATCGATTCACCCAATGTTTGGACCAGGGATAAAAACTACGAAAAACTATGTTATACTTGTGTTAAAAATCGGTGGAACAGAGCAATATGAGGAAATTATAGATGATCTTATAAGTTTATTTAGATCAGATGGATTTATTATAACAGAAACTACGCCTGACATTCATGATTCTAAGATTGCTTTAACATTAGGAGTACCACATATGTTTAATATCTTATTTTTGAACTTATTAAGAAGAGCGAATGATTCTCTATCTGAATTGACACGATATACAGGCACTACTTTCTTATTACAAAAAATCTTTGCTGAAAGTATTATTCAGAGAGAAATGGAAATGTTCGGTGAAATTCAAATAGAAAATGACAAATTTCATAAAGTAATTGATTTATTTGAAGATTTAATTAAAGAGTATAAATTCATAATCAAGAATAAAGATTTAATAGGTTTTAAAAAAATTTTTACTGAAGGATTAGAATATTCTAAAGAAGATAACCATTTTAATGACTCATATAAATATTTTTATGAATTTATGAAGATTTTAAAAGAAAAAAAAGAATAAAAACAAATAATAATTACTGGGTTGCACTTCCACAAAATGCACAAAATTTAGCATTCGCGTTTTGATCTAGCTCAGATCCACAATTATAACAAAATTTTGCGTGTTCCTTGGGTTCTTGTGATTCTACAATTAGCTTCTGACTCTGTACTTGATTGGAACTACTTATTACCTGATAATTTGAAATTGTTTGAGTATTTTCTTTTTTATCATAACAGATTGAATCGCAGTGAATACAACGGGGTTTATGCTCCTTGTCTAAATAAACAGCAACATAAATTAGTAGCCCAATACCACCAGTGAATATAGCTAAAATTATCGCTAAGCCAATATTGAAATCATTGTTTTTTGTGTATACATTCATATTACATTTTGGACAAAACATTTTTCTATCACTCCAAATTGTTTTATTTTATTTAATTAATAGGAGATTTTAAATGAATTAAAAAAATTTGGAGTCCAATTTTTAAAAATGACAAGTAAAAATATGCCTACTTAAAAAAGAAAACAAAAAAAATTAAGTTTCTGTAATTTGACTCCCACAGTTTGGACAAAATCTTACTCCTTTTTCTAATTTCTCTCCACAAAGAGCGCAAAAATTAGGTCTTTCTCCTGTTTTATCTTCAGATCCCTGTACAGGTGTAGTATATGATGGTTGCTGAATTTGTGCTTGAGTCTGATATGTGTGGGGAGTTGGAGTATGAAAAGCTGTGACTTTAGTATTACAGTGAACGCAGTACTCTTCAGGTTTACTATAGTAGATAGCGAGGTAGATTATCAAACCAATTCCTGCAGTAAAGATCAATAATACTATAGCAAGACAAGTATCAATCTCTTCACGAGTTAATAATACATTCTGCTGGCAACGGGGACAATATCCGCTTGGATTTGTAGTTGTCATCTTATTATTCACAATGTAATTTTATTTTTATATTAAATTCTATAATAATAAATATTATTATTTTTATAAATTTTTATTCTTTAAGAGAAGCCCCGCAATTTGGGCAAGTATCCTCTTGTTTATTTATTTCTTGTTGGCAATATGGACAGTATATCTCAAATTCATCTGTTTCTTTTTTTTCCTGTTCTATTGTTTGAAGAATTCGGGCAATTTGGGCCTTTGGTTCTGGAATTTCTTCAGGTGAACCATAAAAATATATATGATTTTGGCAAAAAGGACAAATCTTTTTTTTCAAAATAACATAACGATAAATTAAAAATGGAACTATTGCGAAACCTAATGAAGAGACAATAGCTAGAATCCAGACATTATAATACATACTTTCCATTGGTTTTCTTTTTGGTTTGAAAATTTTTTTCTCACAATTTTTGCAATATGCGAATTTCTTCTTCGTATTTTTACCCATTTCTCTCATTTTAAATAAGATAATATAGGCATTTTAATTTTACTGGTTAATATTTATAAAAATTTAATAAAAAACTGTGTTATACCTTGTTTTGTTAAAATTTTAATAATTTAAGTTAATTAAAAATAAAAAAAATAAGTCCTTATTGATATTTATCTACTAAATTGAAGTATAAATTTCTTCAACAATAAATTTATTTATAGAATTAAATTGAAGCAGAAACCTTTATTTATAGTACTTGATGGTGGTGATGGAGCTGGCACTACAACTCATAGTCAGCTCCTCAAAGGTTTTTTAGAAAGTAGTCAAGGTTTGAAAGTTTATTTGACACAAGAGCCTTCACAAAGTAAAATTGGAATATTAATAAGAGAATTTTTGAAAAATAAAGAAATTCCCCCTACTACAGATGCTTTACTATTTGCGGCAGATAGAGATCTTCATTATCAAAATGAAATAAAAACTAAACTTGAAGAGGGTTATATTGTCATTTCTGATCGATATATTGAATCTTCGATAGTATATCAATCGGTACAATCTGATAAAATTTCAGTTGATTGGGTGAAACAAATAAATAAATTTGTAGGGTTACCTGATATTACAATAATTTTAGATATTGAACCAAAAATCGCATTAGCAAGAAAAGATGATGAAGATTTGGAAAAATTTGAGGATACTTCATTCTTAGATAAGGTACGAAATCTTTATCTTATACGAGCTAAACAAGAAGGCTATTTTATAATTAGCTCTGATGATATTATAGAAATTGTGCAGGAAAAAATTCAAGAAATTGTCATTGATAAATTAAAAAGTATGAGTTAAATCATAGATTGAAATAGTAAAACATATATTTTCAACACTATAATAACAATAAAGATAATTTAATCAGAAATCATATTTTTTCTTTTGATAAAATTGAAAACCGGAACCTCTAACCAAAATTCCTTGTTTGATGTGAATAGAATATATAATTATGTTAATAGTTTTAGCTTTCCCCGCCTTACTGGAACAAAAGGAGAAAGAAAAGCAGTTGATCTAACTATTAAAACTTTTAAAGAGATTGGATTTGATGATAACCAAATTCAAAAAGAACCTTTTGAGTTCTCAGATTTTTACTCCACTACACTCATAAAGTTAATTATGGTCATAAATTTAACATTTTCATTGTTTATCTTAATGTTTGCCTATATTAATTTATTTTTTACGATTATAATAGGAGGTATAATGATAATTATTGTATTTTTAATCATTAAAAGTTTAAAACATCCTGAAAATCCTGGATTTTGGGGAGAATATTATGGAAAGACAATTTCAGCTACAAATGTTTTTGTAAAATTACCCGCAAAAATCTTACCCTCAAACATTGCGGGGAATATTATTATTTCTGCTCATTTAGATTCCAAATCTCAAACTTTCAAAACCTATTGGAGGGTTATTTTTTATCGAGTATGGTTATATGGGGGGATTTTTCTCGGAGGATGTTTTATTATTCTATTTATCCATACTTATACCCCTATAAAGGTAGATTTAATAATACTAGGAACGGGCATATGGATTTTAACAATACTAATCTCAATTTCTAATATTTTTTTAATGTTGATAAACACGCATAATAAATCACCTGGAGCTTTAGATAATGCTTCTGGAATGGCGGTAGTTTTTGAATTAGGCAAATTCTTCAAAGAAAACGTACTTAATAACTTCAATATTTGGTTTTGCCAATTCTCAGCTGAAGAATTAGGAACAATGGGTTCTAGAGTGTTTGTGAACAATCATGAGGACGAATTTATAAAAGGTAGAATATTTCAAATCAATTTAGATATGATTTCTTGTGTCGGTGAAAGTAGAAATCAAGTAGAGTATTTAAAATCCTATGGCGTTTTACCTCGAAAAAAAATTGCGCCGTTGCTTAGTAAATATTTAGAAAATGCAGCAATTGGAGAGGATATAAATATCAAGGGATATAATTTATCTACAGGAGCTCATACTGATTCGGTTCCTTTTCATCTAAGAGGATTTGATTCTGTTGATATAGCTACAAGAGCAGGTGGTAAATATACTCATAATAAAGTTGATACACTTGATAAGGTTGATCCCCAAATATTATTGGAAGCATGTATATTAATTCGGAGAGTAATTCTTTCATTAGATAAAGATTATCAAATATTATGTAAAAATCAAGAATTAGTATGTGAGGATAGCTAATCATTTATAAAAAAAGTCATTTATAAAATTCGCTATATTAATTCCTCAATTTCTTTTTGAATTTTTTCAATTCTTTTCTTTGATTTTAATAAGATGGTACTTCTTCCATATTTTTGAAACCATCTATTAAATCTATTTTGAATTGAAACTTCTCTCGTACCAGCCATATGTTTATCCGCTAAACATATTATCTTTTCTTCTAGAGTTATTGGTAAATAATCTTTTTCTGGTAACCCTACTTTTTTCGCATCGTCTTTGTCTAATCCACCTAAAATATGAGTTTCACAGATCCTGGCAAGTTTACTTGAAAATCCTCTTTGTCTTAAGATTTTTCCCCCTATTAAAGCATGTTTAAAATCATGTGTTTTTGTTCTCCCAATATCATGTAATAACGCTCCAATTTCAATTAAATTTATATCTATATTGGCTCTTTTTATTTTATTTGCAATTTCTATAGCTTTATCGGCGACCTTTTCTGAATGGCGTCTAACTGAAAGGGGGATTTTTAATCTCTTTAATAGATCTAATGCAAATTCCCGATCTGGTAAGATTTCTTCTTTATTAACCATTAGTTTTTATAATTAATCAATTAACTTTAAGTTTTAGATATTAGAAAATATAAGTTAACTGTGAAAATGAAAAGAGAATTTTTAAAATTTAACAAAAAAGAACCAGGGGGAATATTTCAATAGAATTCCTCGTATGGTCCACTTAATAGTCCACCGACTGATCCTCCTATTAATACCCCTATAAATGCACTTATTATTCCACCTAATGTGTCAATTAGTTGTGCTTGGAATAAAGCCATTAAATCAACTTCAGAGAAAATACTTAAGATAATCCAAATTGAGAAAACTATAACAACTGCTAAAGCACTTGTGATTACACCTCGCCTTATACCTTTTGCTATTGTCCCTGAAATAAAACCAATAAAGATCCATGCTAAAATTTCTGGTGCAAAAAAACCAAGGAAAGTAGGTGTTCCAGTAAAAAATGAAATCATATCAAAATCAAAATTTGCCCCCACTAATAAAGCAGCTATTTTTAATACATTATCTCCTGCATGTAAGCCAATTTGCGCAAGAATACTCGTCATATTGAAGAAGAATACAGAAAAAAAACTTAAAACAATCCCTATAATGATTCCAAATATTAACCGATAGGAAGCCATTATTCAAACCAATACAGAATTAAATTATTATTTTATAACTATATTCCATAAGTTATATTAGTAATTAAAATCATTTTGCCATATTAAAATTTTAGTTCTGAAGGGTTTAGAAAAATCCGCTTAATAAAATATTAAAGTTATCATGAATTCAATATTTTAATCATTAATTGATTTGACTTAAAAATATTTTAATCTAATTTACGGAAGAAAAAAACAACTAAGGCTACAAATTTGGCTCGTAAGAAAAAGAAAGCTGAAGGCTCAGAAGATGAGAAAAAAATCGAAGAAAAAAAGGATTTTAGTAAAGATTTAGATATTGATTTTGAAGAAGATTTAGATCTGGAAGAGGAACTTGATTTATTGGATACAGAAGATATAGAAGCAGGAATTGAAATAAGAGAAGAATTAATTGATAAAGATGAGGAGAGAAAACAACTTTATTTAAGTTGTGGCATTCATATTGGAACAAAACTATTAACGGGAGATGCTAGAAGATTTATTTATAGACAAACTAATTATGGATTATATGTTATTGATTTAACTCAAACCGATGATCGACTTAAAATTGCCGCCAAATTCTTGAGTAAATATGTTGAAGAAGGAAGTGATAGAGTTATTGTTACTTCAGTTCGACGGTATGGAAAAGAACCAGTAAAAAAATTTTGTGAAGTATTAGGATGTAGAGCAGTAACTACACGATTTATTCCGGGCTCACTTACAAATCCTATTATTGATACTTATATTAAAGATGCAAGCGTTGTGGTAATTGTAGATCCTCATGCTGATAAAGTAATATTACGAGAAGCTAAATTAGCGCGAATTCCTGTAGTATCTCTATTTGATACCGATGATACTCTAACAGGCATAGATCTTGCGATTCCAGCAAATAATCGAGGGAAAAAAGCATTAGGTTTAACATTTTGGCTTTTAGCAAGGCAAATCATGTTAGAATTAGGTAAAATCTCAAGTGAAGAAGAGTTTCCATATACTTTAGAAGAATTTACTTCTAAAATTGTTCCTGTATACAGACAAGAACAATAACCAAGACAATTTATTAATTATTAATTTCTCTACTTTTCAAGTTTATAATTCTTATTAGACTGTTTCTTACTCTTTTGAATTATTTATAATAAATTTTTAACCTAAAATCAATTATCTTTAAATGAAGAATAAACACTAATTAATAGGAGATTTTCATGAAAAAAATAATAGCTTTTAGTGGAAAAGGTGGTGTAGGAAAATCAACTCTCCTTGTCTTAATGCTCAAATATCTCCTTGAAAAATTTAAAGATCTCGACATCCTCGTAATTGATGCCGATCCCGATGCAAACATAGGAGACATCATCGGCAAAGAAATCCATTTTAAAGAAACCATTGGTGGAAAAATGGCTGAGTTTAAACATAAAATCCAAAAGAGATTAATTCCTCTTGATGTGTCTAAAGATCAAATTGTCGAATCTGAGGTTTTTGATTCTTTAATCGAAATGAATCGCTTTGACATTTTGGAAATGGGGCGAGCGGAAGGAGAGGGATGCTATTGCAGTATAAATAATTATTTAAAACGCATTATTGACATATTAGCGAAAAACTATGACTTCGTACTCATTGATGCTCCCGCGGGGCTGGAATTTTTTTCTCGGAAGACGGGTCAAAAGGTAACAGATTTAGTAATAGTTTCTGATCCGAGTAAAATGGGCATCCATACGATGAAACGGATTTTGGAAGTAGCTAAAGAAGTCGATTTAAAATTTGAAAATATCTGGATACTCGGAAACAGGTTTCCAGAAAATATTAGAGATATTCTAGAAAAAGAAGTCACCAACATTAAAGATGACCATGTTAAACTTCTTGGCTTTATTGCTAATAGCGATGAAATCAGTAAAATGAACTTAGTGGGGGAAAATCTTTTAAACTTACCTATTGAAAGCGAAGCATATAAAACAAGCAAAGAATTATTTGCGAAAATATTATGAACTTAAAAATAATCATTAATCTTTTTATTACGAAATCGTTTTTCAACCCCACCTCTCATTCCAGGTAATTCATAACACTTATCGGGAATCATACTTTTAAAATAACGCTTATTTTCACGTTCGGGAATATTTTGTGAATTGTAAAGTGTTTCAAAGATCTGTTCTCCAGAAAACTGGATATCTTCAAAATAAGGAATAACTTGTCGATTTTCACTAAACTTTTCTACAACTTTTTTAAGTGATAAATCAATCTCTTGAATGATTCCTTTTTCGTTTATTACCCCTGTTCTATGTGTTTGTTCATTAAATAAACAAATGATGCAATCTGGCCATCTTTCATGAAAATAATTTAAAACAAGGTCCAAAACTTTATGTTTGAGTGAGACTACTCCAAATAGCACACCCCTGTTATTTATCTCTGTTCGTGTAAATTGCTTTGCTCGATATGCTTCAGTAGATACTTCTCGCATCATTCGGTTAACTTTTTTAGCGAGTAGAGTACCAGAATTCCGTAAGATAACTTCTGGAATTTTTTTTATCTGTTTGATTAGAACAGGAGTGTAATTACTATGGCGGGGAAGATTCTGCATTATTTCTTCATGTGAATGTCCTTTAGCACACCCAACCACTTCTAACGGGTCTTTTTCTGGTATTAACTTTCTCATATGAAATCTCCTTGTGAAATTTTACTATTATCATAATCAATAAAATTGTGAAGAGTTGTTTGATTTTGCCCATTTATTAGAAGGTATGGATCAGCCCTTTTTAACACAACACCAACAGATTTCAAATCTTGGCGACGTTTAAATACAAATTTTTGTGATCGCAAGTTGATTATTCGCTTAGCTGAAATTGGACCAATCCCTGGAACTCGGATTAATTCACTATAGGATGCTATATTAGGATCTACTAGTCCATGATCTTTAAAATAACCTCTTGCTAAGTGAATTTTTGGATCACCCCTTGGTAAATTACCGTCTTCAGTTAATATTTCTGCAATGTCTTTTAGTTTATAATGATAAATGCGCAATAACCAATCACTTTGATACAATCGGTGCTCCCTTGCTAGAGGTGCTGCTTTTTTACCTGCTAGTGGTGTCCCCTCAATGGGTATGAATGAAGAAAAATAAGCTCGCCTTAGGTCAATTTCTTTATACCCCCAATCGATTCGCTTAAGTAGGTCATAATCAGTCTCGTTTTCCGCAGCTCCCACTACAAATTGTGTGGTTTGTCCACTATTAAGAATTGGTGCTCCATCCCATCTAAACTTTTTATATCCATTATCTCGTCGGTCTTTAATCATTTTTTCTTGATATTTTAATTGTTTATCTTGTTTTAAATCCTTCATAATTTTGAGTGTTTCATCATTATGTTTGATACGAATTTGTTTTAACCAGCGTTGACGTTTTATGATATCGTTGTTAAAATCTTTCTGTTCTGCGATTTCAGCAAGATGTTCTTTAGTAGAAGCTTCTGAATTTATTGAAATACGATCAGATAAAGAGATCGCCTCCTTAATTAGATATTGACTTACACCTGGTAGACATTTAAAATGCACATATCCTCTGAAATTATATTTGAATCGAAGAAGTCGAATTGCTTCGAGCATTTCTTCAGTTGTTTTATCAGCACTGCCACAAACTGCTGATGAAATGAATATACCCTCTACAACATTCATTGAATAGAGCTTCATAAATGTTCGGGCATATTCTTCTGGTGTAAAACTCATCTTATGTTTGGAACTATGAGAAAAGCAGTACTTACAATTATAAATGCATTTATTAGTATATAGTGTTTTAAAAAGACTCATACATCGACCATCAGGGGTATAACTGTGGCAAATCCCGCCACTTTCTGTAGCTCCGATCCACTTTTTTGAATCTCCAAAAAGTTTTGGATATTTATCTGTACGACTGGAAGCAGTACTGGCACAAATATCATATTTTGAATTTTCTCCTAGAACTCGAATCTTTTCTAAAATAGAAGGCACTTTACCCATCAGCTAAGTTGAATAATATACCATAATATGGTATATATGATTAATTCTTGAAATTTACTTTATAAAAAGAAGGGGCATATTGAATTTTCAAAATAATTTTGATTATTTAATTAAAAATTCTTGTTTAAAAGGTGTCTTTGACACACTAATTTAAATTGTAGAAAAGTGCGTCCCTATGTTATAGGGATAAATTAATTTGGTATTATCTAAAACCTAAATGAAAAATATGTCAATAAACAGCAAAATATTCATCTAATCTATCTTTTAAACTCAAAGAAAAATTGAATCTATTCCTATAAAAATTGAAAATTATATTATCAATCTCTTTTTGTTCTATTACATAATTATAATTTTGATCTTTTGTTTTACATTTAATGATTTTATTAACAAGCTCTTCTATTCTTTCTTTAGTTTCATTATCAGGTAAAACAAAAGGTAATGCCTGGATCCCTGTTATTTGTATACTATTTGTATTGTTAATGATTCCTTTTGCCAAGTAATTATATAAGGAACTATTTAGCATTCCTAAAATATAAGGAATGGAAATACTTTTATGTTTAACTATAAATCCAATAGCTTTATTAGAATCCCAATAGCAACCTCTCGGCATATATCTTGCTGCTAATCTGGAACTAACACCACTTATAACAATTCCTTCCTCTTCAAATGGGACATTTCTTGGAATATCATAATTATTTATTGATTCTTTATTACAATCTAATGCTTCCATTATTGGACGATAATATTGATCTGCTCCACCTCGCTTTAGATAAGGTTTCCATTTATCTGTTTCTAAAGCATCTTTCTTAATAATCTTATATTTTTTATTTAGATCAGTAATTTTCATGTTTCGCTTTTTAAAAACCTCAGCTAATTCTGTATCTTCGATAGCAGCAATATACTTCCTATTATCGTGTGTATGCATTCCGATAAAACCTCTTAAATATTCTTCTAATTTAAGAGCTTTTTCAAATAATTCAATAATTTTTTCCTCAACATCAATATAAAAGATGTTAAATGGCAAAGAATTATATTTTATTTGCGTTATTTCATTAACACGGGAAGGAGATTGATAATTATCCTCGCTATTTATTCTAGGAATTATCTTCATAACATTTTTTTCCCTGATTTTTTTATTTTTCTGACCCGAGCATTTTGTTAGAATTATAATTACTGGGCTTGTACTTACTTTTTGGGTGCCAAACAAATTTTTAGGAGCTAAAAGAATCTCATTAATTATACAATTATTAAGGATAAATTTCCTTAGCCTTTTATGAGTACTCAGAGTTAAAAATGAATCACTAGTTATAAAACCTAATTTTCCACCCTCCTTTAATCTCCAAATGCTATTTACCATAAACATTGAATAAGTTTCATGGGCGTTTATCTTCCCATAAATTTTTCTTAGTTTATTTTTATTTTTTCGCACATAAGTACTTGCTTTATTTAAATATGGTGGATTACCAATAATAAAATCAAATTCATTATACGAATCAGGATATAGAGCTAATAGTGTATCTTGTTCTCTAAAGGAGACTCCTAAATTCTCAACTTTTCTTTTAAAACTTGAATTTATATCATAAGTGAATATCTGACTCTTATCAATTCCAGATTCTAGAAGTTTCTTTATAAAAATACCAGGACCTACACACGGATCTAAAATTTTCTGACTTTCTTTAATTTCTCCTAATCTTGAAATAATATATTCTGCTGTTTTTGGAGGTGTAATAACTACCCCTAATTCTTTACTATTAAAATTGATTACTAATCAACACTCTAAAAATATAAATTCGAATTAAATATCAAGATCATTTAATAGAATTGTATAAAATTGGCAGAGTTTTTTTAAAACTGTTATATCTATTTTATCAACATCATCATTAACAGAATGAATATAATCGTAAGAGCTTTTATCTCCATTACCAAGTCCCTGGAATTTCTTATTTAGAAGAAATAGACCGTCGCTATATGTACCGATGCTAATTTTTCGTGCCTTCTCCAAACTTATCATATCTTTATTTTCTAAAATATAATTAAAAGACTTAAAATTTTTATTATTAAGGAGCCCATGATCCCACAAATTTGCTTTTTTTGCGATACAATCAAAGTTAATTATGAATGTTTTATTCCTATCATAATTTTCTACATTCTTATAGAAATTTCTTATTCCCATCGTACCAGATTCTTCAGCACCAGTAAAAACAAAACATAAATCATAATTTTTGAGTGTATTTTCAGGAATCGAATAATGGTTTAATAATTCTAAAACACATGATATTCCAGAAGCATTATCTATTGCACCTTTCGATTTATTATTTGTAGTATTTAATAATAATATTACAGTAGCTCCACAATTAATAGTTAATACAAAAATAGAAATTACATATACCACAAGAAATACCCTAGGAAAGAAAAAAGAATTAAATAAAATGCTTAATAAACTTAAAGGAAAAGAGATAATCCATATATAATATAATCTGATTCGAGTTCTTATTGATAGTGTCTGCCCTTTTGAATCTAAATGTGAAAAGAGTAGAATATTACCATTTGAACTTCTATTTTTAGATTGAGACGATACTTTTACAAATATATTTTGAGAATAAAATTTACGTCCTATCCGAATATTTTCTGGATTTCTAGTAAGGACAATTAGAACCGAAATCACAATAAGAATTAGAGACAAATTAACTATCGTAAATGTCACATAAAAATTTAAAAATAAGACTATAAGGAGCCAGCTTAGTAACGTTAAAGAGATTTTTGGATAAACTCGTGAGTAGAAAGTACTAAATGAAAATTCTTGAAC
>CP070805.1:172310-188513 GCA_020343655.1 Promethearchaeota archaeon | reverse complement strand
TCTACCTAATCGTTTTCTTATTGTTAGTGCTAAGATTTAACCTTTCTACGTCCCTTCCATAGTCTTGAACTTTTGTAAGATTCGACTCTATAGTATAACTCTTTAATTTTCATTATAGAATTCCTTTTCAAAAAGGCAAAATAGAGTGAATTGAATAGTTCTGGATTATAATAATCATCTAAATGAAATCATATATTAAAAATGTAAAAAGGAATTGACAACTAATCCATATATTAATTTCAAATTAGAAAAATAGAAGAAATTCTAATTTTATATAGCATTATTATTTTTTTCAAAATTTTTTTATTCTATAGATCTATAACATCATTCATTGCATAGATACGATTTTCTTGTTGTTTCATAATAAATTTAATTGCTTTTATTGCCCCGTTAGCGAAACATTCTCTACTATGTGCTTGATGTTTCAATTCAATTCTTTCTCCAGGTCCCGCATACAATATAGTGTGATCTCCTACAATATCACCACCACGAATAGCATGTACTCCTATTTCATTTCTAGCACCCACTTTTCTTTTATTAGGTCCCCTTGAACGTCCAAATTTAATAGTTTCCTCTGGATCACACCCAAGAGTATCACAGATTGTATTAGCAATAATTAATGCTGTCCCTGAAGGGACATCTGCCTTGCGATGATGATGACTTTCTAACACTTCAATATCCCAATCGCCTAAATAGTCTGTCAATATTGATGCCATCTTAAAAAGTACATTGACACCAGTAGCCATATTAGGAGATAAAACAGCTGGTGCTTTATTTTTCTCTACGAGTTCTTTAAATTTAGTAAAAAATTCTTCCGATAAAGCAGTTGTACCAATAACACATCTTATTCCATTCTCTACACATATTAAACTATTTTTTTCAGTTGCTTGCGCCACTGTGAAGTCTACTGCTACATCTGGGTGAGTTTCATTAATAACATCCTGTATATTATTTACATCAGATATTTTTATTTTGTTTGGATCTGTTGCACCTACAATAAAACCTAATTCATTGCCGATTTGATTGACATCACAAGCAGCAACTACTTCTATTTCATTGTCTTTTAGTGCTAAATTACTAATCAACTTACCCATTGAACCAGTTGGTCCTAAAATTAATATTTTAATCAATATTGAAACCTCAATTACTAACTAAATTAGATTTAAATATTCTAAAACATCTCTTATTTTCTTTTGATTTTCCTCTAATGGCGGAGTAAGCGGCATTCTCATTCTTTTGTTCATTATCCCCATTATCTCGGCAGCAAATTTTACTGGTCCGGGATTTGTTTCTATAAACAGAACCTTGAATAAATCAAATAGTTCTAATTGCATATTCCTTGCTTTTTGCCAATCATTATTAAGCATTGCGCTTGTAAATTCAACCATTTTTGCAGGAATAATATTAGAAGCAACACTAATAACACCTTTTCCACCTAAAGCCATGATATGATATGTCATACCGTCATCTCCGCTTAAGACTATAAAATCATCGGGAGTGATTTTGATTATTTTTGTAATTTGATCAATATTTCCACTAGCACATTTTATCCCAACAATATTATCTTTAGAATTTGCTAATTTAGACACAGTTTCAGGTTCTAAATTTCTTCCAGTACGACTGGGCACATTATATAAGATTATAGGAAGAGAAACAGAATCTGCTATTGCTGAAAAATGATCGATTAAACTATGTTGAACTGGTTTATTATAATAAGGAACAACAACTAAACATCCATCTGCTCCTATTTTTTCAGCATACTGAGATAAAGAAATTGCTTCTTTAGTAGAATTACTACCCGTTCCAGCTAATATAAACGGATTTTTCCCACTTTTTTTAGCCTCATCGATTGCTATATCCATCGCCTCATGATGTTCTTCATGGGACATAGTTGCACTCTCACCAGTAGTACCCATTGTTAAAATGTGGCACTTATTATCAATTTGAAACCGTATAAATTCTCTATATTTCTGTTCATCTATCGAAAAATCTTCATTTAATGGTGTAATCATAGCAGTAATTACATTATTTAGTTTATCTATTTTGGGCATTTATATACTCTCAATTTCATTTTAATCTGTAATTTAAAACATTAACTAGTAAAATTCATATATAAGACTTTTTACTAACTTTATAATTTTTAAAAATTGATTTAAAACTGTTATATTGTTTTTATATTTAAAGAAAAAAAATAGTTGCTAGGGAGTAATTTTATTTTTTGATTAAAATATTGAGATCTTATGAAAATAAATCTTTTGGATAAATTTCAAGGCTGTTTATTAGGCGTCGCAATAGGTGATACGTTAGGTCATCCTTTTGAAGGTAAACTGCGTTCTCAAATATATTCATATTTCGATGATTTTAATGACTTTATTCAAAAAAATAAATCTATTTTTAGCACTTATACCGATGATACACAGTTAACTCTTCATACAGCTGAAGCACTAATTAAAGGCAATGGTTTTAATATCGAATATTTCATCAGAGAATATATAAATTGGTTGGATGATCCTCCTATTGGCCCAGGTTATGGCTGTATTTCTTCAATCCGTAAATTGAAATATGGTGTTCGTTGGAAGCAAGCGGCCTCAAATTCTGGTGGGAACGGTACTACAATGAGAATTTCTCCTATTGCTTTGTTTTACTGTAAGGATCCTAAAGGATTAAAATCAAGTGCATTAAAATCTAGTTTAATAACACACTCTCATCCTGCGGCTTCAGCAGGAGCTATTATAATTGCTAGTGCTATAGCATATTTAATTGATAAAAATCCAGAGGTTGGTTTTTCCATTAATAAGTTTTTTGATGTTATAATCGCGTCGATTTCTAATTCTCAAGATGAAGTATGGGAGGAATTTATTAAAATCTTAAATAAGCTGAAATCAAATTTAAACATGCCAATTGAATCAGGATTGATTAAGTTTTCACAAGCAGGAGTAAAATCGCCCTATTTTATTGAACAATATTTAGGTCAAGCTTTTGTTCATCCATATACCATAAGCACGGTAATATGTTCAATTTTCATCTTTTTAAAAAGAATCACCTCTTTTAAGGAGTGTATTCTCGAACTAGCAACCGCAGGGGGGGATAGTGATACTGTTGGAGCAATTGGAGGCAGTTTAGCTGGTGCTTATTTTGGTTTACAAAATATTCCACCTGATTTAATAAAATTAGTCAAAAAAAATAAGCAAATCTTGAAACTAGGTGAAGAACTTTATAATAAGTTTAAATTTAAATTCTTAAATGAATAAATCTTAAGTTTTTAAGAAGTTTTTCAATTTTTTCATGCAGGAATCACAGAATTTTGGAGGTTTTTCATCTGTATCTGCTAAAGAATTCGAGAAGCGCATTATACAAAATTTATTACAATGTTCTAGACTAAAAGTATGTCCAAGTTCGTGAATGGCTTCTTTTAATATCCTTAATTCGAAAAGAGCCATACTTTCAGGTCTTCTATAAAACTTTTCTCTTAATCTTGTAATTGAGATCAAAGCCATAACTGGACCTCTCGATATTTCAAATTTTGGACTCATCGCGATACCAAATACAAAATTTAAGCCACTTGTAAAAATATCGCTATCCATTATACCTAATATTCGAAAATATTGCTTATCCTTATTATAAAATATGATGCTATTCAAGACTTTTGAGGCGTCATATTGCCTTCTGATTGGATTATATTTAACTTCATCTAAAGGAATTTTTTCTTGAATAATACTAACCGATATATTAAATTCTTCAAATTCTCGTTCAACGTTTTTCTTTAATTTTATTAAAATTGATTTATCAAATTCTCCTATTTTTAATAATCCAATTGTTTTCTTCATTTTGAATTATATAATTAAAGAATTATTTTCATTAAATAATTATCAGTGGAATTTAATGCCAAAATCATTGATGCCACTTATTAAATAGATAAATTAAATTGAAAAAATATTTTAATTTTTATTATTTGTATTATATAACAATTAGAATTTATATCAAGTTGTACAATTATTTATCCCGACTCTTAAAGTTAATTTAAATCTTTAAAAAAAGAGGCCCGTTTAATAAAGGGAGGGTGGTCTAGCTTGGTATGATACTATAGGGAGTTTCTCTATAGCATGATTCTTGGTTTGGGACCAAGGGGTCGGGGGTTCAACGGATTCTCGTATCGGGAATCTCGAATAAATCCCCCCTCTCCCATTTTTTATTTTTATTATTTTACCTTCTTAAAATACTGTCTAGAGATCTACAAAATCTTCTAATTTTATTGAGTTTTCTTCATTAAAGTAAACTTCCGGAATTAATTCTTGAATTGATGAGAATAGATTCAGCATAACCGCTGGATTTTTAGAGGTTGCTATATAATATCTTAAGATTTTACTAAACTTGGAGATTTTGATATTATCTTTAAAGAAATGAAATAATTCTTGAATATCTTTATCAAAATCGGAACTTTTTGGTATCCACGCAACAATTCTCTTTTTTTTTGATGAATTATTTGGTTTGATTTTTAATATAAATTTCATTCTAATAATGCTCTAATATTGATTCTGATATCTAACTTAATTATGAGGCTATATATTTAAACAAGGATAATTTTAAAGAAAGAGATATTTATTATACTCATTTTTTCTTACTTAAAAGTTTATTAAGTTCTTTTATGATTTTTTCAGTTTTCTTATCTTTCATCCAATATCTAATTTTTGAAGAACTGAGGAAAGTTTGAATTTTCCCATTTAATTCATTTAATTTTTTTCTATCTTCTTCTGATAATTGTGGAACTGTCTCTTCTATTTCCTTCTTTACTTTTTTGACTTCCTCTTCAATAATAGGGATTTCTACTTGTGTTTTACCAATAATCAATCTTTTTCTCAATATTTCTTTTATACTTTTTATCCAGCCCTGGATCCAAGGATAGGTTCCTATTTTTTTTGGATCATTTATTATAACTTCTTTTCTATCAACAATTATCAAATCATCAGGACAAGAATTTTCACATGCGCCACAATAAAAACATTCATCTTCATTACAAGCGATTTTTCCATATTTTTTAACATCTTCAGCGCTTTCGGGTATAAAAAAGGATTCTGTAGGGCAGATATTTACACACGCTTTACACCCTTGTGGGTCGCATTTATGGAGCATGTTTTTTTTTATAATCACTTCTCCTTTGATTGGAGAATCAATAAAAAAACAGTGAACGGGGCATTCCTTTTGAATTTTATAATAATCTTTTATATTATGTCTATCTCTCACAGCAAAGCAGAGTTGGCATATCTCATTTTTGGAATCTTCAATGCATTTTTTCATATCTATCTTGAAAAATTTCCCAATTGAAGGAAATTGATCAAGATCTATTTGCTCCTCAGGTATAATATTTTCATGAAAAGCATTATTTGGACAAATTACTGCACACAACATACAATAGCAACATTTTTCATGATCTATTAAGATTTTTGGGTTAGTTTCGTCTAAAATTTCTTGAGCAATTTCAGGAATAGGCCCGAGCTCTATTGCATCAACAGGACATATAATTTTACATAATGAACATCCTATACATTTTTTTATATCATATGTAAGTCTTTTATCGACATTTTGATACTTCCAGTTAAGTATTAATTGCTCTGGAGTAACTTCAATAATCTTTTTAATCACTTCCATTTTTCCTTCAGAGCTTTCATCATCAGTTAATGGCTGCGAAATATCTTTTCTCCTCTATTTGTTAAAAATATTATTTTGCAACTCTTTTATTTAAAATTCAATAGAATTGTAATAAATTATGAAGAATAAAAGATTACTCTCTAAGTTCTTGTAAATATAATATAAAAAAAAATTTTCGGTATTGGATTACAAGCAATTTAGATATTCATATCTTTAAGATATAAGTAATGATCGATAGTGAATTTTTTTATCAGTTAAAACATAAAACTAGAATTTGAATCTTACTTAGTTATCCTTTTTATTAAGAGTAATAGTCGTAGCTCTCTTGATCAAAATCATATATATATTCAATTGGAATTCCATCGTGTTTTAGATCTGGGGGAGCATAAATTAAATGTAAATTAGGAAAATAAGTTCCGATACCATTTTTTGCAAGAATTAATGCAGGATGATTTGTTTCTTTGAAAACTTCCTCACTTATCCTAAGCGTAATATTTCTGCATTGTTGTTCATTTAGAATCCCCAATGAATGAATATATTCATGTAAAAGAATATGATATATATAAGCCCAAACAATCTCATAAGGTTGTTCTTTTAAGATAATCTTTAGTGGAGTTTTATTCATAACAATATCAGTTCCAGGATTGAAATGCATTCCGCCTATAAAACCACCTCTATACATTCCCATCTCTACAAGTCCTAAACTTAACCCTGCTCGGTGACGCCCATAAATTTTCTTTACATCTTTTTTAACTAGGTCAAATATAACAGGTATTTCTTTTTTTAACTCTTCTAGATTCATAATTCACCTAATAATATTAAATATTTTGATTAAAAAAAGAGGTTTAAATATCAAAAAACCAGTCATCCTCATCTTCTCTTAGAAAATCCATCAAATTAGATAAATCTCTTAATAAATGCCTTATAGACACCTTGTGTTGATCTCTTCGTATAGGACCCATTTCGGAAAAAAACATATCATCAAGTAATTTATCAATATTTATTCTTTTGAAATATTTTATTGGATTGTAAAAAAGTGTGTAAAAAATTTCTTTCTCTAAATTGGGTTGCTCTTTTGTTCTGAGATCATCTTCATACTGATCTCGGATTATATTTTTTAATTCTACAATAAAACATTCTTTATTATGTAGCAAATTATATCTTTTTACCTCTAAATCTCTGATATCTTGTTCAATATCTTTCATTTTTTCTCCCAAAAATCTAAGTTTTTTATCAGGAGTTGTGATTTTTTGATAATCCATATGATATCCAGTATCCTTAAGTTCTAAATTTTCTCTCGCTTCTTCTACTTTAGCTACATTATAATATATGTTATAGTAATCGGGAGTGATATCTATTCGTAAGGATAGATTACTTTTAATACGATATTTAATGTTTCTGGGATCTTCACCGAAACTTTCAATAATCCCGTAATCAGAAAGCATTTTAAGTTGACTATGAATCGCTTGTCTTGAAATCTTTTTGCCAAATGAGCCTGCTAACTCCGAAGCTCCCAATGGAACCTTAGCTAATTTAGAAAGAATAATTCTTCTTGTTTGATTTCCTAATATTTCAAGCAAATTATCCATACTAAGAAATAAATCTTTATCTTCGTGTTCCTCTAATTCCATTATAATCACTCCTCACTTTTTATAATATTTTTCATTTTAAAAGAGAACTTTATCTATACAAATCTTCTGAAGGTTCTTTTGCATACATTTCATGAGATTTTTTGGCTTTATCAGCCGATTTCAATATTTTTTCAATAGATTCATCAAATTCTGATTTTGAAATTTTTACTACTTTAACAGAGTCAGCGTTCTGGGTATCGATATTAGTGTCTTCAACAGCTTTACGAATTGTTAAGAGTGTAGCCTCTTCACAGATTGCTTGAATATCAGCACCTGTATATCCTTCAAGATCTTTCGCCATTTGATCAATATTTACATCTTTAGCTATTGGTTTATTCTTAAGATGAATTTTAAATATTTCAATTCGAGTATCTTGATCTGGCATTGGTATCTCTATATGCCTTCCAAATCTGCCTGAGCGTAATAAAGCTGGGTCAAGCATATCTGGTCTATTTGTGGCAGCAAGTAAAATAACTTCTTTTAAACCTTCTAATCCATCCATTTCAGTTAATAATTGAGAAACAACTTGCTCTGTTACTTGAGAACTAGCAAATCTACCCCTCATTCCTGCTATAGCATCAATTTCATCAAAAAATATAATACATGGAGATGCTGCTCTTGCTTTTCGAAATGTTTCTCTTACTGCTTTCTCACTCTCACCTACCCATTTAGATAGAAACTCAGGTCCCTTAACTGATATAAAATTGACCTCACTTTCATGAGCCAATGCTTTAGCTAAAAGAGTCTTACCAGTTCCAGGAGGTCCGAAAAGTAAAATTCCATTTGGGGGTTTAGAATTTAAATGTCTATACAATTCGGGATATTTTAATGGCCATTCAATTATTTCCCTTAATTGTTGCTTGGCTTCGTCTAAACCACCAATATCTTCCCATGTTTCTGTTGGCTGACTAATCAACACTTCCCTTAAAGCTGAAGGTTCAATGCTATTTAATGCTGTCTCAAAATTTTTCATTTTAATTTGAAGATCCATTAATATTTCAGGAGGAATAGGTTTATCTAAATCTATCTTTGGTAATAATTCTCTTATTGCTAACATTGCAGCTTCCTTTGCTAATGCTTCTACATCCGCACCGACAAATCCATGAGTTTTTTCAGCCATAAGACGGAGATCAACATCACCATACAAAGGCATTCCACGTGTGTGAATCAGTAAAATATCATAACGACCATCTGTATCGGGAACACCAATCTCTATTTCACGGTCAAATCTTCCAGGTCGTCTGAGTGCTGGGTCAATATCATTAACCCTATTCGTTGCTCCAATAACAATGATTTCACCTCTCCCTTCTAAACCATCCAATAGTGAAAGTAATTGAGCAACCACTCTTCGTTCAACTTCACCAGTGACCTCACCCCGCTTAGGAGCTATTGAATCTAATTCGTCAATGAATATTATTGAAGGTGCCATTTCTTTAGCTTCTTCGAATAATTTACGGAGATTTTCTTCGCTCTGACCATAAAATTTACTCATAATTTCAGGTCCACTAATTGTTATAAAATGTGCTTCTGTCTCATAAGCAACTGCTCTGGCAAGTAAAGTTTTTCCTGTACCTGGGGGTCCGTGTAATAATACTCCTTTAGGAGGATCTATGCCAATTCTCTTGAATAATTCGGGATGTCTTATAGGTAATTCAATCATTTCGCGTATTTTCTGAATTTCCTCCTCTAATCCTCCAATGTCTTCATAAGTAACTCTCCTTGCCTCTAATTCTTCAAGCTCCTTATGTGTTTTTTCTGAAATTGCAATTTTTGTATCTAATTGAATCCTCACGGCATCTGCCCTAGGAAAATAATCTATTACAATAAAATCAATTCTTCGCCCCATTGCATTAAAACTCAAAATATCTCCCTTTGTAATAACACGATTTTCCAACATTCTTACTAATTGATCAGATCTCCTTAAAATAACTGATTCTTCTAATCCAGCAAATGTTATCCTATCTGCTTCACTCGCTTCAATTTTACGAATTTCCACAATATCATCTAAAGAAGCTCCAATATTCCTCCTTAATGAAGAATCTATTCTGATAATATTTGTACCTTTATCTTCTAATTTTCCGGGATATAGTAAGCCAGCAGTTTTCTTTCCTGCAACATTATGGGAGATTTCAATCACATCACCTGTTCTAAGTTTAAGTTCAGCAATTAAATCAGGATCCATTCTTATCCTACCTCTTCCAGCATCTGCCTTGTAAGCATCTTTTACCCTTACTTTTCTTCCATCTCCTCTATACTCTCGAGTTATTTCACTCATTCTTTTTTTCACTATATATTCAATTTTGGTTAAATTTTCAAATTATGATATTATAATTAATTATATATTCTTACTTATGCGATTTATTTATTGTAATAATTGCTAATCCATTTTTTACTTCCAATTCAAATTCCTCAGTTGAAGATTTAAATGGTAAGTAAATATTTTTCATATATTTTCGATTATTATTTTCAGCATTAAATATCAATTTTTTTCCCTCTTCACCAAAATCTACTCTTACATCATCTTTATTCATTCCGGGAATTTCAAGTACTATTTCGGTAAAATCCTTATAATCATTAATTTCAGAATGAGGTTCTAATATATACAAATCCTCATCTTTTTCATTAAGTTCTAAAGAAAGTTTACCAGCATCAATTTCTTTCATAGATTTTGCTTCAAATAGCTTTTTTAATGTAGGGTATCTTGATATGTCTATATCCTTTAAATATTCCCGAATTTCTTTATCGTCAATATTTCCTTCAATTTTAATCTCAGGTTTTTCCATCCCTGTTTCGAAATGGTATGATATCTTAACCCCCTTTACTTTCTTATCTTCGGGCTTTAAACCTATATTACTTTCCGATTCTGGTATAAATAAAAAATCCACATCAAATATATCTGAATCTATTTTAAAATATTTCCTAATTTCATCAATTATCTCATCAAAATCATCCGGCACATTTCTCACCTTAATTTTAGACTCTGTCAATTTTTTGTTGACATTTTACAATTTACATATGCAACTAAAACTATAAAAACTTATCGATTCTGAAAAATAAAGAAGAAAGGCATGAGATATTAGTTTAATTAAAGATTATAATATTCATTTAATAATCTATTTACTTCATTTTCATCTAATCCAAATAACTGAAAAAAGAGTTGATCTATTGTAGTTTTTATGAAGTTCCTATCACGGTTTTTCAAGGCTCTTACAACTTTCTCTTTTAATCCTAGGTTTTTGGGGGAATTATAGTAATCTGAAGTGATTATTTTTTTAATAGAGTTTTTCATATTTTTGTTAAAACAATCACCAGAGCTTATAATTAAATAATTGGAAAAGCTTTTTATTAATTCTATAATAACTTTCTTCTCTTTATTTTCAAAATTACTTAGATGTGGTATCGGTAACCCTTGTTCAAGTTTAGTTTTACTTCTCTTTATAGAAATATTTTTAGCATTATAAATGAAATAAACTATTTTGGAATTTAAATAAGCGAGAATAAATAAATAATCAATCTTTACATCTGAAGACTTTGGCCAAAGGAAGTAGGTATCTGAAGTTGCATAATATGAGGTGTTCGAATACCCAAAAATATTTTTTTTCGATATAAATTTAAAGAAGATTTTTTCTGCGTTATCATATAGAACTTCAAGATCGATCAACTTTTCTTTATTATATCCTTCAGATTGGCGGATAAAAGAACCTCTTCTTGGATAATAAAAATCTTCTGGATTTTCTTTAGCATTAATTAAAATTTCTCGTAATTGTTCTTCATACTGTTCTATATATTTTGAAAGAATCGGGTATTTCTTCTTAAGTAAGGTATCTCTTTCGTTAAAAGAATCTGAATTGAATTCATTTTTATTAAAGTAAATTGCATACCCCTCATAGTTTTCCTTATCATAGCTGTAAGGCTTAATCGATCTACTCTTATATATTTTTTTAAGCCTCGTTTTTTCCACTTCCTTGAGTTTTAAAAATTTTCCATTAACACGGATGAAGAAATCATCGTCTTTAATTAGTAAATTTTCTCCCTCATTTAAAATGAAATTAGTATCCTTTATGAGTATTAATCCATTGCGGATTAAGAAATAATCTTTTAACAGTGAAATTTTTCCGTTAATTTCACAATATTCTTCAATTTTAGCCACTACCGTACATACTTCAATTGGATAAATAAGATTCCAACTTTCATCTTCTTTTAAATCACTATTGGTTAATGCGGATGTAAACCCCTTTATATAGTTCGAGTTCTTGCCAAAAATTAAATCATTAAAAATTCTCTTATTAAATAATTTAGTTTTTTGAATCGAATCTCTATTTCTAAATAGTTGAATTATTTCTATGTTCTTATTCTTTTTTTGCATTTTTTCATCTTCAGTCTTTTTCTGTAAAACAAAAATGCAATTATGTTGCCCTTTCGCTCCCTCAAATAATTTTAGATGTGATAAATCTATATATTGAAGCAAAAAACACTCTTCTAATACATGGGGTTTTAATAATTTTATTCCTGTTTTTTTAGATTTTGTAATCCAATAATTAGTTGTGATGAAGGAAAGGAATCCACTAGGCTTTAGTTTTTCTATCCCTAAATGAATGAAAAAGTAAAATAAATCCATATTACCCACAAAAAATTTGGCGCAAACAGGATATTTCTTTACATATTCTTGAAAAATTTTAGCGTTATAATTTTGCCCTAGATATGGGGGATTTCCAATTATTAGATCGAATTGTTCTGTTGGATCTGAACCTAAGAAATTTTCAAATTTGAATTTTATGTTAGGATAAGAATTCAAAAGCTTATTCTTAAGATTATAGTCCATTTCATAAGCGGTAATACTAAAGAAGTCATATTTTAAGAGATATTTCAGAAAAATACCTTCTCCCACTGAAGGCTCTAAGATTCTTAGATTTTGAGGTTTTTTTTCACAATTCGCGAGAAAATTTGATATATTATCAACCATAAATTCAGCTATATAACTTGGAGTAAAAACTTGTCCAATTCCGTTATTTCTTTTAGAAATCTTGTTTTTTAATACCATCTGATCTTAATATTGGATTAAGAAATTAAATAGTTGTTGGTTGTATCTATCAATGCTCATGATGGTGTTCATGATGTTCAATTTTGATATTTATTGGTTTTAAATTCCCAATTGCCCAGCCTGTTACTTCATTAAGAGAAGGATGAATAACCATAGAATGGTAAATAGGCATAAATGAACCCGCCTCTGGGCATGCTTTTTCTACTTTAGGAAGGTCTCTTTCATCCCTATATTCAGGTAAAGTACACGTATATCCTGAATTCATCAAATATACAAAAGGTTGGACTAAAAGAGCTGCGTGTGGTCCAATCACATGGGCACCTAAAATTCTGTATGACTTATCGACAATGAGTTTCACAAAGCCATCATCTTTTTGACCAGTCTCAAAACCCATGGCAAATCCTTTTGCTATAGTTGAATAATTTTTCATCGCAACATAAATCTCGTGACCTTTTTCAATTGCCTCTGCCTGAGTCATCCCCACATGGCCAATTTGTGGATAAGTAAATATTGCCCATGGAACTGCGGAATAGTCTACAGATCGTTTTTGATCCTCTGGACCAAATATATTATTAATACAAATTTCTGCTTCATAATTTGCTTTATGACGAAATTGATAGAGACCATTTATATCACCGATGCACCAAATATTCGGCTTATTAGTTTCTAAGTATTTATTAGTTTTTATCCAACCTCTCTCGTCCGTTTCAACACCAGTATTTTCAACCTTTAATAAATCCGCATTTGAAATCCTACCAGCAGCGATAAGAATTTCTTCTGCTAAAATCTCCTTTTCTTCACCAGTCTGCATGTTTTTTACCAAAACCGTTTTCATTTTTTTCTTCCAATAGGCCTTAATTGCTTTTTCATTTAATAAAACCGTCATATGATTTCTGAAGTTTATTTCCAAATGTCGACTGATTTCTGGTTCTTCAGTTACCACTAAACGTGGAAGCATCTCTACAATTGTTACCTCAGTACCCAATGCCGAAAAAATATGGGCAAACTCTGCTGCTATTACTCCACCACCAATAATTATAAGACTCTTCCACGGTTTTTTAGGAAATTTATCGCCAAAAAAGTTTTCATTTGTGATATAATCCATATTTTCTATTCCTTCAATTGGAGGTATGAATGATCTTGCACCTGATGCAATTACAAATCGCTCACCTTTATAATATCCTAGTTCTTTACCATTTTTAGTGTCCCTCACTTTCATCTCATAATCTCCCGTGAATTCTCCAACACCCTTATACACGTCTAAATTAGGGACATTAGAAAGTCCATGATCAATTTCTTTACTTTCATTGATCTGGGACCACATCCTTTCTGCTATCAAATCCCAATCGATATTTTCTATGTTGAATTTAACTCCAACTTTTTTAGCATGTTGGGCTTCCCGGATCAAATCAGCTGGATGGACCAATACCTTTGAAGGAATGCAACCTCGGGTTAGGCATGTGCCTCCCATTTTAGTATTTTCTACAAGAGCACATTTCATTCCAAATTGAAGTCCAACATTTAAAATATTTAATCCAGCTCCACTTCCAATAACTACTAAGTCATAAGTTTCCATAATTTCATTTTTATCTCTATCCCTTTTAAAGTTTATAGTAATATTTTAAAGAATAATTTAGATAAAATAATACTAAATTGATTTAACTAAATTTTAATAAGCTTCTAAGGAAGGGAATATAATCAAAATTTAATGGTTAGATGGAATTAAAATTATGAAATTACTTCCTTGTTTATAATCACCCGGAATCCTATCCTCAACCCAGATATCTCCATTATAGATATCAACAATTTTTTTCACAAGAGATAATCCAAGACCCATTCCTTTACTTTTCTGTCTTTTTAGCGTTCCTCTCTCAAAAATGGTTTTTTTACGGGAATCAGAAATGCCTACTCCGTTATCTTTAAATTGCATTTTAATATAGTCTTTATCTTTTTTTTCTTCTTTACTAATATCAATAGTGATCTCGATTTTGGATTTATTGTTATGTCTGACAGCATTGATCAAAATGTTTTCAAATACATCTAATAAAAGATTATTTGCATATACATAGTTTCTTTTAGTGGGAGTATTTAGATGAATATTAATAGTTCTTGTTTGAAAACTAGATTGTAAAAATTCAATTGCTTTTTCCAATACTCTATTTGCATCCATTTTTTCTAAAATAATTTCAGATTCGTCGAGTTCAGTTATTTTCCCCATGTTTAATATCAATTTTTTTGCTCTATTAACCTGTTCATCTATTATTTCATATAATTCCTTTATGGTTCCCAATTTTTCTGGATTATGTATATAAAGAGAACTAAGTTCAACTGAGGAACTAATATTTTGAAGGATATTATTTATATCGTGAGCGAAAATATCTCTATAGAGATTAGCTTGGTAATAAGCTTTTCTATATTTTTCTTCTGACTCTCTAAGTCTTTGTTCCACAATTTTACGTTCACTAATATCACTTACAACACTTACCCAACCAATACGTTCACCCTGTTTATTATTAAGTGGGATAATGCTATGTTCTGTTGGAAAGATAGATCCATCCTTTCGCTTCATTTTATACTCAAAATTTTGAATATAACCAGATCTTTCAATCTCAGGGTATAAATAATTCTGAAATTCCTTGAGTGAATCATTATCAATGTGTAAAAATGCTGTTGTTTGATTCATAAATTCTTCTTGATGATATCCGAAAGTTTTTTCACAACTTGGATTACATTTTATAATTCTTGGAGGTATTTCAGCATTTAAGATAAAAATAGAATGATGCAAACTGTTTAAAGTCATTTCTAATAATTGTTTGCTTTCAAATAATTCTTCGGCTTCAATTTGTTTTGTCTGTGTCTCAAAAATAGTAGCAACTTTTCCCGAAGGTAATTTATATGTGTACATTTCTGTCCAACTGTGGACTCTATCATCTTTATATAATGCTGTTGGAGAATGTTCTGATTTACCAGTTTTCCAAACTCTTCGTAAGGCATCAATAAAGCCGAATTCATCTATTTTAGGGAATAGCTCTGTAAGATTTTTCCCAATAGCTTCTTTTCTGGAAATTTCACAAATAGCTAATCCTGCTCTATTCATTTCCCTAATTGTAAAATTTTCGCCATTATCAATTGTTTCGTAAATTACCACCCCACTTTTTATATTTTCAAGAAGTTCTTTAAATTTTTTTTCAGATTGATACAATTCCGATTCAATCAATTTCGATTACCTTTCAAATTTTATATAATGAAATAAAACTGCTTTACTTTTGAAAACAAATGATCTAATCTTCAAAATTCATTCCAGTTTAATGATTAAAACAATAATATAGTCTGGTAATGCTATTTAAACTTATGCGTCAAAATATCGATCTTAAGCATTCTAATATAGTTTTGAAATTATTTAATTAGTAAAAACACGATCAGTGGCATTAGTATGTAGCTAACAACATAAAGTATTATCTTTATATATTGTAATAATTTGTTCAGCAATAGCCGAACTCTCATCATTTTACTCCTTCATTAGCATTAGACTATTAATTATACAATATATGAAGATAATGCTAATTATTAAGCCTAGGAATTATCATTATTTATTCAATTTTTTTCAATATTAACCTATATATCTCATTAAGATTTTTCTGAAAATCAAAAGGATCAAATTGCACTCCCAATCTTGCTTTTAAAAGTGTAGGTATATGATCTGGATTATTAAAAATAGGAATTATTGGTTTTCCTATTATATCAGCTGCAGTCCACTCCTTTTCGACAGGTTCGGACGTTAAGGCATTTGGAGAACAGAATAAAAGCATCACATCACATTTACCTAAATTATCATTCATATATTTGATAATATTATCTTTCATATCTTCTTGCCAATAAAGAACA
>CP070805.1:155796-172210 GCA_020343655.1 Promethearchaeota archaeon | reverse complement strand
TGATTCGTGGTGGTCTCGTTATCCTATGCCCGACTTGTTAGGATTATTCGTGAATTGGCAGGGAATGACAGGTTTAGTAACCAAATGTGCTGTTCAATTATGGCCAAATGATCCTTTTCAAAAAGCTTATGTTTCAATCATATTTGGATTAACTGATGTTGCAGATGTTCTAAGAGATGTGGGAAGATCTGAAGTTGTAGATGATATGTCATTTTTTAATATGAAAGCAATTAAAATGAATATTGGTATCGAAAATCCTAAGATATTACCCGAAGAACCTAATTTTGTTGTTATTGTGTCAATTTCAGCAAAAACCGAAGATCTTTTTGATGCTAAAAAGAAATATTTATTTGAAATTATTGATAGTTTAAATAAAAAAGGAAAAAAAATAGTTATAGCTGATTTTGATGACTTTTCTAAGTTATTAAGTCTAAGAGTACGAGTTGCATATGATGTACCAGCAGTTTTATTTCCAACTGTGCAAAAATCGGGAATTACTTGGTTCGGAAGTTATTGTCCAACCAATAAATTTGAAGAATTAATAGAACAGATAGACAAAATTTTTCGAAAATATGATTATCACAGCCCAATCATCTATGGAAAGATTATGAAATATGCACATTATGGAATATTTCGACCAATAATTCCCTACGATAAATTCAAAGAAGAAGAAAAAGTACATCAAATTTTAGAAGAAATGACTGATTTTTGCTTGGATTTGGGGTGTATCCCTTATAAAACTCCTGCTTGGATGACTGCTAAAATGCGTGAGAAAATAAATCCTGGTTGGTTAAAATTATTCGAAAAAATAAAGAATTGCATGGATCCAAATAATATATTTAATCCAGGAAGGTGGAACACATAAATGGCTGAAATTGATAAGAGTTTAATGGGAAAAGAATTCCTAGAAATGGCATTTGACAATTGTATTAAATGTAGCACATGTAAGTATGGCTATAAGAATTTTGATAAAATTTGCCCTTCAGGTGAAAAATTTTTATTTGAATCATATTGGGCTTCAGGGAGAATAAGAACAATAAGAGGATTATTGCTTGGAGATTTAGAATGGAATGAAGATGTTAAGGATCCAATATTCGCATGCACTACATGTGGTGGTTGCATGGATTCTTGCCAAGCCCCCCATGCGGACTATATTATTGATATGATAGAAGCTCTTAGGGAATTGGCAGTGAGACATATTGGTCCAGCAAAAAATCAAGAATTTTTGGTCTCACGATGCGAGGAAAGTTGTAACCCTTATGGAGAACCAAATTCCGATAATCAAGAGCTAAAAAAGAAATATGAATTACCAGATAAAGCAGAGTGGGTATACTATATAGGATGCACATCTAATTACCGCCAACAAAACCTAAGAGATTCAACGATAAGATTCCTAAAAAAGGCTGGTATTGATTTTACATTAATAGATGAGCATTGTTGTACAAGTCCAATGATAAGAACGGGTCAAATTAATATTTGTAAAGATTATATGAATTATAATATAGCGCAAATAATGAATACAGGGGCTAAAAATGTAATAACTTCATGCGCTGGTTGTTATAGAACACTTAAGAAAGATTTTGAGAGGTTTGGAGAAAATTTTAATTTTGAGGTATTTCATACAATAGAGTTAGTAAAAGAATTATTAGATGAAGTTAAAATAAATTTTAAGTCTGATTATAATAAAAGAGTTACCTATCATGATCCATGCCATCTGGGTCGACACATGGGAATTTATGAAATACCCAGAGAAATATACAAAAAAATTCCTGGTCTTAAATTAGTAGAAATGAAAAGAAATCGAAATTTTGCATGGTGTTGTGGGGCAGGAGGGGGAGTCAAAATTGGATATCCAGATTGGGCAGTGGAAGTTTCAAAAGAAAGATTAGAGGAAGCTAAAGAAACGGGTGCAACCGTATTATCTTCAACATGCCCGTTTTGTAGAACAAATTTAAGTGATGCTAATGAAAATTATAATTTCAAAATGGAAGTTCTTGATTTAATAGAGATTATTGATCAAATTGACATTGAAGTTTTAGATTAGAATATAATAGAAATATTTTTTTTATATTTTTTACATCAAAGTTTGTGCAAACATTTTGATTTTATCTTTTATTACCTTTAATGAGGTAAATCTTTTATCTCCAACATCAAATTCGATAAGGAGCATTGGAATTCCAAGTTCATCCTTAAGAGCTTCTCTTAATAATTGAGGAAAAGATCCAAATTGTTTGCAACCTATACTTTGTGTGAAGATAAAACAATCAGCACTAAAATCTTTTGCCATTCTTATACATTCTTCGAGTGTACTATAATAAAAGTCTGTAGATTGCTTTACCATTGGCCATTCCATAGTTTTTTTGGCCATATCATAAAACATTGTATCTAGATCAGAATTGGTATTAATAGGTTTAGAAAAATTGTAGTTAAAAATATCAAAAAGTACACTCATACCTAATTCTCTATCTAACCACTCACACAGAGACATATCAAAATAAGTAACCATATAAGGCCAAATAGATCTTATCTTTTCTTCTCCACCATGATGTTGTTTTTTTTCATATCTATATTTCGTGATTTCTAACATTTCTTTATAAAATGATAAATTTTCAGGTGTTCCAGAAATAAGAATAAAGGTTCCAGCAGAAATGGCATTATATATATTTGAAATTGGACTCGGGATAGCTTTTATTAATTCGAATATCTCCAATCGAATCTGTTGCACTTGATTTTCTATTTCGATGTGTTTTTTCATTTTTTCAAAATCAGGTTCTTGACCTATTACATTACCAACTTGAATTAAACTATTCTTAATCTGTTCAGCAAAATATTTATAGCTATTTTCATTCTTGCGAAAAGGCATATCTGCTATAATTAACGGAAAATTTTTTTGATATTTAAAGAAAGGATAGGAGGCACAAGTATTATCACAAGGGGCTGTGGGTGCAAGAATTGCATCAAATTGAAAAAGACCATCTAAAGACATTCCCATTGGTCCTTTTTGAGCGGTACAAGTATGAAATGGATGCCCCCAATTTCCCATTATGTCATAATATTTTTCTACACCGTTTAATAAAGTTGTTGCTAAATAATAACCTGTTCCTTCAAGGCATATGGGAACACAATCAAAACATGAAAGATATTCACCAGGAATAGCAAAGTGATACCCTATTATTGGAAGCCCCTCTCTTGCTTTTTCTAGTTTTCTTTTTAATGCAGAACTTACTTTTTCTACACCGATCCTTAAAGCAGGTATTTCTTTTTCAGGAATAATTCCTTTGATTAATTGATCTAATGTTGAGAGCGATTCAAATAATATCCTAGTAGGGATACTTCGATTCTCCAAACCAAGATTTTTTGCCATTTTTTTTCACTTTTCTCTATAAATTTAATCTTAATATTTTATGAAATCATTTCAATAAAAGCTTCTATCCTAGTTTGCAATCTTGTCGTATCTGCTTGATAAAATTCTCTGTCAACATTAAGAATTGGTATATTTAATTCCTTCAATTCATGAACTAGCATCATATTTTCACATCCATAAAGATCGCAATTATTTATTCTTTGTAAGATAACTCCTTCAATTTGTGCATTTTTAATCTCATTTTTCAAAAATTCTAGCCTTCTAATATGATCATCCATCATCCTTGGACAGGAGGTTCTGTAATAAACTCTTTTTATAATAGAATCTAAAAGGGTATTTCTATTTTCTAATTTTACATCATCCAAAATATTACGCGTCCCAAAACATAAAAAATCTGATACTAAAATTGCTCCGGAATCTTCGATAAGCTTAATAAAATTAATATCATCAACTTCACTTCCAATTATCATTATTCGTTTTGCTTCTGTTTTTATTCCTTCTTTTTCTTTAAGAAAATTAAATATCCTTCTTAGTTCATTATTGGCAATTCCTTTTGGAACTGATGCGTTAGCCATTGAAATTTGTAAGGCTTCAGTTCCTGTAAGTTTAGGAGCATCTATAATCCGTAATTCATGAATCTTTCTTAAGAGAGCACGATTTTTATTATAAATTTCTATTGAGGAACGAAGATCCTCATCGGTTATTGACCTTTTGATGAAATTCTCCTCAAGGTTTTCTTTTAATTCTTCAATTTCTCTTTTATACCATTCAAAGCCTTCATCTGTAATTACATGTGGCATAGCAATATAAAATCGTGGAACTTGTTTTGTGAACCCTTTTCTTCTAAAAACTTTTAAATCAAATAATTCAAACATTCGTCGGGAATGATCACAAGAATTACAAACTAAAAGCGCATCTAAAAAATCATAAATTCCTCTTAGTGCCATGTCTAAAGATGCCCTAACGAAAGAACACGTAAATCTTACCATATAAGTATCTGCTAAGGTAGTATCTTCATGTCCAGTTGCTCTAATTCTGAAAGGAAATAGATCTGCAGCGTATAATAATTCTTCAGGAATATAGGTACAATAATGGCCTATAATTTTTTTATTGTATTTCTGCCACTCTGTAATATGAGGATTTAATATTGAATTTGAAATTTTTAAAAATGGATCATCTTTTAGATTCATGATGCAACCTCATTTATTGTCTTTATAAATGCTATGCTTACCTATCATAATAGTCCTCACCCATTTTATTGCAGCAATATATGATCCTTTAATTATTGCTTTCTTAGGAATAATAAATTTTAGTAATTTGATGATTCCAAAAAAATTATTTTTAGTCCTAACAATATCGCTAAAAAATTGAAGAATTTTATCTTCCTTAACTGTTATTGTAACTTTTGATATTGGATTTATTGCTTTTTTAGCATAACAATCGAAATTTTCTCTTTCTGAAGTTAATATAAACGTGATATAGCTGTCAATATCTTTAAAATATAATTCAATTTCTTGACCAGCCCATTTACCAATTTTTTTAAAGGGCTCATCAGAACCAAATAAATCAACTAACATTTTAGCCAATCTAGCAAGAGTAAGAACCTTACTTTCCCTGACTAAATTAGACGCTCTAATATCTCTATTTTGATAATAAATATCCTTTTTTTGAGTTATATCCTCCATCTTTAAATTGAAATTTTTGAGTAAATTTGAAGATTTTGTAATGAACGAACGTGCTGAATATTAATATTTGAATTTTTAATTATATAAAGATTTATTTGTAAAACAATAAGTTGAGATCTATTATTTTTAATGAAATATATAAAAAAAGTAAAGAACTGATTCTTTAGTTTGGGTACAGCTCAATTTTACGTCCCTTTTTTGTTAAGTATATTAAATTTTCTTCAGATAATTTATCAATATGATACTTGATTGTATTACGAGAAAGATTTAAGACTCGAGATATCTCAGAAGAGTTAATTCCAGGATTTTCTTGAATTATATTTAGAATTTCTGAAGTGGTCTTCGATTTTACAAATAGATTCTTTAATGAATCATTTGATTCGAATGATGATGTGATGGGAAAATACATACTATATTGCCCATATCTTTCTTTTTTTATAATACGATATTTTAACAAAACTTCTAAATGCCATCTAAGTTGCCCTTTTTGTAAATTGCAGCTTCTTAATAGTTCATTGTGATGTATTCCCGGGTTATTGAGAATTTGAGTTAATATATTTATACGGTTTTCATTTTCAAATATGTCTGAAAAAGTTAAATATGATCTTCCCTTCTTAATATAAGCTTTTCTCATAAAGTAGCTTCTATATTCTTTTACTGTTAACGCGATAAATAAAGAAAATATAAAAATCGTAGCTATTAAAAGAGAAATAATTACCAATCCTAATGGGACTTTATCAGGTGCAAAGAAAGTCTCTTCAAAAGATAGAATTAGATAATATAAAATAATCGATAATAAAATAAGAGAAAAAAAAATAAGAATAAATTTCAATAAAAAAAATCGATTGAACTTTTTAACTTGAATATTATTATCTACTTTTTGCATAACTACTGAGTATTATTCTCTTTCAATTTTATTTCTTTTTAATTTTAAGAATGGAAACATAAAAGATACACTATTAGCATAATCTAAGAATTCATCTCCATATTTAGCTTTTAGGGCAAAATCTTCAATTTTCCCTAAAAATATGTAAGCTATAACCTCACTAACCCAAATAAAAAATAGAAGAGTGTAACTATTGATATCAGATAAATTAAAATTGAAAACCGGACTAGTTTGAAAAGCTATTAAAGTCATGCCAAAGGTCATGATAATAAATGCTAAATATTGAGGGTGTCTCATATATCTATATGGTCCACTTCGAATCAATTGTTTTCTGTGAGTTAATTGATATAATAGGGAGTAAATGTAAAATATAAAACCAAATAATGTAAAATAAATTCCAGGGGTTCTAAACATAAATCTAATGTCATATAATAGAATTTCAGGATTTTGAAAGAAAAAAACTAAATATGTTATAAATGGCACACTCATTATACCAAACCAAATAGTGGTACAAGGCACATATTGGAAAATGGGAATTATGAAAGAAGTAATACTTGTAGAAATCGAAGCTATTTTACTCTTAATAACATATCTCTTAATATTCATTCAATTTCACCTTTTAAATTTTAAATATTTCTACAGAATAAGAAATAATTCTATTTATAAAGGTTTAAGGTGCACTTTTAGAACAATAAATTTTATGAAATTAAGAAAAAGATTATTCTAATTCATCTAAACCTTTAGTTTTTATAGGAGGACGAGGTGGTACTCGGAAAAATTTTTGCGTAGGATAGCCGATAATTATAACACCCCAAACTCTCCCTTGAATCCCTGCAATTTCTTCTCGTATTTCTTCGCTTGATATTAAAACGCCATGAGCTAACCCAATCCAGCATGTTCCTAATCCTAAAGATTGTGCACTTAACATCCCATATGTTAAAGCGATAGTAGCATTCATACTATCATTTGGATTGGTTGAATGAATAATCAATACATGGGGGGCATTATAAAATATCGCATCAAAGCCGGATTCTTTCGCTTTTTTAAGATTTTCACTATATCTTGGATTATTCGAAGCAATTATAGCATCCATAACTGACTCTGACAATTTTTTGATAATAACATCATCTGATATTATTGTACATTCCAAAGTTCGTATATTAGCACCCGCAGGAGCATATTTCATAGAATTTAAGACTTTTTCCATTATGGCTCTTGGAACTTTTTTTTTTTTAAATCCTCTTATAGATCTTTTACCACTCATAAATTTATACATTGTATCATATGGGATTAGAGTACTAAGATCTTTAACTCCTTCAAAAGTAAATGCATCCCCCATATCTTCATAGAGAATAGCATCCGTAGGACACATAGCAATACAGCGTCCACATGAATTACAGAGATTTTGGGGGTCTTCGAAGACTACTTTACCTTTTTCTTTATCTAGTCTAAAATATCTAGGGCATGTAAGTAAGCAAATTTTGCTATTTTTACATTGTTCGTAATCAATTCCTAATATAGGCATATTAAATTCATTTTTTCTTTATCTCGAAATTTACATCTTCAAACTTGTTATGTATTGTCTGGTAAATTTTAAATTTTCCATCTTCTACAGCATGTTTTACAATTTCATTAATCTCTTCTTCATTTATGAAATTCTCTGAGATTAGCTTTTCAATTTTAGAATAGATTAATTCTTTAATCTTGTAAGAGAATCTCTTCTTTTTTTTTTCATCTAGTAATTCTGAAAGTTCAATATGTTCTTTATGATCCCAAATGTTTTGTATCAAATCATCAACACCTTCACCTGAAATCGCATCAGTCATTGATACTGGAGGTCTCCATCCACTTTGAAAAATCGTATCATCAAGCATCATCTCAACTTGAACAGCAATGTCCTCTCCTCCTAAGTCTTTCTTATTTATATCATAAATATCTCCGATTTCAATTAATCCCGCTTTTTGCATCTGAATTGCATCACCATAACCGGGCACTAAAATAACAACAACAGTATAGGCCAGATTGTAAATATCAAATTCAGACTGTCCAACGCCAACAGTTTCAATTATTATTACATCCATTCCATAAGCTTCATATAATAAACTAATATCAAACACAGCTCGGGATATACCTCCTTTATACCCTCTTGAAGCAAGACTACGCATAAATACATTAGGATGTAATGAAATATTTGTCATACGAACTCTATCTCCAAGAAAAGCTCCACCACTGAAGGGAGATGTAGGATCAACACAAATAATACCTATAGTTTTTCCCCCATCTAATAATTTTTTACACATTACTCCTGTTAAAGTACTCTTTCCAACTCCAGGAGAACCAGTAATTCCTATGATATAAGAATCGTGTTTAATATCTTCAAAATGTTTAAAAATTTCATGTGCTCTATCAGGATCATTTTCTACGATTGTGATCAATTTAGCTAATGCGATTTTATCTCTATTTTTAAATTTGGTGATCAATGCATTTATGTCGTATTCAGTTTTCAAAAAAAAGCATCCTCTTATGAGAAATAGCTATAAATAATAATTTGAGAAAAAAAATATTACATGGCTTTTTTATTTTTTGACATTGGTTTTAATAAATTCGACAATATCTTAGAGCATTTATTTTTTTACGTTCTGTCTTATAAACTCTACGATATCAGAAGTCCTACTTCCAGGACCATACACGTTAGCAACTCCCATCTCTTTTAATTGTGTAAAATCTTTTGCAGGAATTACACCACCAACAAGTATCATAATATTGTCAATCACCCCTCGTTCTTTTAATAGGTCGATAACTTGCTGTGTATATGCAAAATGAGCTCCAGAGTGAATACTTAACCCTATAACATCAACATCCTCTTGAATTGCAGATTCAACAATTTGTTGAACATTTTGAAATCCTCCAAAAACGAGTTCCATACCAGCATCCCTAATAGCCCTTGAGACAACGATCCCACCGCGCCAATGACCATCAATACCCGGTTTAGACATTAATACTCTTATTTTCCTATCATTCATATTTAAAACCTCATTATTTAGATTGCTAATGGAGGATCCCAAGTTCCCCATATCTCTCTATAGATATTACATACTTCTCCGATAGTAGCACCTTCTTTAGTAGCTTCCATGACTACTGGCATGACATTTTCCTCTTTCTCACAGACATTTCGTAGTTTGTCTAAAATTTTCTCTAATTTCGCATTATCCCTCCGAGCCTTTAACTTTTCAATTCGGCGAACTTCTATACCTATTGCTTCTTTGTTTGTTCTAAAAACATCAGTAACAGTGTCATAAGGTACTGGATATTTATTTACACCAAGCATTATTTCATCTCCATTCTCAAGTTTCATTCGGCGTCTATGGAAAGCATCCCTCATTTCTTTGTATAAGAATCCTGAAGAGAGTGCCTTGTCAATAGCACCAACTTTTTGGATTTTATCAATATATTTCCATACTCGATCTTCAACTTCATCAGTCAGCCATTCAATAAAGTATGAACCAGCGAGAGGATCTATTGTATTATGGATTCTAGATTCATCTGATATTACTTGTTGAGTTCTTAGTGCAACTAAAGCTGCCTCTTCGGAAGGTAAACAAATAGCCTCATCATAGGAATTTGTATGTAATGATTGACATCCACCTAAATTTGCTTCTAATGCTTGAATTGCCGTTCTTACTATATTTATTTTAGGAGATTGTGCAGTTAAGGAAGATCCTGCAGTTTGTACGTGGAATCGAAAACCTAAATTTTTTGGATTCTTGACTTCATATTTATCTTTCATTAATTTATACCATATCCTTCTTGCTGCTCTAAATTTGGCAATCTCTTCAAAAAAATCTTTATGTGCTGCTAAATGAAAGGCTAAACGTCCAACAAAATCATCAGCTTTCCACCCCCTTTCAATTAAATTATCAATATGAGAACATGCGCTTGCAAATACAAAGGCTAATTCTTGAACTGCATCAATTCCTCCCTCTCTATAGTTGTAACCTGTGAAATTTATTGGATGCCATAGAGGAGTGTTTTTCTGAGCTACAGTCCATTCAATAAAATCACAGGCTAAGCGTAGTATATGATTGGGAGGACAATTTTTATAGGGGATATAACCTACTGTCATTGTTAATATATCATTCTGAGTAGTCCCCATTAATTGCTTTATATCGTATCCACGCATCTTTGCCATATTAAAATACATGGAGCATACAGGAGCTGATGTAAAAGGTTCTACAACTAATGCTACACTTATTTTATCTATTGGGATATCTTCAGTCAGAGCAAAAAGGCTGTCTATACAATAAAGTGGTACACCAGACGTTCCTACTTCTGGAGCTCCGTCTTGGTTTGTTGGATCAATTCCGTTAAAAGTTAAAGCATCAACTGCAGCGCTAAATCCTGTTTCACCATTTTCGTAAAGAAATTTCCATCTTTTATTAGTTTCTTCAGGAGTCCCATGTCCTGAAAATAGTCTCATAGTCCATAAACGTCCTCTATACATTGAGGGATATACTCCTCTCGTATAAGGTGCTAATCCCGGAAAACTGATATCACTTAAATAATCTTTATCTTTTATATCTAAAGGGGTATAAAGCTGTTTAATTGGGATTTCGGAATCAGTAACAAATTTAACATCACGCTCTCTTGAACTTTTATACAGCTCCTCCCATTTTTCCTTCTCAGATTTAACTTTTTCCAAATATTCTTTATCAAACATAATATAAATCTCGATTTATTGAACTAATTTAAAGTAATATTATTATTTAATTTAAAATAAATTTTTGAACCTAAAAAATTTTGATAATTAAAAGATTTACGATTGAAACTTAATAATCAGTATTTATTAGCTAAGGAAAATTAAATATTGAGTTAATAGAAATTTAAAAATTCTTATAATTCCATTGATAAAATTTAATTAGACTGTATTTAAAACAAGATTATGGATAGCAAAGTTAAACAATATATAGAAAAACAGAAATCACCTCAAAAGGAGATTTGTCAGAAATTAAGGGAAATTATATTGAGTACCTTTCCAAATATTGTAGAGGAAATGAAATATGGAGTTCCTTATTATGGAAATAAATACTACATTGTAGCTTTGAAATCACATGTTAATTTGGGTTTCAAAATTAAGGGTTTAACAAAAGAAGAGATAGCGCTTTTTGAAGGGAGTGGCAAAACGACAACGCATATTAAAATCAATACTTTTGAAGATATTGATGAGAAAAGGATTGCAAAGTTATTAAAAATGGTTCAGATGAAATTTTAATAAATTTTCATTTAAAGAGAAATAAAGAATCATTTCTTCTTTTAATATTTAGATTTTTTGTACTAAATTAGATAGAATTTGACATTGAGTTATTGATTTTTGTTTAAAGACTTAAATATAATGCTTCTATTATTTTTAATTGTTTTAAAAAAATTGATAAAAATGTAAGAGATAATAATGAGTTCAGAAGATATACTAATATATATCAGTTTAGGAGTTTCAATTGCAGTACTTTTCTTCATAATTTGGGATCATATCAAAGATGACAGAATTTTAGCTTTCGAAGTCCAAGATTTCTATAGTGATATAGAGATGTTAATCTTTACAAACCTGCAAGTTAAATATTATGAAATTCTCCAAAAAAAGCAACTACAAATGGAAGAACAAGAATTAAAAGTATTAATAAAAAATAAAAATCGGGATATAATTCAACAAAATTATCTCACAACTAAAATTAATCAATATTTTAAGTTATACGGCCAATATCTTGGATTAACACATAATAAAGAGAAAGATTCCTATTTAAATGGAACCGTTTATATTTTAAAAACTGATGGTACTTTATTAAAAAGAAACATCGAATCAAATGTCGAAGAAAATATAATAACTTCGTTTATTGAAATCACACTTAAGCAAATTTCAGAATTGTCAATCTATCTTAATAGTTTACGCTTCTATTGGAGGAAGAAATATTATAAATTTCTTTTTCGCCCTCAATTAAAGGAAAAAATTGTGTTTGATGATTTACTAGGTTTTGTGAAACCATTAGAGCAAAAAAGAAAAAAATATTTAATTAGAAATCAAAAAAGAAAGGAAATTACCTTATTTTAAGCTGGCTTTTTTATCCCAATCATTCCCAGCACAAAACGAGCGATTCCGCTAAGTAACATTGATACTGAGATAATTAAAATAGAGGTTGCGTTATCAAAGGTAGGAATTAAGAAAACTAAAAGTGATAATATAATCATGACAACTCCAATTAAAACTAGAAAACCACGAAATCCTTTAAAATACTCCTTAGTTGTTAAACCTATAAAAATTCTCACGAATCCGATTATTAATAGTAAAGAGTTAACTAAAATTATTAGAATTTCAACTGTAATTACAGGAACCGTTGCTGTATTTACGATAACAATAACGCCAAATATTAATGCGATTATAGCTGTTATGAATTTAGCAATTTTTCCACTAGTATCAAGTTCATCATTTGCATAAGCATTTACTAACCTTGCTAATCCAATGATAATTATTGCTATAGAAAGAATAAAAAGTAGAGTTATTACGGCTCCCACAGTAAATACCATAACTATTATAGCTATGATGATAATAAATGCACCAAATAAGAGATTTGAAGATGTTAAAACCTTCTGCTTTAAATTTTCTTTCATTTTCATTTTCACCTATTAATACTAAATTTTTTGCAATTTTATTTTAAAATAAATTAATTTAAAAGTTTAATTATTATAAATAAAAATGTAAAACAACTTCAGCGAACCTTACAAACTTTTATATTTATAAATTATATCATAAACATCTTTAGCAAATTTTGGTTGAAAATCAAAAATCTTTTGCGAATTGAATGTGAATAACCGAAATTTAACTATTATACTTACATTATAATTTACAATATCGAATTGAGGCTTAATCCTAAAAATATTCTTCTGATTGTATAAATCACAAAGTTCAGCAACTTTATTCATCATTAGTCGAAATCCCTTATAAGGAAAAGCCATTCTAAATGTATAGTTGTATAACTTTGGATAGTACTTAGTTGAAAAGGAATCATATGCTCTTTTCAAATTTTTTTCAAATTCTATTTTAGAATCTGAAGTATTTTCATAAATATCTTTGAATCCTATATCCTGAGGAGCCAAGATCTTCCTTTTAAAATCTTCAAGAGACTTCTTTTTACCAAGTTTAATTGTGTAATTAACAATTTTTGAAGATAGAACTTGACCATTAGACTTTTCAATAATTATGTTATCAAATGTCTCTAATTTCATCTTTGTTAAATTAATTTCTCGTACAATTCCTTTATCTCCTTCAATTTTAATCAAATCATTAACTTCAAATGGTCTTACTAACATAATAACAATTCCTGAAATAAAATTTGCGAAAATACCACTAGATGCAAATGCAATCGCAGTGCTAATTGCTCCAGTAAGTACTGCTGTATAAGTTTTGTCTATTTGAGAAATAAACGGGAATCCTTCAATAACAAAAAATACTATAATAAGAACTGTAGCAATTTTAAAAGCATAATTTATAATAGTTTTTTGCTTTAAAGGAATTTTTTTACTTCTTCCCAAGGTTGAAGAGATTAATTTATTTAATAAATAAAAACTAACTGCAATAATTAAAAAATATATTATTGCTTCTAAATCTGAATTAAATAATGCCATTTTTAATCACCCTCTAAGAAAGTTCTTAAATTATTTTCATCATCAGAGTTCCATCCATAATTTATTTCTGGTTCATAGATTTTGAATAGAATATCTTTCAATAGGGGATCTGTATAAGCTAAGATTAGTTTTGGATCCTCTGTAATAATTTGTATAGTAATACTTAATCGGTTTGTAATCGCACTAACTGTACTATTTGCATAGAAATAAGGTCTTGTTCCAAATATAGGTTCATACTTATCAAATATAGGTTTTAATAATTCTTCAAGTTTCTCTGAATCTACTGTACCTAAAAGCTCAACTACTTTAATATAACGAGTAATTTTCTTTTCACCAGTTATTAATTTACCGAATTTTTTAACTACTTCTGAAATGTCTATTTTCTTTTCTTTTTTAATAGGTTTGTGAGTAAAACGAACAACTGATGAGTTAAAGGCGTTCTTATTAGGAATGAAAGTGATAGAACCGTCAAAATCTTCCAGTTTCAAATTATTTAACGTTATTTCTTTAACAATACCTACAATTCCATTCGTTTCAATTAAATCACCTGCTTCAAAACCTTCTGAAGACAAAAGCATTACTCCCGAGGCAATGTTATTGATTATATTTTGAAAAGTTAAAGAAATTGCAACTACAAGAAAAGAAATAATTGCCACAAAATAAATTGGTGAAATAATAAAAATTAACCAAAAAGGAAATAATAACCATATGATATTTATAATTATCAAGATTATATAACGAATTAATAAATTTTTGACCGCGCTATGAGTTACATCTATTAATATTGATCTTATAATATAAGCAATAATATTCAAAAGTAAAATATTCAATAATAAATAGTTAAAGCCAAAATAAAAATAAATTAATATAAAAATTACTATAAACGAAATCCATATAGCTATTTTATAAATTCTTTTCATAAGAAAACATTTATTTTAGTGATTTTTTGATTATTTCGAGAAATTTAAGTTTTATATAGAAAAAATATAAGGAAACTTTTATTTTAAAAGTTATTCTACTAAATTATTATTTAAAATCAATATTATTGTATTTGGGTGAGAGTAAAATTAGAAGCATTTCAAAAAAATTAGGAAAAATTAGAAAGAAAACAGAAAAAGTAGGAACTCCTCCAGGAACTCTAATATACACTGGAGAGAAACCTAAGATACCATTAAAAATAAAGATCATAGATTATAATGAACAAAATTATTCCATTAATGAAGATGTTAGACCTGATAAAGGTTTAACAGAAATAAACGAAAATATCGTTAGATGGATTTATATCACTGGTTTGGCAGATGTAAAAATAATTGAAGACATTGCTAAACTTTTTAATCTTCATCCCCTTGTTTCAGAAGATATTTTAAATCCTCATCAACGCCCAAAATTTGAAGACTATGAGAATTATATATTTATCGTTTTAAAAAGGCTTCTATGGAATGAGGAAAATGAGGTATTTGAAAGTGAACAAATAAGCTTAATTCTTGGACAAAACTATGTAATTTTATTTTCCGAATTTGAAAGTGATACTTTTAATCCAATTTTAGACAGGATTAAAGCAGGAAAAGGTAGAATAAGGAAAATGAAAGCAGATTACCTAGCTTATTCATTAATAGATGTTATTGTGGATAATTATTTTATAGTTTTAGAAGATATAAGAGAAATTATCGATAATTTGGAGGAAAATCTAGTAAAAAATCCAGACCCTGAGGTACTACAATCGATACATAAATTAAAAAGGGATACTATTGACTTAAGAAGATCAATTTGGCCATTAAGAGAATTAATTAGTAAAATGCAGAGAGAACAATCACAACTCATTGGAAATGAATTACAGATTTATATAAGAGATATATATGACCACATATTCAGAATTAGTGAATTATTGGATAATTATCGAGAAGTAATTTTTGGTATGTTGGATATGTATCTTTCTAGTGTTAGTAATAAAATGAATGATATAATGAAAGTTTTAACCATGATATCTACAATTTTTATTCCACTATCATTTTTAGCAGGATTTTATGGGATGAATTTTATCATATACCCAAATTTTCAACAAGATTTGCTAATAATACTTATAATAGTAATGATAATTATTGGTGCTTCAATGCTTATATTTTTTAAAAGGAAAAAATGGATTTAAAAATAAAAATTTCTTATATGATTTATTTTCAGAATTTAAAATTTATTCAGCAAGAATAACTCCAGGATGTCGAATTTTTTCTCTTTCAGCAAATTTCAACGAAAGTTCCTTCTTTAAATCAGCTAGTTTATTTTCTTTTTTTCTTATATCTTTTTCCTTTTCTAATACATCATTTTTTTGTTTCAATAGTTTTTGCTTTTGGTTTTCAACATTATTTTTAGCTTTCAAAATTTTATCTTCTAGTGCTTTTGCTCGTGCTACTTTTAGATATTTACTTTGGGTATTAGCTAATTTTTCTCGTGCTTTCCCCACATCTAATTTTTCTTTAGCTAATTTTAATTTTAGTTCAGCAATTTGTCTCTCCGCTACGGCAATTTTTTTATTAATTTCGGCAATCTCTTTTTGGTTTTTTGCTATATTCTCGTTATAAATTGCATAATTGTTTTCAATTTTCAGCTCTTCATCCGAAAAATCTAAAATTTGATTCTTTTTAATTTCTTTCTTTTCTTTCGCTAGTAATTTTCTTTTAATCGCTAAATCTTTTTTAATTTCAGCAAGATCATATTCAATTTTTAATAAAGTTCCTCTAGCTTTTGCCTTTTTAATTTCAGCCAAAGCATTGGTTTTTAGTTTTTGTGCTAATTCTTTTGCATCAAAATAAA
>CP070805.1:138531-155696 GCA_020343655.1 Promethearchaeota archaeon | reverse complement strand
AAAGTTCCTGGGATAAACCGTATATCCGCAGGGAATTTTGGAGGAAAGCTTGGTAAATTTCAATATAAACTATATGATATTTTAAGTTAAATGGCAAAATAATATGTGTTATTAAAAAAAGAAGTAGAAAACAATGAATAATTTTTTATAATTTTCTTTTTATTTTTCGCTTAAGAATTCCCTCTTTTTCAGGTTTTATTTCTTCAATTTCCTTTTTCTCTGGTTCCTCTTTAGGTGTTTTAACTTTTACTTTTTTCTTAGTAGGTGGTTTTTTAGGAGGCATTTCTTTTGCTTTAGGAGAAACAACTTGAGATTCACCGAATTTTGATTTAAAATATTTATATATACTCCCTATACCAGCAAGAATTCCAATACACACCCCAATGAAAAACACAATCCATGGCAAGTATTCACTTAAAACGTCTGGAACAATTCTTATTCCTTGAGGTGCCAAATTAAAATCGTCAGTGAGGCTAGTAATTGCACCATCGGAATCAATTACATAAACATATACAATCCAAATTCCACCTATCAATTCAATTGTTCTAATAGTAATTTCAGTGTCTTCTCCTTTATAGGCTCGTGTAATGTTAAACCATACTCCCTTTTCGTTTAGAAGAGCTACTGTAACATATGCAACCCCCTCAACATCAGATACATTAAAATTAAATACCAAATTTCTTCCATACTGTACAGAAATACTTTGGTTCATGGATTCTCCATTAATGGTATAACTATGAATTTTAGGGGCATTATTTTTTACATTTAGATAAGTCTTTTTGGAAGAAAATCCTCCATCCTCGTCTCTCACAGTAATATTAACTCTATATTTACCGATAGGTCTATTCCAGGGTACTTCAAATGTACCTGAAAAAGAATTACCACTTTCATATTCTATTACCTCTTCAAGCAGATCTTCACCTTCAGAATCTTGAACATACATAGTAACAGTAAGGTTTTCTGCTGCCGTTTCAAGATCTGTAGCATTTAAAAAAATAGTAAGATCATCTGTTCTAAATACTTCATCTGAAGAAAGATCTATGTCAGAAGTAATTACTGGATTAGAGTTTATTATATTAAAAGGAAAATAAGCAGCTCTTATAGTGCCACGGTTCAGTTCAGTCATATTAATTTTTAAATAATAGATTTTGTTAACATCTCTAAGAATATTGTTATCTATCAGAAGTGAAACATAATTAACGTTGCCCTTAAGATCTAACAAATTATTTTGTGTGATCTCATTTACACTATCAACAACAGTTATATCCCAATCTTCGAAATCATAATTAAAACCTGAGCTACTAAAATTACTTAAAAACAAATCTGCAGATAAAGTTTCCCCAATATGATATTCAGGTTTTGGATTAAAAGTTGCTCCGCAATTTGTATCAATTGTGAAATTTGTATAAGTTGTATGATCATTTAGAAGCGTGCTAGTTATATTATAAATTAGAAAACTAACATTATGTAATCCTAAGGGTGCTCTATATCCTGGTTTATATATATAGCTATAATTTTCACCACTAACAATTGGAATCATATCATAACTTTCAATAGAACCGTTCTGAAAAGAAATTTCTATTTTTACATGATCTACATCACTGAATTTAGAAACATTAACTGTAAAATTAACAGATTCGAATAATCGATATATGTATGTATCGTTCAGTTCAATATCAGAGTATTCTAAGGATAACGATAATTTAGGCACAACGTATTTATCGTTTTCATAATAATTATTTTTTTGCTCTAGTAAATGATTTGATGAAACAACCACTAGATTAATAAGAAAAGCAAATAAAAGGAAAAATATTAGGACTTTAGAATTATGTCGATATTTTATCACGATAAACTCATCTTCTATCTTCTTAATTTCTTATGTTTAATATCTTTATTTTTAAAATACAATATAATCCCAATAGGTATTATAATAGGTAATAAGTAGAAAATGACTAAATTAAGAGTAGATAACTCTAAAGTAACTTCAAAATAAAATCTCCCAATTTCTTCATCTAGGCTATCTTTTAACACGATTCTATATTTCTTTACACCAAATTCATAAGGATTAATAGTAGGCATGATTTGTGCAAGAATTCTATTTTCTCCAGTATTTAATTCAGCTATATTAGTGCTCACCCTTTCTCCATTAACATATAATGAAAATAATTCTGAATTTTCTTGATTATTTTGTATTATAATTATTAAATAAGCATGAACCCCCTGGGGTATACTTTCTGGAAAGGAAACACTTATTAATTCATATTTAGGTATTATTTCTACATCAAATATTTCAGAATAATATTCTGTTTTATTTATCAGTATACTCATCTTGATCTCTATTGTATCATTTATGATTGATTTTAAGGATTTTAAACTATACGATACTGTTTTTATTTCATTTTCACTGAGTATCTCCTCTTTTATGAAATCTTCTATCCAATTTTGTGTTCTTCCAGTAAAACTTACATTCAAAGATTGGGTCGCATTAGGAAGAAAGTTTTTCAAATTCATTGAGACAAATATATCATCTCCAGGAACCACTTCACTTTGATATATAAGGTTACTATAGTCAAATGAAAATCCAACCTCTATTATCCTTTTAACTTCTAAATAAAATACATTTCCCTTTTTAATTTTGAAAAATATTTCACTAGTTCCTGGTATTGCGCCTGTTTTAGCTGTTAGGTTAAAAGATATTTGAATTACTTCGAAGGTGGTAAAATTAATTTCTTGAGGAGGATAATTTTTTATATTATCACCCTCTAATGATACTGTTAGATTTAGATTATCTTTACGTGTGTAATTAATAACAAGAGATACATTTAATATTTGCCCTTGGTAAAGAGTGGATACTAATCCAATAATTTCCGTGTTTATTAACCCTGAGATTACGTTAAACTGTTTTAAAATCTGTGCCATTTTAAAATACGATGTATTGGCCCATATATAAATAAAATATCCATCACCTATAGGTAATGTTTCTTCAATTGGATACAAGTGAGTATATGAGGTTGCTGGATCAACTATTTGATTTTCAAATTGTTTAAGGTAAGTTCCATTTGGATATTTAAAAAGATGATTTATACTAACGTTTGTTATTTCGCATTCTACGGTAAATGGTACATATGAATCGTTTAAAGGATTATAGTATTGGTTCAATTTATTATATGAATATGTAGATGTTAAATTCATAACATCTTGATTAAAAACAAAATTAGGAATACTTTCAGTCAAATTATAAACTGCTGTTAAAATTGTATTATTGTAAATTTCATAAGCACTTAAATAAGCTTCGGTTAACTTCAAATTAGCATGAAGATTTTTACCATCATCAGGAAGAGTACCCCCCACAGAAGTTTTATAAGCATTATACGTTTTATCGTAGAAATCTTCTTCAAATGACTCATATAATTTAAATTGTGTTGCTCTATTATAATAAGTGATATTCCCTGTTATTTCGAATAATTTTAGACACGCACTCATCATTATTGCATTTGCTTCAAGATCAATCCTACCTTCTTCGATAGGGATCGAACTACCCCAATCTGGTGTTCTCCTGTATTCATATACCTCGCCATTCCATAATTCTTCATCTAATTTCCTATAAAGTGCTTCAGCCATTGATAAATAAGTAGAATTACTCATTCCAGTTTTAATATAAAAATCCAGTAATGTGATTATGCCTAAAGCATTTACGTTTAAGAATTTGTCTGCTTGACCAGGACCTCCAGTACTCCAAGTATTAGAGGCATCATGATAAAATCCTAGATTAGTTGTATCCCACATCTTTTCAATAAGTTTTAACATCGTTTGATTAGCTAATTGAAAAGCTCTTTGTTCTATATTATCGTCTAATCCAAGCTCCCAATAAATCCGATGAATTTGTAAATTTGTTAGAATCGTATAAAAATTACTTTCTGTATATTTGGTATTAGATAAATTATAATGATAAAAACCAGTATTAATTTCGTCCCAAAATTCTGTTGAATTAATAAGTTCAAACATTTCCTCTATTGATTCATGTGGTAATTTCCCGTTTATTGAAATATCGTCAATTTTATCTCCAATATTTTCAATTAATAGAAAAATTGGGAGGACATTATCAATTAAATATCTATTATCATCTAGCACTTGGCTTGTGGAATTGTCAATAGATTTTACAAATCCGTATTTATATTGGTCATAATTGCCCTCATACCACAATGGATTTGATTTTAACCTTAAATAAGTTTCAAATGTCTCTGTAGGTGTGATCTCTGGTTTTTTTAATGATTTATAATAAAGTAGATTATCTTCAGAAAATATTGTATCATCTATAATGGTCCCACTATTATCTCCATATCTAAAATAAGTAGATATATTTAGATCTAAACTTGATTGATAATTATTTTCAAAAAAATCTCGTATAAGACTAAAATTCCTAGTAAACGGATTTTGAAGCATTGAAATATCTACTGCTGCTTTTGGAATTTCTGGATTAAATTCAGAAACACTATCGTTATGTGTAGAAACAATCTCATTAGAATATAAACAATTTAATAAAATTATCGTAATAAAGAAAAAGCATATTAAAATTCTTTGATATTGGTTCTTCTGTTTTCTTTTTTTCCCAATACCAAAAAAATTTAAAAATCTCATTTTAACCTAAATAAACCAATTAAAGTGTTTTTTACAAATGTTTACTTATTAAATTATATTTGTAAAAAATCCTTCTCTTTAAAATTTTTTCTGAAGCTATTAAAGAGATCACAAAATTTAGCAAAAGTGTAAGAATTTACTCTTCTTGTTTCATTTTTATAATTTCAGAAAGATCTGAGATATTTACTCTTGTTTGATCCATTGAATCACGTTCTCTGATGGTTACTGTATTATCATCCAACGATTCATAATCTATTGTGATGCACCATTTTGTTCCTAACTCATCTTGTCTTCTATATCTCTTTCCTATAGATCCTGCTGTATCATAAAAGGAACCTATCCGATTTTCCAACAAATTTCTGTGAACTTTTAGTGCCAAATTTCTTATATTTTCTTTATTTCTAACAAGTGGAAATACAGCTACCACATTTGGAGCTAAATTTGGTTTGAGTTTCAAATTAATTCTTCCTTCCTCTACATTGAAAGTAGTTTCAAGAAGAACATATATTATTCTGTCTATTCCAAATGCAATTTCGAGAACTTGTGGTATCTCTTTAAGATTTGGATCAGATCCCATACTTACTTCAAAATTTTGTTTAGAAAATTCGGCATGCCTTCTTAAATCATAATCTGTCCGATCGTGTATACCACATATTTCTACCCACCCAAATTGTCTTGTCTCAATTTCCAAATCCCATGCATCGTCGGCATAATGAGCTCGCTCATTTATTGAATGCTGTCTGAGTCTAATTAATTCTTGAGGAATACCTAGGATTTCTGTTAGATAATATCCTATATATAGACAATATGCATAAGCAGGTTTTTTAATGATTTTATTTTTTAATGCTTCATCTAAAGATATTAAATCAGGTTTGTTAACTCCTTCTTCTTGTAGTTTCCAGCACAAAAGTGGCAATTTCTTATTTTTAATCTCATCGTAATCTTCAAACTCCATTTCTTGTTGCTTGCTTATGAATAATTGGAGTTCGAATTGATCAAAAGCTCTCATTCTTAGGACTCCTTGTCTAGGTGAGATTTCGTTTCGATATGCTTTACCATATTGAAAAATTTTGATTGGATATTGCCGTCGTGCATCTTGGTCTAAACGATTAAATAATAAATATGTTGTAGTCGCTGTTTCTGGACGTAAGTAAGCAGTTACGTTATTTCCAACGGAAGTTTTTAACATTAAGTTATATTCTTCTATTTTTTCAAACGGAGTTCCGCATTTAGGGCAAAATAAATTGTGTTTCTTAATTAAAGTTTCCATTTCTTTCGATGAAAGCCCTTCAATTACAATATCTGGTAAATTTTCTTGAAAGAATTTATCAGCTCTATATAATGTGGTACATTTATTACATCTCATTACTGGATCGATAAATCTCTCTAAGTGACCTGAAGCTTCCCAAACGATACTGGGCATAATTGTTGGGCACTCAACCTCTCCAAATCCAAAATAACGACATTCTCTTCTAAACAGATCTAATATATTGTTTTTAAGAGCCATCCCTGCAGGACCATAAGAATAAAAACCAGCGAAACCTCCATAAACTTCTGGAGAAGGTCCCCAAATGAACCCTCGACGTTTTATTAATGAATTAAAAGTATCAATGTTATTCTCGATTTTCATATAGATTTTAAAAGTAATTGATAATATTTGTATTTTAAGAATAACTCAAAATTGAAATAAATTTTTATACAACTAAAAGATAGTAATATTATTTAAAATAACAAAAATTAAAAAATTGGCTTATTATGTTATTTCAAGATTTCCAATATCTTGGTCTCTGGGAAGCGTTAGAAATGGGGCTTTATTTCATTATAGTTGGGTATTTTGTACTGCTATTCTTCTACTTTCTCTTCATAAGATATAGGACTTCAAAAAAACTTTATTGGCTATTTTTTAGTTTATTTTTTATATGTTTTGGGATTGCGCGAGTATTTTTCATTATTTATTATTTTTTCGCACCAGAGTTATTTGACGGAGTTAATGGTGCCGAAGTAGTTGCATATTTAATGCTTAACTATCGATGGGCTACATTCTTTACTTGGATGGGAACTGCATGTGCTGTTGGTGTATTAGGAATTCTATTATTTCCACCAGATACTCAGGAAGGGGAAACAGAAGCAAAAACAATAAAAGGATGGTTTAGAAACAAAAACAACATTAAACTACTAATTCGTGTAGGACTATTTGTTATTCCTATCATTATAGGAATTCTTGCTTTAACTTTATCTGAATGGCTTTTCATGGACACAGATTTTGTCAAACCGATAATAGAAGGTGGATATGGTATAACGGATAATATTATAAAAGTATCAATTGGTACCTGGGAATATCCACTTGGGAGATTTTTGTTTAATTTTATTTTTATGCCTTTATTTCTTGCATTAATCCCGTTTATCTTCTTATATCTTGCTTGGAAAACTTTTGGAGTTTTAAGAAAATCTTATGCTTTAAATGCTATCGGATTCCTTCTTTATTTTATTGGAGGGAGAATAATGCAGGGAGTACTTGATGTAGCAGATTTACCTCATGTACGAGCAATATTACCACCATTAATAATATTGCTAGCACTTCTCATATTGGTAATAGCTAATAACTATGAACAACTCAAATGATTTTTTTTATTTTATAATTTAATTTTCTTTAAATATTACATTTTTAAGATAATTGAATTCTAATTTTCTATTATCTCTCAAAAAAAGATTAAAAATTTAAAATTAGATCTCTTTAAATTTAATATATTGGAATTACTTAATAAAGAAATTAATTAAAAAATCAAGATAATATCCATGACTGTACACGGAAATCAGCATTTATTACCGTTTTTTATTACAAAAGATTCCCGACCTCTTTCAATTCAAGGAAATGATGAATTGGCTCTCGCATTTTACCTTTTAACAAAAGAGTTAGGTAAAAATGAAAAAATCATGTCTTTTTCAAGACTACTTTGGCCTATTTTGAGTATCCAAGGAGTAATTAGTTCTCACGTGATGTTAGATGGATTAAATCTATTTAATAATAAAGGTAGGTTTTCTAATCCACCTCGGCAACCTTTGATTGGTCATATCCTTAGAAATATAGATAACAGAACCAAAATTGAACAATTGAATACATTAATCAATATTTTAACTTATAAGGATAAAGAAGCAGAAGAAATCGGGGAAGGAGAAGAATCAGAATTTCACACACTTAAAATCAATGGTTTAATTAATCCAGTTTTTCTTCAAACGCTTATAAAAATCATTCCTCTCATTGAATATAAACCAATTGCCGAATATACTGTTTTAGATACAAGTATATCAACTGAAAATGCTTTAAATATCTCAGAAGAGTATCGACAAGTAATTAATACAATGAAAGGAAATGCACAAAGATGGAAGACTCAAATCGAGTTAATAAATAAAGAAGTAAGCAAATGGCTTATTGATCTAAATGTTCAATTAAAAGATATAGATACAAGGTACTCTAGCCAAATTGATAAAACTTCGTCATCCATAGATACATATCAAGTAGATGAGCAAACAAAATTAGAACAAGATAAAATTGATCAATGGAATGTTAATGAGAAAAAGAAAATAATTGAAAACATTTCAACTCTATTTAAAACTGCTGAAAGACAACTTGAAGAAATGGTACAGCAAAACAAATTCTTCACAAGCGGTGATTCTTTAAAGAGTAGAGTTTTTGAAGATGTTATACCCCATTTTGAAAATCAATTTATTTATCTAAAAGAGGAGGGAAAAAAGTTTTTAGAATCTATTGAAGTTTTTAACCAAAAATTCAATGAGTTTAAAAAACAAGCTATTCAGATTGATAATGAAGCAAAACAAAAATTAGAAAAATTTAAAGATTCTTTATATATAAAACTAAAAGATAGAGATAAACTATTAACTGAATTTGAAAGTGAAAAACAAGCAAAAATCTCTGAGTTGGAGGATTTAAAAACTCAGATAGAGAATTTATTTGCGAAAATTAAGGGTATTATCCAAGTAAAACATAATAATTGCTTACATGAAGCTCAAAAATTAACTGAATGGTCTCTTAATGATAATGAATCAGATTTATTTTCAAAGCCTATTCAATGGTTTTATATGCCCATTTATGCGATGTTTGTTGAAGATGAAAATAATATGGAGGAATATATGAATATTATATTCCCAGGATATATTACAAATGACCCAAATGTTATTTATGAAAACATTTCTGATGCGTTTGTTAGTTTGAAAAATATTGTGATTGAAAGAGTTGAAAAGGATATGGCTACGAGGTCAAATTTTGAATTTTCCTGTGAACGGAACAGTTTAATTAAAGATCTTAACTTTAAAAAGAAACTACAGTTGGGTGTTTCAAAATTAAGAGAAAAAATGCTACTTAATGAAACAATGGAAAGTTTAATTCGAGAAAACTTAAATCGATTATCTTAGTGTAATAATTTTTATTATGTCAAAACTAAACCTAGATCGAAAGAAGAAATTAGATATTAAAAAAAGGAAAATACGGGCCTTTTTTTTATCAATTGAAACGAAAAAAAAGCAAAAAAGAGAAGTTGACAAAGCTGTAGAAGAACTCTATCAAGACGGTATGATTTATATCCAAATGCGGCTTCCTGTTGAGAAAATTACTAAAAATTTTGAAGATAAATTGAAAACGAGAATTGAACATAATATCATTCAAGCAAAAATAAGAGAAGCCACAAATGAGGATCTGGATAGCTTAAAAAATATTTATAATCGAGCGTGGTTGACATCAAACACACCCTTCCGTCCAATAACAAAAACTGACCTAAAAAAAATTCTTGATCATCCTGAAACTGTTTTTCTTATCGCAAAATTATATGGATTAGATGCTGCATTCTTACTCCTCGATTTTGAAGGTGAAAACAATGAATATGCAATAATAGCTGCTTTAGCAGTTATGCCAAGGTTTCAGAGAAAAGGGGTTGGTTCAGTTTTAGGGATGGCAAGTTGGCAATATCTTAAAGAGAAATATCCTAATGTGAAGGAAGTTAGGTGCGAGGTATATAAAGATAATCACGTCTCATATGCCTTTATAAAAGGTATAGGTTTTGAAGAATATGGCGAAAAAGTTTATAAAAAGGAAGATTTTGAAATTTATGATAATCAATAATATATAATTTATAGAATAGGAATCTTTTTTCACTAAATATAAATTAATTTTAGTATTTTAGCGATTTTATTTTTTCGTTCAATAATTTTGCGCTGTAATCATCTTGGATATTTTGATAATATTTTATTGCACTTTCGAAATTAGTTATTGCCATATCAGTCATTCCCTTTAGAAGGTAAATATCACCTAATTTATGGTAGATTATCGCGCAATCTTTGATATAGTTAAGATCTTCATAAATCGCTAATGCCTCTTCAATAAATTTTATAGCTTGTGATAAATCCTCTTCGAATTCTAAATATATTTTTCCTATTTTAAATTTTAGTTCAGCATTTTTACTATTATCTCCAAATTTATAAAAAATCTCACACGATAGATCATAATATTCAAGTGCCCTTTCAATATCTCCCTTTGATATATATAATTCAGCTAAATTTTCTAAGATCTCACCCTCTTGAATATTATCTCCAATTTCAAAAATACGTACAGCTTCTAAGCTTTGCAGTAAAAAGTTTTCACCTGTAGTGATATTATCCCATAACCGATAAATTTTTCCTAGATAAAGAAAGCATTCCCATTCTAGTTTTGCTTTAATATAGACTGAGATGTTTTCACTTATTTTATTAATAAGCTCCAAGGCTTTAGTTAGATACTGATGAGATTCATTGTAATCATCGCCAATTATGTAATGCAATTTTCCATATTTAATGTATGTTTGAATAATTCCATAAATATCATCATTATCTTTAAAAAATTCAGCATTTTTTGCCAAAATTCTTTTTATTCGCTCATAATCTTTTAATAGATAAAGTACTTCTACCAAATTACTTGAAGATTTTATTTCTTCTAATATTAACTTCTCTTTTTGCGAGAGTTGGAAAGCTTCTTGATAAAAATTATATGATTGTTCTAAATCCTTAATTAAAAAATATATATTTCCTAAATTATTTAAAACTTTAATTATTTTGTGGTTATCTTTTAATTTATTAAGCAGTTCAAGAGAATTGTTGAAATGATAAATTGCTTGGTCAAAAAATCCATTATCTTCGTGAATTATTCCTAACTCATTATGACAAATTGCGACATTAAGTAAATCATTATCCTCTTTAAAATTTTTTAGAGCTAATTCAAGATTTTTCAATGCTTTGGGTAAATCTCTTTTCTTATAGTATAAACTTGATTTTTCTAATAATAGTGAGCCTGGTACTGATTCTCCAAGAAGTTCATTACGTTTGAGAGTTTCATCGATTTCTTTTATCTTTTGATCAATTTCTTCATCCTCAATAACTGTAGCTTCATATTTATTAGTTTCTTCATCCATATCTAAATGGTAAATCTCTTGTCTATCATAAGGAAACCTCACATTTCTATCTAAAGCATCCTCAAGATTAGTGATTAAAGGTTTATTACAATTCCTACAATAAGACCAATATTCCTCAATGGGGGTACTACAATAAGGACAGGTTTTCATAGATGTAAGAAAATCAATTTATTTGTTTGTTATTGAATAGTTCTAAAATAAAAATAAAAATAACTTTATTTATAATTAATTGATATTCAGTTCTTAAATCAATGATTTTGAAATAAAAGGAACTTATGAAATGACAATAATAAAAATTACCAGATATATCTGTATAAATTCATTACTCTAACTTCATTAGAAATTTTGTTAATCCATTCGTTAAAACAGAAAAGGCCACGTGCCTATACCACCAAAATTTAGGATTAAATAAAATCCTCAACAGTTTTTTCCCAAATAGAAAATAACCAATATCATTATAGAAAAATCTATAGCTTTCATCTAGTAAATCTTGGATCTCATCAATGTTCATGTCTGGTGTATTCATTACCGGTGTAATTTCCCATTTTTCCCATCGAAAATCCTCTGGAATCCACCCTTTTTTTAAAGCTTCATCATAAAGGGGTGTACCTGGAAAAGGTGTAATAGGATTAGTCATCATCATGTCAAGTTCTAATTCTTTCATTAAAGTAAAGGTTCTCCATGTATCTTCAACAGTTTCCCCGATATTTCCTATAATAAATGAACCAAAAACCATAATTCCATTCTTATGGCATAAGTCTATACATTTTCGAACCTTATCAAGCGTATATTGCTTTTGCATGCTATCTAAAGACATTTGCTTGAAGCTTTCAAACCCTAAGAAGAAACAAATAAATCCTGCCTTGGACATCGCCTCTACCATATCTATGTTATTAGCAATATCATCAACCCGAGATTGACAGACAAACATTAATCGTTTACTTAACTTCGTTTTCTGTAAAAGCTCACAAATCCTCATAACCCGCTTTTTCTGAAGACTAAAATTATCATCTGTGAAAAATACCAATTTTGTTGAAGGTGGAACCTGAAATAATTCTTGAATAACTCTTTCAGGAGATTTAGTTCGATATATACCATTATGAAATTGAGTCACACAACAAAAGTTACATCTAAAAGGACACCCTCTTGAAGCTTCACATACCCAAGCTTTTACCCATATATAATGATAAGGATCGGGATTAACTAATTTATTATTTGGATAGGGAAGTTGGTTTAAATCTTTAATATATGGTCTATCTGGATTATGAATTACTAGTCCATTTTCCCTGTAGGAGAATCCAAGTATCGAATTTTTTGGTTTACCCTCAAGCAATTCTCTAAATGTAAATTCCCCTTCTCCTCTACAAATCATATCAATACAATCAAATTTATCGATAATACTGGGGACTAAAGTAGGATGAAATCCTCCCAAAATTGTTGGAATATCATATTTTTTAGCAATTTTACATATAGTTAGCACAACTTTAAATGTATTTGTCATACATGTTATTCCAATTAAATCATAATGGCGGATTTTTTCTTTAAATTCATGAATTCCATAGGAGTATTCTACATTCATATCAAAAATTTCAATTTCATGGTCCAGATCGCTAACAGCTCCTGCAATTGCCAAGAGTGATAAAGGTGGGCTACACATAACTTTTCCCATACCTTTTCCAACTTGAAATGGTGGATAAATAAGTAATACTTTCATGTTTTTTTACCTAAATAATTAATAAAATATCGTATTTTGGTCCGTTTCTGAGTAAACAATATTATGTATTTTCAACAAATGAATAATAATATTTATATATTTGTCAGATCTATATAGTAAGAGATTGGTTGAATTCCCCAAGTTTTAATATTTTATGAAGAAAGCATAATTTCATGATATATAAGTATAAATGTAATTATTGGACTTTTTACCTACTTTTCAAGAAACCATGACACATTGAATAAAGCATGAAAATAAATAAATAGGATCAAATTTGTGTAAAAAGAAAAGAGTATATATAAAAAAGGTGTAATATAGTGGATCTAAAATTATTCAAAAAATCATTCCCATTCATTTGTAATGAATGTAATGAGTTTGCTCATACAGAATTCGACTTTTGCGATAAATGTGGAGCTGAAGGAGCTTTAAGGATTGCAAATAAAGGAGATTATAAGAATCATAAAAATTCAAAATAAAAATAAAAATCAATTATTGTATTAACAAATTCATCTTCTTCTGTAATACAAGTTATTTTTGACTTTTCTCATATTCCTTTAATTCATCAAGAATGTTTTTATTTTGCATACCAATTGATTCTAAAAGAATTCGTAATTGAGCAACGGCATTATCTGCACCAATCTTCTTAGCAATATGTAATGCTTTTATAAATTGATTTTTCGCTTCTTTAATTTTTCCCAAATAAAACAAATTTTCACCAATATAACTAAATCCTCTTATTATTAAATCAGCAAAATTTGAGTCGATTGCCATATTAGTTCCTTTCTTAAAATATCTAACGGCATCTTCTAAATTATTAAATTTCTTTTGAAGAATTCCCAAATTGAAATATGAAGTAATAATTCCTTTATTATCTTTAATTTCTTTAAAAATCTTTAATGTTTTTTTATAAAGTTCAAAAACAATGTCCCATTTTTCAACAGTTTCATGAATGTGGATTAAATTTCCTAGGCAATCTAGTAAATTATAAATATCATTATTATCAGAGCATAATGCACTGCAATCTAAAAAAATGTCACATGCGTCATCCCATTGATTTAACTGTATATAACTATTTCCTATTCCTTTTAGACATGTTATTTTTTCTTGGATTTGGTGCAATTCATTGTAGATATTATATGCTTTTTCGTAGAAATCTATGGATTTTTCATATTCGCCTTTTTTGAAATTCAAGGTGCCTAGTAATCCATAAACAGCAGCTTGTCCTAATCTATCTTTTTGTTTTCTAAAGTGTTTTAAGCAAATTAAATAGGTTTCTTCTGATTCTATGAATTGCTCTAATTGCAGCTGAATTAAAGCAATATCACTCAATTCTTGAATATAATTGGAATTTTTACCAACTTTATCTAATTCTTTCAGATTTTCCAGCTTTTCGTTTAATAGTTGCTGTAATTCCTCTTTGTTAAACTCAGTTTCATTCTCTGTCATAAAAATTATAAAAGAATTGTATCTCCTTTATTTATTCCATTTATAATAAATCTTCTAATATCATTGCAGAATCTTTTACATATTGAAAGCACTTTTTTTCAAATAAATCATTTTGATCGTAGTAGTTTTTTCCTTCAGGTGTATTAATATCACAACCTAACAATTCTCTACAGATTATCGAACCATGGCGTTCTTGAAATCGATTCGAAAATTCTCTTATAACCTGATACGTCTTATCTCTCGCTTCTATATCGCCATTTATCCCCATTCCATATCTTAAACCAATAACCATAAAAGCCCCCGACACAGCACCGCATGTATTTTGCATACGCCCCATTCCACCGCCAAATCCAGTAGCTATCCTTAGTGCTGTCTCTCTATCCAGTCCATATTTAGTAGCATAAGAACTTAATATCGATTGAGAACAATTAAAATCCCCTCTAAAAGAAGAAATTGCTTTTTCAATTCCAGACATTCCATATAACTCCTTTTTTAGATAAATTTTACAATTTAAAGGTATAAGAAATATAAAATTTCATATCTATTATATATTTAGAGATAAAAGAAGTAAAAAATTAAGTCAATATAGGTAATCAATTTGAAAGTTAAGGCAAGATTATTCGATAAACTTGATGATAAGAAAGTTGAATGCCATGTATGTGCAAATGAATGTAGGATCCTACCAGATAAGGTGGGGATCTGTAGAACAAGAAAGAATTTTGATGGAGAATTATACACATTAATATATGGTTCAATGATATCATCTGGTAGTTTAGATCCTATTGAGAAGAAACCTCTCTACAATTTTTGGCCAGGTGCCACTGCATATTCGATAGCATCAATTGGGTGTTCATTTAAATGCCAAAACTGCCAGAATTGGAATATCTCTCAAGCAAATCCAACAGACAATGGAAAAAATGGATTTTATGACCTTCAAGGTTATGAAGGTCGAGGAATGTCGTTAGTTGAAATAACACCGGAACAATTAGAAAAAAGGGTAGTGAAGAGTGGAGCGAAAACTCTTGCTTATACATATAATGAACCATTGATATGGCATGAATGGATTATGGATACAGTTCCTCTTTTAAAAAAACATGATATTAAAACTATTTTAGTAACAAATGGATATTCTACTCCAGAAGCTACAAAACAGTTGATAGAAGTAGGAATTAACGCAGCTAATATTGATATTAAGGCAATGACAGATGATTTTTATAAGAAAATTTGTGCAGTCCCATCTGTTCAACCTGTATTAGACACTGCTATACGTTTTAAATCTAATGGAATACATGTTGAAATCACAAATTTAATCATTCCAGATTTGAACGACAATAAGGATGATATTCAAAAACTTTGTGAATGGATAAGGGAAAACTTAGGAAAAGATACTCCCACTCACTTTTCTGCTTATCATCCTGATTTTAAGATGCCTTCAATGAAACGTACTCCTTATGAAACGTTAGATATGGCTTATAATATTGCTAAAGAAACAGGATTATATTTCCCATATGTAGGAAATATAAGTCATGAGAAGGGTGGTAATACTTATTGTCCAAACTGTAATCATTTACTATTAGGAAGAAGAGGATATAGTTTTAAAAAAATTGATGTGACTAATGATAAAAAATGTCCTAACTGTGCTTATGAATTGAGTAAGGATATAATTGGTGATATAAATAAACATCCCTCTCACAGATTCAGCTTCTTTTAAATTCAAAAAAAAATAAAAAAAATAGATTTATTAGAAATATCCTGAGATTGATACTCCTAGTACTAGTAATAGAAATCCTTGAATGAAACAAAAAATAGCAAAAATAACTGCTAAAGGTGGCCATGAAATTGCTTTAGAGACAGCCATAAAGCCTGCTGTATAGAATTTTGCTGTAAGGGCAACTATTGCAAATACAATAATAAAGACTATTAGTAATACTATTTTCGGATTTACAAATACAGCAATAAGATCTGTGACTTTCTGCGGAACTGCGAGAGCTAAGATTATAACGACTATAGAAGCTATTAAAACACCAATTATACTCGCAAGCGGGAGATCGTTTGCAGGTTTAACAAATGTTAAAAAACCAAAAATTATTAGAATTATCCCTGAAAACCAACTGCGCCCAGCGCCTGGCGGAAATGTATAACTTGGAGGTACATTGAATATTAATCCCGCAATTCCAGACATTAAGCTTAATAAACCCACAATAAAGCCAATGTAAGTAAGGCCTTTTAAAAATTTAGTAATATCGAAATCCCAGTCTTCTACCTTCCTTTTCTTAAATGATTTCCTTCTTTTGGTCTCATATGCGGCATAAATTATCCACATTATTCCTAGTATCAACATAAACCAACCGCCAAACGTTCCTAGCGGTCTTAAGAAATTTTCAGTAAAATCCCATTGAAAAATCAATTAAATTCACTCTTAAATGTAAATTTAGATTTGTTATTATATTGTATATACAAACTTAAAAATATATTTCAATGGGAGTCCAATTATTCAAAATTAGAGTTTGAAAGGATTAAGTTATGAAAGAAACAGTTTTTTTGATGTAATCCATATAAAACTCAATCTCTTGATTTTTTTTATTTTCATTCCATGAATACTCCTTTGCCATTAATTCAGCAACTTTACGAGCTGCTTCAAAAGCTTTTTTATGATCAATCCATAGTGACATTTCAGTTCTTCGGCAAAAAACATCTATTATATGTGGAGTTGGTTCATATCTTAAACAATATAGAATTTCAGCTTTAATGAAATCATTTTCTTCTACAATTTTTTCTTTCAAAGATTCATCTTCCTTTATCATTTCAAGGATTTTGATTGCTCCTTTACCATATTGCTGATATAAATAATCAGCAATATCACTATCAAGAGCAACCTTTGATTTTTCAAATTCTTCTAACCATTCTTCTTT
>CP070805.1:121072-138431 GCA_020343655.1 Promethearchaeota archaeon | reverse complement strand
TTTGAAGATCTTAAACCAAGAGCAGCTCTTGTAAGAGGATTTGGTGCCGCCGCAACTCAAAAAATTTTTTTTAGGCTTGATATTTTAAGAGCAATAGAAGAATATAATGTAAAATTAATTAATTCGAGAGAATCGCTAGAAATCGCTAGCGATAAATTTTTAACATCGATATTTTTAGACAAATATGGTATTCCTACACCAAAAACAATGATTTGTGAAGATCCACACAATGCATTAGAAGCTTTTGATGAATTAGGAGGAGATTGTATCTTGAAACCTCTATATGGTTCAAAGGGGATAGGTATAACCAGGTTGAATGAGAGAGGTTTCGCGGAAAATGTTATATATTCTCTCGGTCAGTTAAATCAAGTCTTTTATTTACAGGAATTTGTTGAACATTACAATCGAGATATTAGAATATTAGTACTAGGAGATAAGGTTATTGCTGGTATGTATAGAGTTGGTGATAGCTGGAAGACTAATATTTATGCAGGTGCTAGAGCTGAACCAATAGATGTAACTAGTGATATTGAAAAGCTTGCAATTAAAGCAGCAAAAGTAACTAAAACAGAAATTGCGGGAGTTGACATATTAGAAAGTGAAATGGGATTTATTGTATTGGAAGTTAATTCAATTCCAGGATTTACAGCATTACAAAAAGTTTCTAAGATTAATATTGCTGAAGAAATTGTTAAATATTTTCTTGAAAATGCAGAATCTTAGAATTTTCAATTGAAAAATAAGAAAAAAAGTTTAAAACAATTGTATTAATAATTTTATAGTTCTTCTATAATACCTATAATTCCCGCAATCAACACCAATATACAACTCCATATTCCTGCGCCAAATAGCACTAATAATATCGCAAATATGATTAAAACAAGCCAATGGAATGGAATTGGATTATTTGGTCTAAGTCCAACCCAAAATGTTAAAATAACTATTACCAAACCAATTATGAAATTGACAACGTAATGTAATGCAAATACTGCATCTACATATGCATAATTTGGGATATTAATTATGGGAAGCCCTAAGATTAATGTAACTAAACCTACTACAGCGCCAAGTATTACCAATATTTTCATTAAACCTTCATTTTTATACTTCTTTGTCATATAAGATCATCTTTTTTATGTGAATAATTTTTATTAAGATTCTAAATAATAAAAGAATTTAATATTTTTCATTCAAAAATATCAAGAATAATATTAACGAATCATAAAACTTTTTTTAACATTTAAACCAATATATTAAACATGATTCCAATATTTAATCAATCTAACTGTAATGTTTTTGCACATACTTATTCTATTGTTGCAAGGGATCCTGAAACTGGAGAAATGGGTGTGGGAGTACAAAGTCATTGGTTTTCAGTAGGTAGTGTTGTTTCGTGGGGAGACGCGGGGATTGGAGTTGTAGCAACTCAATCACTGGTTAATAAATCTTTTGGTTTACGTGGACTAGAACTTTTAAAACAGGGTAAAACTCCTCAAGAGGCTATAGGTATTCTACTCTCAGATGATGATGGGAGAGATGTAAGACAGGTTGCTATTCTGGATGTTCAAGGAAGGGTAGCTACACACACTGGATCAAAATGTATAAAGCATGCAGGTCACATTGTAGGTGAGAATTTTTCTGTTCAAGCAAATATGATGCTTTCCAATAAAGTCTGGCCTGCGATGGCAGAAGCTTTTAAAAAGTATAAGAATTTACCTCTTCCAGAACGAATAGTTAAATGCTTAGAGACTGCTGAATCAGAAGGTGGTGATATAAGAGGTAAGCAATCTGCTGCATTGCTGGTGGTTGTTGGTGAAGCACCAGAAAATAAATGGGAAGATCCTAAAATCGATCTCAGAGTAGAGGATCATATAGAACCATTAAAAGAAATAGGTAGATTATTGAAAGTATGGCGTGCGTATGAGCATATGAACAATGGCGATCTTGCTATTGAAAAAGGTGATATGGGTAAAGCACTCGAAGAATACAATGCTTCCATGGAAATGTTTCCAGAAAATCTTGAAATGAAGTATTGGACAGCTGTATCATTAGCAAATAATAACAAAGTAGATGAATCGCTAGTAATATTTGAAGAAATTTTTAAAAAGGATAAAAATTGGCGTTTACTTACAGAAAGATTACCAGAATCAGAGTTATTAAACGTAAAAAAAGAGCAATTGGATAGAATTCTATCATTATAATAGTAAAAGATTCTTTATCTAGTGATAATATCGCGATATTTTTGTGTTTTAAATAATAACATACATGAAAAAAAAATGTGATTGAAGAAAAAATAATGCGATATAGGAACGAAATTTCGCTAGCAAAAAAATTATCTAAGAATAATTATGCTGATCATGATTATTACAATAATTTAATTTCTAAATTTGAAAAGATTTTAAAATTCTATGAAGATTTAAAAATTTGGAGAGAATTTACTGAAAAATAGGTTTAATAATTTTACTTTTTATTCATGTTATACAATTCTCTATTTATAAAAGGGAGTAATGCACAAATAACAGCTTGAATTAGGATTTCTGTTCTTGTAAGGGTATTTTTACTTAAAAAACTGATAGCTCCTGATTCATTTTTTAAATTTGCGTTTCCAGCAAGATTTCCTATAATTTCACCAATTTCTGTATCATTATCTTGTAAGATTTGATCTATTACAAACTTTGGGTATTCAAATGCAATACCAGAACCTAACGAAATTTTTTCATTTTCATTAATAATAGCGCAAAATTGGAAATCCATAAATCCTGATTTAGTATAGGGTACTTCAACTAGTCCAGCTTCAATCCCAACTCCAAAGATATTATGCTGAATCTTTTTTTTACTTATCATATAATTTAGAGAATGGTTAGCTCTATTGATTGCTCCCTCGATTATATTTTTTAATCCAATTGGTTGATTTGATACCTTTGAATCTACCTCAGTGCTATAGACTCTATAATTCTTAAAATATCTACTAAATGCTACTTGTACTGCATTTATTTTCGTAGGGTTTAAAGAACCCACACAAATATTGAGTTTAACCATAGTTTAAATTATATTCTCTTGATTTGAAATAAATTTAATCCAAATTCTTTTTTAAGAATTTCATAGATTTTATGCATAGGTAAACCTATTACATTGGACGATGAACCATTTATTTTGCTTATAAATAAACTTGCCGTATCCTTTATTGAATATGCTCCAGCCCGTTCTTTCCATTCGTTAGTTTTGATATAATCCCATATTTCTTCATCAGAAAGTTCAAGAAATTCGACAATTGTAGTATCTGAATCGACTATTATTTTTGGATTTTTAGTTTCAGTGATTGTGATTCCTGTTATAAGTTTATGAGTCTTTCCCATTAATTTTCTAAGTATATTAAACGCTTCTTTTTCATGATGAGCTTTCCCAATAATTTCTCCATCAAGATCTACTATAGTATCTGCTGCTATAATTATCGCATCTAAGTTATTATTCAACAATTTGTTTTTTGCAAAAATTGCTTTCGCTTTAGCAAGTTCTTGAACAAGTTCAACCGTATTTAAAATCCTTGTTTTATATTTCTCCTCATCAATATTAGTAATAAATGTTTCAAATGGAATTCCTGCTCGCTTAAGTATTTCAATTCGATCAATCGATTTTGAAGCTAAAATAATTTTTTTCAAAATTCTTTCCACATTGTTGGAATTTGAAAACTAACATATTATAAGATGATTTTCGTTGTAAATTTTTTCATGTGGTTTATTTTGAAATTAATAATTTCATTAGAGTTAGTAACACATATATTTAATTAATTTTTATGACCAAATATATAACAATTATTGAATAAATCATCAAAATTATGGAATTCTTTCTTATCTGGTATTTAATAATCGTTTTTTCGTTTATTGTAATTCTTTTCTATTATATGCATTTTTCATCTAAATCAGATATTCTGAATAACTTCTTTGGGTTTAGCTCTTTGGTTTTTATTTTTGTTCATGTAACTGTCTTCCTATTATTGATGAATCAGAATTTAATACTTCAATCAGTTATAATTCCTTTATGGATTTTAGCTTTTGGTATTCCAATAATTGTTGTAGTTCTTTTAATCGTTATCTCAACAGCAGTAATAGCTGTAAGTAAAAGAGTCTTGAAAAAGGATTTTTCAAAGTTAAGCCATAAATTAGAAGAAAAACGTAAAATTTGGAGTAAAGCTAAAAAAGATACTCTCCGAAAGTTAAATCATGTTTTAATATTTATTGGGCTTTTTCTTGTATGGTATATTGGATTATTTGCTGTAAATTTTTTTACTGGTACTTCAGCGGGAATGATTCCTGAAGAAAATAATATGCTTTTATTGTATCAAAGAATTATTAATGAACCCTATTCTATTTATGATGTTCTATTTTCATTGGGATGGTTTTATTATCTTTTATTTTTCTTTTTTTATACATTGTGTTTATTCATGCTTGCCAATGAGTTTTCGCGTAAATCATCTTCCTTTTCTTTTCCTTTTACTTTTTTCCCCAATTTATATCTTTCTGAAAAAGAACAAGAAAATTATGGTACATATCTTTATTTTGCAATTGGTCAACTTTTTGCTGCTTTTATTTGCCCTCCAATGGTATTTTTTGCAATTTTAGGTATAAGTGCCATTAGTGACCTAATGACGAGTCAGTTTGGGATAAGATTCGGGAAAAATCATATTAAATGGAACCAAAATAAAACATGGGAAGGAACAATTGCAGGAGTAATAACAACATTTTTAATATGCTTTTTCTTTGTTGGAATTTTTTGGTCTTTAATTTTTACCATTATTTTCTTGATATTTGATATTTTTACAACTAAACCATTCAATGTTTCAGATAATCTTTTAATCCCGATTGGTTGTAGTCTTACTTATATATTTATTAGATTTATTTTTGACTTGAATTATATTTCTTTTATTTTAAGTTGGTTTTAGATTTTAGTTAGGAAATATGGTGATAGCTGTAAAAATTTTTAAATTATTCACCTTTAATGGTTAACAAGATGTATTTCTTACCTACAAGCGCAATCTTCATTGGATATTTTATCTTGACCTTTGGCTATACAATTAAAAATAGAAAAACAAAAATTGAAAACCATTTATTTATGAATGAAATATTAATTGCCCTATTATTTTTGATAGCAGGAGTTTTATATCCTTTTATTTATAGTTTTCATTCACCTCATTTGAGCCAAACTTTATTAAATTATTTGTGGCTTTTTACATCCATCTGCTATTTAATTGAAATGGGATTTTTGGTTATGACACTAATATATAATGCTATAATTTCAAAAAAAAATCCTGAGATTATGGCAGAAAGAGATTACAGTAAATTTTGTGAGAAGTTTAATAATAATTGGAAAGATGACCTAAAATCTGAATTGGGGCGAAAACTCCTACACCTCTTTACTTGCTTTGTGATATTTTTCTTTTGGACGTTAGGGACAATCCTGAATAATCTAGGTATTTTAAGTCAATGGGGATTAGATAATTATAGTTTTTCTTTCTGGTTGATAATTACTATAGGTTATGGTTTTGTAATTATGTTTCAAATAGCAGACCTTACTCGGTTAAATAAATTCTATATGATCCCAAAATGGGCTAAACGTTGGTATATGGACATGAAACAATGTGAATTATATACTTTTGTAGCATCAACACCATTGGTTTTATCTTTTACGCCTTTCCTATTTGCACCATTTCCAATTTTTGCAGCGGTAGCCTTAATAACTACAGGTGCGGATGCTGTAGCTTGTATTATAGGTAAAAAATACGGAAAGCATAGCCTTAAAACAAATTCTGAAAAAACTGTAGAAGGATTTATTGCTGGTGGTTTAACCACTTTTGTAATTGTACTAATAGTTTCTTTATTATATCATCCTTGGATGCCTGTGAGTATTGAGAAAATTCTTCTCATGAGTTTTATTGCTAGTTTATTATTTTTACTTATAGATGCTTTTACCAAGAACATTTCTGATAATATTTTAAATCCCATATTGACGGGATTTGGAATGTGGATAATATTTTTGTTTTAAAGTAATAATAATTTAAAAACTGATGATATAAAGTAGTTAGCTATTAACCACCAAAATAGATATAAATAAAAACAATCTGATCTCCATCTCTCAGGTTAGTTTCCAAGAAATTTTCATCTCGATAACTCTGACCATTAATTATAATAGAAAGAAGTTTGTTAAATTCCCCTTCCTTCCCGTTATCCCATATTAAATTGATAAACGAATCTCCATATTTTTTTCCAAAGAATTCTATCAGTTCTTTTAATGTTATTTCTTTTTTGAATTCAAGTGTTTCAAACAGATTTTTAGTAACTTCATTAAATGGAGGAGAAAATTCAAGATGCAATTTCATATTTCAAGTAAACCCTTCAGCTCAATTAACTTAAGAATTTAAAGTAAACGTATTATTAAAAATTTAATGTTAATAAAAAATAAAAAGAATTTAAAGAAATTTTAAAATATTATTTAACAATTAATCATCTTCAGTTGCTTCTTCAATTGCTTTCTTCACGCCTTTTTTAACGCTTCCTTTTTTAACAGCTTTTTTCACTCCTTTACCTGCTGCCTCGGAACCAGTTACATTCTCAACGATGCCACCAGCGACTTTTGCAAAACCTTTTTTTAGTTTTTTTCCAAATCCACCCATAAAATCACCTCTTGATTATTATATTCTTTAACTCCTATTATTTAAATTCTTGAATGAATTTTGTAAGATTATTAATATATTCTTATAATAAAATAATGTAAATTTGGGTTTTATAAATATATTTATAATGAAAAGTCTGAAGAATTAATTACATAAATTTTTATTAAAATTTTATAACGTTAGATTAAGGATTATTAAATATTTAACAGATAAATACTAAAATTTGTAAAGAAAGAATCTCTATATTAATATTAGTTTAAAATAATTTATTAGAACGTTCAAAAATGGCAAAAGTTTTCTTTATTTCAAAAGAGAATGTTAGAGATGCTTGGTTGTCTGCTGTTGGACAAATTCTATATAAAGGCGATGTAATAAAAACTGAATATGACAAGCCTGAAGATCCCCCTTCTAGAGATGCAACAGCGTTAATTGAGATAACTAAACCCTTCAGCAGTCCTATCATGCGTAAGGATAAGATTTTGAAAATTAAATCAAAATATGGTAATACTTATGAAGTGTATGGATGTTTGGCTGATACATATTTAATCGGCTCTATTCAGAGTGGATATATTGAAGAAATCATAGATGGTGTAAATGATAATTTATTAAGCGATTCTGATGTTAGTTTTCCTTATTCTTACCATGATAGAATTTTCAATTACGCTCCATTCTCTCTTGAGGATACTATCCACAAAAATTATGATCTAAAATTTGTGGACAATAAATCAGTTAAAGGTCATCAAAAGTTAATAAAAGCTGAAAAAGTGAAAAGCACTCCTGATTCTAATGTTTGGAGATTGAAGAATGATGTTGAATTTGATTTAGATAAAAAGATTTCAGATCAAATGGGAATTGAAAAGATACCTATCGGTGTAATTGAGTTTCCAAGAATTAATCAAATTAAATATATTTTACAAAAACTAAAAGAAAAACCGTATTCACGTAGGGCGCAGGCTATTACGTGGAGACCATTAGTTGATCCATTCCATATTGATCCTCCTTGTCTCCAAAGAATTTATATGCGAATAAAAGAAGGGTGTTTAATCATGCAAACGACTTGGAGAAGCAGAGATCTTTTTAGAGCTTGGGAAGCTAATGTAAATGGAATGATTAGAATTCAAAAAAATGTTGCCGAAAAATTGGGTGTTGAGGTTGGTCATTATTTAGATTTTAGTAATTCTCTCCACATTTATGGAAATACTATTTCTGAAGTGAAAGATATGCTTTATCGGATGAAAAGCAAAGGGGAGGAATTTCCTCCAGAAATAGTTGACCTAATAGAATGAGATATAAAGGGATCTCAAAAAATTTTAGGGAATACTTTTTTTGTATTTTCATAGATTTGATTTTCTAATTCTTCAACGGGTATTTCCTTAAACTTTGAAATGGTATTCAAAACTTCTCTTATCATTGCAGGAGTACCAATTTTTCCAGAATATTTTACGGGGCCATCGCTTTCAAGTAAAAGATGTTCCTTATCAACTTTTATAACAGTCTTCTTTACTGCTGGAGAATAACTAATTGCCGGAGTAATTGAGAAATAGTATCCTCTATCAATTCCAGTATTCAAAAACTCTTCAGGTCCGGAATACCAATGAATATTTACATTGGGGATTTTATATGAGGGAAGCATATCAAAAACTATCTTCTCTGCCCCTTTCGTATGTAAATTAACAGGTAATTCTAATTCTTGTGCTAAAGAGAGCATGGTTTCAAATATTTTCTTTTGAAGAGGATAAAACTCTTTTTCTTTAACAAAATGATGATCCAAACCAATTTCTCCAATAGCACAAATCTTCTCTTTACTATTTCTGATTATAGCAATTGCATAGTCTAGTTGGCTTTCAATTTTTTTATTCATCTTTATTTCTTCAGGATGGATACCCAACGCGGGATATATCATATTATGTGCATTAGAGATTTCTAAAATCCTTTCTAAACCAAGTACACTCATTCCAACAGAGACTATCTTTTCTACTCCTACATTTTTTGCTTCCTTAATAATTTCATCAATAACCAAATAGAGATTTGCATGACAATGGATATCTATTAACATTTTCCAAACCTCATATAAATCTTTAAAAGTAGAACAAAATAATGGTTTTACATATTATTTACTTGCTCTCTTAACTTAGTAATTTTCATTACTAAATCAAATTTTCTTCTGCGATTATAGTCAGAAGAATCTAAAAGATTTTGTAAAGATTCTAATTCTTTTAATAAATAATTTTTTAAATCTTCTTTCGTAAAATGACCAATATGTTTTGGGAGAGGTTCAATTTTTGCGGCTCTTTTTAACCTCAAATCTGAAATAGCTTTTGCTAATTGTGCTTGGAATCCCTTTGATTTTGTAGGATCAAGGCCTTCTAAGGTGTCAAAAGAATCTTTTAAACCATTAATAAAAGCTTCTAAGTCTTCAATTTCAACTGTATCTTTTGCCATGTGTAATCTTAGTAAATCTATTTTTTTAAAATATAATTTCTATAAGGAAATCAAATATTTATTATTGTTGATTTAGCTTTAAATGAGAAAATTTACTTATCTCATTTCATAAATAAATCAATATATTGAATATTTCTATGAAAAACTTTACAGAAAAAATAGAATAGAAAGAGAAAGCTATAAAAATCTAAATCTTAGGGAAAATCTAAATAGATTTACAATAAACTAATGCAATACTACCATTTCTAATTGGTTTTCAAACTTTTTTCATTCAAAAATTGTACGGCTGAACAGTAGCACGTAAAGAAAATGTAGAAGATAGTTATTTTTTATGTTATTTTTCTCTTTTTTATACAAAAAGTTAGTGCATCTTTAAGATTATATTTATAATGTTTTTTATATCAAGAGTAATCAAATCTCTTCTTAAGAAATTATGAATACGATTTATTAATTTAAAACTTTAATATATAAATCCATTGAAGTTAACAATTTTTGGTTTCCTTATAATTATATTTAAAATCCTATAAGAACTAATTTATTTGTATTTTGGAACAAAAAAGGTGATTTAATGCAAAATAACTCAAATCAAGATATTGGTACCTTATTAAAAGATTATAAGAGTCGACAAGTATCTATTGATGATGCTATTAAAAAATTCATTAGACCAGGAAGTCGAATTTTTATCGATTCTGGATGTGCAGAACCTATAGATCTCACTAAAAAATTAATTGAACTCGGGCCAAAACTTCCTGATGTTGATATCTTACATTTTCTCAGTCTAAGTGATTTAGATTATTATGAAACTGCTGGAGGGATTGAGGATTTATTCAGACATAACGCATTTTTTATTGGTAAATCACTTCGTAAATATGTAGAGCATGGACAAGCAGATTATACTCCAATGCTTCTTTCAGAAATTCCAAAGTTATTCAAATCTGGAAAGATGCATTTAGATACAGCATTAATTCAAGTGAGTCCACCAGACCGATATGGATTCTGTAGTTATGGGATTAATGTGGATATTGTCAAACCAATTGCAGAATCAGCCGACAATGTTGTAGCTGAGATAAATCCAAAAATGCCACGTACTTTAGGTGATTCTTTTATTCATATGAATGATATTGATGTTTTTGTTTTAAGTGATCATGACATTATTGAATTCAATTATGGTGAGCCTGATGATGTTTCCACCAGAATAGCGAATTACGTTGCATCTTTAATTGAGGATGAATCTACAATTCAGATGGGGATAGGGCAAATTCCAAATGCAGTTACACGAGAATTATTGGAAAAAAGAGATTTAGGCGTTCATAGTGAGGTATTTTCAGATGGAATAGTAGATCTTGTGGAAGAGGGGGTAATCACATGTAAAAAAAAGAGTCTACATAAAGATAAGATTATTTGTTCTTTTGTAATGGGGTCTAAAAGGCTTTATGATTTTGTGGATGACAATCCAATGGTAGAATTCCATCCTTGTGATTATACAAATGATCCCTTTATAATTAGTCAAAATAAAAAACAAGTAGCTATAAATGCTGCCCTAAGTGTTGATTTAACAGGACAGGTAAATTCAGATTCTTTAGGCCACCGCTTTTATAGTGGCATTGGGGGCCAAGTGGATTTTATTAGGGGGGCTGGAAGAGCAATAAATGGAAAGCCAATTATGACTTTACCTTCTACTGCAACTCTAAAAGATGGAACTTTGGTTTCTAGAATAGCTCCTTACCTTCAACCAGGATCAGGTGTAGTCATAACAAGAGGAGATATTCATTATATTGTAACTGAATGGGGTATTGCTTATCTTTATGGAAAAAGTATTAGAGAAAGAGTTCTTGAAATGATTAATATTGCGCATCCTGATTTTCGTGAAGAATTATTAGATCATGCAAAGAAATGGAAGTATGCATATTCAGACCAAAAATTGCCCATTTCTATTGATGGGAGAATTAGTATTTATCCACAAAAGTATGAAACTCTATTAAAACTTAAAAATGGAAAAACTATAAAAATACGCCCTGTGAAACCTACAGATGAGAGATTAATTCAAGAACTTCATTATTCCTTAGATGAAGAAGATAGATATTTAAGATTTTTTATGCCTGTTAAAGATTTTCGGCATAAAAAAATCCAACCAATGGTTAATATTGATTACTCAACAGATATGATCCTTGTAGGGGAATTCAGTGGAAATAAAGAAGAACAGATTATAGCTTTAGGAGCTTTTTTCAAAACAAATCAACCCTCTATTGCTGAATTAGCATTTGTTGTTCATGGGAAGTGGAGAGGGTTAGGAATAACAAAATTTTTATTAAATTATTTAGTACAAATCGGGAAAGAGCTTAATTATAGGACATTTACTGGCTCAATACTGCTTGAAAATAAACCAATGCTTCATATTATCAATAATTCAGGATACTTACTAAAACTTAAGAGAATAGAGAAGGGTATTACTATATTCGCTTTTGACCTTTCATAATTAAAAGATATCAACCGAGATTTATATTCTAAAATCCATATATTCATTATTCTTGTCTTTTTTTTCTTACTTACTTAAAAATTACTTTTCTTATGTGTTTAAAATTAAGAAAGAATTATTTATTACCGATTTTCATAGAGTTTTTAAAGAAAATGGCTTAACACTAGAAGTAATTAAATCATTTCATGAAATAATTTATGAATTTTATAAGAATTATAAAAGGAAATTTCCATTTAGGGAAAATATCACACCCTATAATGTTCTTGTATCGGAAATTATGCTACAACAAACTCAAGCGGGGAGAGTTTCAGGAAAATTTTTGGAATTTATAGAAAAATTTCCAGATTTTTTATCATTATCCAGAGCTCCACTTGAAGAAATTCTTAGAGAATGGAAAGGCTTAGGATATAACAGAAGAGCAATAGCCTTAAAAGAAATTGCAGAAATAGTAATCAATGATTATAATGGTAACTTACCAGAATCCATTGAAGAATTAAAATTATTTCCACAAATTGGGCTTAATACAGCATCTTCAATCATAACATTTGCCTTTAATAAGCCTACAGTTTTTATTGAGACTAATATAAGAATAGTCTTCATCTATTTCTTTTTTCCAAATAAAAATAAGATTAATGACAAAGAAATTTTACCTCTCATAGAAAAAACTCTTGATAAAAATAATCCTCGTAAATGGTATTATTCACTCATGGATTATGGGGTAATGCTCAAAAAAAAATTTCCGTTATTAACAAAGAAAAGTATTCATTATCGAAAACAAGCATCTTTTAAAGGGTCCAATAGACAAATTAGAGGAGAGATTTTAAGATTATTAATGAATAACAGAATTCTAAGTATAGATAAAGTAATGGAGGGCTTCAAAAATATCGATCCGAACAGAATAGACAATATTCTTTATCAATTAGAGATTGAAGGATTTATTAAAAAAGAAGGGAATAATATAACAATCTCTAAATAGAGCTGATATACACAAATTAAGTTTTCCTCATATATTGAGAAATTTTAATACTTAATTTTTCTTGTTTTTTCCAATTTCCAAATGCTAGTCCTTTAGCAATCAATTTCCTAGTTTCATTCTTATAAATATCATTTATGTGTTCTGTTGGTTCTTTTGCATAAGGAGTTTGGGGTAGTGGTATAAAAGAGTGAGCGTGGATTTTTGCACCTTTATTCGCCAAGGCTTTCATCATTTTTATCGAAAGGTTTATGTCGTCTTCAGTTTCCCCAGGTAACCCATAAATAAAATCAACGTTAACTTTAAGATTTGATTTTAATGTTATATCCACAGCATTGTAAACGTTTTCAATCGAATGGCCCCTATGACACAGATCCAAGATTTTTTGGCTACCTGATTGAGCCCCAATTGTAATATTATCATTATCAGCATATTTTAAAATTAAGTTTAAGGTTGCTCGAGAAACATGTTCTGGTCTTACTTCTGAGGGAAATGAACCAAAATAAACTCTCCCTTTTTTTCCGATTATTTCTCTTGTTTTTGAAAGTAATTCTTCTATTTTAGCTAAATTCAAATTTTTTCCATCTTCAGATCCATAAGAAAAGGCATTTGGAGTAATAAATCTCACATCAGTATGGTCTCCATAATAATTTTTTAATATTTTTATGTACTTAGTTATTGATTTTACCGATCGATGTCTTGGATGAGTTCCAGAAATATATGGTGTTTGGCAAAAATAACAGATATAAGGACAACCTCGAGTTATTTCTATTGCTCCAAATCTAGTGTTTTTGAGAGGAAAGGGAGGATAATCATCCAAAATAATTAAATCTCGCTTACCGGTATAATTAAATTCATCTTTTTCATCAATATAGGCAATACCTTTGATTTCTCTGATATCTTGGTTGGTTAATATTTTATTCATAAACTCTATTATTGTTTCTTCTCCTTCACCGATTACAACAATATCAAAACCCATTTTGAGAGTTCCAATAGGATCTCCTGTAGGGTGTGGACCCCCTGCAAGAAGTAAACATTTATTATTATAATGATGGCTTAATTTTTTGATTAAATCACTAATCTCAAAAAATTGAGTAGTATAGAAGGAGATTCCAACTACAATTCTTTCATAGTTTTTGACTATTTCTCCCAAATCTTGAATAAGATCTTTTTTGGTTTGAACGAAAATTATGTCAAGATTTGTAAGATCTACACCAACCTCAAGAGCACCAATTAAAGCGTTAAAACTATAAAAATTGTGTTTATGGTAATATACAACAAACGCTACTTTTTTCAACTCAGATTAATACAAATTAATTCTTGGATAATATATAATTACAATACAATGTAAAATAAATTTGTAATTTAAGATTTTAATATTATAATTTAACATTTTTTTATTTGTCTTCAAAAATATAATCTAAGTTAGAATGCTGGAAGTAAGAGATTTTGTAGAATTTGAAAAAGGAGATATCCCATTAATTATATCTGTGCCACATGGAGGAGTAATAAGGTGTGAAAAAATCCCTGAAAGGTCAAATGGTATTTTTGGAATAGATAAAGGTACTACAGAGTTCGCTAAGGATTTAATTAAGTTATTAAAAATAAATTTCAGAATGAGGGCAAACGGAAACACCATCCCCTCCTATGTAATATCAAAAATACCTAGAGGTCAGATAGATTTAAATAGAGATAAAGCTCTGGCATTTGTTCATACATCTTTATTAGCTCAAGAAATTTATAATTTTTATCATAATAAAATTCAGGAAATAATTCATAGCAATCTAGCTTCTCATGGTCGTTCTTTACTAATAGATATACATGGATTTGAAAAAAAAAGTCGTCCTCCTGGATTTCGAGATGTAGATCTGATTTTAGGGACAAATAATCTCGAATCACTTTTTTCTAAATCAATTCCAAAAAGAGATTGGGGAAAAAACATAAGGGGAAAAATAATTCAAAAATTCCTTCAACTAGATATACCAATTGCTCCAGGTCACCCAAGAAGGAGAGAATATGTTTTAACTGGAGGTTATATTACACAGCGATATGGAGCATCCCATTTCTTAGAAGATAGCAAAACAATTCAAATTGAATTTTCAGATAGGATAAGAATATATGATAAACAATTTAGAGAACTTGTTCTAAAAACTCTCGCTAATATTCTTTTCGAGAATCTTATGGATGTTTAAGATACTTTATTTAGCCTAATTATGTGAAGATATGATTAATTTTACTATTCGATTTATAAATTTACTTTTTTGAATCTTACAAATATGGGCAACTTTCTTATAATTGAATGATTCCGCCAAAGTATCAAGGTAAGAGATATTATATAAAATTGACACGTTGTCATCATTTCTCATAAATAAATTATCCAGTTCTTCTTGAATTTTATGTTCGCGTATATTTGACTTTTTTAAAATCCGTTTTTTTATCTCACTAATTGCTTCTCCAAAATTGAGATCTCTGATACTTGAAATCAGTGAATTTAAAAAAATAGTATATAAAACTATGATATTTATATGATCTGAGTCTGTATCTTTTAAATGTTCAAATTTTAACTGAAGATCTTGATAAACTTCTTTTACAAAGATTTCATCTACTCCTTTAATCCTCTTGAAATGACTTAAAAATTTCAAATATTTACCTTCCAAGAATAAGGCTAAATTCTGATTAAATAAATCCTTGAATTTTCTAATGATCTGTCCTGAATTACTTATTTTTATTGAAACTTCAGGTGTTCTACCAATAATAACATCCCGACCGTCTTTATAAAATTGCTGATTTATTAGATTATCTGTTGCATCATATAATTGGTCCATGATCATTTCTTTGGTAAAACTCCTAATTTTGTCCGTATATACCGTTAAAAAAATAAAAAAAATACCAAGATTTAATTTTTTGCATTATCTAATTTAATTTTTTAAACTGTGGTTTTAAGGCTTAATAATATAAGTGTAATATAGTAATAGGTTTTAATTTTATTTATTGTTTGTATTTTGGCTTTTTTTATTCATTATAACATAAAAAAAAGAAATAAAATCTTTTTATAGAAATAAAACCTTTTTATATATGCTATTTTATTCTAAATATTCTCAAATAATTTTTAAAATATGCAATAAAATTATAAAGGAAGGTTGAAAATTAAAATGGTTGATGAATCCTTATTAAAGGAATTAAAAGGAATTCAGGAAAAAGGTGCAGCTTCTGCTAGTGCCGACGAGATTATGAAAATGTACGAGTTTATCAAACAGATATCCATTGAGAATGAAGATCTGAAAGAGGAGCTTGAAGATATGGACATTGCCATCCAGTTTATTCTCACAGATGTAGATAGGAAATCCTGGATGACCGTTAAAGAAGGAGTTCTTAATTATGGGGAAGGAGATGTTGATAATCCTTCATTCACATTGTCTGCTAATTTGGAAGTCGGAGCGGGTATTATGCTAGGGGAAGTTGATGCAACTTCTGCATATATGGCCGGAGATATAACTGTTGAAGGGAATCTTCAAGATGCTATGGCTTTTCAGGAAATTATTGAATTAGCTTTAGAAGCTTATGAAGATCTTGTAGAAGATTTGTAAAAATAATAAATTTGACCTCTCTATTTATCAATTTTTCAATAAACATCTCTTTTTTTTTATAACTTCTATTTTTTTTAGAAATTACTTATCTTAATTTCAAAATTTGTACTCTATTATAATCATATATATAATAATTACGTTAAAATTCAAGTAGGGTTGATTTAGACTGGCGCGGCTAGCGGGATTTGAACCCGCGTCGCAGGAGTGACAGTCCCGAATGCTTTCGGCTAAATAAACAGAATTGTTATACTTAAAGACCGGGCTACACTATAGCCGCAAAAAATTCTAGTTATGTAATTAAAGGAATTAATGAAAATATAAAAATTTTATTCTGTATAGCTTATCATTACACATAATAGAAAAATTTATATTAATTAAAGACAATGTAGATTATAAGGAATATTTGGGTATAACAATATATTATATTTGAATTAGTACCAAGTATAGAGAGTATGCTTGATTCAAAGAATTTCACTTCTGTAATACATGATTTAGAAAATCATGATGGGCAATTTATCGGTGCTTTAGATAGAGTCATTAAGTTCGCTGTTACTGTTGTAAAAAATACTGAAGATTTACGAGAAGAGATAGTAGATTACGATGACCTCTATCAAATTATCATTACAGATATTAACTTTAATTTTTGGTTAAGAGTATCAAATGATTCGATTATTTACAAGAAAGGAATCAATAGAAGTGCATCCTTTAGAGTTATGTATACTAAAGATATATTGATTAAAATTCTAAAGCGTGAGATGTATGGAACTGATGCTTTTATGAAAGGTATAATAAAAGTAGATGGGGATCTCTCGCAAGGTCTAAGATTTATAAAATTATTTCGAATGTTCTTGCAATACTTAAATAATGGTTTTAAAAAATAGACTAATTAAGTATATTGCTATTTTCTTTTATTATAATTGAGAAGTAATTATTAATATCACTATTCTTTTTACAATAAGGTTTTTTAGAAATAATGAATGAAAATAATATAATCTACTAATTTTTCAAGCTTAATTTTAGGGTCTGTAATCTAGTCTGGATAGGGTGCCCGGCTTCGGACTGGGATGTCGCAGGTTCGAATCCTGCCAGGCCCATTCCCTATTTTTTAAATAATCTAATAACAAATTGAGCACCTTTATTTCTTCCCTCAGATTCTACAAGAATTTGACCATTTTGTAATTCGATTATTTCTTTTGAGATATAAAAATTTCTCA
>CP070805.1:89295-120972 GCA_020343655.1 Promethearchaeota archaeon | reverse complement strand
AATGGTCAAAAACCATCTCCTATTCCTCCAATTGCAAATAAATTGAATGAAAGTATTAAAAATTATAAAATAAATTAATTCAAAAAAATACAGAAATAGGTAATAAAAAATGGCAAAAAAGAAAAAGAAGAGTCCAGAACCAGAGATAAATGTAAAACAAAGATTTGACAATGTTAAGATTTTAGTTGAAACTAACCGACCTAAAGAGGCGATTGCCTATATTTATCTTGTTTACGATGACATTATCAATGTTAAGTTTAAGAAACCTAGATTAGCCCATCAAACTATCCGAGAATATGCGATAACATGTGTAAATGAATTAGAAAAGAATCTAAAACCAGAATCAGTATACCCATTTATAAAGAAAATAGAAGATATTATCTATGGTGGGATTGAACCCACAAATAAAGAATTAAATTTTACAATTGATTTGTTCTCTAATCTATACAATGAAATAACAGGAAAAACATTTACTTTTAAATTATAACTAAAGAGCTTAATTTAATTTTTTAAAATTATAAAATAACAAAAAGAAAAACACAATGGCAAAAGTAGGAAAAACAACTCAGAAGAGTATAAATATCTCAAAAGGGATAATTTTTACTTTTCTATTGATATACCTCATAATATTTGGAATTATTTTTAGCGAATTTATTGATTATTATCAACAAGATAAAGCAGGAGAACTTGCAGGAGATCTTTGGTGGGGTTTTGCAACGTATATACCTCTTTTATGTTATCTGGGTGCATTATTCAGTGGAATAGGTTTTATTATATTTCTGAGAAACGCCACTACACAAAAAGTACGTGAAACTCAATCACGGAAAAAGATAAAATCTGGATCAATATATAAGCAAGCTTTATTTGTAATAATATTCATTTTTGTATTCATTCCTTTATTTTCACCTTTAATCGACCAAGGAAAAAATGATCAAAACTTTTCAGTATATAATGATAATTGGAATGGTGGTTCGGATTTTAAACGAGCAATTGAAAATGATGGTTACGATGTGATGGCTCTACAATCAAGTTTGAGTGCGAATGACAGGTTGATAAATACAACGATCAATAACAAATTAAAAACATCGATACTACTAATTTTATTTGGTCCAAATCAATTTTATGATCCTATTTTTGAAGTCCCTTATTTTATTGAATTTTTTAAAGGTCGCAATTCCCTATTAATATGTCATGATCATGGTTCCACCAGTACCTTATTATGGGAAATTATGATAGCTGGGATATTTGCAGAAACCCAAATCCCTATTACAATATTTCCTGATGGGATCTTACGTGATAATTCTTCCTATGATACTACTCCTGAATTTCCTATTATTAAATCTTTTAATTCTCATCCAACAACAACAACACCAAATTTAATAAATCAAGTAATACTTTCACGGTCATCGTGTGCAGCAGGTGGTGAATTTATTACTGCCTTTGGATGGGATTCCATTGGTTCTACAACAGATTATGGTTTTATTGATAAAGATGATAATGGAATGTATAATTCACCTGAAGACGATCTTAATTTAGGTTTTATGAATTTTCTAGAAGATATATTACCTATTCCATTTCCAGATACATTCCCTCTTGGAGGATATTCCCAACATGTATTTTTAGCTAAAGATAGTGTATCGCAACGAATATTTGTATCAGCAGATGCAAGTCTATTTAATAATGAGTTAATTAATGAGGGGGGATATGACAATATGGAATTTGGCATAAACATTATTGAATGGTTAACATATGCAAATGAAGGAGTAAATAAAGATGAATGGATTGTTGTATTTGATGAAGCTCATATTCGTCCAGAATATTCAAGAGATCTTTCCTCAGCAGGAATATTTGGCTTCATTATGCAATATATTGTACATTTATCTACAAATCCTATAACAGCATGGATATATCCTCTCCTTGCATTTTATTCATTAAGAAGATATCTTCCAAAAAAGGATAAAAAGAAAGAAGAACAAAAAATTGCCGAGGAGGAGGAGAAGAAAGAAGAAATGGCAAGATTTAGGACATCTTCCTTTTTTGCGCAAAAAATTGAAGAATATAAAGATAAGATGAAATATGGAGATGCCTTAAAACTGCTTTATAGAAGGTTAGAAAGAAAATTAAATAGCCAATTAAGAGGAGAAAAAATAACAACCCAAACTGTAATAGATATGGTTATTGCTAAAGATCCATCAACCACTAAATTAAAAACAAAAAGATTAAGTAAATTTATGGATAGAATTTTAGCTATTAAAGAAGGGAAATATAAAGTTAAAACTGACCAAGATTTCGAAGAAATATTTTTCGAAATGGGTTGGGCGGTAAATAACATTTAACCATACTTAAAAATATAAAATAAAAAAAAAATAAAAAAAATAAAAAAAAAAATAAAAAATTAAAGAGGTTATAAATAAATGGAAGCCCCTGATAAAGCAAAATATTACGACCATGAAGAAATTGACGTTACACCTATAAGAGAGATTGCACAAGAAGTATTAAGCGAAGTAAGCCGAGTGATTGTTGGTAATGGTGAAATTCTCCAGCAACTTTTCATAGCACTCCTTGTAAACGGTCATGTACTCTTAGAAGGAGTCCCTGGTCTTGGAAAAACAGTAATGGCTAAAACTTTTGCTAAAACACTAGGAATTTCATTTCGAAGAGTTCAATTTACTCCCGATCTCCTTCCAGCAGATATAACAGGGACAAAAATTTTCGATCAGAATGAAGGTGCATTTGTACTACAAAAAGGACCACTTTTTGCGAATATGGTTCTCGCTGATGAAATTAATAGAAGCGCACCTAAAACACAATCCGCTCTGCTTGAAGCTATGGCTGAACGCCAAATTACTATTGAGGGTCAAACATTACAATTAGAAAAGCCTTTTATTGTTGTTGCAACGGAAAATCCCGTAGAGATGGAAGGAACTTATCCATTACCAGAAGCACAAGTAGATAGATTCTTATTTAAACTCTGGTTAGATTATCCTGAACAGGATGAAGAGGTGGAAATTATGCGTCGACAAATCTCGGGTGAATCTCCTTCGGTTGATCCAATTACAACTGGTGAAGAAATCCTTGCGGCCCAAAAAATTATGAATTTAGTATATATCGATGACCGAATTTTAAAATATGTTCGTGATATCATACTAAAGACACGAAATCATCCACAAATTGCTCTAGGATGTGGTCCTCGTGCTTCTCTGACCCTGATGAAGAGTGCAAAGGCAAGAGCTAGTATTTTAGGAAGATCTTACGTTACCCCAGATGATGTTAGAGCATTAATTATTGCTGCTTTAAATCATAGAATTCTCTTAAAACCAGAAGCAGAACTTGAAGGTCTAGACACAAAATCCGTACTAAAATCGATAATTGAAGAAATTCCAGTTCCAATTTAAATTTTTTTTATAAATTATTGAATTCGATTTAGAGAAAGAAAAAGCTAGAATCAAAACGGTGGAATAATATTTTAGGTGGAAAAGGTAGAAGTTTAGTTTTATTTGCTGTATTTTTTCTAACAGCAGGATTCGCTTTTGAAAATTATTTTTTAATTTACCTAGCTATTTTATTACTATTTAGCACAATCATCAGTTTACCAATTTTCCACTATAAAATGAATGTCGAAGAATTAAGTGTACATAGAGAATTGGAGAAAGAAAAAGTATTTAAAGACGATTTTGTTCATGTAAAAGTAGTTATTGAAAATATCGGACGAAGTAGTTTTGATTTTATTGAAATAAGGGATAGTTACAATCCACAACTTTTTAGATTAATATTAGGAGAAAATTTTATTTCAACTCGAATTGGACCTAAGGATATAATTAAATTTTCATATGTACTCGAACCTAAAGTTAGAGGTGAATATGCACTCGGACCGTTATCAATTGTCGTTAAAGATAGACTAGGTTTCAATTCATTAGAAAGAATTGTTCCAGATAGCGTTTCAGATATCCTTATCTATCCTCCCTATGAAGATATTAAACGAATTGAAATTTTAGGTTCAAAACGATCTTTACAATTAAATTATGGTTTACAAAGATCGAAACAAAAAGGGCTTGGTTCAGAATTTTATGGAATGAGAAAATACGTTTTTGGTGATCAGTTTAGATTAATAGATTGGAAGGCAAGTGCTCGATCCCAAACATTAATTGTAAAGGAATTTGAGAGTGAAAGGGATGTGACAGTTATGATTATAGTTGATTCTTCAGATACAATGGCAGGCGGAGCTATTGAAAATACAAAATTTGAATATGCTATCCGAGCTTGTATGCTTTTAACAAAAGTGGCTTTAACACGAAGGGATAATGTGGGCGTATTTACTTTTTCAGATAAAAAAAATCTTAATTTTTTAAAGCCAAATAGCGGAGAAGAACATTTTTATCAAGTATTAGATTTTGTCGCAAAAATAAAGCCTCAAGGAAAATGTAAAATAAATGAAGCTATGGATCATTTTACAAGGCGTTTTCAAAAGCGAAGTCTAGTCTTCATTATATCTGATTTAGAGGCAAATCCTAAAGACATTTCTCAAGCTATTAAAAAGTTAATACCGTTTAATCACACTATTATTGTTATTAATCCATTTAGCCCTTGGTTTGAGATTCATGAAATAGATTTGTCTTCAACTGATAAAGCATTAGCAGAAGCGATTAGTGAAGAAATGATGGAGCATATTCTCGTTATTAGACGAGATCTTCGAAATGTGGGTATAAATATTATAACTTGCGGACCTGATGATATGATGAATCAAGTCATAAGTAATTATATGGAAGCCAAGAAAAAGGGGAGGGCGTATTAAAAATGGCTCGTGGTTATTTACTAGCATTAAAAATTATCAATTTAGCAGTATTCACTTGGATATTAATTGTTTTCGTAACAACTATTTTCCATTTTGAAGAAGTAGTTGTTACAGCTGAAAATGAATTAGTAATTCTTGCCTTTTTTGGAGCCTTAAAAAATGTTATCTCGTATATAATCTATGGTGGCCTTTTTGCTATTGCCTATGGCTGTGCCTTTATTTTTGGAGGTGGATTTAATAGTAATTTGTTTAATTTCATTGAAGGTTTTTTTCAGGGATATTTAAGTAAATGGTTTTCAATTCCACAACCTGAATTTTATAACATTCCATCTCTAATTTGGAGCGAATTCCAAGTACTTTTTAATGACATTTACCTATTCATTTTTCAAGTTTTATTTGTTATATCAATTATATATGCAATTAGAGCTTTTTTTAAAAGTGATCCAAAATATTCCTTGGTTGCAATTGGTTCAATAATCCTCATGATTATAGTTCCACTTATGGTGGAAGGCTTAAGAGATATGTTTCAATTGTTTAATTTACCACCGGATTTTTTAAATTTACATCAAATGACAAACCCTCTTGATCCATCATTATCTGGAATACCTCTTGACAATTTCATTTTGTTTATAACAAGTCCTTTGATTGTATTTGGGATCATCTCATATATTTATATAGAACTTGCCTTTCAAATCAGTTATGCAGATACCGTGACAAAGCCATCCTTAGAGAGAAGTGATAGACTAGAAGCCCAATTGAATATTCTTGCAAGAGAATCACATTATATAACTGCTAATATCGATAAAATAAAAGAGGAAGCTAAAAAGAAAATTATAGAAATTGAGTCAGAGCAAAAAGAAGGATTAGCTATCGGAAAATTCTTAGCAAAAACGGGGAAGCGATTTTCATATGTAAAAGAAATGATAGAAAGGAGAAAATTAGAGGAAGAAGAAAAAAAATTAGTTACTGCAGCATCTAAAACGCGAAGACTCGGGAGGTATATAGATCGTCTTTTCAGGGAAGATTCTGAAGCCAAGGATACACTAACAGCAAGTTCTTCAGCTCCTAGAGCTCGAAATTTAGCACTCTCAACACTATTTAGCTTTACGTATAGGGTAGGTTTACTTTTAATTATAAGTTATATTATAATACATCCACATTGGTTTTTGGGTACAGTTATTCAATTACCTGCTTCAATTACAGAAAGCGTTGCGATGTATTCTCCAGAAGCTATCATAATTTTGCTATTACCAATCATGTTACTCTTTCCAGTTATTTCTAGATTAATCTCATTTATCAAACACAGAAACTTAATAATAAGATTACAACAAGAAGGACGTATAAAGGAACTTCTTACTTCAGTTGGGGATTATGTTAGAAAAGAAGAAGTTAAACCCCCAGTGAAGGAAGAAACTGAGGAAGTAGCTTCTGAGGCTACCTGAACATTTACAAGCTAACTACATATTGAGCCAATTTTACTTTTTTTCTTAAATTTGTCATTAAAGTATCATAGCAATATGTCTTAATTCCTAAATCTTGAATTTTAGGTTTTAGTTTGCAATCCATTTTATCTATAATAAAATTTCCTAAAAATTCTTTATAAAATCTCGCAACTCCCACACATGAAACATCCAAACCAACACATTTCATCAATACATCAGCAGGACCTTTAACTGTTTCACCTTTGATTATTGGACTTATTGCGTAGACTTTATCTTTAACTTGGGTAAGGGCGTTTTTTATTCCTTTCACTTGAAGAATAGTTCCAATTGACACAATAGGATTAGAGGGGCAGATAATTATTCGTTTAGCGTTTTTTATATAATTGATTACACCTTCAACAGGTACCGCATTTTCGATTCCTTTTAATTCAATATTTAAAACTTCTGGTTTATACTGATATTTTATAAAATATTCTTCGAAATGCATTGATTTTTCAGGGGTTGTTATAAAGGTTTCAACTGGTGCATTACACATTGGTATAATATGAGATTTTACTCCTAATTTTTGACAAATTAAATTTGTTATTTCTGTTTTATTAAAACCTTGCCTGAATAAATCAGTACGATAGATATGTATAGCTAAATCCTTATCACCAGCGTTAAACCATCCTGTATTATAAAATTTCTTTAAAATATTTAAGCAATTAAAAGTTTCCTTAGCAAATCCCCATCCTTTTTCTTTATCGACTAGGTTTGCTAATGTGTATGTTATAATGTCTAAATCAGGACAAATTTTAAGGCCAAACAATTCAATATCATCACCGGTATTAACAATGATCTTAAGTAATTCAGGTTCAATAGTATAAACCAATCCTTCAATTAATTTTGCCGCTCCGACTCCTCCTGCAAGTATTACATAATTTTTTTCACTCATAATCTTATCCCCTTAAATACAAGGTTCGAATATTATATCTTTCAATTCTTTACGATCTGGTGCTTTAATGGTTTTAAGAGGGTAACCTACTGTAAAAAAAGCCATTGGAATATAAGATTCAGGAAGTTTCAAACTCTCCTTTATAATCTTTTTTGCAAAGAGTGGAGCACAATACCAACATGCTGCTAATTTTTTCATTTCAAAAGTAAGGAGTAGATAGATTGCTGAACAACTAATACTTTGGATACCTAAAAGGAATTCATTTTGTGTTCTTTCATTATTTGGATATTTTTCTAAATCTAATGTATCTAAGCATAATAAAATTAAAATTGGAGTCTCTAAGAAAATATTTCTGGTTTTTTCTACTTTTTTTTTAATAAATTCCTTGGATTTTCCATTCTTTTGTAAATCATATATTAACTTTTCATTCATTTTATCTATTAGACTTTCACGTAATTTTCCCCTCTCCAAAATAATATACCTCCAAAATTGACCATTATGAGCACTTGGAGCCCACCGCGCGATTTCAATGCATTCTTCAATCATTCTTCTATCTACATTTTTTAATGCAAAAGGTAATTTGTAGCTTCTTCGATTTTTAAGAATTTTTATAATTACGTCATCTACTGATTCTCTAAACAAATCAATTTCCTTGTTCCTTAAAATGGTTTTAATTGTTGTTTTCTCATTATACTCGAATGTATAACCTCTTATTAATACGATAGGAATACCCCCATCTGATTCGCCCATAACTAACTGTGCTGCTGCAGCAAGACTATCAGCTTGCCCAATAATAGTAGTTTGGAGTTCATATCCAAATAAATCTTTTTTACCTCGCAAATCTAGGATCGGATCTATCCCAGAAACTCCAATAGCTGTCCCAAGGGCACCCACTCTAAAGGCTCTACCAAACGAATCAGAAATAATAACAGCAATATCCTTGTTGGTTTTACTTTTTAATTTTCTTCTAATTTCTTCAGCGTCGTCATCTGGATTCTCAGGTAACAAAGTTACCATTCCTTCACCCTCAATATTAGACTTATCTATACCAGCATTAGCACAAATAAACCCATGGTTAGTTTCAGTTATTAACACATGCTCGCTTTTTATTATTTCCTTGGATTCATCTAAAATAGCTTGAATTAATTTAGGATCTTTTACTGGTAATCCTTGGCTTTTCACTTTAAGAGAAATTGATTTAGATAATTCAAGAGCCCTCTCACTAGGTATGATCTCATTCAAATTTCTAATTCTTCCATTACTTTTAGATATAATTGTTTGAGCAATGACAATTATATCTCCATTTTCTAACGATATCCCATTTATATCTAAAGCATTTATTATTATTTCAGAGATGCTATCTCCCTTTTTAATTAATGGAATCTTTTTTAGACCAATAATTTTTATATCATCTTTAAAATTCATGACATATCAGTTTTAGATATTTATATATCTTTTAATATCCACTTTTTTACTTTCAGCTAATTTCTCAAATTTTTTTGGGATTGCACAACAAGCAGAAAAATATTTGAATTGGATTTTTTTATTATTATTTTTTAACCATTTTAATGTGTCTTTAGATGGAATTTCGATTCTTGTTATACCAGCCTTAATAGCGAATTTTTCAATCTCATTCTTAATCTTTCCACGAGGTCTCATACATCCTAATGAAATTTCTGTTTTAGGGAAAGCAAATCTTAAAATTGCGATAATTTTTGCTATATTTTCTGGTTTAGGAGTTTCAAACTTTACCTTAGAATCTTTAGGAGGAATTAGGACAATTACAACTATCAATGATGGATTTATTTCAGTTTCTTTAATAAATCTAATTGATTCTAATTCTTTATTGAGTTTTCCATAATATAATCCAATACAAATATGCGGAACTATGTGTAATTCATATTTTTTTAATAAATCAATAGCTCTTTTATATTCACTTAGTTCTATATCTAAATGATAAATCTCTCGTATAACTTGTTCATCCATATTTATATCAAAAGATATTATATCAACACCTGCATCAGCAAGTTTCATAGCAGTTTCTTCATTTAACAAACCGGTATGTGTATTTATAATTAAATTTGTTTCTTTCTTGACTTTTTTGATCGTATCTAAAAATTTTAATAAAGGGACAGAGCCATCAATCTCGCTCCCGCCTGATATTAATGCACCCACTCCATCTTTTCTAGAAAGTTCAATTAAAAATTGTTCCAAATCTTTATTTTTTGATATTTGTTTCATCCCTTTCAAATATTTCTTATTACAATGTTCACACTCTAAGGCACATTCATTACCTGTTATACTAATTGCAGGAAATCTGTTAGTAGGATTATATATTTTTAAAATATTACCAAAATTTTTTTCGGTAATTTCCTGTGATAGCTTGAAGAGCACTTCCAAATCTTTTGAATCAAGGTTTAAAATTACCTTAAAATCCTGCCATAATGCTGTTCCAGCTTTGATTTTATTTACCATAAGTTGAGTTTTATTCATATTTTTGTAACCATTCCAAATTTGCATATTTCTCTTTGACTAAACTTTCCGCTAACTCCCTCTCGTCTTCTGAAAAGATTCCCTCTATTAATTTTATATTTAAGGCTTTTTCGAATCCACGTTTTAATGAAATAATTAGTTTTCCCTCCTCATAATTTTGTATATGGTTTTTGATTCCTATGCATTTAGCACGAACAGATCTGACCATCTTAGATTTATCGACATTTTCAGGAGCTTTTAATACAGAATACATCAATTCAGGATCAATATCTAATAAAATGGTTCCATGTTGTAGAATATATCCTTTCTTTCGAACTTGTGCATTCCCAGAGAATTTTTTGCCATCTAAAAGAATAGCAGGACAATGAATGACATCTTTCTCTGGTTTTAAACCAAAAATCAACAATCCCGTTATTATTCCTTGAGTAATGATTTCAAACTGTTCTAATACTTTTTCAGCACCTAAATCCTTAAGAAATTTGATAGGACAAACAATTGAATATGTTATTTCTCTATATTCATCATGAAATACAGCACCGCCTCCCGTAATACGCCTTACAACATTAAATCCTCTATCTTTGGCATACTTAACATCAATTTCATCATATAAACTCTGATGTCTCCCAATACTTGCAGTAGAAGGTTTCCATTTATAAAGTCTTAAGGTATTTAATGATTTTTTCTCTATTGCCATTTTTAACATAGCTTCATCTAAGGCCATATTCCAAAAACCATTATTTACTTCTATCGGTAAAAATCGCCATTCATTCATTATTTTCTATTAAAATATTAATTAACAAATTTATTTAATAACTCATAAATTTCAATCTTTTCATTTTCTACTAGAGCTCGTGGATAATTATAAATAGGACCGGATGGTTTAGATGTGTAATAAGGACGGTTGCAACCCGGGCATCCAGAAGTATAAAAGGCATTTGTGTTGTCAATAATCATTTTTAATTCTTTTTTACTAATATTTATAATTACAATTTCTCCTTTCTGATTAAAAGTAAAATCAGTTGAATTTTTCTCATTATTAATAATAAGAAATCTTCCTAACTGTAATTTTCTAAAACTTTTAATTGTTGGTTGGGCTATATTTTCAAATCTTGTACCTTTAATCGGTGTAAATGCAAATAATGATATAAGAATATTTAGATGATGTAGCTCTTCTATACGTTCAATAACTTCTCTTTCTGTTTCTCCTAAGCCAATTATTAAATGAGTACTTACAAAGCCGGGTGAAAAAATTTCTAATGCTTCCCTTAACTTCTGAAAATGCTCCTCCCATGTATAGGGACCCGCTACATTTATGCCTTTAATTTCGTCAAAAATCTTAGATGTTGCCCCGTCTAATGCAATCCCTAATCTTTGAACTCCTTTGAGGTGTAATTCCTTCAATTTTTCTTTTGACATTGGTGGAATTGCAACAGAAATTGGTGTGTTTGTATGAATCTTAATCTGTGTTATAATATCTATTAAATCATTAAAGTTCTCTTGATAATTAAGTGTTTGAATACAAATTCTACTAAATCTTTTTGAAAACGGTAAATATTTTAACTTTGTTAGAAAATCTTTAAATAAAAATATTGGCCAATTAACTCGAGAAAGTTTTTCTATCGAACTCTTTGATGATCTTGCTTGAGGACAAAAACCACAATTTGCTAAACAATGTCCCTCCTTGAATGTCATAATATAGCAAGTAGTTGGAGGATTTTTAAATTGTGGTAATGAACCTAATCCTAAAACAGAAGCGCTTCCAATAGATACTCTAATTTTTTCGATTGTCACTATTCTCTCTAGTAAATTAATAAAATTAAGGTTTATTGCTTCATTTTATAAATTTTGAAATTTAGAGTAATTAATACTAGTTTATTTAATTCAAATACTTATTTATTGCGTTATTATCTACAAAAAAAATTTATTGAATCAATTATTAAAATATTAAACATGATCTTTATCCTTAAATTTCATATTAAGTGTTATAATTTATGGTTGATTACGACGCACAAAAAATAGAAAAGAAATGGCAAGAAAAGTGGGAAAAGGATAGAATTTTTGAAGTTAAAGAAGATCCGAAGAAAGAAAAATATTATGTGTTAGAAATGTATCCATATCCCTCATCAGCACTTCATATGGGACATCTTCGTAATTATTCGATAGGTGACTCGTTTGCACGATATAAACGAATGTCAGGTTTTAATGTGCTTTATCCTATGGGTTATGATTCATTTGGATTGCCAGCAGAAAATGCTGCCATAGATCACGGCGCAAATCCCGAGGAATGGACAGATGCGAATATAAAAGCAATCATTGAACAACAGAAACGCATTGGCCTTTCTTATGATTGGACTCGTCTTATTTATAGCCATTCTAAAAATTATTATAAATGGGATCAGTGGCTCTTTCTAAAATTTTTTGAAAAAGGGCTTGCTTATCGGGAGAATAGTTATGTTAATTGGTGTCCTAAATGTAATACTGTATTGGCAAATGAGCAAGTATTAAGTGGTAGATGTTGGCGCTGTAATGAAGAGGTAGAACAAAAATTTTTAACTCAATGGTTCTTAAATATTAGGGCATATGCGGAAGAATTACTTTATGGATTGAACGAACTGGATTGGTCAGAAAAAGTTAAAGTCATGCAACGAAATTGGATTGGTCGTTCTGAAGGAAGCATTATTCGATTTCCTATTGTAGGTGAATCTAAAAGCATAGATATTTTCACTACAAGACCAGATACTCTTTACGGTGTAACATTCATGGTTTTCGCCCCAGAACACCCATGGGTTAGAGGATGGGTAAAAGAGACTGAATATGAAAATGGATTCGAGAAATTATTTGATGAAGTGATGAAACAGGATAGATTTGAAAGGACTGACATTGAAATTGAAAAGAAGGGATTATTTATTGGTAAATATGCAATAAATCCAATGACGAAAGAACAGGTTCCAATTTATATAGGGAATTTTGTAATTTATGAATATGGTGCTGGGGCTGTTATGGCAGTACCTGCGCATGATCAACGAGATTTTGAATTCGCAAGAGAATATGACATCCCCATTAGAATTGTAATTCAACCATTTGATTATGAATTGAAGTTGGAGAAAATGAACAGATCTTATGAAGGTGATGGCATTTTAATTAACTCTGATGAATTTAATGGGATGGAAAATCGATCTGCCATTAATGCAATTACTGAAAAATTAGAAAAAATTGGAATGGGAGAAGCAACAATCAATTATAAACTAAGGGATTGGTTAATTTCCCGTCAACGCTATTGGGGGAGTCCCATACCAATTATCTATTGTGAAAATTGTGGAACAGTTCCAGTCCCCTATGAAAGCTTACCTGTTTTATTGCCTAAAGATGTACAATTCACAGGCAAAGGAAATCCATTAGAAACAAGTGAGAATTTTATAAATGTTAAGTGTCCTAAATGTGGGAAGCTAGGTAAACGTGAAACTGATACCATGGATACTTTTGTAGATAGCTCTTGGTATTTTTTTCGGTTTGCTGATCCTTTCTCAAAAGATTTACCTTATAGAAAAAAAATTGTTGATTATTGGATGAATGTCAATCAATACATAGGGGGTATTGAACATGCTATAATGCATTTACTTTATGCACGATTTTTTACTAAAGTTACAAGAGATCTTGGTCTTCATTCATATGATGAACCTTTCCAACGTTTATTAACTCAAGGAATGATTAATAAGGCTCATCCTTACTGCCAAAAATGTGGAACATTTGCTATTAAAGCAGAAATGAATAAAAACGCTTGTAAAAGATGTGGAACTAAATATATTTTAAAAAGTGTAAAAATGAGTAAAAGTCTTGGTAATACTGTAGATCCTATTGGAATTATGACAAAATACGGAGCTGATGCTGCACGATTTTTTATTTTATTCGGCGCAAGCCCTGAATCAGGATTAGAATGGTCAAATGAAGGTGTAGATTATGCTTTTAGATTTATAAAAAATACTTTTCAATTATTAACCGAACCACCTAAAAGCGTGCGGAAATCTACTACTATTAGAGACACACTAATTAAATATTATTTAAACAAAACAATCAAAGAATATACTGAGCATATGGACACATTAGCTATACGGAATGCAGTCAATAATATTATCCAATTTACAACCGAATTAAACAAATACAAAATTGAAGGAGTCAAAAAAGAGATTTTCGAAGAATGCAAGGAAAATCTAATTTTATTACTTCACCCTATAGCACCTCATATGACAGAAGAAGTTTGGGAATTAATTGGTAAAAAAAATTACGTGAGTTTAACACCATGGCCTTCCTACGATGATAAACTACTTACACAAGAATCCGATTATAAGTGGAACCTTATGAATAATATTTTAGATGATATAAGCAATATAAAATTAATAATGAAAAATGATTCATTAAAAAAAATTTTAATAATCGTTGCTGATCAATGGAAATTAAAGTTCTATGATGAATTTATGTCTTTAGTAGAAGAAACTAAAAATCAGGGAGAGATAATGCAAATTTTAATGAAAGATGACGAATTGAAGAAGCATGGAAAATTCATTAGTCAAACGGTTAGCAAAATTTTGAAAAATATCGGGAAATATCCAAAATTTACCCTCAGTTCAGAAGATGAATACCAATTTTTTAAGGAAATCAAACCAGTTATTGAGAAAAAATTCCAATTTAAAGTAGAAATTATACTCGAAAAAGATTCGCGTGAACAAAAAGCTGTTCAAGCGCTACCTGGTAAGCCAGCAATCATTATAACTTAATTATTTTATTGATCAAATTCAATAATATTATCTAAATAATTCATTGTCTACAATGTTTAATTAACTTAAAATTAAATAAATTATTATAAATTTGAATATATTAAAATTTGTTAAAAAACGCCTTGAATTAAATTTTAATTATTAAAATATGAATTTTTATCTAAATGACAATCTACGAACTCAGTATTATCTCTACTACCGGATTTCCATATTTCAATACTTTAATTAAGCCTGTACCGGAAGGTGTGAAGATCTTTCTTAGGTTTTTTGATTTTTCTAAGAGTACTAATACACTTGAAGATCAATTAGATATAAACTCAAAGTTCGATCTAACTGCAGGTTTGATATCTGCTTTGTTTGAATTTGCTCGAAACATAGATAAAAAAATAGAGGTGCTTGAATTTAAACCTAAAAAAGAAAAAAATAAGACCAAATCCAAAGCAATGAAAATAAAATTTCAAGGAGACGTATTAATTACTGTGCAGACGGAATCCTTTTTACTACATAAATCAGTTAGAGAGAAAGTAAAATTAATATATAATAATTTTATACATTCTAAAATTCCACTTGATTCCGCGGATTCTATTTATAACAATGAAGAAAATAAGATAATTGATATTTTAACTGATTCAAAAGCAAAACAAGAAATTTCAAAAAATCAGATTGATATTAAACGCGTAGCAAATGAATTTTTGAGTGAAATGAAGCATTATGGTCTCTGGGGAATTTGCATTACTTCATTTGATCTATCACCTCTAATAACGTTTGGTAAAAAATATTCATTAGAGAATGTTTATCACATTTTAAGACATATTGGATATATTCCAGAGATCCCTCCCTTGGATTGGATATATCGACAATCCTTCTTTTCAGATGAACAAATTCAAGTATGTATTATTAAATCAGATGTAGGTCCAACCGTTGAGGATATCTTGTTCGAACCCTACTTTTATTTACTCTTTGCAGATCCTCAGAGCTATTTTGGAGAGTTTCCCGCTAAACTCGCATCTGCCTTTAATAAAATTCTTGGTTAAGATTATTCAAATAACACAAATATTTTACACTAAAAAATCAGAAAAAGATTTATTTAACTGAGTTATCAGCAGCAGTAATAATTTGAACTAAAGAATCTACCTGAAGTGAAGCTCCTCCGACCAAACCACCATCGATATTTTCTTTATTAAACAAATCTTCGGCGTTATTTGGCTTAATAGATCCCCCATATTGTATCCTTATTGAGTCAGCAGTCCCTTTATCAAATTTTTCAGTCAAAAGTTCCCGAATAAAAATATGAATCTCTTCTGCTTGTTCTGGAGTCGCAGTTTTTCCGGTTCCTATTGCCCAGATTGGCTCATATGCTATGACGGTTTTTAATATATCCTCTTTTGTGAGATCTTTAAATGTTTCATTAATTTGAAATTCTATTATGTCTTTCGTTTTTCCTAGTTCTCTTTCTTCTAGATGTTCCCCAATACAAACAATAGGTTTTAAATTTATATTTAAAGCTGTTTTAAGTTTTTTATTAATCAAAGCATCTGTTTCTTTAAAAATATCTCTTCTTTCACTATGACCAAGAATTACATATTCAACTCCAATTCCTTTCAAAAATATAGGTGATATCTCACCTGTATAAGCCCCTTTCTCTTCAAAATACATGTTTTGAGCGCCTAGCATGATATTTGTACCTTTTAAAATCTTATAGGCATAAATTAAAACAGTAAATGGTGGTGCAATTATTAGATCAACGTCATTAATTCCCTCTACAAGCGGAATTAAGCTTTCTAGCATTTCTTTACATTTTTCGGGGGTTCCTCGGTTCATTTTCCAATTCCCTCCAATTATAGGTTTTCTCAACATATTTTACCTCTTAAATTCTGTAATTTTGAAATCATGAAATTTACGCTATAATTCAATTATAGAATAAGTCTATAAAATTCTAACGAAAATTTTAAAAAAATAAACAAAAGAGAAATAAGCAAAAATTATTCTATTTTAGGAAGTTTTTCTGATAATTTTGTTGCTTCTAACAATTTTTTTACTTCTTTTATATCAGGTGCTATAATTGCTGGTAGTCCTAGTTGTGTTCGTCGCCTTTCTATAGCGGGTTGCATTGGAATGGCTTTACCATGTTCTAAAACGGTGGATGCTTGACCTGTGTAATGAATGGGAGCTTCACCACGCTCAACGCTCATGTTTTTAAGAATAGTGAAAATTTCAGTGAGTTCAACTTTCTGCGGGCACACTTCATCACATGTATCACATACTGTACAACCCCAAATGTTAAATGCATTATCTGGTCCAAAAATTTTCTCTTTAAGACCTAATAAAGCATCTAGGATCAAGCGTCTTGGATTGTATCTCCCTTCAGTAACCTGAGCTACCGGACATGCACCACTACAAGTTGCACACTGATAACAATATGCTAATGTATTGCCAATATCATTACCAAGAATTTGGTTTCTGAAATTAAAATCTATAGTTGCCATAGTAAATGATCAGTTTATCTTAATATTATATAGTATAACTTATTGTCGATTTTAAAATTAATTCTTTTAATATCAAGTTTTTAATTGAAGATTAATATATTGATACAATTTACTTTTGCCCATTTTCATGAGAATCTGCTTTTAAATTGTTAATGAAATTAATATAAGTAATTAAATATTTATTCTCACAATAATATTACAAAACAAACAGAATAGCATATTATTTAAAAATTGAGATGGCATGATGAATATAGAAGAACTAAAAGAATTTGGCCTTGAAGTTACGGAGGATATGAAACAAGGGAAGGTCGTTGTAGATGTATATACCACATGGTGCGGACCCTGTCGATTTTTAAGTCCTATACTGGAAAAATTAAAAGAAGAAGGTTTAATTAAATTAATAAAAGAAGATCTTGATCAAAACAGACCTTTGGGCGAAAAATTTGGTATTACAGCTATACCTACCCTGTTATTTTTCAATAACGGTGAGCTCTTAAATCATCCTATAGAAATCCAAGGACAATTACTTGTTAGAAACGGAATAATGGTAGGTGCGGCAGGTGAACAAATTCTTAGAGAAATTGTTAATAAAATGTAGTTAAATTGAAAGTAAATCATTATTAACGTATATTTTTATTTCTTTTTCTTAATTATCTTATCTTTAACTTCCTCATACAATCCACAGATAGAGTGAACCATTCAGAATAACCTAAAAACAATTCAAAAATCATACTAATAATCTATTAATCGGACTAAAAATTTTTTATTTAATGAAATTTTTTCAATATTTAATTTAATATGAGACTGGAAAATAGAAATATGAATTTTTCAAAGAAAGAGTTAATAGAAACAGACGCAACAATGAACCAAATGAGAAACTCCATCCATATATTAGCAAGCTTAATGGAGAAAAACGGATTACCTGATTTAAAAAATAGGTTAAGGAAAATGGGACAAAATATAGCTAGAACTTACATTCAATATTGGAGACCAACAGATAAAGTTAACCCTTCTAATTTAAAAGACGTTATTACAACAATTTATCAAAAAGTTTTGAATAGCACTCCTTCAGTTGAAATAAATGATGCTGAGTATTTAGTTAAAGTTCAGGATTATAAATGTGCCTTATGTAAATATCATTATGATGATATAGAAATAGCTGGATGTGAGATAATATTAGGGATGGTTTCTGAAATCATCTCTTCTATAAGTAAAGAATCTCCTGATCCATCTTCTATATTTTTAGAACCATATAAAGTAGTAGAATCTCGGGCATATGGAAATAAATCATGTATTCAATTATATAAATACAAAACAAGGAAGAGGAACTAAAAATGGGAGCATTTCAATGGTTAATGAAAAAAATTACTAAAATATTTGGGAGATCAACTAATGCTTTATTCTATACACTTCTTTATAGAGAAATTCTCAAAGAAGTTAATGAGATAACTAATAATGAAGAAGAAAGCCTAATCCTTCTCAGAGAAATCGGAAAAAGAGCGGCTTATGAGTCATGTGAGCGTCATTCAAGTATTTTCAGATTTATGCCAGGTTCTCCCAAAAAAGTTTTGGATTATTTCGAGATTCTTTGGGTTGTTGTGTTTGGAAGGGAATTAGACGATTATTCTTATGAAGAAATCCCTAAAGAAGATTCAAAATATAATGATTATATTTTAAAAATTAGTAAATGCCCAATCTGCGCCGATTATGGTAAAGATGTAGACGATACCTTTAACTTTGATAAAATAAAAAATAAAGAAACAGAAGGATTGGCTTGTGGACTTTGCGGAATGTTGGAAAGTGTTGCTAATTATATTTTAAAAATAAAAAGAAATGACTATAGAATTCAAATAATTGAGCAAGTGTGCATTGCTAAAGGTGGAGATTGCCTACAATTTATTTGTAAAATCCATGATTATAAAGAATGGAAAGAATTAATGGATTCAAATACCCAGCAAAAAGTAGTATTAAGGACTTATTTTAAAGAAACTATAGAAGAAGATGAGATTGTTCAAGAAACAAAACTTGATATTATAGATAAACTTCAAGATGTAATTTCGATTGATAAATTAGAAGAATATATTGATGAGCCATTAGAAACTATAAAAGAAAGATTAGCAGAGATTATTAGAGATAAATTGAATATGGAACCTGAACACTTTTTTGATTATTTTCGAAATTATGAAGACGATATGATAAGAATCATCGGATATCTAGGAACTCATCTTTTAAACGAGTATGGAGGATTATTAGAGAAATCTCTAAAGAACGAATGGTTTGCTAAAGTTCTTGGATACCTCTTTAAACAACTTAAAGAAATGACATTATTATTCATTCCTCTTGATGTGATACGAGATTATAATGAACTACTTGTTAATTTTTTAGGTGGGTTAGCACCTCCAGAAATGGTTGAAAATGTTAGACTCTTTACGGGAAAAGATACAATCAATTACCTTTTTGAAGGTGCACAGATGGCTCTAGAAAATTTAGGCATAAAATTTTCTGAATTAAAAGAAAATGTTTGGGAAGAACTAAAAGAAGAACGAGAAAATGGACTAATATCATCAGAAACTTCTACTATTGAGAGAACTCGTGAGAAGGTGCCACAAATTATAAACATTATTCAAGAGTTTTTAATGGTCATTAATGATATACTCACTTTACCAATTAGAGTTTTAATATCAGAAAGTCATTATGGATTAAAAACAGCAATTAACTCAGTTATCTCAGAAGAAGAAGGTTTATATGGTTCAATAAGAGAGCGATTTGATAATATCTTTGACCAAATTCAAGAAATAAGAAAATGAAATCAGTTCTACTCTTTAAATATAAAAAATTCAGCTATTTAAGTCGCTGATAGTTTTTCATTTTTCAATTTTTCCTTACTATAGATTTCATATAACCAGTTTACTATATATTGGAAGAAGAAACGTTCACGTAAAATATCATAATGGGATTTGCCTTTTAAGCTCGTTAATTTTGCAATATCCTCGGATTTTATTTTATTGTTAGTCACTAAACCCATTCGTGTTATAAATTGATCTCTAAGCTTAATCCTCCTAAGAATAACAGAAATAGCTTTTGAAACCTTATTAATTAGCTCATGAAGCTCAGATTTATAATTCTTTTGAAACTCCTCTATTTGTTCTAGATAAATTTTAATTTTTTTTAAGATTGGTTCTTTTTTATAATAGTTAACTAACTCTTTTTGATCGAGAATATCTGATAAGAACTTAACTATTTTATTTTTAACTTTCTTAGTAATTCCAAGATACTCCAGTTCTTTTTCTAATTTTATCAAAAACTTTCTCTTTAAATATTGCTTATATTTTACTATTATGGCTTCAGTTTCTTTTTGATCTGAACATATTTCAATAACTTCCCCCTTTGGGGTTGAATATGTAAAACCTAAGCCTTGTGGTCCCAAACCTCCAAGAACAACCATAGATAAGTTATAGAAATTATAATTATTCTTTCCCAAAATTTTGTTAATGTTTTTTAAAATATTTTTAGGTGAAACAAGATGCTTCTTGATCTCACGATGTTCATACTCTTCTTCTGTATCATAATAATATATCCGCTTTTCATATATGACATTAAATTCGATTAAATCTTTATCTGTATTTTCTTTATTTTCTAATAGATCCTTATAATAAAGGTATTCCTTTTCAAAAATATTGAGAAAATTCTTAATAGGGCTTAAGTATCTAACGCTAAGACCATAAATGAAATATTGGTTAAAAAAAACGTTTTTGATGAAATCTATTAATCTATCTACATCTGAGAAGTATTCATCTGGATTTTTCATAAAATAATTGTAAAGATTTCGAGGCATTACTTCACAAATAAATAAAATAAAAGAATTAGATACATCACCAAATAAATCATTTAAATTTGCTAAAAATAACGTGTCTGCCTTTATTTTTTCAAGAGCTTTTTTCTCTATTTCTGATATATTTTTTTCTAGTAAATTATATTCATTAAAAAATCTCAAAATATCTATAATTTCTCCTAACGCTTCGATTTGACCTAAAATTCTTATTCTATCAATACAGTTTAAAAGTAAATTGGAAATAATTTCAAATCGCTTAGGAATTCTTCTTACATCAATAAAAATATTAAGTTCAATAGAAGCATTAAACAGCAAATCAAAAGTTTTATATTGCCCCGATTTAAGGCATATCGAAAGCTTTTCATAATATAGCTTCTCAAGTTTCTTTTTATCTTTTATCTTCAATAATTCTGATTTAAATTCGATAAAAATTTGAGTCAATATCATAACATAGCTAGTAATTTGAAGATATTATAAGAAAATATAACTTTATATCAGAAAAATAATATTTTTGAATTTTTTTAATCTAATAATTCAGAAATTTTTTTAGAGACACTCTGGATATTTAAAAATACCATACCAAGCGAAGCATCACTTTTTGCTAAAGTGCATAAGATAGCATTCTCCCCAGCTTTTGACAAAATTATGATTCCGTCAACACCTTCTATAAGAATTCGTTTTAGATCTCCACGAGCGAGCTCTTCTACAGCTCGTTCTGACACACTCAGAATAGCTGCTGACATCGCACTTACTATGCCGTCATTCACATCTCTTGCTAATACTGAACAGATTGGAAGTCCTTGTACGCTAACAATTGCCGAACCTTGAATGTCTGAGTTAACGGCTTCCATTCGCCTTAAAAGATCGATGAGTTCGCTGATATTTTCGCTCAAAGATTTATCAACTTAAACAAATAGTAGGTTAATGATCTAATTAGATAATAATATTATAATGTTATTTATATTTTTAATTTTAATCTAATTTTAATATAAACTTTATTAATAAAGTTATTATTTATTTAAAAAATATTTTTATCAAAATCCATATTAGTTATTTTAATGACCGAGAATCAAAATTTAAAAAGTAAAACTAAAGAGGAAAAAAGTAAGGAAGAATTAGAAAAAGAAGAAGAGGAAAAACTGAAAATTGAATCTCTTCAAAAGGCTGGGAAAATAGCTCAACAAGTAAAGAAGTATATTGAGCCAAAAATCAAAGTAGGGGCAAAAGCGATAGATTTAATATCTGATGCTGAAGCAAAAATTGAGGAATTAGAAGGTTTTTGTGCTTTCCCAGTTAACTTATGCATAAATAACATTGCTGCACATTATACATCTCCTACAAAAGATGATGGATTAGAAATTAGAGAGGGAGATCTGGTTAAAATCGATTTAGGAGTTCACATAGAAGGTTATATTGTTGATACTGCTTTTACAGTGAATTTTAGTGAAGATGAATCGCTGAATAATATTATTCAAGCTACAGAAGTTGCTCTTGACGCAGCAAAAATGATGGCTAAACCAAAATTAAATACAAGAGATATCGGAAAGAAGATTGAAGAAATTGTTAAAGGTTTTAAGTATAACCCAATTAGAGAACTTGGTGGTCATCAAATTGAAAGATGGACCGTTCATGGAAAAAAACAACTTCCAGAATTAGGATCTCAGGGAGGTGATGCAATAGAAGCCGGTGAGGTTTTTTCTATTGAAATATTCGCAAGCACTGGTGAAGGTTCAGTTCATAACACACAATATTCATATATTTATGAAATCAATCCTTACGTAGGTAGAGTACCTTTACGTAGAAAAACTTCTAAACAATTGCTTGGTTTTATAAATAAAAATTATAAATCTCTACCCTTTGCTGAGAGATGGTTATCAAAAGAATTTAGATTGGGAGTAGCGTTTGGGCTTCAAGAGTTAGTACAACAAGGAAAATTACAGTCACATTATGTATTAGCAGAAAAAAAAGGAGTTTATGTGGCTCAGTCAGAAGAAACGATTTTAATTACAGAACAAGGATGTGAACAATTAACTTGAAAAAAACAGAATTTATCTTTTCCTGGAAAGTAATAAATTTCTGATTTGCTCTGTAATCTTATTCTTATTTAAACCATAAAAATTTAATAATTTTTCCCTATTTCCAGATTGGCCAAATGATTCATTAATGCCGATGAATTTCATTGGCATTGGATAATTTTCAGAAATAATTCTAGCTAATATACTCCCAAATCCACAATAAATATTGTGCTCTTCTATGGTAACAACCCCGCTTGTTTTTTTTATCTCTTTTATTAAAGTTTTATTGTTAATTGGTTTAACGCTAGAAAGATTAATAATTTTTATGGAAATTTTTAATTCTTTCTCTATATCGGGAGTTGATTCTAAAGCTAATAATGTGCCATAACCTGTTCCTATTAAACAAATATCATCACCGTCTTTTAAAATGTCTGGTTGTCCAATAAGAAATTCGTAATCTTCATCATGAATTTTGGGAAAATAACCTCTCGGTAATCTAATATAAAATGGATTTTTTGTATCAAATGTAAATTCTAACATTTTAATAAGTTCAATATTATCTGTTGGGATTAATATTATTAAATTTGGTAGTGAAGACATTAAGCTTAAATCTTCTAATGCATTATGCGTACTTCCATCTCCTCCTACAAAACCACTATGAGTTGTTATAATTTTTACATTTAAATTATCATGACAGGCAAATCTAATAAATTCCCATGCTCTTCCTGTCGTGAATATAGAAAAACCACTCACAATTGGAATTTTTCCAGAAATTGCAAAACCTAGGGCTGTTCCTAGCGTATTTTGTTCAGCTATACCCATATTAAAGAATCTACTAGGAAATTTCTTAGCAAATTTATTGGTTCTTGTAGAATAAGATAAATCAGAATCCAAAACAACAACGTTATAATTCTTTTTTCCCAGTTTTACTAAAAATTCCCCAAAAGTGTCTCTAAGATCTGCTTTAATCATTATAAATGATTCCTCTTTTTATATTTTTCTCAATGTTCTCAAGTTCTTTCAAAGCTAATGTAAATTCTTCCTCATTTGGAGCACGTCCATGATATTTTTGAGTATGTTGCATAAAAGATACCTCGGCACCTTTAATTAAATATGAAATTATAACTTTTGGCCTTCCAAGAATGTTTTTACATCTTTCAAATCCTTGGATTATTTCTCGTAGGTTTGAACCATCAGTTTCAATAACTTCCCAACCAAAAGCTTTCCATTTTTCGGCCAATGGTTCTAAAGCCATAATTTCTTCAGTAGATCCATCGTTTTGAATACCATTTCTATCAATAATAGCGATTAAATTATCTAATTTGTAATGATTTCCTGCCATTACGGCCTCCCAGATCGAGCCTTCGTTTAATTCTCCATCTCCTAATAATACATAAATCATTCTATCATTATTATCCAGCTTTGCTGCTAAAGCACAACCCACTCCTATTGATAATCCCATACCTAAAGAACCTGTAGATATTTCAATTCCTAATTTCGGGTTTTTTACTGGATGTCCTTGTAAATCTGAGCCAAATTGTCTTAAAGTAAACAATTTTTCTCTTTTAATGAAACCTAACTTTGATAAAACCGCATATAAAGCTGGTGCGGCATGTCCTTTGCTTAAAATAAATATATCCCTTTTATTCCATTGAGGATCTTCTCGATTAATCTTCATAATGTTATTATAAAGAAGATAAATAATATTTGCACAGGAAAGTGACCCCCCAGGATGACCCGATTGCGCTTGAAAAATCATTTTTAACACATCTTTTTTAATTTCAAGAATATCAAGTAAGATCCTTTTCTCTTCTGCTACTGATAATGTCATTCTTAATCCTGTATTATTGAATTATTTATTATCTGTAATTGAAATGATATAATTACTAAGTTTGTCATTAGTATAAAATTCTACTGGAGGTAGAGAAGCAGTAAGTGATGCTGCAGAAAGGGCAATTCTTACTCCACTAGATACTGGAATGTTTGATGCAAATGATAAACCCAATGTTGCCATTATTACACTTCCAACTGCTACATAACTTTTAACAGGTTGATGTAATATTGGTTTAATTTTTTCTACTTTTTCTAAATCCTTAAAAAAAAGATAAGAATCTAATTCTAAATAATTTAATAATACGTTTTTACTTTTAGACGAGTTTAGAATTCTTTTTCCTGCTATTAAAATACTTGTTTCATTACAACAATCAATTGAAAATGTATCTAAAGCTTTTTGAAGGTTCATTTTAATTAATTCTACATTCTCATAAAGATAATAATTTGATATAGTTGGACGAACGAGTATAGGTATATTTTCATATTGCTTTTTTAATTTATTTAATAATTTTTGTATAAAAATATCTTTGAATAAACCACCTGTACCATAATCTAATACTAATATTGAACCAATGTCATAATTTCTAGATTCAATGTTTTTATGGAGTTTTTCAATTATGCTTTCGGAGATTTCAGTATTATAATCAGTTTCTAAACGTAAAAGATGTTGATTTAATGCCTTAATTCGGGTAACTTGGGGTGTTTTTATGCTTTCATCTATTATTATGCCAGATGAATTGATATTTAATTCTTTTATTTTTTTTAAGAAGTAATCCCCTTCAAAATCATTACCTATAACCGTATAAACTTCTGGAATGCCACCTAAGGATTTAACATATTGTAAAACTAAACCAATAGCTCCTATATATATTTCACTTCTTTCAATTTTTATGTTTGGAACTGGAGCATCAGGAGAAATCCTATCAGCATATCCAAAAATGTATTTATCTACTAAGGCATCTCCTATTATCAATACTTTTTTTTGTTTCCATTCTTTTATCTTATCAATATAAGACATTTGAGAGGATTTTTATTATTTTTTAACCTTTTAACTGTCTTTGTAATTTTTTCCAATCATTAAGAAATTCTTCTAGACCTTTTTCGGTATTAGGATGAACAAACATTTTTTCTAAAACTGAAAATGGAATTGTTGCTATATGTGCTCCCAATTTTGCTGCTTCAATAACATGTCTTGCATTTCTTATAGATGCTACGATTATTTCTGATTTAAAGTCATAAGCATTTATAATTTCCATCGATTCCCATAGCATATCAATCTCATTTTGACCGTTATCCATTAACCTCCCAATAAAAGGACTGATATAGGAAGCGCCTGCTTTTGCTGCTAATAAAACTTGATTTTGAGAGAAGACTAACGTTACATTTGTTCTTATATTTTCAGATTCAAGGATTTTTACTGCTTTTATCCCTTCCTTTGTCATCGGAATTTTAATTACAATGTTAGGTGCCAATTTTGCCAATTCTCTTGCTTCTTTGACCATTTCCTCCGTTTTTAATCCAATAACTTCAGCACTAACGGGACCATCAATAATTTCACATATTTTTTTTAATTGCTCTATAGGTTCAGCACCTTCCCTTGAAAGTAGGGTTGGATTTGTAGTTACACCATCAATTATACCGAGTTCTTGCATTTCTTTTATTTGGTCTAAGTTAGCCGTATCTATAAAAAATTTCATAATTCATACACGAAATTACACTTTTTAATAGTTTATAATAATGGAATTTAATTATAAATTTTTAGCAAATTCTAGTAAATTTTCATAAATAAAATCAGGTTTAATTGAGTAAATTTTTTTATGTTCTTCAGAACCATAACCAGTTAAAACTAATACAGTTTTACATTTTGCACTTAAACCAGTTTTAACATCATTAAGTGTATCCCCCACCATAAATGAGTTAGACAGATCTAAATTATGTTTATTTTGAGCTTTTATTATCATACCTGGTTGAGGCTTTCTACAATTGCAAAGACCGGTAAAATCGGGATGATGAGGGCAAAAATAGATATCATCAAGAAAAACATCCTTTTTCTTTAAAATAACTTTCATTTTATTATGTATTTTTTTTAAAGTATCTTCAGTATAATAGCCGCGGGCAATTCCAGCTTGATTAGTGATAACAATTAACAGATATCCTTTTTTCCTTAAAAGCTTAAGAGCTTCTATTGTACCGTCAATTAGTTCAAAATCATCTGGATTAGATAGATAGCCGACTTCTTTATTAATTACACCATCCCTATCTAAAAAAATTGCCTTTTTTTTGCTAGTCAAAATCCTTAGATACCTTTAATAATTGGATTACTAAGTTAGGATCATCTGCTTTAAGAATTGCGCTTGCACTCGTTAAAATATCTGCATCTAGTAATTTAGCATTTTCGAGATTTATACCCCCATCGACATCAATTTGGAATTTTAAATTATTTTGATGTCTGTACGCCATTAATAGATTAACTTTATCGGGAGTCTCCAAGATGAATTCTTGACCAGACCAACCAGGATACACAGACATAATTAAGACAAGATCTATTTTATTCAAGTAGGGGATTATTTTTTTAATAGCTGTGTTAGGATTAAGAGCGATACCTACTTTTTTTTTGTATTTTTTTATTTTATTTATTACGTCTTCAATATTTCCTTCAAATTCATAATGAAACACAAAGATATCAATAAATTCAATAATTTTTTCAACATATTCTATTGGATTTTTTACCATTAAATGAACTATAATAGGAATATGGTAATTTTTCTTTAATATTTTAAAGATATTTAGGTTACACTGCTTGTTTTCAACAAATTTACCATCCATTACATCCACATGGATATAGTTATAACCCTTTAACTGTTCAATTATATTAGGATCGAAGTTTTCTTTTGCATGTAAAGAAACTGCTACTTTCTTCATTAAATCTCAACTATCCAAAAAGTTCTTTCTCAACTAAATAACATATAATATGCCCTACAGTTATATGTCCTTCTTGGATTCTAGGAGTGTCTGTAGAAGGCATTTTAAGGCAATATTCTGCAATTTTTTCGATTATATTTTCCTTTTGACCTGTCATTCCTATGGTTATAGCACCCATTTCTTTCGCTTTTTTTAGACCGTTTACTACGTTTGGAGAATTTCCCGAAGTGCTTATACCGATAACGATATCTCCTTCCTCCACAAAAGCGGAAACTTGTCGTTCAAAAATAAATTCATAACCGAAATCATTGGCTGTGGCTGTAACCGAGGATGTATTAGTATGAAAAGCCAGAGATGGTAGAGATTTGCGATCTTTATAAAATTTTCCAACAAATTCTGCAGCAATATGCTGAGCATCTGCAGCACTCCCTCCATTTCCAAAAAGAACCACTTTTTTCTTATTTCTGTAAGCATTTATTATTTTTTCAGAAACCTCTTTAATTTGAGTTGCCAGATTTTTAATCCCCTGTTTTACTTTAATGCTTTGGTCTAATATCATATTTATCTCTTTTTCCATAATTATACCTCTTAACGTTTTAAATTGATTTTAGATCTATTATTATAATTTCCAAACTTCAAGACCACGTGGATTAAAATGGAAATTTACTATTTTTCCTCCAATTTTTACTAGTTCTTGAATAACTTTATATTTCCTACTAGGATCTGAGAAAAGTAACAAATGACCACCACCACCCGCACCTAATAATTTTCCACCAAATACTCCGAATTTTCTTGAAGTTAAGTAAAAGTTTTCTATATTTTTATTAGTTATTTTAGTGCTTAAGCTCTTTTTTGCTTCCCAACCTTTATGTATTAATTTTCCAAATTCATTTAACTGAGAGATATCTTTAGTTTCTATAATTCTTCGCATTTCATGTGCTACATCTTTCAAATCCTGCATTGCTTCCATATAAGACTTCTTTTCAATTTTATAGCCCATTAAGACTTCATCTTGTATATCAGAAGAAAAATGTGATCCACCTATATAACATAAAATCAAACGAAATTGTAATTCATTTATCATTTCCTTACTGGTTTTTATTGGGGTAACTCTAACAGTTTCTCTAAATTCCATAAAATTAAATCCACCATAAGCGGCAGCAAATTGGTCTTGATAGCCTCCTTTCTGTTTTAATTCAATTCGCTCAATATCATATGCTTTCTGAGCAATTTTATGTTTAGAAAGCCCTAAATCATAATAATAATTGAAAGCACCTATTAACGCTACTGATAAGGAGGAGGAACCTCCCATTCCTGATCCAGCAGGTAATTCTGAATAGGTTAGAATATTAAAACCATCACATATTTCTAAAATATTAATTACACCTTTGAATAATTCGAACCCGATTTCATAATTTTTATCACCTATCTCAAAAATCATTCCGTCATTTAAATTCTGAGAAAAGATCTTAATTTTTTTATCTTCCCTTGGCTGTAAAGTAATATAAACATGTCTATCTATAGTAGTACTAATGACACAACCTCCATGTTCTATACAATAAGGCGCCATGTCAGTACCGCCTCCTCCAAAACTAACGCGGAATGGGGCTTTTGAACGTACTATCATATAAAATTACAATCTTTTTTTAAGTCACAATATCAAATTGATTTCATACTAAATCATTAAAAAGTTTGATTGTTATTTAATTGTTTAATTTATAATCATTTAATATATGACATTTTTAATATTTCTAAAAAATAATTAATAAATATAGAATTATTATATTCCTTATTTTAGATAATAATTATAATGGAAAACCTAAATATCTGTCTTGTATCTTTAACATTTGCCCCTGATACCCAAGATGGAGCTGCAAAATTTTTCACGGGTATCTATAATTATTTAAAAAATCGAGGTTATAATGTTAAAGTTATAACTGGAAAATGGAACATTGAACTTTCAGATCCTAATATCATTCAACTAAATATAATTAGGAAACGATTTTTTTGGTTTCCTCAATTTAATCTTAACACAATTAAATATCTAAAAGGACAAAAATTTGATATTTTACATGGAAATAGTCCAAAAGGAGTATTACCAATTATATTATCAAATCAAAAGCGATTTATATCAACAATTCATGATTTAGGCCCATTTGAGACGAAATTTACCAGGATTCCTTTTGAAAAATATTTAATTAAATTTGCTGTTGAGCGATCGACATATATTACTACTTGCTCTGATTTTATAAGAAAAGAAATCAAATATTATATGCCCAAAGTAGATATTAATAATGTATATAATCTCTATTCAGCAATAGAGGATAAATATAAACCACTTCCTTTAAAAGCACAGAAATTAAAACAAGAGCTGAAGATTGAAGGGCCAATAATTCTATACATAGGGCGGATAGCCAAATACAAAGGAGTTAATGATATCATAAAAGCTTATAAAATAGCAAAGAAAGAGATATCTGACCTGAATCTAGTAATGGGTGGTAAACCAGATTTTTACATGCAAAAAACATACCAAGAGTGGAAACAAAAATATAAAGATATTCGTTTTGTAGGATTCGTATCTGAAGAGGAAATTCCAATTTATTATTCGATGGGAGATATTTTTGTGACTTATTCATATGCTTCAGAAGGATTTGGTTTAACTCCAATCGAAGCAATTGCGTGTGGTACACCAGTTATTTGTTCTTCTATGGTTGCATATAAAGAAGTTTTACAAGATAATGCTATATTTGTGCCTCCAAAGAGTCCTCACCAATTAGCCAGAGAAATTGTTAATTTATTTAAAGATGAATCACAAAGGAAAATTCTAATAGAAAAAGCTCAAAATTTTATAAAAAGGTATACATGGGACTCGGTCGGAAAAAAACTTGAAATTCTTTATCGAAAGTTTTTAAAAGATACCTAAAATTAATAATCAGCTGATCTCTTTTAAATCTGAATTAAATATGCTTGAAACTTTCCTTAAAATTGTTAATAAGTATTTTTATCTATCTTTTAATTTGTTTTTTACATAATTAAAACAAATTTTGTTAGGATTTTCAAACTTGTTTATTTTTTCTTTAAATGAACTCATCTTAAATCTATCTGGAGATGGGCCTTGATTAAGGATATCTATAGATCTCTCAATTAATTGAGTTGAGTTTTGTATATGTTCTAGAGGAAATCCATTTTCTATTAAAAATATCTCTTGTGGTGCTGTTTCTCCTGGAAAAAATTCTATACTAGGTACATTTAATAGACTTGATTCACGTACGATTGTCCCACCTCCGCTAATTATTAAAGCTCCATAGAAACATAAATCAAGGATATTTGGTAAATACTGAGTTATTATGATATTTTTTTCTTTACTAAGAAATTTAAGCTTTTTCAATAGGTATTGTTCTTGTTTTTTTGATCGAACTAGAAGAAAATATTTGTAATTTGGAAACTCATTGAAAATAGGGGGAAAAAAATTACTTATATTAGTTTCTTCTGGCTTAAGTTTATCAATAAAATATGAAGCATAAGAAGGCTCAGTTCGTATTATTAAGAACTTTCCTTTTTCTATATCAAATTTTTCAAGAATCTTAGGATTGGGAGTATATTCTGAAAGCCATGCAATTTCATCAAGCCCATTATACCTGATGATTTTATCTGGATCGGCATAAAGTTTTGTATACCTTTCTTTAGGAATACATTGGGGAGTAATAATATTACCAACAAATGGATGTATTAACTTGCATACAGGTTCATTGCGAGGTTCGTCATTGATCCCTATTGAGGGTATTTGTAATCCATACGCTATTCTTATACCTTCTATTGATAAAAAAGTAACAAAATAATCCGGTAAAAATTTAACAACTAAAGGATAGAGTTGTTTTAAGCGTTCTATATACGTGTTCAGTTTATCTACTAATTTTTCCCCCCCATGTCTACCAATTTTTTTGTATAACACTCTAAAATCATCTAAAATTTGATAAGTTGAATCATAATCTCGAGCTGTTATTAGGAGCTCTGTTCCTTCTTTTTCAAACATTTTAATTAATGAGTTAAACATTATAGCAGTTTTAGGTTGTTCAACATCTATCCAAATTCTTTTACCAACAAGGCTCATAGTAAGCACTAAAATGATATTATCATTAAAATTTTTATTATGAAT
>CP070805.1:54463-89195 GCA_020343655.1 Promethearchaeota archaeon | reverse complement strand
TTTCCTTTGATAAGTACATTTACTTTAATAGAATCAAACTCATCTAGATTTAAATTATTTTCAAATTGTTGAAGTTCTTTTCCTGTCCGAGTCCATAGGCATAGTAGAAGTGTATCAGGTAGATTGGAAAAACTCCATACAAATATTGCTGAAGAACCGCATATCTCACGTACTTTATCAATAATTGTCTTTTTATCGACACTAATATCGGGTTTGAGTTTTATTTTTACCATAGAGAGATTCATTGGTGTTTTATCAGGATACCAATCGATAGAAAACAGGATTAGGTTGTTTTCAATCATTCTATCTAAACGTCTTTTTACAGTTTTTGTATTCGCACCTACTTCGAGAGCGATCTCAGAAATAGGCTTTCTTGAGTTGTCTTTAATTGAGTTTATAATAAAAAAATCTAAGTTAGATAGATCTCGAGTTTTAGTTTCTGGGGACTCTATACCAGTAACACTACTTTCTAGTCCTACAGTAAGTTCGTCCATTTCGCCAACAGTTTTGATAAAAGAAACAAGCGAATCCAATTGATTTAAATTTACAATATTGGCGTGAGCATAAATATAATTACCACTACCTTGAGTAGCATTATATATACATTCATTTTCTCCAAGTTTATCAATTAATAGTTCGGTGTTTTTTGCTCTTGATACTCCAAAAAGCAAAACGTTTGAAGCATTAGGAAAATAAGCTAAATTGAGTTTGGTATTAAAATTCTCAATGATTCCTAACTCTACCATCGATTTTACACGTTTATGGATTGAATTGACACTCATCCCAAAAGTATCGGCGAGTTCTTTATAGGGTATTCTAGAATTCCCCATTAACATCATAGATAAAAACAAATCAATATCATCCATAGTTCTATAACACAAATAAAAAGAATTCGCAGATTACTATTATACTAAATAATTCAATTAACTAATTAAAAGTTTTAATTTGCATTCTAAAAGCAACTTTATATAAATAATATCAAGTCTTATTTTTTTTAATGAATCTGATATTTTTCATTAAATCTGTAACGGCGGATATTGATAACTACACGATTAAAGATATACCGGGTTCTACTGGTCGATTAGATGTAATTTCACGATGTGTTCTCTCAGCAATACTAGGTAAAGACAGCTTCGAAAAAAATATTCAGATTTGGGTATTTTTAGATCGTTATGGTACGTTTATTTTTAATCCAGAATTTTTGAATAATAAAATTTTTCCTAAAAATGAATTACTATTTTCTGATTATTTTGTTGAATTTCTACAGAGCTATAGCGTTAAAGAAAAAAAGTATTTTAAATTATTCAGTTCAATTAAAGTTTCAAAAATGAGCATAATAGAAGCGATAAAGCACTTTAGAACATTGAATTATAATTTATATATTTTGCATGAACAAGGTCAAAATTTTTTCGAATTGTTAAATAATATTCAAGGAAAAGAAAAGATTCTTTTCATCATAGGTAGCCAAGATGATGAATTTCTTAAATCAAAAGAATTATTAGAATTAAAGATACCAACAATAAGTCTTGGGAATCAATCATATTTAGCTTCTTCAGTTATTCGATTATTGAAATTACACTTATTAGCATTATAATAAATTTTTTATTATATAGGAATTTTAAAAATATTAATCTAATTATGAGAACTTAGGAAAAATAAAGGAATTGAATGAAACAGAAGATTCAAAAAAAAGATCTCGACAGAGAGAAATTTCGAATAGATATATTGATCGCCCAGTTGCATTTTTAATTAAACATAATTTTACACCTAATAAGATTTCTTATATAGGATTTATATGTTCATTAGTTGCGTCATTATTAATTGCAATAGGTGGTTTATATTTTTCAATTTACTTATCTTGGGTTATACCATTTATAATAGGTTGGGCGGGGGCTATGGATTTATTTGATGGTGAAGTAGCGAGAAGAACAAACAGAGAAACTCAAGCTGGTGCATTTTTGGATTCAAATTTAGATAGACTTTCTGATGCTATCTTTGTTTTAGCTTTAGTTTATGGAGGTTTAGTAGATTATCTATTAGGTTATATTATATTGTTTTTAGTTATTATGATTTCTTATATACGTTCAAGAGCTGAAAATGAAGGTGTTAATATGAAAGGTATTGGATTTATGGAACGAGCTGAACGGATTCTATTTTTGCTTTTTACAATCATTATAGAACTAATTGTTTATTTTTTAACATTCCTTTTTTTAGGTAAACCTTTCACTGTTTTTGTTCCTTTTGTGACCAGAGTACCAGTCACACCGGTTTTTGTCATTGGTATTATTATTTACACTTTTACATTAATTTATACAGTTTTACAAAGATTAAGCTTTACTTTTAAGACTCTAAAGAATGCAAATAAAGAGGACATCTAGTTAGATTTATGAAAATAAATTCTTAATATTTATTTTCGGAAATTTTCAAGCTTAAGAATAAATTTTTTAAATTTTAAACAATTCAATTAGTTAATTAATGTGAAGATTTATGAGAAAAAATTAAAATTAGCTGATTCCTATTCCAAAAAAAAGAAAAAGTGGCGGTAGAAGTGGTTCTAGTAAAGGACATTATGCTAGGGTTCAATGTAGCAAATGTGGAAGATTTGTTGCTCGAAGTAAAGCAAAAGCTGTTACGAAAAGAGTTTCTCTAGTTGATAGCCGAATGTTTACAGAATTGAAAAAAGCTGGTACAATTATCCAAGCTCCAAGTAAAACTAAGTATTATTGTATTAGTTGTGCTATTCATGGACACCAGATCAGCCAACGAGATAAGAGTTTAAGAAGAGTTTAAACTAAACATATTAAATATATAATTTCTTCTATGAATTTTTTTGTATAACAGAATTCAAAGATTTAGTTGTTTAAAGAAAGATGGGAGTGTATATGTAATTTGAACTTGATCTTTTGTTGTAATCTCAATTATAGCTCGAATTAAAAAATAATTTCTTAATTCTTCCTCTGGCTCATAAATCTTCACTTTTGCATTAGGTTTTATTTTAAGAGTATAATTTTCAGCAATCCCAGTCACATTTTCACTTGTTTTCAATTTGATTCCAAATAATCCTAATTCATAATGAGAAACAATAAATAGAATCTGCCCTTGGATATCTTTTGATTTTTCAAAATAAACAACTTCTAAGTAGTCATCTTGAAGTTCTTTTGGTAACTTTGAGAACGGAACGGACTTTTTTTTACCTGTAATATATGGGAATGGAGTATAAAATAAGAGATTAAAGCTAGATATTTTTTTAATTTGTTCATTATACGTTTCAACATCTTTGATTTCATAAGCTTTATCTAACAAAAGATCCAATTTATCAACCATATCTTCTGTGGAATATCCCTCTAAAACCGTAGCTATATAAGATCTTTTTAGTTTTTCTATTAATGTCTCGCTTTTAAATGATAATTTATAATCAATTGAGATTTCTAATGCTTGGTTATAAAGATTTGTTGCTATTTGAGAATGTCCTAATGCTAAAAAATAATCACCAAGTTCACTAAATACTATTATTGCATCAAGAAAATTCTTATCTATATCAATATTTGAGATTTCTTCCATTATATTCATTGCTGTATTCCTATTTTCACCCTGAATGTAAATTGCTATAGCTTTACCAATTAAACATTTGAGTCTTAGTTTATCATCTTCATAAATATCAGCTAGTTCTTCAGTAAAATTATACTGACCTATGGCATTTTTATAAAGTCCATGGAATAAGTATACTAAAGCCTTTAAATAATTCAGAGTTAAACAAGTTTTATAATTATGAATTATCACAGAAAATAATGCTGCTCTTTCAAGTGAATCTATTGCTCCATTAATACGACCAAGTGAAACTAATAAAAATGCCCGTAAAAACTCCATTTTACTGATTTCAGAACAGATCAATTGCTCTACAATTTCATAATCCTTTACATTTGTTAATTGTCCAGATGCAACTTGGAGTAATGATACTAAAAAACCATTCCCTCTTTTTAAAAATTTTACGGCTTCTTTCGATTCGCTTTTGATTATCGCCTTCCGAGCCCGAATTACATACTCTCTTGAAATTTTTAAATTTTCAAGAAATTTTATAATCCCAGATATTTTCTCCTCTTCACTTAGGGGGAGATCTTTATTTGATATATATTTCTCAGCTATATTAAGTTCATCTATATATCTAGAAGTACCAACCTCAAACTTCACACCCGCGTCTGGGTTCTCTAATTCGATATCTTGTGTTAAGATCGAGTTTTCTGTTACAGCTATTGCTTTTTCAATCAACCACGTTATCTTCTGTTCAGCAGGATAGATTTTTGATCGTTCGATCATATAAGATAATGTGTAATTTAAGCTCCTTCTCCAAATTTCTTTAAAATATTTTCTCATCTGAGAGTTAGCAGTTGTTCTTTGTACTTTTAAGAGAAAGCTTGAAAGAGATAAGATGTTGATTTTGCCTTTATAAAGCAAATTTGTATTTTTTGCTAGTTTAAAGTCATCTGTTACAAGATGAATAGGCATTTTCTCATTTTGGTCCAATAGTCTCTTTCCTATACAAACAAGTGATAGATCAGGGTCTTGAGCAGGAAATTTTATATTAAATTGGCTAAGATTATCTTTTATATCATCAATTTCATAAAGAAAGACTTTTTCAACATTGACAATACTTTTCAATTTGTCTACGTAAGTATGAGGAGCTTTGATCTCATCGAATACGGTTTGAGAAATGTAGTATTTATACCCTAAATCCTCTGCTGCTTTATCTAAATTTCCTAAAAAATTTCGTGCTTTAATTTGCAGCATGCAAATAAAGAAATTAGCGTCAAATACAATTCTTTCTTTTTTCGTAGACATTAATTTTCAAAGCTTTTTTGATATCTTTAGAATATTCCTATTTAAATAAATATTAAATAGCAAAATAATATATTTTTTTTTCATTAATGATAAATAAAAATAGAAAAAGAATTCGAATTAAATAGAATTTGAATTTCTTAATTCTTTTAATCAAATAAATCAATAAATTAATAAGTGTGATTCTTATTCAAATTATAGATGTTATTGGATATTCTGGTTCTGGAAAGACAAATTTTATCACAAGTGCTATTAAGTTACTGAAAAGAAATTTGAATTATAATATTGCAGTAATAAAAAATGTGAAACATCATCCCGTTGATAAGAGGGGTAAGGATTCGTATAAATTCACAGAAGCAGGAGCATCTTATTCTGTGATTCGAAATAAAAATAATGAAACTGCAGTTTATATGAAAATTACTGATAATAAGCTAGAAGAGCTCTTAAAATGGATGAAAGAAGGACCATTCAAAATAAATATTATATTTACTGAAGGTTTTAGGGATTTAAACAACCCTTCAGTATTATGTATAGCAAAATCGGATGAACTTAAAGAACAATTAACTGAAAACGTAAAAATGATTTCTGGAGTAATCAGTTTAAGAGATTTGAAAGAGATTTATGTCTCAGATTTACCGATAATTAATATAGAAAGGGAATTTTCAAAATTTTTAGAAATATTTGCTATTAATCAAAGAATATAACAATACTATTCGACATTTTTCCAAAATGGAGCAAATTGTTGACAAATAAATTTAAAATCTTTTATAGCCTGCTCATCTTTTATACCCGATAGTAAATGTTCACTTAATCTTTCATAAACCTCAATCTCATTTGTCTGATCCTTTACAGAATTTCTAATATCTTGAATTAAATTATTCAAGGGGATAATGATCTCATTAATCAACCATTCCTCATGATATGGCTGATCAGAAAATGATTGAATATTGTAGGTTATCATTATTTGTACTAATTCTTCAACAGAATAGAACTGTTCCTTAGAAATAGTAATATTAAACTTGTTTAATTCATTTTTAAGTTGTTCTCTGTTTAAACTAATTATATAATCTGGCCATACATCATCAGAATAATTTATATCTTGAAAAACAAAAAGTTCTAAAACTCTTAAAGCTATATTCTTCCCAATGTATCGACTACGTGGATCAATGAAATTTTTTGATGCGAGATTTGGTGTAGATCTCATAAATATTTTATCAATTAACACATAGAGAATTCTACATATATGATCAACAATAATATTAAATGTAAATGGTGTATTCAATGGATTTTCTAAGATATTTTCATTTTCTTGAGCTATTTTTTGAGAAAAATCTGAATTAAGACTTTTTAGGAATGTTTTAAAAAAACCATAATTTAGCTGAGAGATATTTTTTTTAAATATTTTATAAAAGAATAGGTCAATATTCTCTATATTTGATAAAGCAGATAAGAAATTCAAAAATTCTTTTATGTTTTTGATTGAATTTGCTCCAATTACATCATTTTTAGCTTTATTATATTGATTTAATGTTGTTCTAAAAATATCTGGTAAAAACAATAAATCTCCTACTTCCAATGCTTCAAGACCACTTCCAAAATAATATTTCATGTATAAAAGAAATAAATTTAATTGAGATCTTGGAGATGGTAAGTTATTTGCCTGAAAAGTTGAATATAAAGTTGATTTCTTATCAAGATAATTAAAAAATTTAATAATTGAATTTTTTTTCTCAACACTGTATTGATCCAAGTTAGCTAAGAAGTCCCTTTTAATGATATCCACTTTGGAAAATACTGAATCTTCTACTCTAGCTCCAACAAAATTAAAGAAATCTAATAAAGGGGAAAAGCTTTGCAATAAATTGCATTTTTTATAAAAATAATATAATAAATCAACCAATCTTTCTTTAGCAGATGAATATTCAATTTGAGCAATTTGATATAATTTCTCTCTTCCTTTTAATAAATTCTCATAATATTCTTCTGGAATACCTTTAATTTGCCTTAAAAAATAATATAAAACCATGTTAAAATAGGAGTAAAAGATTTCATCTTTACTATCTTTAATTATTATCATAAAATTCAGATTTTTATTTGCAGCTCCATCTTTGACAATGACAGCATCAAGTAAAATAAAAATCTTTTCTTGAATTGCTTTCCTAATAATCATTCCTAAAAGGCGAACAATATAGTAAAGATATCCAGTAAGTAGCGAAAACCCATATAACATTTCAATCTGATACTTATCAGAAATTCTTGTAAAACCTTCTGCTTCATCTAGATTTAAGAGATAATTATACTCAAAAAATATTATCTTATCAGATATTTTTTCTTTACTAAGGGGCTTTAGGGAATTTTCATCAAAATCAAAGAATGTGTGCAAAAAATAACTAAATAATTCATGAAAATTTTCATAGAAAAACAATGTAAATGTTTTTTTAATTATTCTATCATGATTTTTTTCTACAAATGCTTTCCATCTAAATTTGATGTCTTTTTTGAACTCTTCGAATTTAGAACTCTTCTTTTCTAAAATTTCAAATAAAACACTATTTACTGCTTTAATGCTTAACTCTTGCTCGTTAACTCTTTCTTGAAGATTTTCTATGATGTATCTTAATTCTTTATAAGCCAAGTTTGACCAATTATTTATTTAATCTAATTGTTTATTCTGTACTTAATATCCCTTAGAATTTAATGTTACTTATAATATACAATAAAATATAGACATAAAAATCTTAGTTATATAAGATAAAATGTATCTAATTTAATGAAATTTAGAAATTAATATTTCAAAAATTAAAATATTCTTGTTATATCATCTGTTTCAGAATATTTAAGAGGTGCTTTTTTTCCGTCTTTTTTTTTGACTATTAATCCTTTATTTTTAGGAATAAAGTTCCCTATTTTTTCTGCATTTATATCATGTTTTCTTAGTAAATCTATTAAATCGGATGAATCTTTTTGATCCACAGCTATCAAAAGGGAGCCAGATGAAATAGTGTTATATGGATTGAGATTAAAAATTTCACTTAAAATCTTCGGCTCTGGTAAAATAAAGATTTTCTCTTCTTCAATGATTACTCCTGTATTTGAAGCAATGGTCATTTCAGCAATTCCTGTAAAAACTCCCCCTTCTGTTGGATCGTGACAAGATTTTATTTTGAAATTTTTATTTGCCAAAAGGGCTTCTTTAAAAACGCTTATTCCGGGAGAATAAAGATAGTTCTTACATTTTTCTATAAAGTCATTACTAAATCGTTTATTTTTCAATTCTTTTTCTTTTTCTCGTCCAATAATTGAAGTCCCTTCAATGAAAATACCCTTTGTTAAAATAAGTGCATCTCCTGGTTCTGCACCTGATGTAAGGATCAGTTTATTTTTTTCTACCTCTCCTATTAATGATCCAATTACAATTGGTCTATTTAATCTTGGTGTGATTTCTATATGACCACCAACTACCGTTATTCCTATTGATTTGCATGTAATATTAATACTATTAAATATTTTTTCAACAATTTCAGTGGTAGTGTTATTTTCAGGTAATAATATTGTTGATTGAAACCATTTTGGTTTAGCTCCCAAGCAAACAACATCATTAACATTCACAATTACTGCATAATAGCCAATCTCATTAGTTGTGAAAGTAATTGGGTCAGTTTTTACCACCAGATAATTTTCACCAGGGATATCTATAACTGCAGCATCTTCGCCAATTTTAGAACCTAACACTACCCTATTATCTTGAATTTCTATTTCTGAAAGTAATTGCCCTAAATAATCATGTTTTAACTTTCCGAGCTTAAATTTCTCATTAACTCTTCTCATTGTTATAGTCTTCTTAGGATTTCATGATTTATTAAAATTTTGAGCGATTCTGCTTTATTCACTTCTTTAATTTATTTTGATAAAATGAATCATGACACCCGAAAGTTTAAAATTTAATTTTTACTTGAGGATAATAAGAATTAAAAAAACACTAATAAAAAATAGTCTGAGAAAAATGGGTTTAGGTAAATCATTTTTATTTAGCATACTTGTTTTTGTAGGTTTAAATTTTATATTTACAATTGTTCAATACCTGCTTGCTCCAGGAGGGATCGGCGTGTTATTTAGTAATATTCAAGCGGCTCCATTAATGATATTATATTTTCTTTTTGGATCGATTTTCATTCTTCCGTCTATTAGTCTGGAGATTGCAATACCAATCGATTTAATAAATCCTAACATTGTTGATAATCCTTTACTTGGTATTGGATATTTAGTTACCCCATTAATAGCAGCTATTCTAGCAGGAAGATTTGGAGAAAATAAAGGCCAGAGTTTTGGAGGTTGGAGTTTAACGGCGGTTGCAAGCGCAGTAGCATCATTAATCGGAGCATTTTTAAGTTTGACATTTCGAACGACATTAGGAGCAACATATGGATGGTTACTATTTGAGGATCTTCAGATCTATACTCTAATTGGTATAGGTTGTGCAGTAAATATTATCTTCTATGGATTCTTTGCTTTAGTCGTAACAAAGACAGAATATTATTAAAATCAACTTGATCTTTAAAAAGTTCAAAATATTTTTTTCTTATATTATTAAATTTGAAGTTTGAAACAAACCGACTTTTTTATCTTATTATCTATTTATTAAAAATTATGTTATATTTTTATACTTAAATCTGGATTGTATATCAGGAAGGGAGACAAAATTTTCAATCTTACATTGGATTTCGCCTTTAATATCTCTTTTTTATATTAAATTTGAATTTTGTTATCCTTCTCCTCTTCTTTTAAAACTGTTTTTATTGACATATCTCATTTTATTGATTCTAAGATATATATTAATGAGTTAATATTGTGTCTAATCTGAAATTAATATAAGTAAAATAATAGTATTAGTAAAATTTAAGGTATAAGGTTATTAAGAGAATGAGTTCAGGAAAAATAGAGAGCATATATCTCAAAAATGTTGAAAATAATTTTATATTTGATAAATCTGCTATTGCTACTGAGTTTGATTTACAAAAAAGTATGCATATTGAACCAAAATCAAATAAAGAAGATTTAGAAAAAGAGTTAATAAATAACCTAAAACACACATTTATTAATGTTATAGATAATTATTTTAAAATGATTAAAGAAATTCATTTTATTTTAAAGAATTCTCAAGATCTAACTCTAAAACAAAAATTTGCATATTGTAATCGCCAAAGATTTTATATGAAATTATATCTTGAAAAAATTTCTAAAGGAGTATAGAATTCAATTTCTGTTTCTTTTAGCAATTGGGATATTATGAGATTTTAAGAAATCCACATAATCACATAAAAGCGAGATGCTTCTCGCGGCTTCTCTTAATGATAAGAAATAAAGAACTCTTTTCTTATGTAGCAATTTTTTAGCGGAATTAAATCTTTTTGCGAGAGCTTTATCGTCGGCAATATTTGGTAAACAAAATGCAAATGGTTTTAACGATGATTCAAAAATTCTAATCATTCTAATAAAAACATGACGATAAATATGATCTGGCCATAGGGGGATGATTATTATATCAATGTTTTGATCATTAGCTACAATTTCTATACATTTATTATAAATGTCTAAAATAAATCCCGATGCCCCCAAATCAATGGGATTTTTGATGTTTACATTAACATAGGGTAATTTCTCACCTATTTTGGATTGTGATTTAGTAGTTAATTCTGGAATGTTAAGGTTTTGAGAAGCGAATAAATCTGTCATGTTAACAGAAGCACCACCTCCCGGAGTAACAATTCCTATATTTCGTCCTTTTGGAATAAATTTTGGATATAATAGCTCAAAAGTTTTGATTGTATTCCAAAATTCCTCATTATCTTTTACTAAAACAGTTCCTGTTTGCTTAGCCATTGATTTCCATAATTTATCATTTGAAGCGATTGCACCGGTATGTGAAAAAGCTGCTCTTGATCCATCATTAGTGTATCCTCCCTTCCATAAGATTACTGGTTTAATTTTTGTTGTTTTTCTTAGTTCTATAAATAATTCATGACCGGTTGCAGAGCCAGAAGATTCTAAATACGCAGCAATAAGAGTTGTTTTTGAATTTTGACGATAATATCTCATAAAATCCACGCAATTTAAATCAATTTGATTACCGAAACTAATGCCATAACGGAATCTTATATCTCGTTTATATCCAACGTTAACTAATTGAGTTAAATGACCTCCGGATTGCGACATAAACGATACACCCCCATGATTTCCTTTTTGAGAAGCAAATGAGAAGGCCATTCCAATTTCTGCGTTTAAAGGTCCCAAACAATTTGGTCCTATAATTCTTGTATTAGAACCTTCAATAATTTTTAAAAGCTCTAATTCTAATTGTTTTCCTTCAGGAGTTCCTGTTTCAGAAAAACCTGAAGCAAAAATGATTATCCATTTTATTCCTTTCTTTACACATTCTTTTAAAACCTCTGGAATAAACTTTGTTTTTAATGATATATAGGCTGTGTCGATAGGATATGGAACATCTAAAATAGTAGGGTAACACTTCCAATCCATTATTCTGTCATACTTGGGATTTATTGGATAAAAAGTTTCAGACCATATAGAATCCTTAAAAGCCAGTAAATACATCATTGAACCTAGTCTGGAGCTCTCTGATGCTCCAATAAATGCAATGTGTTTAGGATAAAACAAAGAGTTAAGATCTTCAAACTTATTTTGATCCTTAACCATTAATTAATTAAATATAAAAATTTTTTAAAAATTTTCTAAAACTCAGTTTATTGGTTAAATTTTGAAAAATAGTGTTATAATTTTTGTATTTATAAAAAACCAAATTTTTAATTAAATTTATAATTAGACTAAACATATTAATTGAATATTTTCTTCAGAGAAAAAAAAGTATTTGGAGAAATTGAAATGGCCAGACCAAGTCCGTTAGAAGTTTATGCCCTTTTGGATAAATCGAATTGTAAAGATTGTGGGTATGATACATGTATGGCATTCGCTACTGACATTCTAGAAAGAAAGATAAGAGTTCAAGATTGCACTCATATAATGCAAGATCCTAAACAAGTAAAATATCAAGAAAAACTTATTAAACTTATTACCCCTCCTCAAAAATCCGTTATTATTGGAACTGGTGACCACGCAGTCACAGTTGGAGGAGAAGAAGTATTAATGCGACATCAACTTACTTTCTACAATCAAACTGCAATTTTTATGGAAATAGCTGATGATGACGCAGATTTAGAAGAGATTGTAGATTATCTTACAAATCTTAAATTAGAAAGAATTGGAGATGTACTTATGCTAGATGGAATTGCTTTAAGAAATGTTTCTGGAGATGCTGATCAGTTTAAATTAGCAGCAAACAAAATTGTAAAGATTTCAGATCTTCCAATAATGTTATGTAGTTTTAATCCTGAAGTATTAATGGCTGCAGCGGATGAAATTAAGGATAAAAGACCATTACTTTATGCTGTGACTAAAGATAATTGGGAACAGATTGGAAAATTTGCAATTGAAAATAACTTACCAGTTGCTATTGCTTCAAGTAATTTGGATGAATTAGTATCTTTAAGTGCTACCTTACAGAAATTTGGAGTAAACGAAATTGTATTAGATTCAGGAACATATTTTGGACCTGGTAATCTTTCTGTGACCTATGACAATATCATGCAATTAAGAACTGCTGCAATAAATAAAGAAGATGGAAATGCTTGTTGGCCTGTTATGGGAGTACCTGCGGCATATTGGAGTAAAGTGAAGATAGGAAATGATAAAGAGCCTTGGGAACATCAATATCAAGAAGTGATAATGGCAGCGATAATGGAATCTATTGATACTAATTTAATTGTTTTACACACAGGTCAGAAGAAGGAAGAAATCTGGGCTCTTTTGGCTTTGATGACATTAAGGCAGAGTGTATTTTCAGATCCAAGGATTTACCCCGCAGTTGATCCTGGTCTTTATAAAATTGGAGAACCTGATGATATGGCTCCAATATTTGTTACAAGCAATTATAGAATGACAAAGATCCCAGTAGAACAAGATTTACAGGGGGCAAATTTAAATTGTTGGCTACTTGTAGTTGATACGGAGGGAATAGGAATAGAAAGTGCTGTTGCTGGTGGTCAATTTAATGCTGGTGGTATAGCAGAGGCCGTTAAGGAATTCAATGCCTTTGATAGTGTTAAGCATCGAATTCTTGTTATTCCAGGAATGGCAGCTCGATTAAGTGGAGCATTAGAAGATGAAGCAGATGCTTATGTTGTAGTGGGGCCACGTGACAGCTCAGGAATTCCAAAATTTATCGAGACCCAATGGAAACCAGAAGAATTCATGAAAGAATATGAATCCTGGGAGAGATAAAATCATTTTTTTCTAATTTTTCTCTTTTTAAAATTAATATTTTAAGTATTTTTTGAGGTCCTAAATTAATAAACTTATTTTATCTACAGTTAATTCTTTCAAAGAATTTATGATTAAAACATCATTGCTTTTAATTTTCATTAATTCATTTGCAGAATGATTTCCAGTTAAAACGCCTATAAAAGGACAGTTCAAATTATTAGAAAGCATGACGTCTTTAGGATGATCTCCAATCACAATGATTTTGAAATTAGGATATTTATTTTTGAATATATCTTTTAATTTCGGATCTAATTTACCTAAAACTTTTCTGTCTTCAGTTTCACCTAATATATAGTCAAAATAGTCACTAATTTTCAAGTATTCAAGAATTTTAACAGCCATTTCTTGTTTTTTTGAGGTAATGACTCCTAAAGAAAAATTTAGTTTTTTTAATTCTTTTAATTTTTTTCTAACTCCTGGTAAAAGTTTAGATTGATAGATCCCTTCAATGCTGTAATAATCTCGAAAAGCTGAAGATAATACCGAAGGGTTTAAGGAAGTTAACTGGGCAAACATGTCATCCAATGGAGTTCCAATCAATTTTTCAATCTTGAATTTATCCATTTCTGGAAGATTGAATTTTTTTAAAGCATAATTGAATGAATTTACAATCCCTTTCCTGTTATTGATTAAAGTATTATCTAAATCAAAGCTTAAAACTATTTTCTCTGTTTCCTTCATAATTTATTGTATTAAGAATAAATTATTTTATTTTAAATTTTAGATAAAAAGTATATTAAAAAAAAGAGGATTAGTATTTAAAACATTACATAAGGATTGTTAGCAATGGATCTCCTAAAATAGTCATTCCCATTGAGTCAGGATCGCTTGGACCGTGTAATGGATTCCAATACCACAATCTCATAGCTTCACCAAAAATTTTTCCTTGATTTAATGGTGTGTAAAAATAGCTATTCATTGTCATGCCACCAATCTTTGATGAGCCAACCACTGTTAAAGTGTTATTAGAAAAGAGATATTGGGTTCCTAGGTTATTTCTGTATTCAAAATTAGCTGCTGAACATGCAAATAGATTGTAAAAAAGAGCTTTAGTGTCAATATTTAAAATATCAGTATAATTAACTTTTCCTTCTGCGCCATATCCACCTAGACCGAATAGGTGCTCATAAGCCTCAGAGTGTACAAACACATGAATAAATTCATAATAGTGGGTTAATTCATTCATGTAATCTGAAGCGGTTGTAGTAGCATTATTATAAACAGCGGTGATGTTGTTATACGCTGTCATATCACCAAGCCATTCACTGTACCATTGAGACCAATCGTCATCAATATACACTAATTGAGAATGAGGGCGAGAAAGCTGACCTGTTCGATATGCATGATTTCGAGCAAAATAATTTTGATAAGCTGTAAGATGGTTTGTATTATTCAAAGATTCGGGACATATTCTCCCTATCCAAATTTCAGGGAAAATATCACCTGTTCCATTATTATGAGCATCAAGGAGTCCATCAGTAGGATCGTTATCAACCCATTCACCATCTAAATCAGTTAAATATAGATCAATTGGATAAGTCCTCCAAAAGTAGTATAAATACTGCATCATAGCTGAGGGAAGGTCTCCAATTAGTACAGCTCCAGCTAAACCTAAAGGCTGAGTACTAGCATTTATTAGATCATTTCTTAACGCAGTTACGTTATTAAGAGACCAATTAATTACATCTACGGTGTATGCTTGAGCTATAACATCTTGTTTGTATTGTTCTATTTCAGAAGATAAACTACTAAAGATAGTTGAATTAACATAAATATGGACGTGGGTTGATTGAGTAGAAGCTGGCGTTCTACTAAAAATGATCAATGTAAATGGAATAGTTATCCCTATAAATGCTCCAGCTAGTATTACAACAATAAGGTATTTAGCGATTTTTTTCATATTCCGTTCCTTTTTGAAACTCTAAATTATTATAAATGCTTATAATATTAATTGAAAATTATTCTAAATAGCAATTTGTTAGAATATTTTTTATAATAACATAAAGGATTAGTTTTATATATTTAAGCTTTTTAAATTGACCCAAAGTGTATATACAAAAGTGTCTATTTATCTTATTCTAAATCCTTTAAATAATTTTAAAAGATACATTATTTCTTCAGAGCTTTCGATTAATCTTCTTAAATAATAAGGAAAAATCTCTAATTCAACTTCATCTCCACCGGAAATTCTTTCAATCATAATTTTTATTATTTCTTTGTATTTTTTTACTGTGATACCTTCAGAATCTATTTCAGAGATTACTTTCCAAGCTTTTTCTAATTTACCATTTAAAATACATGAGATTGATGCTAATACATAACTCTGAACAATATGAGAATATCCTATTTTTTTAAGGTTAGCTGCTCTATAATAATATCGATATAAATTGTTTACCATCTCTCGTAAAAGAAAATCTTTTGCGGTATCAAGTTGCTCATAAAATTTTATACTTTCTAAAATAAGAGTTGCTGCTGTAAAGAATTGTTTGTTTTTTAAACCTTCTTCAGCAATCTTATTTAATCCCCTAACAATTTGATTGAAAATGCCAAATCTATTGAATTCCAAATTACCTTCTAAAGCAATATCATAAGCATTTAAATAGCTCTCTGTAGATTCGTTGATGCTTCCAATCTTCCAAAAGTTATCTCCAGCTTTTATGAAATGTTTATACGACATTTCGAGATTATCTAATTCTTTAAAAACATTTGCTCCATCAAAAAAGTTTATCGCAGCTTGATTAAAATCCTCTGTTTTCTCTGAAAAGTTACCTCCTAAAATAAAACAAGAGGCACATTCAATTAAATTATTCTTTATTTCTTGATAACATAATGCTGCACCACGATAATATCTTGCTATTTTATGATAGTTTTCTTTTTTCTTCTCTATTGTTTCTGCTAGATCTATATAGGCTCCAGCTTCTTTTTTGGAGAAATTTGTATATTGATCCTCCTTATCTAAAATTTTATAGAGGTTTTTCAATATCTGATAGAGCTGAGCTAGAGTTAAATTATCGTTTTTATCTTCAAATTTATTCACCAAATTAGAGAATACTTCTACTCCTTCTAAAATTACATCTTGTGATTTGTTATAATCATCGATTTCTTCGTAACAAGATCCAATTTGCTGATAGGAAAATGATAACATATCATAATAATTATGAGATCTCGAAATTTCGATTACTTTTTCATAATACTTTATAGCTTTATTGAAATCAGAAGATTTAAAAAATAATTCTGCAATATTTTGAAAATTTTGAGCCAATTTTCTGTTTTCATTAAATTCTTTCAAAAGTTGACTTTCTTGTTTTAAGAATTTTATACTATTTAAGATATTCTTTTTTTCAGATTGTATATTCCCAATTTTCTCGCGATAAATATCCGCAATTCTCAAATATAATTCAGCAATCTCATGTAATTTCGCTTGAAGTTTATAGTCAACAATAAGTTTTTTATAAAGTTCAATAATTTGTTTATACAATTCAAGTGCTTCCGAAAAATCAAGATTTTCTACTATTTCTGCAACAGAAAATAATAACTCTCCAGCTTCAAAATATTCCCCAGATTGGGCAATTTCATTAGAAAAATTAATTGAAGCTGAAACCATCTCTTTTATCGTTTTTGTTCTCTCGATAGGATCTTTTACCTGTTTAATTTTGGATTCATAACTTCGAATTTTATCTAGAAACTCTGTGTATTCGATGAATTCTTCTTCTTCAATAATTTTTGATTCTCCTCAAAAAAAGTCAAAGCTATTTATAGAAATTAATATAAAAATAAAAAAAGTTGGATTTTAATTAAAACTTAAAATATACTCGTCTAATCCATCAAATATGAAATTATGTGTGGAATAATAGGGGAAGATAGAAAAAAACCTTAAAAATCAATAAAACACAGCTTTCTGAAACGAATAAAACGAAAGAAATAATATTAAATAGTATTAAGACCATATAATAAATAATTACAAAATATAGGTGATTGTTATAAAGCAAATCTCAGAATTATTAGATACCGGTTTGTATGAAACATTCACACCAGATAAAACAATGACGGTTGCTGATTTGTTAAAAGAACTAAACTTAGAAGATAAATATTTTGGAATTTTAGTTGATGGTAAGAAGGCCACCCCTGAAACAGTCATCAATGAGCAATCAGAAGTGGTTATCCTTCCCCATAGCTTCTCTTAATTAAATTGGAGCGGGGAAATCGCTGGAGGATAACCTCAAATCAATTTTTTTTATTCTAATTGTTTATTAATTTATTAAGCTAAGTTATTTTAATTCAACTTTTAGCAAATCTTCTGCTAATATGGTATTTGGAAAAATCTCTTTAGCTTCTTCTAGTAATTTTAAGGCATCTTCTTGGTATCGTGAGGATATATGAGTAAGAATTAATTGTTTTGCATTCATTTTTTTTGCATCAATCGCAGCATCAATAGAGGTAGAGTGCTTTTTTTCTTTAGCCGTTTCTGCCAATGCTTTTGCGAACGTTGCCTCATGTATTAAAATATCCGAATCTTTTCCTAAATTAATGATTGAATCGCTAGGTTTTAAATCTCCCGAGTAAGTTATTTTTCTTCCAGGCTTTTTAGGACCAACAATGCCTTCCTTAACAGGATCGATATCTTTACCATTAAATTTAATAATTTGTCCTTCATGCAACTTCTTCCAGAGATTGCTTTCAGGAATCCCTAATTCTCTTGCGCGTTCGGGATTAAATTTTCCATATCGAGGTTTTTCAATAAAAGCATATGCGAAAGTGATTACTGAATGTTCTACTAAAGCATATTTTATTGAAAAATGTTTAGAATCAAATATAATATTATCATTCATCTTGATTGTTCTTGTTGGTTCATCAGAATCTAATCCCTCAAACTCAATTAATTCTAGGGTTTGATGATCTATTTCAATAATCTTAATTGGATATTTAGCTTTTAACCCAAGAATTTTTTTATGGAGAAATAAATAAAGAAAAAGATTTCGAGGACCAAAGATCAACATTGGAGCAGTTCTATCATTTAAACTTAAACGAAATAAAAATCCAGGGAGTCCAATAATATGATCTCCATGAAAATGTGTGATAAATATCTTCATTGGTTTATTAAACTTTAACCCAGCTTCTGCAAACCTACGCTGAAAATCTTCTCCACAATCAAACAAAAGAATTTGATTTCTGTATTTTACTGCTATAGATGAAAGATTCCGATTTTTGTTAGGAGTTGCTGCTGCGCTTCCTAAAATAATAAGTTCCATAATAGAATTAGATCTTTTTTCGTAACTGAGAAATCTCTAATCTTTGTTCAATATTCTGTTTTTCTAACTCATCAACAATTTTTTTTAACTCTCTTATTCTCAGAGCAACGTGAGGATCTTCTCTCTTAGGTTGAACCTGCGTTTGAATATTAAAACTATCTAATTGGCGTTGTATATCGTTAAGTTTTTGATCTTTTAATCTTAATTGATTTTCTAATTGTCTGTATCTTCTTTTTATTTGAACAGCTTCATTTTTTATTGTTTCAATTTCCCCTTCCTTTGTTTCCAATTGTTTCTGTAAAGAGATTGCCATCTCTCTTTGCATTTTAAATTCACCTTCTAACTCTTTTTGAGCTTTACCTGATTCTGGTGTTTTTCCTACCTGATATTTTTTAAGCTGTTTTTGAAGCGAACTAATCTGTATTTTAGCTCTATTCAATTTATTTTGAAGATCTTCTATTAATGCTTTAGTTATAGAATCACTGCTCGTATCTTCTGATGCAATACTAAGCTCTTTTAATTTTTGATTTAGTTCTAAATTCTCTAATTTATATGATTCAATTTCTTCTTCTTTTTCTTTTAGTTTTTCGCTGAAATCTTCATTGCTGACTTTCTGAGATGTATATCTTTTAATTATTGATTGTTGTTTATTTATTTTGTCTTGTAATTCTTTAACCAAGACATTGAGAGGTGGCGTACGTCTTAAGTCTTCAACTCTAATAACAGATGAGTTCTTATTCTCAGATTTTATCCTATCAAGTTCTTGTTGAAGATGTACTTTCTCTTTTCTTAAAAAACCCATGTTATTCTTTAATTCTCTAATTTGTTTATCTTTTTCATCGAGCTCAATAGCCAATTTTGAATCGATGACTTGTTTCTTTTTGTTTTTCTTCTTACCGTCTTCTTCGGGAATAAGATCTTCTAATCTCATAATAGTTTCTTCAAGTTCTTCAATTCTATCAAGATTAGTATCATTCTCTTTATATCTTTTCTCAAGTTCTTCCTTTAACTTATTGATTTCTCTATCTTTTTTCTCAAGTTCTAATTTTAATTTATCAATTTGGGCCTTTAACGCATCTTCAGACATTAAGAAGAATCTTCTTTTTATTAGAATTTAATTTATTAATGCAATTTTTAAATTAAAATTTATCATATTAATTTCTTATCCATCTATTCACATTTCAATAAAATAATAATAATTATTAATACATGCTAAAATCTTTAATAGAGAAGTGATTAATTTTTTTGATAATAGGAAAAAGGCTTAAAAAATTAGAAATCATAAATATTATAAATAAAATCAAGAAAACAATAAACGGTATATATAAAGGAGGCAAGTAAACTCTTCCAAATAAAAATAAAGAATTTATAATCATACCTATTCCTAAACTTAGAAGAAGAGATGGAATTAAAACAAAAAGTGATTCTAAAAAAAGGATTTTCTTCAGGGACCTAGTTTTTGAGCCAATAGCTCTCATAATTAAAAAATCTTTTGCTTTCTCCATTATTCCTGCCTTCTGATAGTTGTACAAGGATATTATAGCTAGCATTGATACAAAAATTATTAAGAATAGCGGATATATCGATAAATTACTTAAAAAATTTAAATTATCATGAAAAATATCATCCAATTTTAAGTAAGTAAAATTTTCTCCAATTGTATTAGTTATATTATTTAAATCTTCTTTAATTCCTTCATAAGCACCCAATTTTATTTTCAACATTATTATATTAACTATATCATCAGAGAAACCTAAAATATTCCTTGATTCATTAATAGTCATATAACCCGCATAACCACTAAAGAAACTGTCAATAATAATACCAGATATTTCAAATGTCCTACCAGTTCCAGTGAATTCCAAACTCTGGTCCAAAGCATAATCAAAAAAATTATGTGCTAATCCATCTCCAATAGTAATATTCTCATCATCTTCTTCACTGAAAAATTTACCTTCAATCTCAAAATTTTGAATTATATTTTCAGGATTAACACCAACTATAGGAATAATACCTTCTCGATCTTGACCTATGGGAAGATAACGGCCATCTTCTAATATATGTATACCATCAAGTTCCTTAACTCCATAAAAATTTATTAAACGTTCATCTATTTTCTCGATTTTCTCATTAGTATATAGTGTGCTTATATCACTCAAATTAAATAAATAGGAGGGTTCTGTAAAATTTACATTAGTTTCATCAATAAGAAGAGAAGGATCAGAAAACATCTTATACATTAAAGAATAATTATATATAACATCTTTATGTCCCAAAATTACAATATTTTCACTTTGGGATTTTTGGATCCATTCTTGAGAAGATGTTCTTAAAACTATTGTCCCCAAACCTAATGTGAAAATCATTATACCCACTAGAGAAAATAAGATTAAATACCGCTTAAATTCGTTTTTTTTCCTTATTGTATTAACAACAGCTATTTTTGTATTGAATCCAATTGAAGTTAACCATTTTGGCATAAATTTTAATTGTTTAGAAGCATCATAATTAAAAGGTATATCCTTTGAGAACGTACTGATTATTTTTTGTCTTCCAATTTTCCTAAGTACAAAACCAGAAATAAGAAAGATTCCTATAATACAAGAGAAGAGCATAATCGGTGTATAAAATAAATCAATTTGGAATGTAATAGAAAAATTGAAGAGATTCATAATTAAACCAAATACTACAAAACTAAATAACCCTAAAATCCATCCAAATAAAAATCCAATGAAAAATAATATATAAACTTCGAATAAGTAAAAACTGTATAATTTTTGGGGGAGTGTTCCTAAGGATTTCATAATTGCGATATCCCTTTTTTTAGAAATAACTAGCGTAGTAGTTACAGCAATTACTATAACGATTGTTAAAATGATAAATAAAACTTGAATTAGTGTATTAAACTGTTCATATATTAAATTGATTCCACCAGAGAAATAATATTTATTTGTAAAAGTAGGTTGAATAAATATATTTAAACCTAGTGATGATGAAAAATATATTAAAAACTCGGCGACGGCAACGACTAGTATAATAATTAATAAATAAGGAAAGTTAGAACGTCTTTTCCTAAAAAAATCTTTTAGAGCAAAATCAAAAGATGACATATTGCATAACTTTGCCTATTTTTTAAAATCTCTAATTCTCTTTTCTGCTATTATTTTCCCATCATCAAAAGAAATAATTCTGTCGGCCAAATTTATTAAATATTCATCATGAGTGGCAATTATTATTGTTCTTATATTATCTTTTAAATCTTTAAAAAGATCTCTTATAAATTGACTAGTCTTCTTATCTAAATTAGCAGTTGGTTCATCCGCTATAATCATAGGAGGATCATTTGCTAATGCTCTTGCTATTGCCACTCTTTGCTGTTCTCCTGCAGATAGTTGAAATGGAAGATGTTCTTTTCTATCACTAAGTCCCATCTTTGCTAATAGTTCTCTTGCACGTTTTCTCTGCTCTTTGAAATCGACACCTGCAAGGTTCATAGGAAACATAACATTTTCTTCAGCAGTAAGAGTACTAATGAGATTATAGTTTTGAAAAACGAATCCAGAATTTACTAATCGCCAAGTTGTTAGCGATTCTTCTTTCATATCTGAGATTTTAACTCCAAAACTATAAATTACTCCACTATTGGGAGAATCTAATCCTCCTAATAGATTTAATAAGGATGTCTTACCTGCACCGCTAGGTCCTTTAATAACTAAAAATTCTCCATTGGGTATCGATATTGATACATTATAAACTGCTCTTACAATAAAATCTCCAATCTCATAATCTTTAACTAAATTTTTGCCAATTAATGCATATTCCATACTTAATTCTTCTATAAACTCAGTTTCAATTATTGTTTCATTCTCTTCTATTGAACTTTCGTTAGTTACACTCTCTGAAAATTTTTCTTTTTCTGGCACGAGGTTAATAATAATTATTTATTTATATTTTTAGTGCTGAATTTAGCTAATTATCTTAATACTATGAAAATGAAATCAATAGGGCTGATCGAATCTATTATCATATAAAATTTATATGTTTCAAAATATCTTGTAGCGATAGTAATTAAAAATTATCATTTTAATTGTGAGAAGTTAAAATAAATTTAAATATTAAAATATCATATTTATATCCTAGAGGGAAGATTGAGAAAATACAAATAATATCCCCTAATTTCCTAATTAAAATGGTAACTAACTAAATTTTTTGTAAAATCTTATACTTTTAAGATTTTAACGTTTTCTCATCTCCCTCACTCTTATTTCTTATTTTAAAAGGTAATTAATTTAAGACCGGGCATTTTTTTATTAAAATAAGATTTATAGGATAATTTTAATTTATTTTAATAATAAATTCCGTCTAATTTTCGTAAAGGAAGGAGAGTTTTATGGACTTTGAAAAACTAAAAGAATTAGTAATTGAATTAGAAGTAGATGATATTGCCGATGCTGTAAAAGAAGCATTAGATGAAGGTAAAGATGCTTTTGATATATTAAATTCTTTAACAAAAGGAATGGATGAGGTTGGACGTCGTTATGAAGAAAAGGAATACTATTTAACAGAACTTGTTTTAGCTGGTGAAACTATGAAGGAAGCTTTTAATATTCTGAAACCTATTTTAGCCGCTGCTGACAAATCAGATGACAAAGTGAAAATAATTCTTGCCACTGTGAAAGGAGATAATCATGATATTGGAAAAAATATATTAGGTTCTCTCCTCTTAAGTACTGGATTTGAACTTTATGATTTAGGAATGGATGTTGATGAAAATACTGTAGTTGAAAAAGTAAAAGAAACTGGAGCGACTATTATTGCTTTAAGTTCTTTATTAACTATGACTGTGGAACATATAAAAGTTGTTCATGAAGCATTACAGGCAGCAGGCCTCCGTGATAAAGTTAAATTGATTGTAGGAGGGGCTCCTTTAAACATGGAGCTTGCAATAAGGCTTGGAGCTGATGATTTTGCGGATGATGCAGTTGAAGGTGTTAGACACATAAAAAAAATAGCAGGACTTGAATAATTTGTTTTCTATATCTTCAGTTTGTTTTTTTTCAATTTTCATTTTTTATTGTATGAAATATTAAAATTTATAAAATATAAACATGTTATTCTATGTGTTTTATACATTTTTCTTAGAAATTATTAAAGTTTATTAAATTATAATGAGAAGATTTATACTCTTTTTGAATCGTTTATATCTCAAGGAATATGTTGTAATAGAATCCTTTTAAGGAGGTTTTTAAATTGAATAATGAACAAAGTGAACAAATGAAAATTGATGAAGAATTAGACACACGCGGCTTATATTGCCCAGAACCATTATTCGAAGTTAGGAATTTAAGTGAGACACTTAATATAGGACAGTGTTTTAAGGTTATTGCCGATGATCCTGCTGCTGAAGAAGATCTTAAAAGATGGGCTAAAAGAACAAATACTAAAGTAGTTGAATTTAGCAAAGATGGTGATGACTTAATTTTTATTTTTAAGAAAATGAAATAATAAATGAGGAGTAAATGATGAGTGTTTATTTAGACTACCAAGCAGCGAAACCGGTCGATTTAAGAGTAGTTTCGGAAATGACAGTTTATTTAAATCAAAAATTTGCTAATCCATCTTCACTTCATTGTGAAGGGGATGAAGCTACAGATGCATTAAGTACTTCAAGACAAAAAATAGCAGATTTTATTAATGCCCCAAATTCAGATTCTATAATTTTTACATCAGGTGCAACAGAATCAAATAATCTAGCATTAATAGGAGCTGCGATGGGAAATAAAAAGAGAGGAAACCATGTAATAATTTCAGAAATAGAACATATATCAATTTTGAATATAGCCAAATATTTAGAACGTCAGGGCTTTAAAGTAAGTAGAGTTCCAGTAGATCAATATGGTATTGTGAGACTAGACAAACTGGCACGATTAATTAATGATAAAACTATTTTAATTTCAATTTCTACTGCTAGTAATGAGGTTGGTTCACTACAACCAATAGAAGAGATTAGTGAAATTGCAGCAAAAGAAAATATTTTATTTCATACTGATGCTGTTGCAAGCGAGAGTGTAATCCCTTTAGATGTACAAAAAATTCCAATTGACTTGGTTACATTATCATCAAACGATATTTATGGTCCTAGAGGTGTAGGAGCTTTATACTTGAAAAAAGGAGTTCGTGTAAATCCAATCATTATCGGTGGAGGACAAGAAAGAGGAATAAGATCTGGTTCGGAAAATGTACCCGGAATTGTAGGATTCGCAAAAGCGGCAGAAATTATGAAAACAGAAATCAAAGAAGAAGCAGAGAAATTAAAAAGCTTACGAGATAAATTAATTAAAGGAACTTTAGAAAAAATTCCGAAATCATATTTAAATGGTCACCCTGAACGTAGACTTCCTCATAACGCTCACTTTAGATTTGATTATATAGAAGGTGAATCGTTAATTCTTAGTTTAAAAGATGAAAATATTGCTGCTGCAACTGGATCTGCTTGTACTTCAAGAACTTTAGAACCATCCCATACTTTAATAGCAATGGGCTTATTACATGAAGAAGCTCACGGATCTCTTGTTGTAACTTTGGGTCGATATACACAAGAGCATGATATCGATAAACTTATAGATATTTTACCTAATATTGTTAAAAGGTTAAGATTATTATCACCTTTGACGCCTCCTGATTTGATAAAAAAATATAATGAGGTGAATGAATAAAATGAAATCAACTCAATATACTGAAAAAGTTTTAGATCACTTTCGCAATCCAAGGAATATGGGAGAAATTGAAAATGCTGATGGCTTTGGACGTGTTGGAAATCCTGTATGTGGCGATTTGATGTTTATGTATATAAAAGTGGCGAAAAATGATAACGAAGAAGAATTTATTAAAGACATTAAGTTTAAAACATTTGGTTGTGGTTCTGCTGTTGCAACATCTTCGATGATAACTGAAATGGCCAAAGGATTAACATTAGAAGAAGCTTATAAAATAACAAGACAGGATGTGGCTGATGAATTAGAAGGACTTCCGCCAATTAAAATGCATTGTTCAAATCTCGCAGCTGATGCTTTAAAGGCTGCTATTGATAACTATAGAACCGGAGCCGAACCTGAAGTTGAGGTTGCAACATCATGTCAGCTAGAAATTAGTGTTATACTTGGTTTTGATGAATTTCTTGGAAAAGGAGCTTATAAGGAAATTCCAGAAGATTTAGAGGAATTCAGAGATAAAAGGATTTTGATTGTAGATTCCGGTGATAATTCTTTAGAGCTTAGTTTAAAATTAACAGAGTATACAGGAAGAGTGATTGTTCTAACATCTTCAAAAGAAGTTCCTGGAAGAGAAGAAATTGCTAAAAAATTAAAGAAATCAGATGTCAAAATATTACACCAATCTGAGCTATTAGAAATCAAGGGAGAAATTGATGAAGTTGAAAAAGTCATAATCCATGATTATGATGAGGACGAAAATTACGAGCTTTTTGTTGATGTTGTTATATATTTAGATTATAGAGGGTAGTTTTTTTCATAACTTTTACTTATTTCTTTGAATTATTTAATCTAATAACTGTAACTCTATAATTATTAATTGAATTTTTAAAAATCTACATTCTTAAAAATAATAATTCTTAGGGGTATTATGACGCGAGTAGTAATTGTAGGGGGTGTTGCAGGAGGAGCTTCAGCTGCAGCCCGTTTAAGAAGACTAAGAGAAGACATTGAAATAATAATGCTTGATAAAGGTCCTTATGTTAGCTTTGCCAACTGTGGACTCCCTTATTATGTAGGCAATATAATAAAAGAGCGAAGTTCACTTGAGTTAGTTTCTCCTCGTCGTTTTAAAAGCTGGTTTAATATTGATGTAAGAGTCAATAATGAAGTGATCTCAATTGATACTAAAAATAAAAAGGTCTTTGTTAAAGATCTAATAAAAATGGAGGATCTTAACCTAAATTACGATTATCTCATATTAGCTACAGGCTCAAGGCCTATTGTACCTGAATTTCCTGGTCTTGAACACGTCCAATATCATACAATTTGGACAATTCCTGATGCTGTGAAAATAAGAGATTTTGTTGAGGAACACCATATCAAAAAGGCTGTTATAGTTGGTGGAGGATTTGTTGGTCTCGAAATGGCGGAAAATCTAGTTGAGAAGGGAGTTAAAGTAAAAATTGTTGAAATGTTAGACCAGGTTATGCCTCCATTAGATAAAGAAATGGCTCAATTTATCCATCAAGAATTAATTTTAAACGGTGTTTGTCTTATTCTTGAAGATCCTGTAGAATCTTTTAGTCGAAGTGAAGATGATAAGCCGGTTGTGAAAACTAAAAATGGCCGTGAAATTGAAACGGATTTAGTAGTAATGGCTATTGGAATAAAACCAGTAAATGATTTGGCTAAGGAATCAGGTATAGAATTAAGTCCTCGCGGATATGTAATAGTAAATGAATACATGCAAACATCAGAGCCAAACATTTATGCAGTTGGAGATCTAGTTCAAGTTAATCATTTCCAAACAAAAAAAGCAATTTCTATTGCCTTAGCGGGACCTGCAAATAAGCAAGGAAGAATCGCAGCAGATAATATAGCTGGTAGGAAAGTTAAATATAATGGAATTTTAGGAGCATTAGTTGTAAAAGTATTTGATACTACTGTTGCTGTTGTAGGACTCACAGAAAAACAATTACAAAATACAGATATTAATTATGAAAAGGTATATGTCCATCCAAATAACCATGCTGGTTATTATCCAGGAGCAACACCGATTACATTAAAACTTCTATTCGAAATACCAAGTGGTAGAGTTTTAGGGGCTCAAGCTGTAGGAGGATCTGGAACAGAAAAAAGGATTGATGTAATTTCTACAGTTATAAAATTTGGAGGATCAGTTTTCGATTTAGAAGAATTAGAGTTAACTTATGCTCCTCCTTTTAGTTCAGCTAAAGACCCAGTGAATATGGTAGGATTTGTAGCATCTAATTTATTAAGAGGAGATATGTCGATTTGGCAGTGGCATGATATTAATAAATTAAAGCAAAACGATAGTTTTCTTTTAGATGTTAGAACGACAAGAGAACATGAAGCTAGACGAATAGAAGGATCAAAAAGTATACCTCTTCATTATTTAAGAGAAAATCTTAATGAATTACCAAAAGATAAACCAATTTTCATGTATTGTGAAGTAGGGTATAGAAGCTACTTAGCAGCTCGGATTTTATTGCAAACAAATTTTGAAAATGTTTATAGTCTTACTGGAGGCTATAAAACTTTTGAGATGGCACACGCAAAAACAGAAGATATTATAGCTGCATGCGGAAGTTCAGAATCCATAATGGAGGAATATGTAAAACAAAAATCGATTGAAAGCGATGAATTTGTAGTTGTTGATTGCAGTGGATTAGCATGTCCTGGACCTTTAAATGCAATGATTAAATCCCTAGAAACATTACCTGAAAACAAAAAATTAAAAGTTTATGCTACTGACCCAGGATTTAAATCTAGTGTTGAAGCATATTCAAAATTAAATGAAGCAGTAAAATTATTACACTTAGGAAAAGAAGAAGGAAAATTAATAGTAACTCTTGAGAAAATTCACCCAATCATAGAAGTTATACCTCCTGTAAAAAAATCAATTCGAAGAGAATTACGACCTCCTGGAGCACCTCCAATTTCAGACATCAGTGTTGAAGAATTATATAATCGCCTTGAAACAGAATATGAGCCACCACTTTTAATTGATGTTCGAACTCCTCAAGAATATTCTGGGGGTCATATAAAAAGCACCAGACTACTTCCATTGGGAGAATTATTAACTAATACAGATGTCATAGGAGATTATAAAGATAAAGAGATAATAGCAATCTGTCATTCTGGTTCACGTTCTATGATGGCAGCTCAAATTTTAGCACAATCAGGATTTAAGGATATTCGAAATTTAACAGGTGGAATGATGATGTGGCATAAAAAAGGCTTTCCTGTTAAGTTTGGAAAAAAGTAAACTTTCATTAGTCTGTTTTATCGAATTTTTATTTTTGATTTATTCAATTCATCTTATTTTCTTCTTTAAATTATAAGTAAAAAAGTTAAAAAATAGACGAAATATTTTAAATCCAAAAATATTCTTATTTAACGAATTTCCAATTTATAAAAACGAATTTAAAAACTATGAAAGAAACTGCTAAAAAGTTATTTACTGCTTATGTTGGTGAATCACAAGCTAGAAACCGTTATACCTTCTTTTCAAAAGTAGCCAAGAAAGAAGGTTATGTTTTAGTATCCCAAATTTTTCTAGACACCGCAGACCAAGAAAGAGAACATGGGAGTTGGTTCTATAAAATGCTCCAACAACTTAAGAAGGAAGAATCTTTTGATGAAATGAAAGTGAACCCCGAAGCAGGATTTCCAACAACTCATGGGAACCACAATTGAAAATCTAAAATCTGCGATAACAGGAGAAAATATGGAATGGCAAATTCTTTATCCTGATATAGCTGAGACTGCTGAAAAAGAGGGGTATCCCGATATTGCTAAAAGAGTAGGTGCAATTATAAAAGCTGAAAAACACCATTCAGAACGATACGGTAAACTTCTTAAATTAGTTGGTGATGATGCTTTCTTCAAACGTGGAAAGAAAATCGTTTGGGTTTGTATGGAATGTGGTTATGAAGTTGAAATGGATGAATTGCCTAAAGACTTCAAATGTCCATCCTGTGATCATCCTCGGGCATATTATAGAAAGAAATGCGAAGATTTCTAAAAAAATGAATGGATTTTTAATTTAAAATCAAAATTTTTAAAAATTAAACTATCTGATTTAAAATCAAAAATAGAACACGTGAAATAAATATGAAACAAAAGGAAATATATAGATGTAGCATCTGTGGGAAAGTAATTGAAATTTTGAATCCCGCTGCTCAAGAAACCATTTGTTGTGGTGAGCCAATGAAACTTATGGAAGAACAAACTGCTGATTGGAAGGGTGAAAAACATGTACCTAAGATTACAGTTGATGGAAATAAGGTCACTGTTGATGTAGGCATCTCAATGGGAACTCCTCATCCTATGACCGATCAACATTATATTATGTGGATTGAATTGATCTGTAAAGGTAACTGCTATAAAAGAAAGTTCTTAAATCCTGGTGATGAGCCAAAAGCTACATTTGTTGTAGCTGATCCGGAAGATCTTAGTTCTCGGGAATATTGTAATCTACATTTCCTCTGGAGAGGTTCATAAATTAGAGATTAATTATTATTCTTTTTTTTTTTTTTTATTTTGTAAAATAACGAAATTTTAAGCTTTTAAAAAATAATTGTTAATATTAAAATCTATTAAATTTCCAATTGAAAAGAGAAAAATGATAATATTTTTACAATTATTTGTTATTTTCTGTTTTATTATTGTAATAATTGCTCTTTTTCGGGAGAAAACAGATTTTCTAACTTACAGTGTGTTAGCTATGTTAGCTGCTGCTACAGCTACGTTCCTTTTCTCTCCAACACCAATTTCTATTGATGAGTTTATTTTAGCAATAGATTGGCCAGTTATTTTTTTCTTGATATCTGTTTTCACAATAGTAGTTATATTAGAGGAACAATTAATTTTTCAAGAAATTGCTTCAAGAATAACGAAGAAATTCCATACTAATACCCGAAGGTTTTTTTGGGTGATTTGTTTAATTTCAACTTTAAGTGCTGCTTTTATTGAAGATATTTCAGTAGCAGTTATCTTTATACCTATGATAATAATTACAAGTGAAAAAATGAAAATAAATCCCACTCCAATATTGTTGGGAATGACTATTTGTATAAATCTTGCGGCAACCCTAACTCCTTTTGGCTCTGCACAAAATATATTAATAGCAAGTAGATTTTCACTTTCAACAGCTTGGTTTTTCATTAGCCTTTCAATTTATTTTATTATTGCTACTTTTCTCACTTTATTTCTTTTAGATTATTTTATTCTTAAAAAAAACTTAAGGGAAATTTGGATACCTCACTGTACTGAATTTGATGAATCTTTAGATATTAAGCATATTGAGGAACATGAATTAATAGTTTTGGAAGAATCAATTAATCGTAAGGTATTTTATCGAAATTTGGGGGCTTTATTAATCTTCTTCATCATGTTAATTATTATTCCGGATATTCTCTTTGTAGGACTTCTTGGAATGATTTTATTTGTGTTTGTTAATCCAAGGAGAAGTGAGTCTGGAAAGAGAAAACCTGATATTTCTTATTATTTCAAAAAAGTCGATTTCAAATTACCTTTCTTCTTTATAAGTTTGTTTGTGCTGGTATTTTGTTTTGAAAAAGTTGGAATTATTTCTATTATCGAAGATTTTGTTGTTGCTATAGCTCCAGCTGACATATTTTTATTGTGCGTTTTAATTTTAATTATATCATCTATTCTTTCAGCCTTTCTTGATAATGTTCCTGTTACAGTCCTTTTCATTCCAATAATTCAAGTTTTAATAGTTGAAGGTTATTCATCAGTTCCATTATTAATTGCATTTATTTTGGGAATAAATTTGGGTGGCAATTTTTTACCTCAAGGGAGTGCTGCAGATATGATGACTTTAGACCTTTCAACAAAATATTGTGTTGATGGAATGAATTATAAGAAATTATTAAAGGTTGGAGGAATTTTTGCCTTATTACATATTATTCTCGGAATATTATATCTTGCGGTTATAATTTTCATATTCTTTTAGTGGAGAGATTTAATGAACAGAAAAAAAGCAATCATATTGGATAGAGATGGCACTTTAATTGAGGACAAAAATTATGCTTATAAAATAGAAGATTTTGAATTATTAGAAGGAGTGATTAAAGGATTAAAATTACTCCAGAACAATTTTATCTTTTTTATTGTAACAAATCAGTCAGGAATAGGGAGAGGTTATTATACAATACAAGATTTTCAAAAGTTCAACGATCATTTAATAAATGTCTTGAAAAAACAAAAAATAGTAATTTTGAAGACATATTTTTGTCCTCATTTAAGGGAGGAGAATTGTGAATGTAGGAAACCTAAAACAAAATTTATTGAAGATATAATTAAAAAATTTAATGTTGACATTAAACAATCTTGGATAATTGGTGATCACCCTTCAGATATACAATTTGGGATAAATGCGGGTTGTAGAACAATTTTTTTAACAACGGGACATGGAGATAAACACTTAGAAGAATTAGAATCTCTTGGAATAAAGCCAAATCTGATTTGTGATAATTTTTTAAAAGCTGCAAAAGAGATTTTGAAGTTACTTTAACTCCTAAGTCTTATAAACGATTATTATAAAAGTACTTAATACTAATATTCTATTATAGTTGGATATAAGATTATATTTGAAAGATGTCCTTGTTCTTTAAAAAGTTAAATAATGCGAGTCTTTGGGATAAGATTCAAAAATTAAGAGAATATATTAAAGCAGAAAAATATTTTAAGAAAAGAACATGTTGGAATTGCAGTAAAGATCTGAATATTTATGATTTTTTAAGTGATAATGTTGATTTTACTCCTGAATACATTCTGAAATTATGGCAAACTCCAATTTTAGAATTTCATTGTTGTGAGTGTTTTAGATATCTTAAAATTCATGAATTAAAAAAAATAGAACAAGAATTAGAGAAAAGAGAATGTCTATTTTGTAAAAATCCGATGGATATATATAAATTTAGTAAATTTCATAATTATTTGAAAATTTATGAACTACGAAATCTGTGGTTAGATAAAAATTTTAAAGTTTTCTGTGATAACTTATGCCAGCGTAAATATTATAAAACTTATTATGATTTTCTAAAAAAAAGAAAATTGAGAAAACAGAACCAATTAAAAAATAAGAATTAAAAATAATAGAATTTGAGTTTTATTCAGTTCTCTTTTTTCCAAGATAAGGCATGGCATGTTCATATCTTTTCATAGCAAATCGTGAAATAACAATTCTTTGAATTTCACTTGTTCCTTCATATATTTGGTATAATTTTGCATCCCTAAACAGTTTTTCAACCGGATATGTTCTCAAATAACCATACCCTCCAAAAATTTGGACCGCTTCTGTTGTTACATTCATAGCAACATCCGAAGCAAAAGCTTTAGCAATTGAGGAACTTAAATTATTATCCATGCCTTGGTCAGCTTCCCAAGCTGCTTTATATGTTAATAAACGTGCGGCTTCAATGTCTTTATACATATTAGCTATTTTTTGTTGGATTACTTGATAATTTCCAATTGGTCTTCCAAAAGTTTCTCTCTTTTGTGCATAATCGATAGAATACTCCATAGCTGAGCGAGCGCACCCGCAAGCAAAAGCACCTATCGCTGGACGAGTATGAGCAAATGTTTGCATAGCTAAAACAAAGCCTCTTCCAGGTTTAGCAAGAATATTTTCTTTGGGGATTCTAACATCTTTTAAGCCAACTGATACCGTATTTGATGATCTTTGACCTAATTTTGGAATATGTTTTCCTAATTTTACACCATCACTTTTAGTATCCACGATAAAGGCAGCAATTCCCTTATGCTTTTTTTCAGGATCGATTGTTGCAAATACAGAGATATAATCCGCAAATCCTCCATTTGTAATCCAAAATTTAGTTCCATTTAAAATATATTCATCTCCATCTTTCTCTGCCAAACATTTCATTCCTGCGACATCAGAACCCATTGTTGGTTCAGAAGTTGCAAAGGCAACCAGTTTAAACTCGTTAACCAATTCTTTTAAAATCCTTTGCTTCTGCTCTTCATTTCCGCCAATTACAATTGGTTCAGCACCAAGGTTATTATCAAAGATTGAAGTCGCAATTCCAGGACATGCAGATGATATTTCCTCAACAACAATACAGGAACTTAATAAGCCATAACCAGGTCCACCGTATTCTTTAGGGATTCCTAAATTCAATAATCCTTCTTCCCAAGCTTTTTTAATAACTGGAAGGGGAAACTCTTCCGATTCATCATATTTTCTTGCAACCGGTAAAACTTCACGAATTGCAAACTCTCTTGCTTTTTTTTGTAAAGCTTTTTGTTCTTCAGTTAACAGAAAATCCATTTTTTTACCCTCTTTTTATCCCATTTTTTCAACTAGTTTGTCTATAATTTCTTTAAAGTCTAAATCTTCCGGTTTAGGTACAAATTTAATTTCAATTGTCTCTTCCATAACATCTATTTTAGCACCTTTCATCAATTCAACAATCTCTTTTACAGCACCTCCACCCCAACCGTATGAACCAAAAGCCAGCCCAACTTTATTCATTGGTTTTAATCCTTTTTGATAAGATAAGTATTCTGCTACAGTCGGATATAATCCATTATTTAGGGTAGGACTCCCAATTAATATGGCTTTTGCTTTCATGGCTTCGGTAATTACATCTGAATAATCAGCAGTCGTTAATTTATACCTTTTTACCGGAATTCCTCGATGTTTAATTTCTTTAGTCAAGGTTTCTGCAATTTTTTTAGTGCTATCCCACATTGAGTCGTAAACAATTAGAACACTTTTTTCCTCAATTTCTCCCTTACACCATTTTGTATATTTTTCAATTATTTCTGGAATATGGCTTCTCCAGCATACACCATGAGATGTACAGATAACTTCAATAGGTAGCGCTCCAACCTTAGGTAATGCTTTTGCTATTAGTCCAGAAAGATGGAGCAATATATTAGCATAATACTTTTCTGCTTCTTGAAAAACTTCAGTCAAATCATTTTCGTCATCCCAACGCTTTGAAGTGGCATAATGTTGACCAAATGCGTCATTTGAGAAAAGAACATTCTTGCCATTTTCATCTGTCATAAAGGAAACCATTGAATCTGGCCAATGGATCATAGGTATTGGTACAAATGTAAATTTCTTACCATTTCCAATATCTAAAATATCTCCCTCCTTAACTGCTCTTATTTTATTAAAAATATCATCTCCAACTTCATGATGGAAATGTGCTCTTAATACGTCAACACCCCTTTCTGATGCGATTAGCTCAGCGTTGGGTAGGTGCTTTATTATAAGTGGAAAAGAACCAGAGTGATCCATCTCTACGTGGTTTGTGATAAAATAATCAATTTCTTCTGGATCACATACTTCATTAATATTCTTCAAAAAATATTCAAAATAAGGTCGTTTTACTGTATCTATTAATACAGTTTTTTCCCCACTCTTCACTATATATGCATTGTAACTTGAACCCCTATGAGTGCTGTAACCATGAAAATTCCTAACTTCCCAATCCACATATCCAACATAATAGATGT
>CP070805.1:0-54363 GCA_020343655.1 Promethearchaeota archaeon | reverse complement strand
AGATCATTAAAAGAAATAGTTCTTAAGGAATGGGAAGATGAAGAATAAGAAGATAAATATGTGGTTAACAAGAAAAAGTGTTAAAATTAACTAAAATAAGTGTTAAAAATGAGTTTAAATTAAACTTTCTTAACAATTCAATTTGTAAAACAAAAAATTTTAATTGCTAAAAAATCGTAAAATAATAAGAGAAATTCTGAAACACCATTCTATAAAGTATCAACAAAAAGATTATTGAAAATAATAATTATATTAAGAATTTAACTATTAATCAATAAAGTTATTAAAAAATAGTGGTATCTAAGAGTGGGCATTAGAAAGATAGAAGATGAGATTGATTTAAAAGAAGCGATGAAAAAGAAGGCAGCTGAACTGAAAATGAAAGATATACAAGCAAAAGCTGCAGTCGAAAAATTTACAAAAGACAACCTTCGAGAATTAGCTAAAAAGCATGGAGTTTTATTGGCCTTAACACCAGAATTGAGACAAGAAGTGAAGGAATTGCAGAAAAAATATAATATCCCATCTTCAAAAATTATCACAGAGCAGATAACAGAACATGATGTATTAAGAAAATTCTCTAAAATTGATCACCAAAAATTAGGAATGTTAGCATACCAAAGAGTTTTAATGAGTAAAGAAGAAACAGGAGGAATAATTCCTTTATCAGAAGTATTTGAATTAGTAAATACAGGAATTTTAAAAGGGAATGTAGAAGTGAAGGATGTTGAAAAAGCTTTGAAATTATTAAAAAAAACCAGAGTTATTGAGGATCTTACCCAATTAGAATCAGGAGCAATTATGGTACGTTTTTTTCCAATTCAATATACAGGTGATGAATCGAAAGTAGTTGATTTAGCGAAAGAAAAAGGCGTCCTTACTTTAGAAGATGTTTGTACCAACTTAGAATGGTCTCAAGACCGAGCAATAAGAGCTCTTCTTTCTTTGGAAAGAAATGGTATCGCTAAATTTAGAGAAAATATCTTAACTGGGAAACAATGGTATTTCCCATCTTTATAAAAAAAATATATTTTACTATTCTATTTTGATTTTAAATGCTATTTGTCCATTTTCTAGTTTTAGGATTTTAGCTTTACGATTTTTAGCTAAAATCTTAAAAATTTCTTCAAGATCCTCCAATGGAAGTGAACTAAAATCTTCCTGTTTTGCTTCTCTTAATTCATAAATCATTATTGGCTCAATCTTTCCATTTTCATAACACCAGTTGTAAATTTCATCTGACCACGCTTCAAGCGTTTTCCAGTAAACTCTTAATCTCTTCTTCTCTTTTGAGAGCCACTTTGCTTGATTTTGAGAAATTAGTTGTTCTGCAATCTCTTTTATATATTCTTCTCGTTTGGTGAAATTTAAAAAGGGTTTCTGAGAGTTTAATTCTCTAATATATATTATATGAAGAACGGCAAATCTAGCATAATCAAAAAGAACTTTTGCCCATTCTATTTTCCAGGAGACATAATCTACCTTATTCTCCTTTTTATTTGGTATAGTATACATAAATTTTTTACGCTCTTCTTCGAGCCAAGGATAAGCTGTCAATAAATTTTCATAAGCAGTTAATTTCTTCTCAATTAAACCTTTTTCTCCAATGATTTCTTCTTCAAGTGTTTGTAGTTCTGTTTCGATCTGGTCAGCATGTTGCCGATATAATTTTTGGTCTATTTCACCCAATTTAGAGGACAAAATATCTTCAAGTTTATTAAATTGTTCTTCTATATAATCTAACTCAGTAGCCTTAACTTCTTCTTGCTTTATGATTTCTTTTTTAGTTGCTTCTATTTCCAATTGCTCTTTTTCTTTTTTCAGTTTTCGTAATCGTGCAAGCTCTTTCCTTAATTCCTCTAACTCTTTTTCTGCTCTTTCTTTGACTTCTTTTGGAATTTCCGTAGATTTTTCTCTCTGCCTTTCCATATTAATCCTCAAATTGTTTAAATCTCTCCAAATTCTTCAGCCCAATCATTATATTGCTTCATTAAAGCTTTATGAGTCATTGGTTTAACTTTTTTGAGAGTTTTTTTGAAATCTTTAAGATTAATATCTCTAACTTTGACCTCTTTGCTGGAATCTTCCAATAAGCCACCCATATCTAATTCACGTACAGGTAACATTATTACTTCTCGACAAATATTTGCAATATCTCTACCTGAATAACCTTCAGTTCTTACTGCTAATTCTATGAAGTCTTCTTCAGACAATGATGAATTTACGCCCTCAGTATGAATTTTAAAAATTCCTGCCCTTGCTTTTAAATCTGGGAGAGGAACATGTACTCTTTTTTCGAACCTGCTTAACATGGCATTATCAATATCCCAAGGACGATTGGTTGCCCCCAATACCAATAAAGGTTTATCATGGGTTGATTTTAGTCCCTGTATTTCACTTAACAGCTGTGTTTTCACTCTTCTCTCACCTCCACTCTCAGATCCTTCTCCTCTTTTTGTTGCAATAGAATCTATCTCATCCATAAATATTAAACTTGGTGCTTTTAACCGTGCAACTTTAAATAACGAACTAATTAATTTTTCACTTTCCCCTAACCATTTACTCAATAGATCAGCAGAAGAGGCGCTAAAAAATGTGGCTTTGCATTCAGTAGCTGCTGCTTTTGCTAATAATGTTTTCCCGCATCCAGGTGGACCGAATAACAAAATACCAGACCATGGTTTTCTAGCACCTGTAAACAATTCTGGTTTTGCAATTGGGAGAACTATTGCTTCTCTTAAAGCTTGTTTAACATTTGTTAATCCTGCAATATCCTCCCATTTTACATTAGGAGATTCCGTAACAATTGTTCCTGATATCATATCAATAAGTTCTTGTTCTTCTGAGGAGACAGCAACCCCTTCGGAATCTGCTCCAACATCTTGTGCTTCACTTGGCCTTTCAACAGGTCTGAGCCTCCTTGGTCTTACTCCACTTAAATGTGATTTAAGAATTTTTGCTCTGTCAACATATTCTTCAATGTTTTTCTGACATAACATTCTCATTTGAGGATTCTTGTTATATTTCATAAATTGCATCAAGATCTCTGCTGCACGTTGGTATTTGTTTATAGCTTGTCGATATTTACCTTGATTATCTAAAGAAACGGCCTCTTGAGCAGTTTTAACAGCAAATTGATAAAGCTTACTATCAACACTGGACATATCTAATTTTACCTTTCAGAAGTAATTAACTATCTTATATAATTTTTAATATATATAGCTAATCTAATTTAACTATCTGTATAATTAATAATTGTATTAGCATATATCAAATTTACTGTTTAAACAACGAGGGTAATTACTGGTCTACAAAAAATTAAATACATATCATAGCATTTATATATTATATAATTACTAATTAGGTTTGATAAATATGGGTTTTCTAAAAGATATCTCTAAATGGCTTTCAGGAGGTAAGAAAAGAGACATTCGTCCGGCAACTAAATTGAGAGTTTTTAATAAAAAATTGATGCGGCAGACAAAAAAGATGGAAATGAGCGCAAAAATAGCAAGAGATAAGGCAGTAAATCTTCGAAAACAAGGTGACATGGATGGTTCTAAATTCCATGCACGAAATTATCTTCAAACGAAAAAACATGCTCGTGCTTTGGATGGATTTAGGACAAACTTAGAAGGATTATTATTTAAACTAGAGCAAGCAGATGCTGTAAAAGATGTATCTGAAATCATGACAGGAATAGCAAAATCTCTCGCAACCTTAAAAGCTCAAATGTCAATACCACAACTTACAGAAATTATGAAAAACATTGATGTTGACATGGAAGATTTCGCCGTAACCGCAGAAATTGCAACAGATGGTATAGATAGTATTACATTAGACACAGCTGTCAGTGATTCGGATGTGAATGAGGTTCTAGGTGAAATTGATGCTGAAATTCAGGTAGAAATGGGTGCGGCATTACCTACGGCAGCTTCTGATGAAAAGATAGCTGAGTTAGAGAAAGAATTAAATCGTCTCAAATCAGATGAATAATTAAATTATTTTTTATCTTCTCTAAGATTCACCTCTTAGCAAAATTATTAAAAGCCTCTTTTCTATTTTAAACTTATTCTAATAAAATAATGTAGATAATGTGAGGATTTTGAATTTTCCCGAATTAATCGCAATTGGAAGTTGTACTTTAGATATTATAATAGAAGTTGATGATGTAATTAGATTTGAATTAATGGATAAAGATATAATAAAAAAGTATACTGCTATTGAATATTCTCGCAAATTAAATGTTAAAAATGTGAGATACGTTCCAGGAGGATCAGGAGCTAATATTGCAGCAAATTGCTCAATGTTGGGATTAAATAGTGCATACATTGGTGTATTAGGAAATGATTTTTCTGCAGATATATGTTTAAAAGATTTAAATAAACGGGGAGTTAATTTAACTAATTTGATTCAAACGGATAAGGATTGTACTGCGTTGTCAATAATCCTAAGGACGCAATGGGGTAAAGATCGAAGCATTTTAGCCTATAAAGGGGCAAATAATTTGTTAAAGCCATCTGATGTTAAAGAGGAGTTATTTAATAATATAAAAGCATTCGCTTGGACGTCTTTAACTACTGATAATGCTTGCAAAGCTATAGAAAAAGCAATAACGTTGACAAAGGACAAAGGAGGAATGGTGTATGCAGCTCCCAGTATGTCAATTATTAAAAATGCCCCGAATTGGGCAAAAATATTGATTTCTAATTCTGATGTTGTATCACTAAATCTAGAAGAAGCTCAAGAGTATACAGGAGAGAGTAAAAAAACACTAATGATTAAAAATTTCTTAGATATGGGGATAAAATTGATTTCTATTACTGATGGTCCTAATGGATCAATTATTTCGGATGGTAAAACTATTATAAATAGCGGAGTTTATAGCGCAGGGAAAGTCGAGGATACTACAGGAGCGGGTGATGCCTTCTTAGCGGGAATCTTAATTTCTCGAATAAATAACTTTTCACTTGAGAAAACATCAAAAATGGCAACTGCTATGTCCTTCTTAGAGTGTAAAGAGGTTGGAGTTCGAGAGGGCTTACCTAATAGTACACAGGAACTTGAAAATTTTGTAAATAATAATACTATCAAACAAGTCATTTCAGAAATTATCTAAAATATTTCGAAAAAACTAAACAGAGGATTTTTTATGAAAGAGAGTAAATATAGAAAATCTCTTATAATTTTTTGTGTTTATTGCATATTCTGGTTAGGTATGTCAGTTGCAATATCTATTTTGGTAGATCAAAATTTAACACCTCTTATCCCTTTCTCTGATCCAGGTATGGAAGTTGGAATGATTTCTATTCTGCTTTTACCTGTTTCATCGATAATTGGTATGTTAATCGGAGGATACTTATTTGGGCCATTATTCCTGTATTCCCATATAAAAATATTTAGAAATCGATATGAATATGGAATACATATTAAACCGGAATATAAGAAATTTAAATTTGCTTCTCAAGGATTATTTACTGCATTAATGGCAATAAATATCTCATTATTATTATTAAATCCTGATACTGTTCGTATTGTTCTCTGGAATTTCACTGAGCCTCTAGATGCTAATGACTATATGATTGCTTTTGTTGTTATATTAATCCTTACAACTGCTATAACTAATCTATTGTTTTCCCCAACATGGTTTCTAATGGATTCTGGAATTACATATTCAAATAAAAAGAATTTAGAGGAAACAAATAAACCCCTTGAAATTAGATCAATTGGAAGATGGTATGAACAGTTTCTAAAGGGGTATGCGGGAGTATCAGTATTGATCTCTTATGTTGAGTTTATTACGATTTTTTTCATTGAAATTGGTGGTGAACTTGCATTATTAATTGTTACTCTAATAATGTTCATCCCATTTCCAATTATTATGATCGTCCCCAACATTCCTGCTTTAATAATCTTAGATCGAATTAAAGAGAAAAGGAACAAATACATATTGAATAAGGCAAGGAAACGCGGAATTACCGATACAATGGAAGTCTTAATTGATTTAAAGAAGGAAGATTAACATCTTTTATTTTTAATTTTGTTTTTAAGGAATAATTAAATTTTAATTTTTTAATATATTCTTATTAATATTAACAATGCGCTCTTAGTATAGTGGTAAGTATGCCAGGTTGCCAACCTGGCGACCCGGGTTCAATTCTTGGAATATATATGATTCCTCGGGAAAATCCCGGAGGGCGCACTTTACTTTCTTAGGTGTTCTTATTCTTGGAAGAAATTAAGCGATTATATGAAAAATTAAAAGTTGTTTCCAATGAATAAAGAGAAAAACTCTGAAAAATAATAATTGAAAAAAATAAAATTCTTTTAAACAAGCAAAAAGAAGAGCTAACTAAATTATTAAAAAAATAAACATAATATGCAAATATTACCTAGAAATATGTGTAAGAGCGTGAAAGGTTTGTTTCACGAAAATAAAACTAAAACTTTTAATTCTTTTGCATAAATTTTTATAAAATTATGAATAATTGATAATAATTTCATTCAAATACGAAATATGGAAAATGAGTGATTTATTATGAAAGTCCTAATAATTTATGACACAAAGTATGGAAATACTAAAAAGGTAGCAGAACTAATTGGTGATGGCCTTAAAATTGTTGAGGAGAACGTTATTAAAATTGAGAATGTGAAAGAAATTGATTTAAATAAAGATGAAACCTATGATTTAATTCTTATTGGGTCTCCAAATCATATGGGGAGCTATACTACGAATGTCAAGAAATTCATTAAGAAACTCCCTAATTCTTTATTAAAAGGAAAATCTTTTGCTGTATTTGATACATATTTAGGAAAAGATTTTGAAAAAGTTGTAAAAAAAATGGAAAAACAAATTAATAAGGTTATGCCTAACCTAAATAAAATAAGCCCTGGTTTATCTATAAAAGTTGGAGGGATGAAGGGCCCTATTGTAGATGAAGATCTTCCAAAATGTAAAGAATTTGGGATAAACTTAACAAAGTAATTAGTATATAAATTTGCTTAATAAATGTTGGTAAGTTGATTTAGAGATTATTATTAATATCTTTTAACACGACCGTAATTTCTCTCGATTAAATTTGCCATAAGCAGGCAAAAAACGGCACTTGCATTTTCTGCAATTAAAAACGCTAAAGAATTATTTAAGAATAATGCACAGATAAAGAAACTACTAAAGAAAAATATGTTAAACAAGATAAAAACGATTAATAATGGTTTTGTAATTGGAAAATTCAGAAATTTCTTTAATTTTGAACTCTTGACAGTAGATTTGCGAAATTGACTCCTTAATTTCTCTCTCCTCTCAACTTGAGCATAACTTTCAAAAATAATAATTGTAGCAAAAAACAAGGCAATCCAAATTACAATGGGAATCAAGACTACAATGATATAACTTCCCATTGCTAAGAAATATTGACCTATAAATATAAAAAACAATTGGAATATTCCACATATTCCTAATATCAGTAATCCAATACCAAAATACTCTCTAGATAACCAGCGGATTCTTATAGGCATGTTCTTTTTTTATATTTTTTCTCAAATTAAAAATTGGGCCCGGCGCGATTTGAACGCACGACCTTCCGCACGTCAAGCGGACGTCATACCGAGTTCTCCAAAACTCAGAAAATGAGTATCCTCTAGACCACGGGCCCTTGATTTAATTTTAATATCTATTATATTATCGAAATAACTTGTATGTAATTTAGATTATTAAAAAATAAATATTTTATTAGTCTTTTTACGAAACAATTTATGTATTGAATTTATTATGAATTAACTAATTTATATCTTAATATAGGACAAATAAAAATAAAAGAAAAAGTAATATTCAATTTATGCTTTTTTTTCTCTTAATGCTCTAATCATTGGTAAATCATTTCCAGAAAGAATTTCTAACATTGCTCCACCTGCAGTTGAAATGAAAGAAACATCTTCAGCTTTTCCTGCCATTGAAGCAGCAGCACCCATTTCCCCACCACCTATTATCGTAAGCGCCTTGTTCTTCTTTGTAGCTGCTACCATTGTATCCACAATTTCGTTTGTCGCTTTTCTAAAAACTTCCTTTTCAAATATTCCTGGTGGTCCATTTGCTACAATTGTTTTGCATTTCATCAAAATTTCATTAAATTTATCTACTGTTTTCTGGCCAATATCACCTGTAGTTGTATTATATGTGCCAGCTTCATCAATTCCTATCGTTTTTCTATTACCATTGTCATCAATGATTAAATCTTCCGGGAGAATGATCTTTTCCTTGTATTTCTCATATGTATCTATTATCATATTTTTATTTTCCTCTAAATCCTCAGCGATTATTTTATGGTTTGGTTCTCCCATATTTTTTCCTAAAGCTTCAAATATTAAGATTGCAGTTAATCCGGAGCATAAAGCATAGTCTAATTTTTCATTATCGAAATTAAATTTCATTGCCTTAAATTTATCAATTGCTTTTGCTCCACCAATTAACATAGCCATAGGTTTTTCTGGTTCTTGCATTATTTTCTTTAAAGCATCTAATTCTTTATCGGTAATCGGTCCAGCCATCATTTTAGGCCATCCTACAATAGAAGCATGAGCACGATGAGCTGCCCCAAAAGCATCAACAATCACATAATCTACTAAAGGAAAAAGAGTTTTCACCATTTCAGTATTTTCTGCTTCGGAAAAATCCTTATAATTTTTCATTTCTCCTTCAAATTTACGAACATTATTAAGGACCAATACTTCTCCAGGTTTGAGATCTTTAATTGCTTGAATTGCTTGTTCTCCAAAAATATCTTTAACAAATTTTACAGGCCGACCAAGATGTTTTTCTATCTCTTTCGCATGTATATCTAAATCTGTAAAATCTTCACTTCCAGGACGAGATTGATGTGCGAGTATTATTACAGCACTTTTTTTAAAATACTCATTCAATGCGGGAGCAAGAACTCGAATTCGAGGAGAATCTCTGATCTCCATTTTTTCAGTATCAATATTAGAGTTAATGTCAACTCGCATCAAAATTTTTTTTCCTTTCAATTTCACATCTTTAAAAGATGTATAATCAATCTTCATATATTGCATCACTTCAAATTAGGATTAATAATTGATATTATAGTAATTTATAATTATTTTGACTAATTATTATCTTTTTTTAAATATTAGTAAAATACAAAATTTATGTAATGTTATTGATTTTAATACAACCACAATAAGTAAAGGAAACGTTAAATGAGTGAAATAAAAGAAATTCTCCTTAAATTACTTGAAAAAAAAATATCGATAGAAGATGCTGAGAAGTTATTGAAAGCTAATATAATCGAAGAAGTGGGAGAAGTAGCAAAACTAGACATTTTCCGTCGAACAAGAACAGGTACCCCAGAGGTAATTTTTGCTCAAAATAAAGATCCTCAAGTATTAATAGATATTACCTCTGGATTTCTAAAAAATAAAAAATTTGCGATAATTTCGCGTTACAATGAAAAGCAAAAGGATTTAATACTTAGAAATTTTGGAAATAATGGAGATTATATAATTGATATAAATGAATTAGGGAAAATCATAGTAATTAAAGATATTTCCTATAACTTTGCTAAAAAAGGGGGAATTGTAGGAATTATTACTGCTGGAAGTTCTGACATCCCTATAGCAGCTGAGGCGGAAGTTATTGCAAAAACTATGGGTTGTAATGTTATTTCAAGCTATGATGTAGGTATAGCTGGGATACATCGAATTTTTGCACCATTAAGCGACATGATAAAAAAAGGAGTTCATGTAATAATAGTTTGTGCTGGAATGGAAGGAACTCTCCCAGGAGTAGTTGCAGCGTTAGTAGATGTTCCAGTTATAGGAGTACCAATATCTAGTGGATATGGTATGGGTGAAAAGGGAAAGGGAGCACTTATTACTATGCTGCAATCTTGTTCTCCGGGATTATTAGTGGTAAATATAGATAATGGATTTGGTGCAGGAGCTTCTGCAGCTATAATTGCTAATAAAATTGCTGAATAATTTTGATTAAGCATTTCAGTAAAAAAAAACTCTTTTAATTGTCTGAAAAACAAAAAATTCTATTCTTCTTTTAGTTTAAACCTATCTAGGAAAAATATATAAATATATGGGTTGAAATTTCATTTAACATATTAATTAAAAAATAGAGAATATAATAAAGTGAAAATTTATGGTAACCTCAGCTTCGGCAACAGCACTCGATAACCTGCGAAAATTTTCAGATGATGTATGGTACATCATACCAATCCTAGTATTAGTTATGTATTTATGGGCAAATGAGATTCAGAAAGCTCAAAAAACAAAAAATTGGAATGTAGTTTTCTCTGGATTAACAATCTTCGGATTGGATTTAATCAATGAGACATGGAATGCCTTAGTATTTACATTTACTCAGCATTCTGCTTTTTGGACTACACCTGCGAATAGTGTTTTTATTATAATGATCGGTTGGAACCTTGAAATTGCTTTAATGTTCTCGATAGCTGGTCTTGTGTTTGGTAAACTACTTCCTGAAGATAAAAATCAAAAAGTTTTTGGTAAAATCCCAAATCGATGGTTCTTTGCAAGTGTTTTCGCGGCATTTGCAGTTTTTGTAGAAATATTATTAAATATCGGTGGAGCACTGGTTTGGGAATATCCTTGGTGGAATGCTACTCCTTGGGGAGTAATATTAATTTTTCTCTTTGGATATTTCCATTTTTTTGTAGGTGCATTTCTAGTCTATGACATGAGAGAAATGAAAAGCAAAATTAAAGCAATTGGAATCATTTACGGGATTGGAATTGTTGCAGTGTGTATTTTTGGCCCTTTAGGAATGATATAACCTGAATAACTTAATTTTAATCGAAATTATTTTCTTATTATTTTTTCTTATTTAAATCAAATTGAAAATTTTGGGGTAGACTTTTACTTAAATATTCGTTTAATGAATTTTTTTATTCATGTGAAGGACAAATTAATTCAAGATTTTATCCCTTTTTGATATCTTTCACCCTTTAATCTAAGATAGATAAGTATTTATAGGTAAATTAATATAATTTATATTGAACTTATTTTTCAATTAATAAAATCTAATAAAAAAATTCTAAGAATAAGTAGTTGAGACCCAGATGGTCGCATCTATTGATCATACTGAACTTTTTGAAAAATCTAAAAAGTTATTTGAAGATGGTGATATCATTAATACTTTAGAGAACTATCAAAAAGCAATGGAACGCATTGATCGCTCCAAAATTAAAAACAAACCTGAGTATATTCAATTTTTAGAATCTATTTTAAGTCACTGCAGGGAACATAATTTACCCGAAGAAGAAGCACTGGTTTTGAGAGCATTAGGGAGAACTTACTCTCTTTTTAAACAATATCCAGAAAGCATGAAATATCACTATAAATCATTAAAAATTCAAAAAAAATTGGGTAAAAAATTAGAAACTGCTGAAGGTTTAGTATTTCTTGCAGAGGATCTTGAGGTATCTGGAGATTTTGATAAATGCCTTAAAACATTCCAAGAAGCATCAAATTTGTTTCAAGAATTGGGTAAATTAAGAAAAGTTAAGGAAATCAAGAAAGAAATCACGAGATTAGAAGAATTTTCAAGGGAAATGGTTGAAGACGAGTATTATTTACATAAGTTTAATGTTGATAAATATTAATTAATAATAATATCGAGACTTATTCTCCAACTATTTTTTTTTCTATTTATTATTTTTATCGTATTACTTTTCAAAATCTAATAATTATTATAAATTTGCTTTATCTTCGCTTGAGCTATTAATTGAACTCTTTTTAAAGCTATACCAGTAACTTCACTTATCTTTTTTAAATCTTCATATTCTGGTTTAATGTTAACGATTTCAATTCCACTATCTGATTCAATATATGAAACTTTAAAGTTTAATTCAAAAACCTTCTCATTTATTTCAATACTAATCTTTTCAATCTTCCTGTTGATACAAACCCGGTCAATAATGTTAAACCTTACTCCTAATGTACCTAATTCTTGTATAATTTTCTCAATTATCTTAAAAGTATATTCGGGATAACATAAAACTTTTATAATATGCCCCGGTCGGTTTTTTTTTGTTATACTTGGAAATATTTGAATATCCAATATATCTTCTTTTTCAATTTTAGAAATAAAATTTCCTAGAATTTCTCCAGATACATCATCTACATCCGTTTCTAATATTGATACTTGCTCAATATATTTTTGTAAGGGATGATTTAAATCAAGATGATGCATTTCTTTATACTCACCATAAAATAATCTTAAAATATTTAAGAAATTCTTAAATTTTTTTTGACCTGTACTATAAACAGATTTTATAATTTTCATTGCTACTGGATAAGGAAGAACTTCCGGATTTAAATTTGCTAATAAAGCTACTCCCGTCGGTGTAGTAAGTTCAGAATCTATTGGTCCTCCATATGTTATTAGATTTGATTTTTGCAAGATTTTTAAGGTAGCGGGAGCAGGGATTGCTAATATGCCGTGCTTTGTGTTTATTGTTCCACCTCCAACTGGTATTTTACTGCAAAATATCCGTATGTCATCATCAAAACCATTAATTTGATCAAGAGCAGTTGAAACACCTATAACATCTATCAAAGTATCTGCAGAACTGAGCTCATGTAGATGTATATTTTCAATTAATTTTTCATGAACTTCTATTTCCGCTTGAATGAGAGAATTTAAACAATTCTTAGCATAATTCTTTGCAGATTCAGAAATCTTTGCTCTTATTAAAAAGTCATCTAAGGCTTTTTGTAAGGTTTTCGCTGTTCTGTGATCTTTTGTTTCTTTTATCTCGATCTTTAATTGATTCAATTTAATTCCGGTGTGCTCTGTATGAATTAATTTAATATCTAGTTTTGAAATATCTGGCAAAAAATCTTTTATTTTTCGTAATTCATTTAAAATTTCATCTGGTTTCAGGACTAATCCTAAAAGAGATGCAAGGAGCATGTCTCCCGATATTCCAGAGTTAATTAAATCTAAGTATAATATTCTCATGTTTCTATATTTTTGAAATTGCTATACAACTCAATAATAACAATTTTATAATTATATTATCTTTTTAATAATATTAAGAATTATCAAAAATGAATTGATCATTTTAAGTTTAGGGCACAATTATGAGTGAACTCCAAACCCTTAAATGTTATATGACCCAATTACCTGCTACAATTTTAAAATTATTAAATATCGAACCACCCCATAATACTATTCCGGAACCAATCATAAAAATAATTGAGTTATATAAAGGAATAGAACGTATTAGTATCAACTTAATAGATAATTTCGGTTTATTCGAAATCACCTATCTTAAGCCACATTTTATGATTACAAATTCTGAGGTTATGTTGTTGCTAAGTACTAAAAATCCATACACTTTAGGAGTGCTACATCAATTACTATATGGGGGTTTTGAAATAGAACCTAATGGTTTTCATTTATTAAAAGCTATAAGCTCAGCAGGTAAAACATCATGTCTCATTGGGAGAAAAAAAGATTTAGACAGATATGACGGAGGTACAAAGTCTGTTCCTAAAGATACTGATATGAGTACTTGGGTTGAATCAGCAAAAGTTATTAATACACATGACCTTTCATGGATGCACTATTTAGATTTTGAGAATTTACATAAACAACAACAACGATTAAAGCAAAGAACACCAGAAGATTTAATAGAAAAATTAATAAATAGAACGGATAAGTGGATTCTGAGTAATTATAAGCAGCTTAGATCAAATTCATTAATGATTATTATCGGAGATCATGGACGGGATAAACTGGATCTTACATATTCCGGCAAGATTTCACAATGGAGGGAAGCAAGCGTACCAATAGCTATTTTTATAAAAAAATAATTATTTTCTATCTTATTTCAATTTTAAAATGCAATAGCTGTTCAAAATGGAAGAATATAAACGATTTACTATTTCTCTTCCCCAAGATCTCTACAATAGATTTGAGGAGTTTAGAAATAAATTAGGGATTTCAAGATCAGATGCTATTCGGAAAGCGATGCATCTTTTCATGGTTCAAGAAGAAAACATTTCTGTCGTATCAGAAAATGTAGTTGGATGCATAACAATAATGATGTCTCATAAACATTTGGAATCAACACCTGAGCATACTCATGAACATTTAAATGGTTTTGAGCATGATCATGAATATAGTTCGAGATCAATTTATGCTAATGTTCAACAAACTGACGAAATCTTAAAAAATGAAATTCAGCATCACTTTCATAGCATCATCATTTCTACAATGCATGTTCATTTAGAATATGAAAAGTGTTTAGAAATTATTGCCGTTTCTGGTCCCTATAAGGATGTGAAAAATCTGAAAGATTCACTTCAAAGATTAAAAAGTATATTATCAATAGGATTCTTCATTATTGATAAGGATATTACTTAAAGTGGGAGAAAATAGTAAAAATAAGAATAAAATATTCCTTAAGAAAGAGAATAAGGTATAAGGCGATTTGGCAGGAATTTTTATTCTTTATTTATTATTTGTGGGTTATGTGTGTGTTAATTATTTAATCTAAGTTTGAAAATTTAAGATTCAATACAGTGAAAAATTAGTGATTTTCCTTTTGAAATTAGTTAAAAAATAAAGAATTAAATTAGTAAAAGAAAAAAAAAATTAATTTATTAATTCTATAAGTCCTTCTCTTGGACAGTTTTACGGTTGTTGGCGTACTAAATTAAGCGAATTGCTTTACTGTTTAGCCCTTCCAATCGCTTTGTCAAGAATATCTATGATTGCATTGTTAAGTGCAGGACCATCAATCAAGTCCCCGCTTGTATTGCAACCCTTACCTTTTATATATTCTCGAACTTTGCTCTTTACAAAAAGGGCCTCCACAGCTGATTTTTTAGCCATTTTTTTATTCCTCCTATAATGTTTTGAAAACGCTTTTAATTAAATTATATTTTAAATATTATTCTGTCTTCCTTATTTTTAAACTTTAAGATCAAATCATCTTAAACGATGAATAACAACCTTCTAAATACAATTTTTGAAATTTCTAAATTTTGTAAGAATTGGCGTATATTTTAAAATAAATGATAAATTTAGTAAGATATTATCATTTCGAAATCGGAAATGATTGCTTTAATCAATAAATTAGGTAATTTTGATGAAAACGGTTTCTCTTAATGGTAAATGGAAAAGCAAAGTTGATATTAATAACATTGGAATTAAAAAAAAGTAATATGATCCTAAAAGTTATAATCCAAAAGATGATGATTTAATTGATATTGAAATTCCTATGAACTTAATTGATTATGTTACTAAATATTTTGAGCTTCAACTAGATTTCTTAAAACATTAAAATCTTATTACTAATATAATAACTAGAATAAATCATATCTTAAGTGATAATTTTTTGAATAATATAATTTTTTCAAGAGCTCCAGTTCGAATATGTGATATTGGTGGATGGACGGATACTTGGTTTTATCCAAAGGGTGCTGTTTTCAATATTTCTATTGATCTATTTAGTCATATTAGGATTGTTCCTAATAATACAAATAAAATTGTAATTATTTCAGAGAATCTTAATATACAAACTCAAATCCAAGATCCTTCTAAAATAAAATATAATGGAAAGCTTGATTTACTTAAAGCAGCCGTAAAAAAAATAGGAGTAGAGAAGGGGATAAACATTTATATTAGAGCAGATGTGCCTCCTGGTTGTGGTACAGGAACTAGTGCAAGTGTAGCAGTGGCATTAATTGCTGCTTTAGCTCAGTTTTCTCATGAGAATCTAACTCAAGGTGAAATAGCAAAAATAGCTCATGAGCTTGAGATTGACGAATTAAAATTGGAAAGTGGTGTCCAAGACCAATATGCTGCCGCTTTTGGTGGAATAAATTTTATGGAAATTGATTATCCATCTGTAAACATCTCTCAAATAGAAATTGCTGACGATAAAATCTGTGAGCTTGAAAATCAATTAATTTTAGTTCACTTAAGTTCAAGGAGCTCAAATGAAATGCATAAAGCTGTAATTCAAAATTATCAAAATAATGAAGAATCTACTATTAATTCATTAGAAATTATGAAAAACTGTGCTTATGAAATGGTAACAGCAATTAAATCAAAAGATCTTGGTTTAATGGGGAAAATTATGAATGAAAATTGGGAAGCTCAAAAAAATTTACATCCCCTTATGATAAATCCTCTTATTAAAAAAGCTGAACAAATAGCTCACACTTATGGAGCAATTGGATTCAAAATGAATGGTGCGGGAGGAGGTGGCTCGGCAACAATATTAGCAGAAATCGGATCTGATTATAAGTTAAAAAAAAAAATTATTGAAAGTGGATTTCAAATTCTTCCAATAAAATTAAATTTTAAGGGAGTTCAAGTCTGGAGCGCTGAATTAAATGACTAATATATTTGAAATCGGATTAATCCTTAAATGTTTGTGCTTTTTATAGTTGTTTTTTAATAACTTATCATGAGTATACAAAACCAAATACCATTACCTTCAAAGATTAAGAGATTTTATGAAAATATAGATATACATAATCTTTTCATTTATAATAGATCCGGTATATGTTTTTATGGTAAAAGCTTTACAGATTATTTTAAAGTGGAAAAAAATTTAGTCTCTCCCTTCATTACAGCTTTAATGTCCTTTTCTAAAGAAATGATTGGGAAGCGATTTAAAAAAATAGAAATGGGTGATGTAAAGTTTGTTATTTTTGAGAAAGGATCTTTAAATTATAATTTTTTGTGTGATACAATTGAAAACGAGAACTTTTTGGAAGAGGCTGTTTCAAAGATTAATAATAGACTTACTGCTTATATAAGAAAAAAGAAAATTAATATAGATTCAGAAATTGTTTATGATGGTGAATTAAATGCAATAATTGACAATATTATTGATGACAGTTTTAGTAGCGAATTTAACTTAAAAATTGAAGAACATATTTTAGAATATATGAAACAAATATTATCTATTAACGAAATTGATGGAATAATTTTTTTAACTGATGGAGGAAAAGTGATATATTCATCATACAGTAAATTAGATTTGAAAAATTTTTTAAAGGAAGTTGAATTCCGCGTGAAAATCTGTAATAATTCTATTTTAAAATTATTTTATACATTTGAGGATAGAAGATTCATTTTTTCAGAATATGTTCAAAATAAATATTTTATAATTTTAGTTTTTGATTCACACGTAAAATTTGGAATGGCAGAACATCTTTTAACTCGAACTGTAGATTCTGTAAAAAGAATGATTTCAAATCAGCATTAAATAAAAAAAATTTGGATCTAAATTCAATTGTTTAAGAATTTAAACTTTAATGCCTTAATTAAAACTCAGAAATCATAAAATTTCAAAGAAAATTTATGATCTATAAAAACTAAGTTAAAAAATATCTAAATATAATTTTCAAATATAAATTTAATAAAAAGTGAAAAATATATGTCAAAAACAGAAGAAAGTCTAAAAACAGCATTTGCCGGAGAGTCTCAAGCAAATCGTAAATACTTGGCTTTTGCTGAAAAGGCAGATAAGGAAGGATTCCCTCAAGTAGCAAAGGTATTTAGAGCCGCCGCAGCCGCAGAAACTGTACATGCTCATAATCACCTCAGAGTTCTTGGAGGAATTAAATCTACAAAAGAAAATATACAAGGTGCAATTGAAGGTGAACATTATGAATTTACTAAAATGTATCCTGAGTTCCTTGAAGCTGCAAAGAATGAAAATAACAAGGATGCAGAACGAACATTCAATTATGCTAATGAAGTAGAGATGGTTCACCACAAACTTTATGCTGCCGCTCTTGAAGCAGTTGAAAATGGTAAAGATTTAGAAAAAAATGATATATACATATGTCCTGTTTGTGGATATACTCATGAAGGAAAACCTCCTGATAAATGCCCTGTTTGTGGAGCAGTAAATAAAGTTTTTAAGAAAATAGATTAATTTTTTTTTTATTTTTATTTAGTCTCTCTTCAATTTATATAATCCAGGGACTATAACATTCTTTAATTGTTAAAAAATATTCATTTATAGAGAAATTTAATTCATTTTGAGCTTTTTGCATTGCCGCTAATGTAGCACCATTAGAATAATAGCTTAAAAGTAAATCTGAAACTTGTTGATTCCCTAATGAGAAGATTGTCTGAATCTTGGCATTCTTAACAATTGATTTGAAATTTTTAAATTTTAATTTTGTTGTATTTAATTTTTTAAGCTCCCTTTCCAATTTTTGATATTTTTTTACTAAATCACGCATATTGTCTTTCAAATAAAAGAAAATCTCCTTTTCATAAGGAGTATTAAGTTTTGGAACAAAAGGATTAATGTTTACTCGCAATGAATTTCTACCGAAGCCTAATTGATCCAAAGATTTCAATAAGTTAATAATATCCTCTATATTTTCTTCCTTTTCTTCCGGTAAGCCTATTAAAAAATAAAGTTTTACATTTCTAATCTGGGAATTTCTAATTTGGGTTAAAACGTTAATTATTTTCTCATTAGATATCATCTTTCCGAGTGCAAATCTTAAACTTTCTGAACCCGCCTCTGGTGCAATAGTAATTGTTTTAATATCTGCTTGCTCCAATAATTGAATTATGTCTGGAGTTAAATGCTCTATTCTAATTGAAGGGATTGTTAATCGTTTTTTTGTGTTGATTATGAACTCACAGATTTGTTTAAATTTAGGATGGGATGATACACAAGATCCTATAAGGCTTATTGTTTCACAATTAGAGTATTTTATACCATTTTCGATAATATTTATGATGTTTTCAAAACTTCTGTTTCTGAATGGGTAATTATGAAACGAAGAGATACAAAATTTGCACTGATATGGACAGCCCCGATTTACTTCTACAAAAAAATTTTTTTCAAAAATAGATTTTTCTCCTGGTGATTCAGATATTAATTGAAAAATAGGATTAGGGGAATCATCAACATTTTTCAATATAGCTCTTTTGGCTTTATTATTAAGTTTAGGGATATAAATGCCTTCAATTTGACTTATTTCTTCTAAAAGTTTTTTTCTACTATTCTTATAAACTTGGAATATCTCTAAAAACAATTTCAAAGTTTGCTCTGCATCACCAATAAAGAGAACATCAAAAATTTTACTTAATGGTATTGGATTTGAGGTAACTACAGGACCACCACCAATTATTATTGGTAACTGAACCTTGCTTTTGGTAATGACTTCCTGGCGCTCTTGAGAAGTTAATGGAATCTCAGCTTTCTCTAACATCCATAATACATTCTTAAAATCATTCTCATAATGTAATGAGAAACCGAGAATATCAAATTCCTCTGGTAATACTTTGTTTTCAAGAGATCGTAAATAATTTTTTGAAGAATAATCTTTTGATGCTGGGAATTTTAATTTTAAGTTATCAGGTAAAAATATTCGTTCGCAAACAATATTTTCAAAAGAATTTATTAAAAAATAAAGAAGTCTAATAGAATAGGAGGACATTCCGAGTTTATAAACATTTGGATAAACTAAACCGAATGAAAAATCAATTTTTCTCCAATCTTTTACAATAAAATTCTCGCTAATCATGAATAAATGTCCTTAAAAGTTCATTTAATTATGAGTTTTTGATTCAAAATTTGCTTGAATTTTTTTTATTTTTTTCAATATCAATGGTAAAACTACTCCCGTTTTATTATTAATTACAATTTCTGCTCTTTTATCTAGATAAGTTGGTTCATCATTTAAGATTATTATTTTTCCACCATTGCGTAAAGTATATAATGGTAAATCACAAATAGGTGCCACCATTAGTGAAGATCCTGCTATTAACATAATATCTGCTTTTTTCGCTAAATCTATTGACATATATTTTTCAAAATTAGGTAAATTTTCTCCAAATAATACAACTGATGGTTTTAAAGGCGCTGCACAAAAATCACATAAAGGTTGTAAATTTTTTTCTCTCTTTAATTTACGTAACAATTGTTCTTTATTATAGCTTGCACGGCATCCTAAACAGGTAAATCTATTTATATTACCATGGACTTCATACACAATCACAGTACCTGCTTTTTGATGTAATTCATCAATATTTTGCGTAATAACTGCCTTAATAATATTCATTTTTTCAAGTTCTGCAATTGAATAATGCCCTGGATTTGGTTTTGCGTTAAATAAAGTTGGGGCGATATCTTCAGCCATTTGCCAGAACTTTGATGGATCCTTTAAGAAAGCTTGAATATCTCCATAAATTTCTGGTTCATATTTTTCCCAAATTCCGCCTTCTCCTCTAAAATCTGGAATACCCGACTCTGTTGAAATCCCCGCACCAGTTAACACTATTGCATTTTTTGCTTTTACCAATAGATTTGCTGCCTTTTTGATACTTTCTTTATCTATTTCTTTTAATTTATCCATATTTAAATCGATAATCAATATTTAAATTTTAAATGGTATTAATTCTAATAAAATTTATTTGAAAGTTTCATTTGTAAGGAAAGTTTTTTAACTATCTTCACCAACATTATAACTTAATCATTTTCCTACAATTATTTCTTTTATAGACATTAATTTATCTCTTTTTTATAAAACCTTGTTCTTCTAGATAATCAATTAATTCCTGGATTGTGCTAGGATAAATTATCTGCTCATATTGAAGAGTTAAATAACTACAAATTCTTAATACATTAAATCCTTTATTCAACAAGTTTAGCAATTCATGTATAGGACCAAGAAATATGTATGGTATTTTTTTGATAAAATCCTTGAAAATAGGCTTCTTTGAAACTTGAACAAGTTTTCTGAGGGTAATTATTCCTTCATAATTTTTGAGATATTGAGAGGAATACAATAATTCAGGCTTTTCTAAGCTTGAAATAATATTATTATTTGATTCTAATAATGTTACACATCTCTGCTTTTGAATATTTAACCAATTATTTTTTTCCTCTTCCACATATTTTAAGAATCTACTATCTCTCAAATTGTGATTAAATTTAAATAATGATTCAATAACACTACTCTCATATTCAATAAATGTTTTAATTAAATCGTAGATTAAAGCGATCTTTTCGTCAAATTTTGCCTGATCATCTATAACATCATTTCCTATATCTTCAAAAACTAATCTATCTAAAATATGTATTGCTTTACCCATTCTATTGTAGAAACCCTCATGTATAATAGGTAAAAAGGTGGTTATCAAATCATTATCAAGATTAGCAAAAGTATATGCCGTACATGCTGCTATACTAATCACTCGTTGGAGTTCCGAAGAATCACAGAATTCTATAGTATCCATTGATGAGTGATAGTATGGATCATCGTGATTTAGCATTATTGATGGAATACCAAAATGTGTATCATTAAAAATTGAATGATCACTTCCCCCATCATGTGCTTTCAATCTAAAACTTAATGGGGCAATTGATCCGTTAACTGCAATTCCCTTAGGGTGATCGGCAATTAATGTAGTAAAGAAACCTACTATATCATTTAAAATAGATGGAGTTGAATAAGGTGCTTTATAGATAATCAGAGGATTTCCAATTTTGTTCCTATGCTCCCCAATCATATCTAAATTAATGCAACATACAGCCTTCTTTATAACATCTTCATTTTTTTTAGCCCAAGGAAGGGTTCCAATAATTTCTGGTACCCAAAGAAATCTTAATGTTCTTTTAGGAGGTTTAATCAGATTATTTTTTATAGATCTTAAAAAACTACAAGCTAATTCTAATAATCCTGCTGATCCGCTCGCATTATCATTGGCACAAGCAACAGGATGACAAAGGTGGGCAATTAAGATAATTTCTTCTTCTGGATATTCATTGCCTTTTATTGATGTAGAAACAACCTCTAAATTTCCCTCTGAAAATTCTGATTCGATTTTTGCATGTAATTTAATAGGACCTTTTTCCATTAATTCTTTTAAACGAATTGCTTGTTTGTAACTAATACTAAATCCAAATAATGCCTTTGACATTCGCTCTTGAGTAGTGAATAATCCATTATAAATGATTTTATCCAATTCTTTGCCTGCTCGTTCTAAATCAGGATAATATATCACACCAATGGCCCCGGAATTTTCTAAAATATCATAATAAAGATACACCAAACCTGAGATCATAATTATTTTTCCTTTAACATCAATATTTTTTAAATCCTCTAGAGATATTTCTTTTCCCACATCAATTACTTCTGCTTCAATATCACAAGATTTAGAATGCGTTATAACAGATAATGGAGTTTTTTGGTAATCGCAGAGTTTTTCTTTAACAGGATCAACAATCCATAACTCACTTGAGTATATATCCCATTGAAATGAAGGGGTATTGCCCCATGTTTTAGTTTTTCCATCAGCCGGGGAGGTGAATAACTCAACATCCTTAAAACCTGATAATTTCAACTCCTTTATTATCAACTCGGCTGCCTGATGATAACCTTTAGATGCTTGAATTCTATTGAACTGAGAAATATGTGCTACCCATTCCCATGCTCTCTTACCATTAACCTCAGATAAAACCACATCGATAAGTTTGTTTAAATCCATTTTTCTTCCCTATTTCTTCTTGCAATTAATTTATGATTTTAATATAATGCTATAAGAGCAAAATTTGTATTTTAACCTTAAATTATGTCATATTTTTAAATCAAAAATAATTAATATATTAGATAATTTTCTCAATAATAAAAGCTAATTAATTAACTTTTTGCCTTCTTGAAGTTTTTCCCATGATCTCGGCTTATTCTATTATTTTAGAAGATAAAATTTTGTATTGTTCAGATGAAAAAAAATATAATGCTTTTGAGATAGTACTATTTGTCGAGAAGCTACTTAGGAGTATTAATCCTAGGAATACATGGCGATTAAAAAAAATATGCTTAAAGAATAAAAAAATAGGCAGAGAAAGGATTATTGTCGAACACGCTGTTACAAAAGCAGGTCAAAATTTATTCTTTTGTAGTGTAGGTAATTTTAATGTAGGGTCTCTAGAAGCTTTTAAAATGTTAGAAGATTTCAATAAGCAGGTTAATATCCAATACAATAATCTAGATAGATTAATATTTGATTCAGAAGAACCAACGTTTAAACAAGTTATTAATTTAATAATAGATTATTTAAAAGACAAATATCTAGAGCCACTAGAAGAAGAAATAATCTATGAGAAAATAAATAATAATGGAGATAATGCATTATTATACGCAGGTATCTCTGCCCAGGGATTGCCTATTATTTCTCAATTATATGATAAAACTCTTTTGAGAAACTTGGCGCGAGAAAAAACAAATGAAAATATTGAATTATTTAGCTCTGATCTTTCTGCTAAATTAGCAACAATATCTATGAATACCCAAATTCGCGCCAAAACAAAAATTAAAGAAATTCATATTCAAGATACCGAAAAAAATGCTGGTAAAAAGATTATCTTTTTTGGAAATATTAATGGATACTCATTAGATTTTATCGCTACAGGAAATTTTTATAAAATCAAAGATATTTTTAAAAAACTAAAGGCTAAGATGTCTTTAGATTCGGCTTTTCAAGATGATTTCTCGGGCGATCTGAGGCCTTTCAAGCATTTAATTTTATATCTTAATAATGTTATAAAGGATTTTGACCTAATAAATTAAGCTATCATCTCCACTTGCACTTTTGGAGATTCTCTTTTTTTAAATTCGCGCAATAATTTTGAAAATTTCAATGGTTTACCTATATAGTTAAGTTCCCTAAGAGCCTGTTCTTGGTAAGCAACGAAAAGATTATTAGAAAATTCTTCCCAATCCCTACAAATTGCCAAAGTTTCTTCATCATTTCGGAGAAGACTATCATGAGACATTATTCTAGAGAATTCTGATGTATATTTTTCAACAAGATCTGAATCTGCTCCTCTCAACAAATCTCTGCAAAATTCATCAGCAGAATACCAATCTTTTACTCTCTGAAAATCCCGATGAATTTGTGCTAATAGCACATTCCGTGGGCCTTCCCAAAGTTCCATAATCAGTGAATCACGATGGAGTCGGGGAAATGATAAAAAATCTTCCATTATACCATGCCCTCCAAAGAATGAAATTGCTTTTCTTATCATTGCTGGGGTTTCATCGGCTACTACTATTTTTTGTAGCATTACTAGTTCACGTAATCTAAAGCGACGTTTACGTTCCTCGATATTTTCTATTTTTTCTAATTCTCTAATCCCACTAATCAGTTTTTCTCCAAAATGAATATATTCTGAATATACTTTAAACGATCCAGCAGCGCTTCTCTTAGAAAAATGGTCTAAATCATTGATTTGGTTAATCATTAATGGAAATGAAGAAATGGGAACGCCAAAAGCAGTCCTAAATTGTGAATATAATAGGGCTTCTCTAGCTACTCGCAAAGCACCAGCAGCCATTCCAAAAGCTACATGAACTCTGGATAATGATAGAACTATTCCTACAATGTCAGCAAGACCTTTTTCAAGAGGTCCTACGGGATATGCTACTGCGCCATTATAAGTAATTTCAGCAGTAGGTAATTCTGCTGTTCCTAATTTTTGTTTTAACCTGTCAATAGTGAAAGAGTTCCTGATTTCTCTCTCCTTATTACCAGGAAGCCATGAAGGAACTACAAATGCGGCGACTCTAGTAGATGATTCTACTCCTTTTGGTTTTGCTGTCACTATAGCATAATCAGCATGTGTAGCAGAACAGAAAAATTTTTGCCCATATAATCTCCAGCAATTTGAAATTCCATCTGATCCCTCTTCTTTCTCAAACACGGCTTCTACAAGATTAGCAGGAACATCACTTCCTCCTTGAATCTCGCTCACAAATTGTGCTCCCCTAGCATATTCTCCTTCTTTTCCATCCCTCATATGTTTGAGAATATCTTTGGCTTCAGGACTTAACACATTTTCATACTTTTGCATTATTTCAATAGCTCCGTGAGAACAAGCAACAGGACACATGACACCTGCTTCTCCGTTTTCATACAGTAAATACATTTTAATAAATCTACTCCATGCAGTATTTCTTGCTGGATCATACAATCCAAGACTAAATACTTCACGTTCTAGAATTTCAGTTTCTAAACATCGTTCTATACGATCAATCCGATGATTATGTGCATCAAAATGTTTAACTTTCGTAACTTTTATTCTGTTCTCAAGTTCATTAGCTTTATCAGCAAGATTTCTAAACCTAAAAGAAACATAATCAGAAAGAGCACGAAGATCTCTATCAATTTCTTCGAATTTATCTTGAGGAACATATCTTTTAACAAGAGTTTGTAAAAACTCATCATCCTTGTAGTAATTGAAATGATCTCTAACAAATAAAAAATCATCAAATGAGTATGGATTATTCCTATTTCCTTCTTGAGAGGACATAATTATCACTGTTAATAGTCCATTAAAACTAAAAGAATTATTTGGATTATAAATATAAATCTTTTATATAAGTAAATAATTTACTAATTTTCAAATATTTAATGTTTTATATTAAAGAGTATTAAACTTTTAGAGCTTAAATATTATTTAGGTTTTATTCAGTGATAGGTTCTTTTGATTCTTCTTCTTTACTTTCTTCCGTAGTTTTACTCTTAGATTGCGAAAGCTTTTTCACGTTGATTCTTTCAGATCTTTTTATTTCTGATTTTCTTGATCTTTTTACCTCAACTTCCACAATTTCAAATTGATCATCAGGAATTTCCTTGTCTACTCCTCCTTCGGGGATAGTTACTAACTTACTCTTTATTATCACAGAATTTGATAACGGATATATTGTCTTAGCAACCCTTAAGATTTGATTTTGAAATTCTCCATATACCATTCCTGCAATAAATTTTTCATGATTCAAGCTTTTAGCAAACTCCCTTAATATTTCAGTCACTATTTTTCGAATTAAAATCTGTTGACTACTCCTCGCTCTTCTAATTGTTGTAGCAATCATTGTTACACGAAAAGTATATTTATCTTTAGTTGTAAGATTAAGTATTGTTTGGATTTTTGTACTTCCTCTATTTACCAATGACCTTATATAATCATTTGTGTAACTATGACCTTGAAATAACGTATTGCACTTCTTTGCCTCTTCATTAACTTCAACAATTTTGAAATTTAATTTTAGACTAATGTCTTTGTATTCTCCAGTAAAATCATACATTAAAGTTTCTACAATTCTCCCGATTATGTTATTTTCTGTTCCAATTACTTCCCCAATTTCTTTGTTTTTAAAAATGCGCGGTGCTAAAATTTTGTACCAATTTTTATCTCGGAAAGTTACCTTCTTTAATTTAGGTTTGCGTTTTTTTGCTCTTGAACTCACTTTAAATCCTCCATTTATCGGGCTACTAATGTCCTAATTTTCTCTGGATCATACTTAAAATCAGGTGCTAGTATTTTCTTCTTTTTATAGTATTTTATTAAGCGATATACTTTACTCTCACATCTATTCAATCCTTTTCTAGCTTCAAGATCTTTATGATTTGTTTCGAGATGCTTTCTTATATTTAAAGCTTTTTTTACCAAGTTAGCTAGTTCCTCTGGCAAGGGTGCTTCGATATCATTTTCTTTGAGGATTTGACTAACTTTTTTACCAGCGACTACTTTAACTAATGGTACACCTCGGGAATCTCTCATAATTGTGCCTATCATAGATTTTGAATGTCCTCTTCTTGCTAATTTGACAACTTCGTTTTCAACCTCTTCTGGTGAGAGTTCTACCCATACTGGTTTTTCCAATCTAGCAGGGCGCCTACTACCAGATTTTCCACGCTTTCTAGAATGCATCCGAGCCATTTTTACTCTCTTCCTTTTATAGTGCTGCTCTAATAAGATTTAATATAAAATTAATAAAGAAATATACAAAATAAACTTTTGGAATGTTGAGTATTACATATGATTCATTCTTTATTGATCTCGAATATCTAAATAAACCTTAAGCTATTATAGTAATTATGAGTAAAGATCAAAATATTCTCTATTTTATAAGTGGAAATGTTCATAAATATAACGAAATATTAAATCTCTTCAGAAAAGAAAATCTTAAATATATTTTAAAACAGAAAAATACTACAACAGTCGAAATTCAAGCAAGGTCTATTAAGGAAGTGGCATTATACAAATTAGAAAGTATAAAAGGACAAATAGATGGTTCTTATTTCATAGAAGATGCTGGATTTTTTGTTGATACACCTCTTGATGGTTTTCCAGGAGTATATTCTTCATATGTCATGAAAACCATCGGTAATAAAGGAATATTGAGATTGATAGATAATTTTGATGAGACAAGAGCTCATTTCACTTCAGTAATTGCACTTTATTTTAAACCTCTTGATAAAAATTTATTTTTTGAAGGAACTATTTATGGAAAAGTATCAAAAACTTTAAGAGGTTCAGGTGGTTTTGGATTTGATCCGATTTTTCTTCCCAATGTTATACCAAATAAGACATTTGCGGAACTGACAACAGAGGAAAAAAATAAAATTTCTCATAGGGGCCAAGCTTGGAGAAAATTAATAAAGTTTCTAAGAGAAAATACCTATTAGAATAGTTTATTGTTAGAAAATTAATATTTATAGGTATTAATTTTTCTGATAATTAAAAAAAAGGTAAAGTAATTCTTTTTAATCTCGAGGCAAAAAAGCACTAATTATACCTAGACCCCCACCAGCTAATAATAAATATCCTCCAATATCCACTATATTATTAGGTAATATTTGCAGTGGAAATATTCCTAGTGGGTGATTAGTACCAAAAACACCACTTATCCATAATTCTCTATTGAGTATATCGCCACTAGTAAATAGCAGTGCTATACCTATACCAATTGGCATAACAGAACCTACAATTACAGCTGCTCGGCTTTTTATACCAGTTATTTGTATTACTCCAGAAGCTAAAAAATAGATAAGAAAACTAGCAATAATGTAAATTGCAAATCCAGGAATACCCAATATAATTCCAAGAGCTTCAGCATTTGTAAACATATTTGGAAGATTAGTTATTATCCCTAGACCATTGGAATAAAATGTTAGTGGTATATTTGGTGGTATATTCATCGTATACCAAGAAAAAACATACGTAGCGAGAATAGTTAGTATTCCTGCCACTAAACTTGTAATTTTTCCAGTTTCCATTTTGAATAGCCTTTATTAATTTTTAAATGCTTTTTTTGAAATTTATGATCTTAAATTCAAGCTCACATTATTAAAATGTTTGTCTGAATATATCCATAATACTCTTCTTGTAAAAATATTTAATTAGAATCGCATAGGTTCCTAGAAATGCAAAAGCGATTGATAATATAAATACTCTTAATAAGGTGTCCATTGGAATAGAAAATATTATAGGCATCTCGCTCATAAGAGCCATTGTGCTTTCAAGTAAATACCCCGTGAAAGTACCAATAATCGTTCCCATGACACCCGCAGAAAGCAATGTTATCATACTTTCGATTAAAAACATATTTCTGACATTTCTAGTTTTCATACCCATAGATCTAAGTATCCCAATTTCAAATTTTCTCTCTAAAACAACCGCATACATACTACTAACAAGACCAAAAATACTGATGATCACCGTAAATGTTAGTATTAGTTCCATGAGGAAAGATTGCCTTTCCGTCATCGTCTTGAAAAAGTTAATTTTAGAAATTGCATCATCTATAATAATATTTTTTTCCTGGTACATTGTAAGAATATCATCTTTAGTCTCTTTGATGTTTTCTTCGGTTTTATCAACTAGGTTTATAAACATTTTATCAACTATCATGTTAGGCTCTCCAGGATTTTCAATTTTCATCAAGCGCATGTAATTTTCTAATGAGACCATTATACCTCCACCATTTGCAGACATTTCATTGCTTCGAAAGTTAAAAAATCCAGGAATCCCTCCTGAAATTCCTACTACGCGAAATAATGTAACATTTCCAGGACCCAATGGCTCATCTTTATAATCTTCGGGATCATAAAATGTTATACGAATATATTCCCCTACTTCTCTAACTCCTATATAATCTGCTATGGATTTAGCAATAATACAAGTATCATTGTGGACAAATAATTCATTAAAAGAATAATCTGTGCTACTACCATCACTCGACCAAATTAACAAATTTTGATCAATCAAATCGACAAAATCTTCATTTATCCCTATAAAACCTGCTTCTACAACATCAAAATCCATCATATCTCCTGCAGTTGTCTTCACCTTTAAATCGTCTTCCTCTCCAAAAAATTGAAACATAGTCATCATTTGTTCAGCGGATCCACTACCAATGCCTACTTGTCCTTCACTTATTTCAAAAATTGTTGCTAAAGTGGCCTGAAGATCAAATGTATTGTGAAGAGAAATTGCTAATTTATCTACTCCTGAGAGTCTCTCTAATTCTTCAACCATTTCAAGAGTTAGAGCATTTTCTGGATTATATAATTCTTGATTCATTAAAACTAAATCTGACCCATATTGGAATCTTAAATTTAGATCCATGTTTTCTGATTCCATTTCAGTTACACTTGTAAGAAAGAATATGAATGAAAAACTAATAGCAAACATAATCACAGTGCTCGTGTTACGTCTTCTATATCGTCGGAGCGAAATATTTATTATCCTACTATATTTTTTTATAGCAGGTGAAACGATGCCTAAAAATATTTTTTGAATTAATGGAATGATTCCTATTGATGCAAAAACTAATCCGATTACAATAGCAGCAAGCAATCCAATGAAGAGTGCTGATGTTAGCATAAAATCACCTGTAACAAAAATGTTTGGCATTAAGACAAAGACTATCATTCCAATCATAGCAATCGCAATACCTGCGAGAAAACTTTTAACATTCATACTCCCTTCTTTTTTAATTTCCCAACCTTCTTCCTTAGTTTGAAATGGTGTAATTGATTTAATAATATCTATCTTCGCTGTTTTAAGAGCAGGTAATAAAGCTATTGCTAAGGATACAAAAGTTCCTATTGAAAACGTCAATATAAGTGTATCTGGTTGAATAATCCATTCTACTTCTGTAAACTCAAATTGAAACTGATATAGAGGAAATAAAAATTGTGCAATTGGTTGCATCATTGTAAACCCCAATATCATGCCAATAATCGATCCAATCAGCCCTAACATCAATCCTTCAAATAAAACCATCTTAATACAGTATGCCTTTTTACTCCCAACTACTCGAACAACACCAAATTCTCTTATTCTCTCTTCAACAGACGTAGATAAGATGCTGTTTATTAAAATACCCGTTATAAGTGTGGAAAGAATTGTAATAAACCAGAACATTATTGTCACCATCATTAATAAAAATTCACCTTCCTCAAGTTCCTCTAATTTTGGCAAACTAACAGTAAATTCATTAATATCCAACCTTTCTTGTATCCTTGCACCGATCATTCGAAGCGTCCTGGTTGTTCTCGTTAAATCACTAGCATCATAAACAGATTTAGGATTTTCGATAGTTCCTACAATAAAGTTTATTTGATCTTCTCGTTGTAAAAATGTTTGTGATTGTTGTAAATTTACTAGAATCAAACTATTTTCAAATTGCATGAACTTAAGCTCTTGAACACAAATTTCAACGATTGTTAAATTTAATTCATAAGTTTGATATTCTATATGTATAATATCTCCCCTAGTCACATTAAGAATCTCTGCAACGTTCCATAATATAACACATTCACCATTGTTTGGTTCGCGATTATAAATCTCATAAGTTTCTCTTCCCTCGTCATCTACTATGATTAAATCTCCCATATTGCCATTTGTAGCTTCTTTTATAAAGTCAAGACCATATAATTCTAGAAACGCGCTCGTGTTTTGTTTATCTGAAGATGTTTCAACTAACATCATAATACGCGGAAATAATTCTTCAACACCTTCTATATCCTTCAATTCGTTATTGATAATATTCTCGTCATAAAAAGGGTTGAATGTTAGGTCTGTTTGGATTGTACGCGTAATCATAATATCGCTCTTCCCGGTTGTCGATGTAACATATAATAGGTAATTATAATTCACTGTATCATTCAGCATTCCAATAGTTGTTAATAAAAATAGTGAAATTGCTATACCAGATATTCCAAAGATGGCTTTTGCTTTATCTCGTTTGAGATCAAGCCAAGAATGCTTGAAAAATTGCAGATTTATCCGTTTTCTTATTTTATATAAAAAATTCCTTATGTCCATACTCTTCTCTTATAAATTCTGAATTATTCTTTTAAATATCTAAAATGCTAAATTTATCTTTCTTACTCTTAAACTCCCTCAGAACTTTTCCCTCTTTAGCTAAAAGTTCTTTTATATCTTCCTTTTCCCTTCTTATTAACCTTACACCTTCACAAGTTTTATTTTTACAATAATAATTCTCTCTCGGTTCATCCTTAAGATAAAATTTTCCACAGTTTGAACAAATATATGTTGTGTAAATTTGATCATGCTCACAGACAGGACAGATTATATCAAATTTCGAAGAGAAAAACCAGGATCTACAAGATTTACAATATAACGTTAAAGCTCTTTTTAATTCTTCTTCATGTTTGATTAATTCTATCCGTTTTATTGCTTGATCTTTATCAAAATCTTTAAGCTTCATTTTTTCTATGCGAGTGGTTCTAATTTTATCAATCCATATTTTTCTTCTCTTTTCAGAAATAAAATATATTATAATTCCTGCTATTACTGCAATAATGATTATTATAATATATGGACCCCATATTTGCCACCATCTCATATTATTTACTGTAACAAATATAACTGACTCTGCTTTATTCCCTTCTTCGTCATAAGCTATTATTCTAATTTCATACATTCCATCATCATACTGAGCAGTATTCCAACTAAAATCTAAAATATTTGTAGTATTATTAAATGTGAGTTTATGTAAATCAACACTCTTATTATTAAGAAGTATATAAATTCTCGACTCATCTAATTCAACGTTATCAGTTATATTTGCATTGATCATAATTATTGAATTAACAGTGCTATTAGGTTCAGGATTTAGTATATTTATTTCAGGAGCTATAAAATCTGTAGATTTATCATAACCTATATATATATTAGATAACAACCAACCGTGTCCTAATGACCCTAAAGGAACATAATCATTTGAATGTAAAGTGAACATTATCATTATATCTTCATTTGAATACTGAGAAATATCATATTTTTTACTTCCCGTAAGATTATCACTTTCGTATGTAAATTCCTCAAGTACTATCCAAGTTTTGCCAAAATCTTTTGATACTGATATAATGCATCTATCTAACTGATCCTCAGGTTCATAATATTCATTTTGTAACCTAATTTCATAATCGAATTCAAAATAAATATGATATTGACTTCCTAGATGTAAGGGGAGAGTTATTAGGTTTATATCCCAATTTAGTCCATATCCTTGTTGATCACTTCCATAACTTTGACCTCTCCCTCCATAAAGAAGAGGTTTTCCATATCGGATTATTGGATGCCAAGAATTATCTCCTCTAAACCAAGCTGTTGTTTCTTTTGGTGCTGGAGTGCCTGTGACATAATAATCCGATAAGTTAGCATTTGAGAAATCATATCCAATGAATTTATTTTCCTTATAAACATTAAATTGCAAAGGATCTGGATTTATAAATTCAAAAAGCGAGTTATCTCCATTATACCATTGAGTAGTATTTATATATTTTCCATCTGAAACATGAAATCTGAATGATTGATTGGAAATTTCTTCCAATAGTAGAGATCTAGTAAATTTAATCCCCCTATTTCCTATTATATTCGAGCTAGCATTCCAATCACCAAAAATATTATACATAGTATAATTGTAATTCTCCATCTCTAAATAGACGAATTCAGGATAATTATTATCAGAATCATAATATTCACATGAAAAAGAAAACTTTTGGTATTTTGAACCTTGCGTTGATGAAATATCGCTATTTAAATTAAATTCAATTAATGGCGGATTCTCATTAGTATAGTTCTCAATTGCAAAATAATCTAAAATAAATCCTTTATAATTTATTGGATCAGAAGAATTATCCAGATAAGTTTCAAACCTAAATTGTATAAAATACCCTATATATTGAGTCAAATTAATTTCCTCTAAAAACCATTCTTGTTCTATATTAGTATATGTGCTTAAAGTAACCCAACCAGACCAATTTAGATTTAATTGTAAATAAAGAAAGTCGCCTGCATTAATACTTACCCTAAATCCAAATTTTGCGTAAGGGTGTGTAGTATTTTCATTAAGACTTGTTAAATTGAATAAGGGACTAATTAAAGAGCCATTTGGAAATGGATCTTCAGCTAAACTAATAGGTTGATATGTGTAATATAATGGATAATCATGATCTGTACCAAAATATAATGAATTCCATGAATTTTCATATAATTTAGATCTATTATCGTTAATATTAGATTGATTAAGTAAACCCCAACCAGTACCAGTATAACTCCAATTACCGATTCCTTCATTAAAACTATGATGATAGGGGAATTGAATGCTATCAGTTGGAAATTCAATTGTAATATTAAATTGTCCAGTAGTCGGAAATCGAGTTTTATATTTTCCGTCACTAGCTATAAAAAAATAGTTATAAATACCAGGTTTAGAAAATTGTATGTAGTCACTAATAAATAAAGCACCATCAGTGTAATTATTATCAGGAGCGTAAAATTGAGTATAAAATTGAGTTAATGTAATATTTATAGATTCTTCTATAATGGAAACAAGAACTTCTTGTGGGGGAACATTAGATGTATCATTATCATAATACTCAATATAAAATCTATAACTATCAATACTGTAGTTCTTCTTTGGTTCGTAGCCCCAGTATTCTTGATAACTCATGATCGTTGTATTTTTTGAGACTCCTAAGTTAGGAGGGGGATAATTTACTTCTGGAACTCTTAATTCTGGTTTAAAATTATTTTTAACTGTTGATATATTCAAAGTAAAATCACTTGTGCCATTAATTGCTTTTACTATAATCACACAGTTAGTTTGATTCTGCTTAGGAGTATAATAGAAATAATTATAATCTCCATACAATTTTCTAGAAGATTCTAATAAAATTGGTTCTCCATACTGATTTGACTTATTTGAGAATAAAAACATATCAAAATCTGAATCTGGATCTGCAACTGATAAATTAAATACATATTGAATATCCTTATTTAACTTGATTTGACGAGCAAACACATGTGGTCCAAGAGGGTTTTCTTGAGAACTAATTAAATTTCCATTTACAGAATTATTAACCTCAATTGACTCTATTAAAGCATCAATAGCAGCTTCAATGTTTAATCTTCCATATCCTTCATGAATATCTTTTAAACCATATGTTAATGGGGCATCAGATAAAGATGGTGAATATATACTCTCATCATCTAAAGTAGAGGGATCATCCTCTCTTTTGAGATTAGTTTCTGAAGCTGTCATTAATAAATATGCTTTAATATGCTTGATCCATTCTGTATAATTTAGATTATTCCATTCATTCCAGTTACTCCATCCTGCTTCAATTAGAATATTGATAGCAGCAGAAATAATGGCAGTTGCAATTGAGGTGCCATAAGCGGCTGTTGATTTATCGAACTCGCTATCAGCACCAATTATTGAACGATGACTTGGCAATTTACTACCACCAGGAGCAACAATATCCGGTTTGATAATTGTTCCAAGTTCTTTACCCATACTGCTGTAGGATGTAACCTGATCTTTATCATTAATTGCTCCAACTACAATAGCATTTTTATTTTCAGCTAATTTATTTAATGAATCATAAACTTCAACACCCTTATTACCTGCAGCAATTACCACCATTATCCCATTTTTGATTACTTCGTCTATAACAGCATTTATAGCCACCACATTTTCTCCTAAAGTACCAACACTCAAGCAAACACTAACAATATGATATTTACTCCTATTGTGGATAACGCTTGCGAATGCTGAAATTAAATCAGATGCATAACCTTTTCCTGATTGATTCAAAATCTTATAAGCAACGATTTTGGTAGCATTTGCTATCCCTGTAAAATGATTTCTATTTTCAATATAAAATTCGGGGAAATAAGATACTGTTGTATTGAATGAAAAAACAGGTTTACTTAGAAGCGTCTTATGATATGTAATATATATATCATAAACTCCCAATGCATCCTGGTTAAATGTATGATTTATATTATAATAAATATTACGAGTGGTATTATAAGAAGATTTAACTAAAGTATTGTTTTGATACAATTCAAACCAGAATCCATCTATTCCACCAACTTCCCAATCCCATATTGAATTAATTGAAATATTCGTATCTGCTTTTGAAGCATTAAAAGAAAATATTTTTAATGTATAGTTTTTTGAAAGAGAATATTCATCAAATAATTCTGTATGAGAATAATTTCCTTGAATATTTATTATCGAGGGACTAATCGAGTCATAAGGATCTTTTCCAGTTCCAGAAATAATCGAAGATATTAAAGTACCATGGCCATTATCGTCAGATATAGGCTGCGTATCAACAAAATTTTCCCAACCTATAATATCACTGCTAAAATCTATAGGATTATATCCATTTGGAAAAAAATCATGATTAGGATTAACTCCTGTATCAAATACAGCTATAGAAGAATTAGTGTTACCTTTTAGCCCATTTAAATACCACGTAGAATTAATAGCGCCAGATTGAAGAGAAGCATAATTCATTTGAGCCTCTAAAACTTCATCATTTTCAATGTTTGCATCCGGAAAATCTTGTTGGAATAAAATTATATTTGTTTCATTTGGCATAACTCCAGCAAAGCCAGATATAGAATTGAATTTATTATTCCATTCTGCTTTAATTGTGCCTCCATATGATATAAACGTATTTTTTATTGTATTATTATATGATGATCTATTGAAAAAAATGATAATATTTTCATTATAACTACTAGATGCTTTGGGATTAGTTTCATTTTGATTGTCTAACAAAATTTCACTTGAGAATCCTTTTAATTCTGAATTATTAAGAAATAAACTAGAAAATGAAAGTACCAGAATTATAATCATATAAATGAAGCGTAATTGTTTTTTTCTAATTTCAAATCCCCTCTATTCATTACTAGTCATTGATTTATCTATTGGGTCAGCTGAATCAAAATTAATGGTTTTTTCTTTAGATTTATTGGCTAAAATGTTTAATCTATCTCTTAAAGTGTGTTCTATCTTAAGTATTGTTTCTCTTGAGCTTAATTCAAAAATAAATATCTCAGATCTTTGGAATTCCCTTCTTTTCTTCTTATATTTTTTAATTTGCCAAATATATATTATTAAAATTGTGAAAGATGCTAATAATGGTAAAGCTATAAAATAAAATTGTCTAAATTTTGGTGTTATTATTTTTATGGTAACAATGTTAGATGTTGCTTCTAGTTCATGGAGATAATAATATCTAATACTTGCAGGTTTTAAACTTATAAGGATTTGCCTTATCCCTTTAATTGTATAATTAAAACTGACTTTTTCACCTGGATTTAGGGAATTAATTGAATTAACTAATTTTCCCTCTATTAAAAAGAAATCCAATTGAGAATAACTGATTATGTCATTAAGCTTAATATTTTCAATACTTATTGTTCCTGTATTTTTAACTGTGATGTTAACAAATATAACATCTCCGATCTCTATTTGATCTTTATCCACAGATTTACTTATGGAAAAATTAATTACCCCTAATATCTTAAATGAAGAATTAGAAATTTGTATTGTTCTACTTTCTGAGCTCTCCAGGTAATTTATTGGAGGATAATAATAGCCTTTCCAACCCATCTTTTTTAAGGTAATATTAAAAGAACTTATTTTATTATAAGTGATATTGCTAAAATATAGTGTATTATTATTTACTCTCTTTAAATCACCATATTGATCATTCATTGAGATATTGAGATCTGGTATTTCAAATCCATTTGGACCCATATTCTTAATATTTACTGTAAGATTAAAAGTATCTCCTATCGCAGGAGTATTATTCCATGAATTTGATTCATTGTTATAATAAATAATTTCCATAATTCTAAGGAATGGAAATATCCTTTTATAATCTACAGGTGCAGAAATATAAACTTCATTAGTTAAACTATTTATTCTAGAAGAATTACCTCCTTCAATATTTTCAGGATTATTATAAAAAATTGAAAGTTCACTAATTGAAATCGAATTTGGTATATAAAATGTAAAATTTAATATTATTTCTTCAGAAGGAGCTAATTCAGGTAAGTAATATGTTAAATTACTATTTTGAAGCGTGAAATTATTAACGTTATCAATTATACCAGGGATTAATAAGGAAACGGTTACATTTTTGGCAATATTAGAACCAATATTTTTACAAGTAATGATATATGTATTTATATCTCCCGGTTTTGAACTATAGTTAGTTAAATGTGAGGTGACTATTATTGATGCAGCATTATAAGTACTAAGAGGAATTGAATTAGATCGCCTTTCAAATTGAATATATCCCGTTGAAGAACTATATACAACTCTAGATCCTGGATCTTCATTAAAGTTAATATCCCTTGTATAAAACTCAATGTCTAGATTATTAATAGAAATATTAAACTTTTCTGAATTAGAACTAAAGATTTTAAAAAGATTTGTATAGTTTTCATTATCTAATGGATAAAAAAGCCAATCTAGACTTTCATTGTTATTGATAAATGAGAATGTCCAAGTATTATTTATGACCGAATCTAAATATGGACTCATATCTCGAAATTCTTCTGTTGTAAAATTAAAAATTTCAAAATTTAAGGCTTCTAAATTGTCTGGAGCGGTGAGATTTATTATGATAGAAACCCTTTCTAACGTATTATTAATAAAATCAATCTTTGTATCGTTCTTGAAAATAAAATTGATCTCAATCCTTTCTTCCAAGAATTTATCAACAGAACCAATTATCCAATTTTCGTTATCATTTGATAATGCCATTTCTGGGATTGTTCCAGTAAGAGATGTCCCTGAAATAATTTCAGGGGTTTCTGGAGATGTTTCAATTGAGAAATTATTTCTATAAAAAGAAGTAAAATTATCTAAATTTGAAATCGAGACATTATCTATTTGGTAAGAGATAATCTCTCCAGGATTTAACCTCCAATTATCATCATTCCAAATGCTATACTCGTTTGTAAAATATTCTTTAACAGTGTTAAGAGGAAGTCTAAAATATCCTGAACTTTGATTGTATACTATATCGAGAATTCTCTCAACATCTTTATTATAGGGCCATAAATTTGTAATGTTAAGAAAATTAGGATAGAAAGTATCAAAAATACTTGTTCCAAATGAATCAAAATAGAAAATTCGAGGGTCTTCATCAAAATTGAAAAAATCTTCTATTGAATCATATTGATTCGGATACTCACCTTGTATGACATCCCACATCTCATTTTTAAGGTTTTCCCAGAAAAGTGGTCGAGCTATATATTGGAAAAAAATATCAAGTTCTATTGGAATTGGAGTAGGCACACCCCAAGCTGTTATATTTCCAACATTTTTTGCTGAAATATAGTAAGAGAAGTTTTGAAATGCTCCATATGACGCATTTTCTCCAATTAATTCTTTTTTGAGTAATAAGTTGGGTTCTGAATTAGAAATATTATAGGTAACTGAAAATTGTTGTAGAGGATTTACAATTCCTGTTGGAATAAATGAAAAGCCTTGAAATCCGAATTGTTGTAACATATTAATGATATCAGTTGAATCGTGTAGATTAACAGGTTTAACATAAGATCGTTTAATTCCTCCATCATTAACCCAAAATAATTCAAATGAATAATCTTCTAATTCTTGAACATTAAAGTCAATCCCTGCTAGATAAAGAAGTAAACCTATTTGTTCTAAAAGATAATCATAGAGTTCAAAATTTAAAGGAGTGGCATCAATAACGTCTGTGCATAATAAATTTATATTTATCTCGCTCATGAAAGCACCTGATAATGCAATATATATTTTTTCACTTGGCCCTAAGGCTTCTCCTTCATATCCTAATGCATCCCATAAATTGAATTTATATTGGTTTTTACTAATTCTTTGTACTCCTGCATCTAAGCCTTCATATTGGATTGATATACTTGTATAATGTGAATCATTCGTAAGTGTTAGTGAACTAAAGATTTCAATAAATTGTTCTAATTCTTCTTCTGAAATTGTAGCATTAAATAAATCTCCATAATTCTCTAATGCTAAATCCAATTGATCGATAAGGTTTTCTAATTCCAGGTTTTCTAAGAACGATAAATCTAAAGATTCTGTGTTGAAATTTACTTGATCTGTTGATATATCAAAATTATCTTCAAAAAAATCTAATGAATTCAGGAGCATGAAAGTTGAGGAAATATGATGATTTTCTATATATATTTGATTAGTTAGGCGATTAAAATCTAATGCTTGCCAATATCCATCCATTGGAAAATTATTTGTAAGTTCACTAAGAAAGCACTCCCAATTAGGGCAAAAACCAACAAAAGGAAAGAAATTCGGTTCTGATACATTAACCATTATAAGATCTATCAAAAATTTTCTTTTAATTATCTCAAGTGCTCTTTCTGCTCTTAATTCTGCGTCATCAGCACTTAACTCTTTATCATAATAAAGAAATCCTACAAAATTGTTGAATCCCATAGTAAACTGCGAAGGAATTTCACTTTCTGTTAATATGGTTGGGAAGATATCTGGATTAATTCCATTTGAAGCACTTATAATTATATTACACTTATAGAAAGCAGGATCATTAGAATCGAATTGAGAAAGGATATTCGTGTCATTTGTGAAAAGAGATTGTTTTATTATAGATTTATTACCTGCTACGTATGCATTAATACTTTCAGCATAAAGATCTGATCCCGCAATATCAGATAGTTTTAAATTATTCTCATTCATGTCTATTATGTTATTCAATTCAAAATAATTCCTTTTTTTGTTAATATTTAGACTTACAGTTAGGGGTGCAAGAAATATTATCAGAATCAGAATCATTAATATCCTATTTTTTTTCAACATTTTTAATCCCCCTAAATTGTCTCTCTATAAATTTCAACAATTTTCTTCTTTCTGGCTTTTCTTAACAATATTTTCATTCCAAGAAAGATCATTATAACAGAAACCGCATAAATCAGTAGAATATTGAACCAGGGTACGTAGAGCACGTTTGGCATCCCCACAAGTGTACCCATCAAATTCGATGTTACTAGCCAGGCTGTTAACCAACCTACAACAATTCCTATTGTTCCACTACTAAACATTATTATTAATGATTCAAGTATAAATAAACGATTAATTTCTTTGCCTCTTAAACCTAAGGTTCTAACAATACCAATTTCTTTTTTCCTTTCAATAATCGTCGAATATGACGAAGATAGCAATCCAAAGACACAGATGAATACTGTAGTAAGAGCTATAAGGGTAAAAAGAATATCCAATACATAAAATGCTGACTCTTGTTGCGCTACCCGCCTTGCAAGATTAATCAAATTAAAATTATAGTCTGTTTGATAGGTTTCATCAATAATTTCCTCAATATGTAGAGCTTCTGATAGTTTATTTTCTCTAAGTTTAATAAAAATCCTATCTAAATAAGGTACTGGAGGAATGTCCATAATTTCAATATATATTGCTTGAGATATCAACACCCCGCCTCTAGATGCACTCATAGGTGATGCTCCAAACTCTTGAGAAAATCCTGGCATGCTTTTAGCTGTTCCAACTATTAAAAAAGGATAAATTTCCAATTCATCTCCCCTTTGGATAACAATTCGAATAGTATCCCCGATTAATAAAGCCATATTTATTGAAATTGCTTCAGAAATGATACAAGTATATGTTTGATTATTGTGAAAAAGATTGTTAAAAGCACTTTCTATATTTCCCGAAGTCATTTCAATATATTCACTTTTCACAGTAAAAAGGTATTCTTCATCTATAGCAATTAATGTTACTTCTTGGGTTGTTAATCCTGTATAATCACCAATTTCTGCTACAAACTCTTTATTTTCTTCAGCATAAATTTGAGTTAACTGATAAGGCTTTGCTAAGACAGACGAGACTTTCTCAATACCCTCTATAGTCAACAATTCTTCTTCAAATTCAGTAGTAAGGATTCTATTTGGGTTAATCGAAGTATCTAAATTCTGGATTTTTAATGAATGTAAATTAGGATTTGTAGAATCTCCCTTGCTAGTCATAGGGCCAAACCCACCCCCTCCAAACATACCTCCAAATATATCTTCAGGTTCTTCCCATCCAGTAGTTTCAATCATTAAATCTGATCCAAACCTTAATTTAGTCATAGCACCTATTTGGGCCGATAAAGTGTTAATAAGGGATGAAGTAAAGATAACAAATGAGAACGATAAAGCAAAAATCATTATAGAACTCGAATTTCTTCGCTGATATCGAAAAACGAAAATCTTAATAACATTATGTAGTCTTCTTGCTAATGGTCGAAATAGTTCAATAACCAACCTTAATATCACAGGTATTAATCCCAATCCTGCAAGCGTTAAACCAATATTAAATATTAGCAATATTGCTATCAAAGTTCCCGCAAATAAAGCCATATCAAATCCAACCATAATTCTTGGAATCACATAAAAAACAAATCCTCCATTAAATGCGAGGATGATTCCAATTAAAATTAGTTTATAATTAACTGTAGCCTTTTTTTGTAAACGATATAATGTATCTTCATGGCGATAAGGGTGAATTGATTCAATTAATTGAAGACGCATCACTTTATAAGCAGGAGAGATACTAACTATTATTCCAACACCAAGACCCATAACATATGATATAAATATTGACGTCCAAGAAAAAGAGAAAGGTATCCTACCAAAACCTAACATACTCTGTGCAACTACTGTATTTGCAAAAGGGATTATAACAAAATTAGAAAGAAGAAATGCTGTGACAATTCCTGAAATAGCCCCAAAATTGCATAATAAAAATCCTTGCATTAATACTATAGCTAAATTATATCTTTTATTAGCCCCTAAAGTTCGAAATATTCCAAATTCTCTAATTCGTTCTTCTACAGATGTTTTTAAGATCCCGTTAATAAGCACCCCAGAAATCATCATAGCCACAATTGATACAAAAACAAAAACTATGACAATAAATACGCTTAAAAATTCAGCAAATCCTAAAGTACGTAATTTGGGTAAATCTATATTGTATTCATTAATTCCTATTGCTATTTGAATATCGGTAATAATATTCTTCACAATAATTTTTGAACTCTCAAAATTCCTAATATCATAGAGTTGACTACTGTCTATTAAAGTTAATATCAAATCACTACATCTTCCTTCAAATTCCCCAAATCCAAAATAATGATAAAGTGTATTAATATCAACTATAATCATATTCTTAGTACGATATTCTGCTGGCCATTTTAAGTTAAAATCAAAAATTTTATCTATCGTTAGATTTTTTGTCCTGTACAACGTTGTATCTCCATGTGTCAGTTGCATTTTGATTTCAATAGTATCATTTTCAGAATATTTAACAATATCATTAAATCCATAATAAATTGCACAATAATCTAAAGGTAATTCGTCTAGATCAAGAGGGTTATTAGAAATTGGAGATATAAAATTCCCAAAATTTATAGTGTTTTCTAGAGTAAAGTTTATTGCTGAAATTGTAATCCATTCATCTTCATTTGTTAAATTATTTTTAACAGTTCCCTGTATTTCCATTCTTGGAATAAAATATTCTACTGCATTAGAGTTATTCTTAATTTTGTTAATTATTGGATTGTATTCAAAATAAGATGATCTATTACTAGGTTCTTCATTATAATGCCTAACGGAGATTACCGCATCTTGATTTCCAGAATCTATAGATAAATAGTCTACGTAACCTATAGCAATAGAATCTGATAAAAATAAGACTACAGTAAGAAGCCCTATAGAAATCAGCATTCCTATAATAGCCAATATAGTTCTAATCTTTTGTTTTCTTAAATCTAGAAACGCGTATTTAAAGATTAGCTTGATGTGTGTCATTTGACTCTAAATAATATAGATTTTGATTTACCCTTTTTTAAAGAAATTTTAATTTAAAATTAATAACTCTCCTTCAATTCTCCCAAAAAAATTGTTTTCTTCGATTAATTCCTGCAATATATCATTAAAGTGTTCTGGTAAGTTAATAACTATAGAATTTGGAATACTATTTTTTATATCATTTATAGGAATTTCCATTTTACCTTGATTCGCATAAAGATATTGGAAAATCTTGCTCTTACACTTCTCTTTATTTATTTCTGTTTCTTGTTTTCTTTTAAGTTGCATAATCTCAGTTTCTTTTAGACCACCTATTTTTCCTTCATGAGTAAGCTTTCCATCTCTCATATGAAAAACTCTTGTTGCAAATTCAGAAACAGCAGCATCATGGCTTACTGCGACGAAAGTTGCACCCCTTTTATTTAAATCTCTAAGAAGGTTTAAAACCATAACCCCAGTTTTTGAATCTAAATCACCTGTTGGCTCATCTAATACACAAATCGCAGGATCATTAGAGAAAGCTCTTGCTATAGCAACTCTCTGCTGTTCACCTCCACTCAATTCTGATGGTGTGTGATGTGCTCTTTCATCTAACCCTACTAATCTCAGAAGATCCATTGCTTTTTTCCTTTTACCTCGACGACTCAATTTCCCTGAAAAATGTAAGGGTACCATAATATTTTCTAAGGCAGTCATCTGGGGAAGCAAATTATAAAACTGGAATACGAATCCGATTCTTTCTCGCCTTATCTCCGCCAAATCGTTATCAGTAAGCATTGAGATGTTTCTACCCTCTAAAAAGATTTTTCCTCGGGTTGGTGTATCCAATCCGCCTATCAAGTTCAAGAGTGTTGTCTTCCCAGAACCTGACGGACCCATAATGTCAATGAAATCGCCATTATCTATTGTTAAATCAACACCACGAAGTGCTGCGACTGCTGTTGTCCCAAGAAGATATGTCTTATGTAAATTTTCAACTACTATTAAGTGTTCGTAGTCCTTACCAGCAACTTTATCCTCTTTAAAGTCTTTTTTCATCTTCTTTTTTTCTATACGAGATTGAGAAAGGATATCTGCTTTTATTTGCTTAATATCTTCTACTTCTTTCTTTTTTTTCCATTTTTTAAATTTTTTGGAAAGCTCACCTTTCCAAATTGCGAGATTTCCTGTTTCTTCCTCATATTGTTCCATTAATGGAGTTTTTTCAATTATTGGTGATTCAGACATTTGAAATTCCCTTTATTCTAATTTTTCCTTCTTTCTAACAAATAATATCATAATGGTAAAATAAACTTTTTCAGATTATCAATCTGGTACTTATATGAAAATGCTATAAATCTTTTAAAAATTAAGGTTCTAATTTATTAGAAGATTTGATATCCTTTATCGAATCATAAAAAAATTACAGATTAAAAGAGATTAAAATAAGCCCATATTATTTTTCTTTATTTTTTAAATGTTTTAGAATTTTTGCATAAAGATTCTTATCTGCATCTTTTTTGTTGCTAAATTTATCCGATTTTAAGTTCCTTGGTATTTTTATTAATTCTTTTTCACTATCTTTTTCTAAAATCCTTGGATTTCTTGCAACCCAGATTGGTTCGTGTTCAAATTTTCCACTTTTTTGATATTCAAGTTTAATGATAATATTAGTTTTGAATTTTTCTTGTAAAAACTCTAATAGCACATTTTTACTCGATATGATTGAGTCTTGAATAATATTATCCAAATTTTCATAAAAGGGATCAATAATTATTTGTTCAACTAGATTTAAATCACAATTAGAATCAAGAAATAAAGCTCCGCAAATTGCTTCAAACACATCTGCTAGAATCCGAGTACCTTTTACTCTTTGACTCTCGGTTGTGAAGATAAATTTTTCTAAATTGATTTTCTTTGCTAAATTTTTTAGAGCCTTATCACTTTCTAAAGTTGCTTTAATTTTTGTTATTTCTCCAGAGTCTGTTATCCCAATTCGATACAGCTTTAAAATAAATATTATTTTAATTACTGCATCTCCAAGTGTTTCTAAAAATTCATAGCTAGTTACTCCTATTTCATTTGATAAACTGGGAGTTGTTAAGCTTTGGACAAGAAGTTGTTCATTTTTAAATTTATAATTTATAAATTCTTGGAATTTTCTTACTTTTTCTTGCATAAACGCGAGCATTTCTATTTAATAATTATTTTCAGTTAAATTTAAAAATTTAGACAAAACTATTAATATCATGGAAAGAGGAAATAAGGAAAAAATTCTCGAGATGATAAAAGCAATTGAAACGAAAAATTTGGAAATGGAAGAGTATATTTCAGATTTATCGATATTATCGAGAAATGATATGCTAAAAGAAATCACTCGGGATATAATTAATAATAATTCTTTATTACAAGAACTTAGAGGGACTGAAGATAAAATTATTTCAACTGAGAAAACAGAGAAATCCTCTTTTGATTATATAATTGAAGGTTATATCAATAAAATCCAAAAAGATCCACATAAAAGGGTAATATTCTTAAGAGAATTCCTTGAATTATTCCAAAACCGAATATCCGAAGACGACAAAAAGGTAATACTTAAATCATTAAAAGATGAAAAAAATGATGATAAGTTAAGAGAGAGAATGGTATCCTTAGCGAATGTATTCAAACTTAACTTATAAATCGAATAACTTAAGTAAAATTAATACATGTTTAATTCCTCTAATTTTTATCTTACGTGCTAGGATCTTTTTGATAACTTTACCTGTAGACAATTCATCACTGCCAAAAAGCTGCAAAAATATATTGGTTGTAGTTTCTAAAAAACCATCCCACCCTGCATTTTTCTTTTTTAGGTTTTCTTTTGGTGTATTCTTAATTCCTTCTACATATATTTTACCTTTATCTATTATCAGCATTCCCGCCCATTTTCCATCCTTTGCATTTAAGAGAACTTTCACTTCAATATCTTTAAATTTTTTCTTAAATGCTTCCATTTCATTTAAAGGTTCTACTTGTTTGGATAAAATGCTTGCGAAACCATGTAATCGGGTCTTTCTTTCTTCTGACATATAAATCAATATTTATAATTATTTGTTATTTATATTTTGAATTTTTTTTCTAATTATAATTTAATTACTTCTTAAACAATTTAAAACTTTAAAAATTTGAACTCTGAAAAGTTCAAAGAATAAAATCAAAGAAGAACAAGTGGACTAAATATATATCCTTTATAAGGAATTTTAAAAATTATCTGATTCAGCACTTCCGAAGAATTCCTCAAAAGCTTTTCGATCTTGAGCAGAAATTCTTTCGCTTTTTAACCCTTCTTTAACTACTATCGGGGCACTTTCTTTTTCATCGTGTTTGATTGATTTTTTTATCTTATAATCCTCTGTTTTTGAAGTATCTAAGTCAAATTCTTCTTCACATGCTTTACAGTATAGTTTTCCATTCTTTGGGATTAAGATATTTTCACAATTACTACAGAATTTCATCATTTCTTTGTTTGGTGTTGTTTTATTTTTTTGATAATTTTAAATATTTAAACTTGTTGGTTTATTAGGTTATTTCCTATGTAAAATTACTTTTTCAGATGTAGTAAAAATATTATAGCCTTATAAATTTAACGGATATATCAATTAATTGTTACTGTATCACAGATATATAAACCTCTAGTTTTACTGTTAATAAATTTTGCATAAACTAGATGATCACATAAAAGAAATTTTGAAGAAAATCCATAGAATTTGTGATCAAATAGTCATTTAAGCAAACACTCATTCTATTAAATTCTCCCGTAAAAATGAAAAAAATCCAAAAAAGAAATAATTAATATAAATTTAATATTAACCATACAAATTAATTGGGGAATACCAAAGAAAAATTGTTAATATTTGCTCATAGAGGGGCTAGCAATATAGCACCTGAAAATACTTTAAAAGCATTTAAGAAAGCAATAGAATTAAAAGCAGATTTTATTGAATTTGACGTGCGGCAATCTAAAGATGGGGAAATTGTTATAATTCATGATGCTAATACTTTTAGAACAACAGGTTATTCAGGCGTTGTTGAGAAAATGACGCTAAAACAACTTAAGCAATTAGACTGTGGGCAAGGAGAAAAAATCCCCACTTTGAATGAATTAATTGACCATACGAAAGGAAAAATAGGATTAAATTGCGAGATAAAATCAAAAGGAGTTGCTAAAAAAGTAGTAGATATTTTCCGAGATGCTAACTTAATTGACTCTACAATAATTAGTTCATTCAAACACAACGAACTTTTAAAAATTCAAAAATTAGAACCTGGGTTAAGATTAGCATCTTTAAATCCTACACGAACTGGTTGGATTTTGAGTTGGTTCTCAAGAAGAACTATGCTAAAGGATGCAACCCAAAATCAATTTTATGCGATTGATCCTTTATATTTGCTTGTAAATAATAAATTTGTGAAAAAAGCTCACAATAGAAACCTCATGGTTTTCCCTTGGACAGTTGATTCTCAGCAGCAAATTTTAAGTTTAGTTAAGATAGGGGTTGATGGTATTATAACTAATAACATTTCAAGGGTTAAGGAGGTATTAAATAGATTAAACAACTAAAATTTTTTATGTGATATTAGTTTGAATGAATATAATAATCAAATATTAATAATTGGTCATAGAGGGGCATTTGATTCAGCTCCCGAAAATACTTTAAAAGGTTTCAAAAAGGCAATTGAATTAGGAGCTGATTACATAGAATTCGATGTGCATGCATCTCAAGATGACGCACTTGTAGTAATACATGATATTGATATTCTTAGAAGGATAGGAAATGAGGGCTTCATAGAAAATATGACATTAGAAGAATTAAAAAATTTAGACGTTGGAGAAGGGGAGCCTATTCCAGAATTAAAGGAAGTAATAAATCTTGCTAAAGGAAAAATCAATTTCCTTTGTGAATTGAAAGCTAAGGGAATTGCAGGTAAAGTAGTACAACTATTAAGAGATGAAGATATAATAGATTATACAATAATTCAATCATTTCATATAGAGGAATTATTAGAAATCAGGAAAATTGAACCCAAGTTACATTTGGCTGCGCTTGTACCATTTAATGAGGAATATATCCCTGAATGGGATAAAAGGAAAAAAATGATCCAAGATATAATTGCTTTAGAATTTCCAATTATTGTTACTCGATATCAAAATGTAGATAAGAATTTCATACATTATTCTCATAAACATGATTTAAAAGTATTTGTTTACACTCTTAATACAATGAGGACTATGAAAAGATTCATTGATATGGCTGTTGATGCTATAATTGTTAATAGTATTTCGAAAGCAAAAAAAGTTCTAAACTAACAAATCTTTGGTTTATTAATTTAATCTCTTTAATTTTTTCTGATTAATATTAACCAAAATCAATTTATTTATATCTTTAATAAAATATTTTAGTCGAGATTAATTTTGCTTATTAATATTTTAATCTATTTTTCGAGGATATTCTTATGTCTGCTATGAGTAATTCAGATGAAATTAATTTCGATAAATTATTCTTTCCTAAGGCTATTGGGATAATTGGTGTGAGCCACGATCCCGGTAGTGGAAGCTTTTTTCTTCGATGTATGAAAAATAGGTTTAGAGGTCCTATATATTTGTTTAATCCACGATTAAATGGCAAAGATTTATATGGGTATAAAATATATAGCTCGATTCTCGAGATTTCTGAGCCAATAGACTATGTGATCTTAGCTGTTCCAGCTCGATTGTGTCCTAAACTAATGGAAGAAATAGGTCAAAAAGGTGTCCCTTTTGTCACTGTTTTTGCATCGGGATTTCGAGAAGTAGGAAACGAGAACCTAGAGAAAGAACTTTTAGATATTGCTCATCAATATAATATTAGAATTATTGGGCCTAATTGTATAGGAGTCTATAATCCAAGAGGAGGCCTTTATAATGCATATGAACAGCCTAAAAAAGCAGGAAATTTTAGTGGAGTTTTTCAATCTGGTGGTATTACCCAAAATTTAGCTCAATTATCTGTTTCTTATGGACTTTACATCTCAAAATTTATATCAATCGGGAATGCTTTAGATTTATCGCCAGCAGAATTTTTAGAATACTTTCTATATGATGATTATACTAAAATTATCGGTTTGTACATTGAAAACCTAAGATCTATAGAACAAGGGAGAGATTTTATGAAAATTGTGAAGAATTGTAATCTCAATAGAAAGCCAGTAATACTTTGGAGAGCAGGTTATGGTGAAGCTACTAAAAAAGCCATATTATCTCATACTGGGGGTCTTGCAGGGAAGAATGAAATTTGGACTGCAGTGGGTAAGCAGACAGGCAGTTGTATAGTAAATAACTCTAATGAACTAGCAGCATTAGCTTCAGCTTTTAATTTAACTCGTTTACCAAATACTCGAGATGTAGGAGTAATTGGGATAGGTGGAGGCTCTACTATTGAAGCTATTGATATTCTTGAAAAATATAACTTAAAAATACCCAATTTAACAGAGAAGACTATTAATAAAATGAAAAGGTTTTTACCAGATGTAAATACAAACGTCATAAACCCCCTTGATCTTGGTGGGGCGGGTATCCAACCTAATATCTATTACCGTACCATCTTGGCTTTAGATAAAGACCCAAATATCTCTGCAACTGTTTTTATAAAAGACCCTGAAAGATTTGGAGGCTTTCAAGCATTATTAGAAGAAATGGGTTATAAAGATATGGATCTCAACAAAGAATTTATTAGATATATATCTAAAGCAAAAAGGATTTGTACAAAGCCGATGTATTGTGTTATGTTAAAAATAAATGAAGGTTTTGAAGAGTATAAAAGTAGATATAAATTCAAACTAAAACTCCTAAATCGTAATGTGCCAGTATTTGAGAGTCTTGAACTAACAGGAACTGTTTTAGATAAAATTAATTCATATAGAGAATTCTTACAGAAACATGGAAAATTCCCAAAGAGATAACGTTATTTACTGATTCCCAAAAATATTATATATTTCTTTAATAAATTTTGGGAGGCTTAGAAGGATTTCCTAACATTTCTGATATTAGCTGCTGAAAATTGTTGAAATGTCCAGGTAAAATTTTCTGGACAAAAAATGCTTCAGATACCTTTAAATTAACTTTCTTTCCGATAGTAGATGCAATAGAGTTTATTAAGTATCTCCATACTTTTCTTTCCAAATCGGGTCGTTAATTTGTAAAGCTCTTCTCTGCACCTTTCCAACCATACTTTTGGGAATTTCATCAATAATTTCAATTTGTTTAGGACATTTGTAATGAGTTATATTATTTTTACACCATGTTATCAAATCTTCAGAATTAATATTTCCTTTTGAAGCATCTTTCAACTGAACCCAAGCTTTAACAATTTCACCAGTTTCTGGGTCTGGTAAACCTGCAACAGCAACTTCCAGAACGTCAGAATGAGTTCCCAACAATTCCTCAACTTCCTTCGGAAACACTGAATACCCTTTATATTTAATCATTTGTTTCTTTCTGTCACGAATAATAATTTGTCCTTTCTCATCCATATAACCAATATCTCCCGTTAAACACCAAATTCTATCATCCCATTCTCGAAGAGTTTCAGCAGTAGCTTCCGGGTTATTCAAATATCCTTTCATCACTTGAGGGCCACACACGCATAACTCCCCAGTATAATCTATTCCAAAGCCTTTTAAAGGACCCTTACTAAAATCTTCAGCATCAAAAATAGCCCAATCTACACCCGGGTACGGTAATCCAATTGTTCCAGGTGTATCGGTACCATCAAAAGGTCCAGCACTAACAGCTGTCGTACATTCTGTAAGTCCATATGCCTCCACTAGTCTACCCCCGCTAATATCTTCAAACCCATCTTTTACTGGTTTATGAAGAGGACCTGCACCGCTAACACATAAACGAAACATTTTTTCAAGTCGAGGTTCAGGATTTTCCTTTAAATAACGAGTGAGACCTATAAAAAGGTTTTCTACTCCCGGTAAAATTACTCCTTTTTCAGGTCCAACCTCTAATATTGTATCTACAACCTCTTTCAAAGAAGATGGAGGTCTCGGAAAGAGAATATTATAATCTCCACCTTCTATTACAACATTTTGAACAATTGTCATACCAAAAGCATGAAACATTGGTAATATTCCTATACAAGCGATTGGGTGTGTCGCATCTGGCATCCACATTACATTTTGTTTTGCATTTGTAATACAATTGAAATGTGTTATAATCGCCGGTTTAGGAACACCTGTTGTACCTCCTGTCATTAAGTAAACAGCAGTATCATTTACCGGATCAATATCAACTTCTGGAATATCTACTTCACCCCGTTTTTGGCATACATCAAGAAAGTTTATAGCACCTGGAACTTCTCCAGTTGGAATGGTTCCATCAGCAATTAATTGTTCTTTTATTGCAGGTGGAATTGCTGCTAAATCTACAATACAAGTCGAGATAACAAATTCAAATTTATGCTTATCTTGTATTGGTTTGATTAATCCATACATTGCGTCCATACAAATTAATGCTTTTGCTTTTACTTGTTTTAGCACATTAAGAATCTCTAAAGGTTTATAAGTAGGATTTATAGGTGTAACTATTGCACCTAATTTAACGGTAGCGAAATAAGCTATTGTAAATTGAAAACTATTTGGGAGCAAGATAGCAATGACATCACCTTTTTTAATTCCTTGCCTTGCTAAAGATGTTGCAAGAGAATCTGTGTATTTTCTAAGTACTCTGTAATTCATGAAAGTTTTTGAAAACCAGATTGCTTTGTTCTTAGCATTTTCTTCAGTTTTTTGATTGAACCAATCACCTAAGCTTATTACCGGGAATTCAGGATGTTTCGGTACTCCTTCTTGATAAAATTTAAACCATGGTTTACTCTCATCAACATACCATTTAAGTACATTCATAAAAGGATACACCTAATTATTTTTTTTACAGTTTTGCTTCCATTTAAAAATAATTAACGTAATTGTTAATAAATATTATCATAACTATTAAGATCAGATTTAAACCTTGAATATTCAATTAAATGAAAAATTTTGCTTTTTGATTTAATATTTATCTTTTACTTCTATTGGTCGTCCAGGACTGCCTTGATAATAATATTTTCCTGGTTTTCCTCTCCAACTTTTATGTAGAACAGTGTTTGGGTATATCACATTATTGTCTGTACTGAGAGCGCCACATCCCATTATTATTCCGGGATATAATGTATTATTTTTTCCAATTTTAATTTCAATTATTGTGATTTTTCCAAAGATAGAATTTACCGCATGACTTGAAAGTCCACTAGACGGATAGATAAAGGTATTATCTCCAATATCGGTGAATTCTAAACCTACGTAGGCGTCAGAATAAATAACATTCTTGCCAATTTTATTATGACTAATTCTACGGAGTGTTCTATTAACTAACCATGGGAAAGGAGATTTAGAGGTCAACCACATTGGAAATTTAATAATAAACCCGCGTTTATGGTAATACTTCATCATTTTTCCTTCCTCGCTCTTTAGATCATCAAGTACTCGTTGAAAAACACCTTGTTTAGGAGGTGATTTTTTATTCCAACTCCTTGCCCAAAACGCTGTAAATTCAATTAAAATAATAAGATAGATGTAGTAAAGCAATAAGAAAAAACCCGGTAAAATAAACAAGTGAATAATAGGAGGTATAGAAAGTAAATTAATAAATCCATATTCAAATAATAAGAATAGGCCTAAACATATGTAAAGAGGCACCAAAAAGCTAATAAAATTTATTTTAAAAAAGTCTAAGGCAGGAAGCTCAACCGTTTTTTCTTGTTTTTCTTCAAAACTTAAATTATTTGCTTTTATTTGTTTATCAGCTTCCATAATATTATATTTGAGAATAATCTATAAAAAATTATTTGTATTTCTGATTTAAAAAGCAATTTTACTTGTTTATAGAAAAAAATACAAAATTTTTAAGTTAATAATTAATTTGGTTTTTCAAATTAGGAGATAAAATTACTAAATTTTAACTAAAATCAATGGATTCTATATTAAATAATAAAATTGATAATTAGGTATAAAAATAACTATGCCATCTGAAAGTAAATTGAATAATCGAAGAATCTTCAAATATCCTACTTTATCCCCATTATGGATAGCTGTCTTTATCGATATTATTGGATTTTCGATGATCTTACCTATGGCGCCATTTATTGCTGAACAATTTCATATACCTATATTTATTATGGGTATTGTCCTTTCTGTAAATGCGATGTTTTCATTTGTTTTTGGTCCAATTTTAGGAAAGTTGAGTGATAAGTTTGGAAGAAAACCATTACTTTTAATTTCACAAGCAGGTACATTTGCTGGATTCCTTATGCTCGCTTTTTCTAATTCTATTTGGTTATTGATAATTTCTCGTATTGTTGACGGTGTTTTTGGTGGTAATTTTCCAATTGCTAAGGCTATAGTTGGTGATGCTGTTCCCCCAAAAGATAGGGGAATTCAGATGGCAAATATCGGTGTATGTCATGTTTTAGCTTCTCTCATTGGTCCAGGACTAGGAGGAACTCTTTTTAGTATTGGTGGCATACTATTACCAGGATTATTTGCAGCGGGACTTTCTGTATTTACAATGATAATTACTATTTTTATTTTAAAAGAAACTTGGCCCACGGCAAAACGTGAATTAAATCATGAAATAAAGAAAAATATCGTTGTCAGTATAAGAAAAAATAAAAATGCGATGTGGTATCTGATATTATGGGGTTTTCATACTGCCTCTTTCATGATCGCTATGGCATCACTATCCTTTTTTGCTAAAATCGTTTTTGGATTAGAATCATTTGAAATTGGAATTCTATTAATGATCACAGGCATTTTTCGAGCCCTTGTAAGATTTACTCTTTTTAAACCAACCATTACAAGGCTCGGCGAAAACAATGCTATTAAACTTGGTTTAGGATTTTTCCTCGGTGCATTCTTGCTTATTGGATTTTCAATTAATTTATTAATGTTTTTTATCTTAGCAATGGTTATAAGTTTTGCTGCCTCGTTAACACGAGGTCCATTGAATAGTAAGATTAGTCAATCTGTATCTCCGATGGAACAGGGTAAAATTAACGGTTATTCCTCGGGATTAGATAGTTTTGCACAGATTATAGGACCCTTAATTGGAACATTCATGCTTGATTTTTATGCTCCTTATTTCTTAAGTTTTCTAATTGGATCTGTTGCACTAGTCCCGTTCTTAATGGGTTTCAAAACAATTCAATTAAAGAAATACGATATGCCCCGATTAAATCAAGAGAAGTTAATTAAAGAATAATTAAATATGGAGTTATTTAATTATTTAAAAAATTTATAATAATAT